>CAJTOH010000010.1 GCA_910577685.1 uncultured Dorea sp. | reverse complement strand
ACATACCCATCACCTGCTCAATATTCTGGCAAATCTCATATACCTGCTCATACATTGGCCTAAAATCCTGATACTTTTCGATGCAGGCCTTTAAACATCGTTCATTACCGTTTTCGGTCCAATTCCTTCCGCAGACGTTCAATTTCTTCTTTTAGAGCTGCCTGATTGCGTTGATTCTCCTCTTGATTGCGCCGGTTTACTTCCTTCCAGTGTTCGATTTCTGCCTGATTGCGTTTATCCTGCTCTTTCCACCGCATATTTTCTTCCTGAAGTTCATCAATCATATACCGAACGGTATTTCGGTCTAATTCATACAATTCCTTTGAAAACATACCCATCACCTGCTCAATATTCTGGCAAATCTCATATACCTGCTCATACATCGGCTTAAAATCCGGATACTTTTCGATCAGAGCAATGATATCCTCAGGCGCATCAGTACTCAGGAAAGTAAGCCATGCGTTAAGCCGATCCTTTATACCCTTATTCTGATGTTTTTTTCCGTAGATGTCAAGCGCCACAAAGACAAATTTCTGTAAAAGATTGAGCCTTAACCCGGTATTGGATTCCTGTTGGAATTTATGTAGATATTTATCCGGAAACCGGTGGAATTCGGGGGTACTTTTCTCGAACAGAACGATAGTATAGACATCGGAAATCTTGCGGTAAGAAAAAGTCTTTTTTGTCATCTGGCTGCGAACCTGTTTGTATTCCCGCAGCAACAAATCTGCCGAATAACATGCGCTTCGTTGGCCAGGGAAGGCATAGCCTATCTTCTGGATTTCTACGTTGACGATACTCCCGTCCATTAACTGTACAAGAAAATCCATAATTAACAGGGAGGATTCATCCGAAATACGGGTATTGTCATTAGGAAGAACCTTTAGAAGTTTGACTGATTTCCCAAGCAATAAGGAGATGAACTCCTCGATTCGTTCCGGATAAACTTCCGGATCCAGTATTGCCTTAATGCAAAAGTCATAGAGCATCTTGACGCCTTTTGCGCCCGTACAGAAATCGAGGAACTCTTCCTGCCGCTTGTTGTCCCAACTTTGAAAGATTGCGTGCAGGTCATTCGTGCAATGGATCTTTTGAAGGATCTGATCACGGCTTTGGAGCATTGGGAAATATGTCCGTAATACGTTTGTCAAATATAATACCTCCTAAATAAAATGCTTGTGCAATTGTCAAATCATTCTATAAAATCTCTTTTATGGGATTACTGTTCTGCAAATGGGGAAGCTGATAGTTTCCGAATTTAAGAAATGAAAAATATAGATGCTAGTCTATAGTGAAAAAAGGAAGTCCGGATTAATCGTGATATTTATTTTCTTATAAAAGAATTTTCTAAGTCTTGATTTACTGGAAAAGTTTCCGTATATTTTCAAAATACCGGACCAGATTGAATATTCTTTCTCTTACGGAATTATTTTATCATCTTCTAATAATTTTCTCAATTAAATTCGGTCGACATTTTTCGACGAGAGAGTTCATTATTAAAAAATATCTGACATATCGTTTAGTGTTAAAAATAAAAAACCCAGAACGATATGGTGTTCTGGGAAATTGTGGTGTATTTTATTACTATAAGAAAAAGAAAGGGCGGTTTTACCAAAATGAAAAACAAATTAACGGCACTAGTGGCGGTTTTGTTGTTGAGCATTTCAATGTTGCATACGGAGGTTTATGCCAGCACGAATTCCGATTCAAATAATCCTTTGGCGGTTTCGGAAAATGTGAAACAGGAATTCGAGGAAAAAGAGAAGAAATTGACATCAACGGAAAAGTTTGTCTCAAGGGATGGTATGATGTCGTATCCAACGGAACCGGATAATTGGAGTAACTAAAAGGGAAATTCCAAATTCAGACGCTCTTTGGCTGTCATTTCCAAAACATGTCTATCGCGGTCGTTTTTTATTATTTTATAGAGACAATGCGCTGCTCGGTAGTATTCTTTGCATTTCTCAAGTTCTCCCTTATAGAAATAACAGCCGCCTGAGTGCTCTAAAAGTCCGGGTAGAAATTGATAGTGAGTGAACTTTACACAGACTTTCCGTCCCTGTTCAGCAATATCAAGCGCTTCGTCATATCGTCTTGCACTAGAGAGAAATTGTGTGTAGTTATGAGCAATCAGTGCAAATTTTCCGGCATAGTGTGATGTTTTATGATAGTGCCTCTGCGCATACTTAAATAGTTGGCGGTAAATGTCAATAGATTTGTTTAGTTGTTCTATCTTTGCATATATGTTAGCGATCTGGATGATTATGGAGATTTCGTCCAGACTGTATAGACCGCGATTGATTTCTTCTATATTAAAATTTGGAACTGTGATATGCAGAGCTTCCCGCAAAAGTTCTAATCGCTCCTTTGGACTGTAAGGTTCACCGGGCTTACCAAAAGTTCCCTTCATGGCTAAAATGTACTGGTGGATAATTCCATCGTCCGGTTTTGCAAGCTTTTCCAGTGCCTCTAGCTCTTGCATCCCTATGGCTCTAAGTTTGAAACGATCTTCAGGTGCAGAGCGGTCAAACAGGATGGCGTTGGCAAGAATCTCATCATGTAAGGTTTTAATTTCCAACTCATTTTGGCTTAACAAAGCAGAATACTGATTATCCAACAGGCTTAACCGCTGGAGAAAGGTACGGATACGGGTATAGGAAGGGGGTTGTTTCCCGTTTTCCATACGTGAAATAGTAATGGGTTCACAGATACCTTCACATAATTGTTCCTGAGTAATCCCCTGTTTTATTCGTTCTTGCTTAATGTATTCGCCCAATGATAACTCTCTCATGGGATACCTCCTTCTATCTTACCGTGTACGTATAAGTACCTTTGTCAAGTTAAGGTAGGGAAATTAAAATGGATATATCAAATCCAATTTCTCTTTAACATCTTTTTCAATGAGAAGCCGCCCGCTTTCGTTTCCTGTTTCATTATAGAGACAGTATGCCGCCCGATAGAATTCTTTGCAGTTCTCCAGCTCATCCCTATAAAAGTAGCATTTTCCCAAAAGCTCCAGAAATTCGGGAAGAAATTGATAGTGACCATACTTTACGCAAGTCTCCTGTCCAAATTGGGCAGTTTCAAGTGCATCATCATACTTCTCTGCCAAGAGGAGCGTACGGGTGCAACCAAGTGCGATCAATGCAAACTTCTCGGCATACCGTGACGTCTCACAATTAGGTTTCTGTGCAAATTTAAGTAATTGGCGGTATATGCCGATTGCTTTATCTATTTGTCCCATCTCCGCATAGATGTACGCAATCCGACAGACTAATGAAGTCTCCTCCAGACTGGACAGGCCTAAGTTGAATTTTTCCGGATTACAGTTAGGAATCGTGATGTGAAGGGCTTTCAACAAGCCGTCCAGCGCCTCCGTAGGGCTGTAAGAACCATCAGACTTGCCAAAGGTTATCTTCATAGACAAAATGAACTGACGGATGATTCGGTCGTCCGGTTCTGCGAGAGCTTCCAGTTTCTCCAGCTTTCGTATTCCGGCGGTTCGTATCCCGGGCTGGTTTTCCGGTGCGGCTTGGGAAAACCGAGCGGCGTCGGTGCGAATCTCATCCTGTAAGTTCTTGATTTCCAGTTCGTTTTCGCTTAATACGGCGAAATACCGGTCGTCCGGTAGAGAAAGACGTTGTAGAAAAGCGAGGATTCGGTTGTAGGAAGGCGTCTGCTTGCCGTTTTCCATGCGTGAAACAGTAATGGGTTCGCAGATGCCTTCGCACAACTGCTCTTGTGTAACCCCTTGTTTCAGCCGTTCTTGGCGGATATACTCTCCAAGGAATAGTTCCTCCATATAAATTGTCTCCTTTTATGTAATAATCTTATTATGTAATATTATTACACTCAAGTCAAGAGAAGCGTTAATAGTTACTGTTCACACGCAATGTCAGTTAGTTAAGCTATTGAGTTAGACTCTGAATAGGGGGCTAACTCAAAATTTTCAAAAAATTACTCTAAGGGGTTGGCACGGAGGTCAAAATGTGCGGCCGCCCTCGTTTCTAATCATTTTTGCGGAAACGAGGGCGGCCCTTTTGTCAGGAGATATTATCACTTTTGACCAAAGGAGGCACACTATGACTACCCCTGAAAAAATTAAACAGATCTTGTTGTCTGAAATTGAAAAGATGAACCAACACCGGGAGGATTTCTGCAAGCGTCCCGGGATTGATTTTACCCGTGACAGGAACAAGATCATTTACCACAGGGCAGGAATTTTTCATACCTGCTTATTTGCCATTATGATCCATGCCATTTCCTCCGTCAAGTTAAGAGATTAGGTTATCGTTTTGTGTTATTTAAAAGAAACACAAAACGATATGGGATGGTCGGGCGGTGTTTATTATCTTTTAATTACACCAAGGGACGTGAGAACGATACATAGTTTCCGGTGTTAATATGAAAGAAGGAGGTGTTTCATATGGAGAATTTAAAAAATATTTCTAAAACAGTTGAAAACGAATTACCTGAAAATGAATTTAGTTTGTATATCGAAGAAATTTTAGGCGAACATATTCATTGTGGTATTGGTTACCCAACACATTGTGGCGTACACAAAAATGGCTAAAAATATCGGGCTTATGCCCGATATTTCAGTATATACATATACTACAGAACTCTTTTAATTCGAGGTAAAATTTATGATTTACGAATTTTCAATTAATAAAACAAAATATTTTTTTGATGGTACTTCTTTAGAACTTTACAAAGATTATTTACCAGAAAAGGAAAAAGGATCTATTCCTCTTTTTACGTGTACCCCTAATATATTAGGAACAGCTTTAATTCTTGTTAGTGAGTTGTGCAATGGACGTTGTCAATACTGTTATCAAAGAGAACAAAAGACATATTTTCAAAGCTCAATAATGGATAAGAAAAGCGCAGAGCAGATTATCCATTTTTTAACAACAAATTATAGTGAAATAAATACTGTGTCATTTTTTGGCGGAGAACCGCTGTTGAATTATAAAATAATGCAGTTTATCGTAGAAAACTTACAAAAACAGATGTCTGTTAAAAATTACGAAATTACAACTAATGCTATACTTATAGACGAACGTATGATACAATTCTTTATAAGATATAATTTTAAAGTCATAATTAGCATAGATGGACCACCGCAAATTCATAACGATTTGAGAATTGGCTGTCCCCACAATAAAGTAATAGAGGTAATACAGAAATTAAAGAACAGTCCTATTAAGGACCGGATAGTTTTAAATTGTACTTATACAAAATATCATACAGAAAATATTTCATATAATGAATTACTAAAATATTTCGAAAATATTGGAATGCGGTATTCTATTAGCGAAGTATTTACTAATAAAAAATCGTTTAATTTAGTTGGTAAAAAAATAACGGAGCAAGAAAAAATATCACAAATCTACGAAAATTTATGTAATTTCCCTTTAAATGAAAGCTCTAATGAATATGTGACCCCCGTAATTACAGCCTTAGTCGAAAAAATAGGTAACCCCTTTTTTTGTGCAGGTTTGGGTAATAATAGTCAGATTTTATTTGATTCCAAAGGTAAACAATATCCTTGTATATCTTTATTATATAAGTATGGAGCAAACGATAATAGAATAAATGTATATAACGAAAAGAAAAACAAATTCTGTAGCAAGTGTTGGGCTAAATGGCTTTGTACAGATTGTATAGCTCCATATGTAAAGCGTGAGAAAAATCCTCCTTATATCCAAGATAATTGTCCAAGAAAAGAGTTATATGCATATTCTTTAAAACAACTAATATTTTATTATCATAATGATATTGAAAAATTCAAAAAAATTATTACAAATTTTTATAGATATAAATAGAAAAACTCAGAGGAAAGCCATGTTAAAAAATAAAAAAAAAGTCCTCCCCATTATCATACGGGAACTTAAAATTTTAAATGAAGAAAACAAAAAATATTTATACATATGCATGCTGGCAACCATCCTATGCGCCGGCATCAGCCCGCCCCTGTTAGCCGTAATCCCCAAACTCTTCGTTTCCTGGATTGGCACAGGCGGCGCAGGAGCCCAAAACGCATACATAATCGCCGGCATATTTGCAGCAATCCTTCTGGTAAGTCTCCTTGGAATCCTATGCGACAACCTCCTCGGAATGCGTTTAGCAGAACTGCGCCGCAACGAACTGCAAAAATACCAGAAATGGTACCAGCAAATCGATTACCGCCACTTAGAAGACGCCGACTTTTCCACCAAAAACCAGAGCGCCATCGACGCGTTAGGAGGCTACGATGGATTCTACGGCACATACATGACTCTAATTGATATGGGAAAATATACGGCAGCCTCTATCCTATGCAGCATCCCCCTACTCCGTTTCCACATCGGCATCATATGTATCTGCCTGCTATCCGTATATCTCAGCGGAAAACTCAATGCCCGCATTGCCAAATGCATTGAAAAAAACGAACCGGTAAGAGCAAAACTAAATAAACAGAAAAGCTATTTTTCCGGAATAGGCTACGATTTTTCTTACGGAAAAGACATCCGAATCTTCGCTTTGTCCGGAATGCTAAAGGATAAATTCCTATCCAAATCCGAAGAATACGTCCGCAGCCAGCAAAGTGTGTTCCGTCGGAAACGGAATCTTGGTTTCCTGAACGAGCTACTGGTATGCATACGCAACCTGGCTATATGCCTGATACTGGCATTCGAGTATTACAACGGAAACATCGATTTAAGCCAGGTAACGCTGTATCTCGGAATGGCGGCCGCCCTGAACCAGGCTTTAGATTCTGCCTCTGACAAACGGGTGGAACTGATACGGCACGCCGTCTACAGCTCCCATTACTTCGACCTAACGGACGACAAAAGCTACATCAGCCAACGCACAGGCAAAGGCCTTCCCGGAGGGCATATCGGGACAATCCAATTCTCAGACGTTTCCTTCCGGTATCCGTCAGCCGATAAGCTGGTGTTAGATAATATCAACTTCGAAATCAAGCCCGGGGAAAAGATTGCATTCGTGGGAATCAACGGCGCGGGGAAAAGCACCATCATTAAGCTGCTTACCCGGCTGTTCGACCCAACTGGAGGAGCAATCCTGGTAAATGGGGTAAATATCAACACAATCGACAAAGACGCCTACTGCAAGAAAATTTCCGCCGTATATCAGGATATCAACATTTACGCCGCCAGCATCCTTGAAAACGTCACAGGTTATACAGAAGACGCAGCAAGCCGTGAACGCGCCGTCCAATGCCTGAAAGCAATGAATCTGGATAAAAAGATCGAAACCCTCCCCCGGCAGTATGACACCTCCCTCCTGAAAATCATCGACGAAAACGGCGTTGAACTATCCGGCGGCGAGAAACAGAAGGTCGCCATTGCAAGGGCATTGTACAAAGAAGCTGATTTGTATATTATGGACGAACCTACCTCCGCTTTAGATGCGTTGGCAGAAATGGAAGTCTATGAATTATTCTGCCAAGCCGCAAAAGATAAGACGGTAATCTTCATCTCCCACCGCCTGTCCAGCACCAAATTCTGCGACCGGATTTACCTGCTTTCCCCGGACGGCATAGAAGAAACAGGGACCCACGAAGAGCTGATCGGAAGAAAAGGAAAATATTACGACATGTTTGTCACTCAAGGAAAATACTATAGAAAAGGGGTGGGGAAAAATGGCTTTAGCTAAAATACTGATTAAATTTATCCGCATTTCATACCAGGCATATCGGAAAATATTTGCGGTCGTTCTGTTCCGCTGTCTCGTCTATGCAGCCCAGGCATTTTACATCGCAATGTTCGTATCGCTTGTCATCAAAAGCTTAGAGTCAGGGCTGCCAGAGGACGGACTCACAGGAATTGCCCTTTGGATACTGGCAGGAACAGGGATTTATCTGTTGAAAAGGCTTTCCGATTACCTATATGAAACCGCCCAGGATTGGATGGAGGAAAGGCTGGATCACCTCATATTCGATAAGATTTGCCGGATGCCTTACGAATACCTTGAGAATCCCTATTATCTTGACTTAGTAAAAAGGGCGGAATTCTGCATCAAGGAAGAAGGATGTATCGATTCTGTCTTCCGGCGGGGATTCGGATTAATCCAGAACGTGTTCGTCCTTGTCAGTATATCCGGAATCCTGATACACTTTGATATGCCGTTATTTATCATCCTGATATGCGCGGCAGCCTTAAACGTCATTTTCTACATAATATTTGTACATATTGAACAGGATTATTTTGAAAAAACCGTAGAGATAGACCGTAAGTATGTTTATTATCTGGAAACACTCCTATCTAAGGAATATGGCAAGGATTACCGTTTTTACACCGTTGGGAAATTACTGCTTGGAAAATTCGGCGGGTTCTCAGACAAACTGACGCTGTATTTTGACCGCTATCAAAAAAAGACCATCCTAATCCAGAGCCTGGTTGAGACAGTCAAGTATGTTGGCATGGCCGGGATTTATTTCTCGGTATTCAAAAAAGTAATGAAGCAAAAGCTTACCGTGTCCTCATTTAGTTTCTATGCATCGCTTGGAATCACATTTCTTAACACGGTATCAGAGTGTACCCAAAATGTTATGCGGTTCTATATGTTCCTGAAATATGCGGAACCAATGATTGAACTTATGGAGCTAAAAGAAGAGATTTCCGACGGTACGCTTGAATTGGGGAACATTGAAACACTTGAATTCCGGAACGTGACATTCGCCTACCCCAACAGCTCCGCCGCCGTGTTAAAGAGCGTATCCTTTGCCATCCATAAAGGGGAAAAAATATCCGTCGTAGGGCTTAATGGAGCTGGTAAAACAACCATCGTCAAACTCTTATGCAGACTGTACCAGCCAGATGAAGGAGAGATTCTGGTAAACAGCCGGCCCATCAATAACTACCAGTATTCGTCATACATTGCGCAGATATCTACTCTGTTTCAGGATTTCCGCCTGTTTGCGGTCAGCGTGGAGGAAAATACTGCTGATGGAAAAGCCGGCGGACAGGATATCCTGGAGATACTCCGGAAAGTAAACCTGAAAGACAAAGTAGAAGCGCTGCCTCAAGGTGCGAAAAGTATTTACTCGAAAGTATACGATGAGGACGGCATCGAATTCTCCGGCGGCGAAGAGCAAAAACTTGCTCTGGCGAGAATGCTGAATAAGCAAAGCAGCTTGAAAATATTAGACGAACCCACCTCGGCAATGGATCCTTATGCAGAGGCAGAATTCTACAAGACCTTTGATGAATTAGCGGGGGAAAGCATGGTCATCTATATCTCCCACCGGATGTCTTCCTCGGTTCTGGCTGACCGGATTCTCGTGATTGAGAACGGGACAGTCGCAGATTTTGACACCCATGAGAAACTTCTGGAGAAGAAGGGACGGTATCAGGAACTTTTCAATATTCAGGCGGAACAGTATAGTTAGAGTTGTCTGGCAATATATAAATTATCTACCCTCAGTGGACAAGAGGACTCCCGGTTGTTTACTGAGGGTATGTTATGATAATCGCCTTATGTACGGGAACCTTCCGTATTTTTCATGCGCACGGACAAGAGCAGTCCACTGAAAGTCCTGCAATCTTATTATGTAATATTATTACACTCAAGTCAAGAGAAGCGCTAATATTATGAAAATTCGCGGAAATTAAGAGAATGTTCCGGAATATGACTAAATTTGTTGCAGAAGAAAAAAATTACTTATATAATAATATCATTATTATGCGGCATTTCCTCCGTCAAGTTAAGAGATTAGGTTATCGTTTTGTGTTATTTAAAAGAAACACAAAACGATATGGGATGCTCGGGCGGTGTGTGTTATCTTATAATCACACCAAGGGACGTGAGAACGATACATAGTTTCCAGTGTTAATATGAAAGAAAGGAGATACGCACATGCAGGTTATTGATGAAAAGAAAAACATTGCTGTACGCGGTGGGACACGCCCTCCTACAACCATTAACTTTTTTTCTGTGGTTAGTTTAGAGTAATGCCAAAGCTAGAAGAGTTTCAGGGAATCCCGAAGCTCTTCTAGCTATATTTTATAATATTTTTAATCGAGCGCTGGAGTGTTCTTTCTAAATCGCCGCATGGAGATAAGTTTAGCATTGGTTTTTATTTGAGGAGGTTTCAAAATGTCTTATTATTTAAAGAAATATTGGAAAGCAAACCTGATTACGGTTCTGATTCAGATTTGCATGTATTCGGCACAGGCGAGTTTTGCTCTGATTACGGTACGGATGTCTCAAGCTGTTATTGATTTGGATTTACGTGAGTTTGTTTTCTGGATGCTGATGAATCTTGCGGGATGGTTTGTGTATCTGGCTCTTGACAGTTTACGAAAAATATTTATGGGACGTTCGGTATGGAAAATGAACAATGCGGTCCGGCGTGATATGGCGGCAACATTGCTTCAAAAGGACTATCAGGCATACCATGCCCAAGACAAAGGGGAATATCTCTCTTGGTTCACTACGGGAATTAAGGAAATTGAGAGTAATGCGTGGGAATCCTTCTTTATGTTTACATCTTATTTAGCGCAGATTCTTGCAAATATGGCTGTTCTGGCTGTCCTTCACTGGTCTTTGCTTCCGGCTGCGCTTATTTCTGCAGCCATTATGATTATCATACCTAAGCTGTTTGAAAAAAAATTGCAGCAGCTTGGCGAGAAGTGTGCGCAAGGTCAGGAGGCCGCAGTCAGCGGTATGAAAGATTTGATTGGCGGGTATGACGTTCTGCGTTTTTTCGGCAGGAAGGAGCGTTTTAAGGAAGGTATGGACGAAGCGAGTAACCAGATGGAAAAACCGGCATATCAAAAAACTTGTAAAGGCGGATTTATCTATAGCGGCGTCGGATTGGTGAATGCATCGTCACAGTTGTTAATTTTGCTCTATACAGGGTTGTTGGTAATGAAGGGGATAATCCCGGCTTCTGTTTTCTGGGGAAGCGGGACTCCATGCGCCGCTATCTCAAACGGTTTGAACTTGATTGCTTATTATCGTATGTGCATAGCCGCCAGCAAGCCATACTTTGCCCGTATTGATGTCCATGATGACGGCGGTAATGCGCAGGAATTTCAGATGACAGAGCCTATACAGGACTCTATTACTGTGGACAATGTAAGCTTTAGCTATGGGGAAAAAGCAGTTTTGGAGAAAATGTCCGCCTCTTTCAAGAAGGGTGGGAAATATGCCCTTACGGGACCGTCCGGCTGTGGGAAATCTACGCTGCTTAGGCTTCTTCTTGGGTGGCTTCCGGACTATGGCGGGACGATTTGGTTTGACGGCAAAAATGCAAAGGATTTTACTGCGGAGCAGCTTCAGCAGCAGATAAGTTACATTGCTCAGGATATATTTCTGTTTAACACTACTATTCGCGATAATATTACGCTGGGACAGGATTTTACTGATGAGCAGATGCAGAAAGCGTTGAAAGGCAGCGCGTTGGAAGGCGATTTGGCGAATATGCCGGATGGCCTGGATACTGTGGTCGGCGAGGAGGGCGGGAGCCTATCAGGCGGTCAGAGGCAGAGAGTGGCAATTGCCCGCGCGCTTATCCACAATCGCTCAATTCTTTTGGTAGATGAGGGAACCAGCGCATTAGATGAGGAGAATGCGAATATTGTAGAAGAGAGCCTGTTGGGGAATCCGGAACTGACGCTGATTTTGGTAAGTCATCATCTTGCCCCGGAACGTAAGGCACAGTTTGACTGCGTGTATCAGTTAAAAACTATCAGCATAGGGGACGCCGTATAAGGATAAATAAAAGGCGTTGCCGTCTTAAAATCATATAGAGATAAATACAATGAAAGGAGAACACTATGTACATTCTTCCAGGTTATATAAGGCACTATGAAGAAAATGGAGCAATATACATATCTTCCAAGATGCTGCAAAATAAGGTAATGCTTACGGAGCCGGCGATTCAAGAAGAATTCCGTATACTTGTCAAATCCGGCGGATGCCGGAAGATTTCCACGCCGTTAGAGCAGTTCCTCCACGAACAAGAGTTGCTGCTGAATGAGGGAGAAATTAAAACTGCGTTAGCTGAGTTTAATAAATTAATGGATCATTCCTTGATATTGACAATCATGCCCACAGAAGGATGTAATTTCCGATGTCCTTATTGCTATGAAGACCATGAATCAGTATCTATGTTCCGGTCGATGATGGATCGGATTCAAGAATATATTATAGAACAGGCGTCTCATTTCTCCAATATCTATATCAACTGGTTTGGAGGAGAGCCGACTTTGTGTAAAGATGTAATTTTGGAGACAAATAATCTAGTTCAAAAGCTTCAGGAAAAATATTCGTTTTGCTTTAAATCTGGTATGACCACTAATGGCTATCTTCTCAATGAAAAGAATTTCTGTGAGTATTATAAGGCAGGAATAACCAGCTATCAGATTACGGTGGATGGTTGGGAGCACGACAAGTTTCGTCCCCATGTATCCGGCAAAGGAACACTTCAAACAATATTGGACAATCTTGTTTCGCTTGCCAAATTGTCTCCCGAAGAGTATCCTTTCCATATTATTCTACGCAGAAATATTCTGGATGAGAATATGGAATTTAGTTGGTACGATCATCTTTACAACTTGTTCGGCAATGATAAGCGTTTCTTTATGTCAGTCAATCCGGTGGGAGATTGGGGTGGCGAGACAGTAAAAGCTTTGAATCTTCTTGCTAAAGAAAGGAAAAAAGAACTCGTTCTGGAACACAAGGCTTATATAGATAAAATAGGGATGCAGTGGGAGAAGACACAAGGTACACCTTTTTCAAAGGTTTGTTATGCCTGCTATCCTCACGGGTTTGTATTTCGGGCGAATGGTAAGATTGAAAAGTGTACGATTGCCCAAAATCATCCTAAGAATCTCGTAGGTTATGTAGATCCGGATAAAGGAGTTATTCTTAATAAAGAGATTAACTGCCTGTGGACGGGGATGGAGTTGAAGACGGAGTGCGTCGGATGTCCGTATGTGCTGAGCTGTCTTAATCTTGCCTGCAAAAATGGAAGAGTCGTGAAAGGACGTTCAACCGACATCTGCCCGCATTTGGAGCTTGCGGATATTATATAGAACCGAAACGTTTTGTATCATCGTACATAGAGCAGCGCGGCATTGGAAAAATATATATCAGTGAACAAAATCGTGAAATAATGGACAAATTATTTCACGGTTTTTTTGTGCTAGAATTTATCCAATGAACCTGAAAGTTTTCAACTTTCAATAAAAACTGCACAATGATATAGTTGATACAAGCAAAAAATACCGCAGTTTAACGAACCGGTAAGTTGACGGACGGTATAGACGTTACCATATCCCCTCAGCAGATACGGCCGTAATAAAGAGGGTGAGAACGTCTGCGAAAAGGAGGAGGTTAAGAGTTGAAGGCGAATACAAAAAAAGCCGGGAAGCCAAAGGGGAATTTCCTTAGCCGGCTTAAGGCGAATAAAGAGCTGCTTATATTAAGCATGCCGGGAGCAGTCTGGTTTCTGTTTTTTGCATACCTGCCGCTGTTCGGTATTCTGGTAGCATTCAAGAAATTCAGGTTGTCCGGGGACGGATTTTTCTACAATCTGATCACCAGCGAGACCGTGTGGTTCGACAATTTCAAATTCCTGTTCAGCAGCGGCGACGCGTGGATCATCGTGAGGAACACCGTGCTTTATAATCTGACGTTTATCATCTTAGGCGTCGCAGTGCCGGTAGTGCTGGCTTTATTGCTGAATGAAATCAAGAACAAGGGAATGATGAAAATCTACCAGAGTTCCATGTTCCTGCCTTATTTCCTGTCATGGGTGGTCGTAAGTTACTGTGTGTTTGCGTTCCTGAACCCGGAAAAAGGTTATTTCAATGGAATTATCCAGCAGTTTGGCGGGGATCCGGTTTCGTGGTATACGGAAAAGAAATACTGGCCGTTTATCATCATTTTCATGAGCCAGTGGAAGGGAATGGGATATAATACCGTAGTCTATCTGGCGTCCATCTGCGGAATCGACAAGACCTATTATGAGGCGGCGGTTCTTGACGGGGCGACGAAATGGCAGCAGATCAAATATATTACCCTGCCGCTTTTAAAGCCGGTAATCACAATACTTTTGATTATGTCCGTAGGCGGAATCTTCAAGGCGGATTTCGGTCTGTTCTACCAGCTTCCGAAGAACTCCGGACCGTTGTACCCGGTGACAAACGTATTGGATACATACATATTCCGGGCGCTGAAGACAAGCGGGGAGATTGGAATGAGTTCTGCCGCTGCGTTATTCCAGTCAACCGTCGGATTCGTATTAATTATGATAGCAAATAAAATCGTATCTAAAGTTGACAATGAAAACGCCCTGTTCTAATTTAAAAGAAATGAAATCAGATCTCGTGTATAGTAAAGAAAGGAGGCAAGAGTGTGGAGGCTCAAAATATCCAAAAAACAGAAACTATATCCGGACGCAAAATGCAGAAAAGGATCAAAAAGCTAGAGGCGGAGGAGTGTAAATACAACCAGATTAAGACTCCGACCAATGTTGCATTTAATATTATACTGACAATCCTGTCGCTGATATGCGTTGTACCGTTTATCTTTGTCGTCATCATCTCATTTACGGACGAGGCTTCGCTGGCAATGAACGGATACAGGTTCATTCCGGAGAAGGTAAGCCTTTACGCTTATGAATATATCGTCAGCGCAGGCGAAAATATTTTAAAGAGCTATGGGGTGACGATATTTATTACCGTTGTCGGAACCGTCATCGGACTGCTGTTGACAGGCACCTACGCCTATGCGCTGTCCAGAAAGACCTACGCTTACCGTAAGTTTTTCACAACCGTAATCACTATACCCATGCTGTTCAGCGGCGGTATGATCGCGAACTACTTGATCATGACAAAAGTGCTCATGCTGAAAGATTCGCTCTGGGCGCTGATACTGCCCCTGTGTCTGAACTCGTTTAACATCATCGTCCTCCGGACGTTTTTTAAGACCAGCATCCCGGATGCGGTGGTGGAGTCGGCGAAGATTGACGGGGCGTCCGAGTGGAGGCTGTTTTTCCGGATCGTAATACCCATGGCGCTTCCGGGGCTTGCGACCATCGGGCTTTTCCTTACGCTGGGGTATTGGAACGACTGGTTTAATGCTATGATGTATATGGATAACAAGGATTTGATCCCGCTGCAATATCTGCTGATCCAGATCGAGAGCTCCATCGACTGGCTTGCCAATAACAAGGCCGCGATGGGCGTTGACGGGATCATGGCGGCGGCGAACATGCCCAAGGAGACAATCAAGATGGCGATCGTGGTCATTTCCACGCTGCCGATTATATTTGCCTATCCCTTCTTCCAGAGGTACTTTGTAAATGGATTGACGGTGGGCGCTGTGAAAGAGTAAGAGGAAATAGGAGGAGAATAAGGATGAAATTGCAGATGTTAAAGGGATTCGCGGCGGCGGGGCTTGCCGTGGTGATGGCGGCGGGGCTTACGGCCGGCTGCGGCAAGAAGAAGGCGGAGACGAATTCCAGCGGCGACGAGATTGTGGAGCTGACTTGGTGGCAGATCGGGGACGCCCAGAAAGATCAGGAGAAGGTTCTTGAGAAGGTCAATGAATACATCGGGGAAGAGATCGGTGTGAAGCTTAAGATTAACACGGCGGGATGGGGCGATTATGACCAGAAGATGCAGGTGGTAATCAATACCGGCGACGACTGGGATATGTGTTTTACCTGTTCCTGGGCCAACAACTATCTCCAGAACTCCAATAAGGGGGCGTTTCTTGAGATTGACGACTATATCAAGGATACGGAGATGTACAAGAATATTGACGAGCGTTTCTGGGAGGCCGCAAAGGTACAGGGCAAGACTTACGGTGTTCCAAGCGAGAAGGAAATCGGAAGTATGCCTATGTGGGTATTTACCAAGGAATATGTAGACAAATACGATATTCCGGTAGACGAGATTCATAGTCTGGAGGATTTGGAGCCGTGGCTTAAACTCATCAAGGAGAAGGAGCCGGACGTGGTGCCGATGTACCTGACCAGCAGCTATTCCGCGCCGATTTATATGGATTTAATCCAGAACCCGGTAGGGATTGAGTACGGCGACGAGACTCTGACGGTCAAGAATGTGTTCGAGACGGAGAAGATGAAGTCCACCTTGAAAACCATGCGGAAGTATTATCAGGCAGGCTATATCAACAAGGACGCAGCCACGGCTTCTGACGACAAGTCTATTAAGCGTTTTGTGACCAAGGGAGACGGACAGCCTTATGCGGAGCTGGTGTGGGGGAAAGACCTTGGATATGAAGTGGTAGCCACCCCGATTATGGATACTTATGTGACCAACATTTCCGCCCGGGGCGCGCTCACAGCCATCAACGCCCAGACGAAACACCCGGAAAAGGCGGTGGAGCTTCTGAACCTGATTAATACGGACGAGTATCTGCGAAACCTGCTGAATTACGGCATCGAGGGCGAACACTGGGACAAGGCTGACGTTCCGGCCGACGAGGCGGCCGCGGCAGAAGGGAAACCTTATGTGTACGAGAACAAGATCAAGCTGAATGAGGAAACAAGGAAGAATTACTCGGTGTCCTACTGGGTGCAGGGCGGATTGTTCAATACCTACGTTCTGGAAAATGAGCCGGTTGACAAATGGGCGACGTTCAAGGAGTTTAATTCTTCCTCCGTGGAGGCTCCGTCCTTTGGGTTCGACTTCGACTTAGAGCCGGTGAGTACGGAGGTGGCCGGGTTCGGCAACGTTCTGGATGAGTTCGGAAAGTCTCTGTATACGGGAAGCGTCGACCCGGAGGAATATCTGCCGAAACTTCAGGAGAAGCTTGAGGCGACAGGGATCGACAAGGTGATTGAAGAGATGCAGAAACAGATTGACGAGTGGAAGGAAGGAAAGTAGGCGCGGCAGGGACGCGGAAGAGATAGGCCGATGAAGCAGATTTGCAGAGAAGGCAGAGGAATCGAAGAGATGAGGAAAACAGATTGACGGCTTAAATATCCGGAAGTAGAATAAGAAGAGAGGGCGGGGCCCGGATCAATAATAAAGGGCCGCCTCTCTTAAAAAATGCAAAGGAAAATGAATCATTATGGGTGAGAAAATGACGACAAAGCTGGAAGTGTGTGTGGATTCTGTGGAGTCTGCGATCATAGCGCAGGAGGCAGGCGCGGACTGTCTGGAGGTCTGTGCAAATCTGATAATTGGCGGGACTACCCCCGGGGTGAGTCAATTTAAGCAGATCAGGGAAGCATGTGGGATTAAACTGAATGTTTTAGTACGTCCGAGATCCGGAGATTTTTTGTACACGGATGCGGAATTCAGGATGATAAGAGAAGATATACGGATGTTCCGGGAGCTGGGTGCGGACGGTATTGTAACCGGATGCCTGTGCGCGGACGGGAATCTGGATCTTGAAAGGATGAGAGAGCTTCGGGAGTGTGCAGGCGGGTTAAAGTTTACGCTCCACCGGGCGTTTGACGTGTGCCGGGATCCGTACCGGGCGCTTGAGGAGGCGGTTTCGCTTAAGGTGGATACGATCCTTACTTCAGGGCAGGAGGCGGACTGTATGGCGGGCAGGGAGGCTTTAAAGGAACTGCTGGCGCTGGCAGACGGGAGGATTGAGATTCTGGTAGGCAGCGGGGTTAATGCAGAGGTAATCCGGCAGTTGAAAGAGGAACTCCATGCAGGCAGTTTCCATATGTCGGGAAAACAGAAGCTGGACAGCGGTATGGCGTACCGGAACGAACGCGTCAACATGGGACTTCCGGGACTGAGTGAATTCGAGATTTTCCGCACGGACGGGGAAGAGATCCGGCGGGCAGGCATGATTTTGCGGGGAGAGGCTTAACTACAGGCGAAAGAAAAACGAACGGGGGAATTGGAATGTTTTCAGAAAAATTAAGAGAATACGCTCAGGAGCATTATGACGGCCGGACGGAGATATTGGGGCAATTAAAGGAAGAGATAGATGAGAAGCTAAAGGGATGTACGCCAAACGAGCAGGTCTTGATGAAATTTTTCTACGGCACGATGCCGATTCGGGATGCCGGCGAATATGAGTTCGAGTTGTTTTTAGGGTTCGTCCGGCATGGGATTATGATTTACGAGACGATGGAATGGTGCGGGGAACTTTCGGAAGAGATCTTCCTGAACCATGTCCTGTATTACCGGATTAATACCGAGAATATCGAGGACTGCCGCCGTTTCTTCTATGACCGGCTGATTGACAGGATTCAGGGGAAGACGGCGGCGGAGGCTGTTCTGGAAATCAATTACTGGTGCGCGGAGAACGCCTCCTATGAGACTTCGGATGACCGGACGGTTTCACCGCTGACAATGTACCGCGCGGGAAAAGGACGGTGCGGGGAAGAGTCGACTTTTGCCGTTACGGCGTTCCGCAGCGTCGGAATCCCGGCAAGGCAGGTATATACGCCGAGGTGGGCGCACTGCGACGATAACCATGCGTGGGTGGAGGTCTACGCAGACGGCAAATGGCATTTCCTTGGAGCCTGCGAGCCGGAGGAGGTGCTTGACAGGGGGTGGTTCGTTAATGCTTCATCGAGAACCCTGCTTGTCCATGCCAGAGTTTTTTCTGATTATAATGGCGGCGAGGCGTCTCAGTATTTTTGGCGGGACGGGTGCGTATACTATCAGAATGTCACCTCCGGCTATACGGAGACAGGAGAGTTCCGGGTGAAGGTTAAGGAGGCGGACGGCTCTCCCGCCGTAAACGCCAAGGTCACTGCCGAGGTAATGAACAGCGGTGAATTCGCAGACATCGCAACCCTTTCGGCGGATGATGCCGGAGAGGTTTCTCTGTGTCTGGGCAAAGGCGCGATCCATCTCTGGGCGTCTAAGGACGGCAGGATCGGAGAGTCTCTTGTGAATACGGCGGAAGTCTGCGAGGCGCTTCTTACGCTTGAGAAGGAGCCGGGACAGCAAAGGACGGAAAAGTGGAAACATATGGATCTGAACGCCCCGAAGGAGGCGGCGGTTACAACGGCGCATGTGACGAAGGCCCAGAGGGAAGAGAACCGGAGGCGGGTTCAGGCGTCGGCTGAATTGCGGGAGAAGCGGATCGAGGGATTTTTCAAGGAAGATCTTGCATCGAAATATCCGGAAGCGAGGGAGATTCTGCGGCTTGCGGCAGGAAATTTCGAGCAGGTGTATACATTTTTGGACAGGGACGGCAATCCTGACAGGAAGGGGATGCTTGACAGCCTTAGCAAAAAGGATTATAAGGACGTTACGGCGGACTTGCTGGAACAGCATCTTGAGGAGGCGTCGAGCTGCCGTGCTGAATGGGAGGAGAGGGGAGAAACGGATATTTATACCCGTTATATCCTCTGCCCGCGGATTTATTTTGAAGAGCTGACCTGTTACAGGAAGGAGCTTTTGAATATTCTGGAGGGCAGCCTTGGAGATGGAGAGCTAGAACGGTTCAGGAGGGAACCGGAGCGGATCTGGGAATTTGTCAACGGGCAGATTACATATGACGAGCAGTATGACTACAGAGGCCTGCTTTCCACTCCGGTGAATACCTTGAAGCGCAGATTCGGCTCTCCGATGAGCAGGAAGATACTGTGTGCGGCGATCTGCCGGACTTTGGGCGTCCCTGCAAGGCTTGAGCAGACGACGAAGGAGGTCGAGGTTTACCAAGGAGGCAGGTTCGTAAGGATTTCAGGGGCGGAGGAAGGACGGCCCAGGCAGGGAACGGCCGAGCTTATTTTGAAGAGCCGCGAGGGAGACGAGTGGAACTATTATCAGAACTTTACGGTCGGGCAGTACCGCGGGGGACGCTTTGTGACATTGGATTGCCCGGAGGCTCAGTTCGAAGAGAAGGGGCTTTTGCTTTCACTTCAGCCGGGGTTATACAGGATCTTGACTTCAAACCGGCTGCCAAGCGGCAATCAGCTTGCGGCGGAGCGTAAGATTTATCTGGAACCGGGGCAGTCCTTGGAAGAGGAGCTGTATTTGCGTGCGGGAGACCCGAAGGAAATGCTGGTGTCCAATCTTTTGGAAGACTTTGACATTACGGAGGACGGCGTCGTAAAATCTGCTTTTGACCTTATGGGGAACGGCGTACAGATCCTTTTGTTTCTTGAGCCGGGCGAGGAGCCGACGGAGCATGTGCTGAATGAGATGCTGGCTCTTGAGGAAACCTTGCGGAAGGTGGATGCCGGGATGTTTTTCGTTCTGAGGGACGGCAAAATCCGTAAGACGGCGGCGTGGGAGAAGGTCGTGGAGGCGTTTCCGGAGGGAAAAGTTGTCTATGGGGCGTTTGACGATATCGTGGAACCCCTTGCGAGAAGGATGTATGTGGATCCGGAAAAACTGCCGCTGATGATTCTTTTGAATCCCGGGCTTAAGGGGATCTTTGCATGCAGCGGCTATCGTGTCGGGAGCGTAAAGCTGGCCGTGGACTTGCTGAAAGTCAATCGGGAGTGCGAATCCGGCGCGGAATTTGCGTAAAGACCGGCCGGGAAAGTCAATCGGGAGTGTGAATCCGGCGCGGAATTTGCGTAAAGACCGGCCGGGAATGTGAATCCGGATTTTTCGGAGGTTATTTGGAATGAAGTTAGTTGAAATATAAGATTGGGAGGATCGCCTATGGCAGATAAGAAAGAATTGCTCCGTCTGGTGGGAAGCATGCAGCAGCTTGCCTATGTCCGTCCGGTTACTTTTGAGGAAGGACGGGCAAGGGGGATGCGGGCCTTTGAGATAAAGAACGGATCTCTGAAATTCAGTGTGACGGCTGACAAATGTCTGGATCTTACGGATGTGTCGTTTTGCGGGCATAACGTCAGCTTCCTTGCGAAACCGGGCCTTATGGGGCGGAATCATTTTGATACCAACGGGGCGGAGGCGCAGCGCAGCATCATGGGCGGAATGTTATTTACCTGCGGGCTTGAAAATATCTGCGCGCCCTGTAAGGTAGACGGCAAGGATTTCCCTATGCATGGGCGGATCCGCACGACTCCTGCGGAACACGTAAGCGCAGACGCGCGGTGGGTAGGAGTCGATTATTTGATGACGGTGTCGGGGACGATGAGGGAAGCGGAGCTTTTCGGGGAGAACCTGACCCTTCGCAGGACGATTACCACATGCTATGGGGAGAATCGTATCCGTATAGAGGATGAGATTACGAACGAAGGTTTCCGCAGGGAGCCGATGATGCTGCTGTACCATATAAATGTGGGATATCCGCTTCTGTGTGAAGATTCTGAGATATTGATTCCCACAAGGAAGGTAACGCCCAGAGATGCGGCGGCGGCAGCCAACGCGGCCCGCTGGAACCGGATGGAGGCGCCGAAGGACAATGAGCCGGAGGAGGTTTTCCTCCATGAGATGGCGGCAGACGAGGAAGGGAATACGTTTGCCGCGGTGATCAACCGGAAACTGGGGATCGGTCTTAAAGTAGATTATAATATGAAGGAACTGCCGTACTTCATGCAGTGGAAGTCGATTGCGTCCGGCGATTATGTCATGGGGCTTGAGCCGGCGAATTCCAGCGTTTACGGCAAGCCGTACCATATAGAAGAGAACAGCCTGCATGAGATGGAGCCGTTAGCAGCGGAGCGCAAGAAGATTGTGCTTACGTTTCTATCTGGCGGAGAACTTGACGCGGTGAGGCGCAAGGCGGAAGAAATGAGTTTGACGAGGTGAATTAAGGAAGGAGACAGGAATGAAACGTTCAAAAATAAATGCGGAGATCAGGCATATGGAAGAGATGATACGGGCGCATGGATTCGAGATCCCGCCGTTTTGCAAGTGGTCTGCCGACGAGTGGAAGACAAAAGGGGCGGAATATGATGAGATACGGGATAATATGCTTGGATGGGATATCACAGATTATGGGCTTGGAAGATTTGACGAGATCGGTTTTTCGCTGATTACAATCCGTAACGGGAACCTGAAAATGGATCAGTATACGAAGACGTATGCGGAGAAGCTGCTTCTCGTAAAAGAGGGGCAGATGGCGCCCATGCATTTCCACTGGAAAAAGATGGAGGACATTATCAACAGGGGCGGCGGGAATGTGCTGATTACGGTCTATAATTCCACCAAGGACGGCGAGTTTGCCGATACGGACGTTACCGTTCACTGCGACGGCCGCAAATTCACTGTGCCTGCAGGTTCAAAGGTACGGCTGACGCCGGGGGAGAGCATTACGATTTACCCGTATATGTATCATGATTTTCATGTGGAAGAGGGGAGCGGAGACGTGCTTCTCGGGGAAGTGTCCATGTGCAATGACGATGAACATGACAACCGGTTCTACGAGCCGATCGGGCGTTTCCCCAAGATTGAGGAGGATGAGGAGCCGTATCGGTTATTGTGTAACGAGTATCCGTCGGAGGCAATATGATAAAGCAGATTTTAGACAAAAACTGGCGGCTTAGGCGTCAGGGAGAGGCCGATCAGCCGGCCGTCGTTCCGGGGACGGTCTATACGGACTTGCTGCGAAACGGCAGCATGGAAGATCCGTTTTGGAAGGACAACGAAATCCGCGCCCTTCCTCTGATGGAAGACGACTACGAATATGAGGTGAGCTTTGACCCGGATGAGGAACTGTTTGCCCAAGACAGGATTCTGCTCCGTTTTGACGGGGTGGACACGATCGCGGATTTTTATATTAATCAGGAGTGGATTGGAAAGGCGGATAATATGCACCGTATCTGGGAGTTTGACGTGACGGATGCTCTCAGGGAAAAGGGCAATATACTGCGGGTGGTATTACATTCGCCGCTTCGGTTCATCAGGGAAGAGTTCGCCAAATGCCGGACCCTTGGCTCGGAGGACGCGCAGGATGGCTTTGTCCATATACGCAAGGCCCACTGTATGTTTGGGTGGGACTGGGGAGCGCATCTTCCGGATGCCGGGATCTTCCGGCCGGTATTCCTCATCGGGGTGAAGAAGTCAAGGCTTGACAGCGTGTATATCAGGCAGGAGCATGGGGACGGAAAGGTCGTCCTGCGCTTGGAGGTTGCGGCGGAGCAGTTTTCGGAGGGGAAAGTTTCATATGGGGTGGTAATCAAAGAGCCTGACGGGCCGCTTCGGATGTATCGAAATTCTCCGAAGGAGATATTGATTGAGAATCCAAAGCTCTGGTGGCCGAACGGTTACGGCGGCCAGCCTCTATATACCGTGGAGGTCACGCTCTATGAAGACGGGGAGATTGCGGACGTATGGGAGCGGAGGATCGGGCTTCGGACGATGACCATGCGGATAGAAAAAGACGAGTGGGGAGAGAGCTTTGCCCATGAGGTAAACGGCGTCGCCATATTTGCCATGGGTGCGGATTATATCCCGGAGGATCACCTGCTTGGCAGGGTCACGCCGGAAACTACCCGAAAACTCCTTACGCAGTGCGTGGCGGCGAATTATAACGCCGTCCGTGTGTGGGGAGGCGGTTATTATCCGGAGGACTGGTTCTATGATATCTGCGACGAACTGGGACTGATCGTCTGGCAGGACTTTATGTTTGCCTGCGCCGTGTATGAACTGACGCCGGAATTCAAGGCTAATATCCGTCAGGAATTCATTGACAATATCAAACGTCTCCGCCACCATGCGTCTCTGGGGCTGTGGTGCGGCAATAACGAGATGGAGATGTTTGTGGAGGAAGGGCATCATTGGGTCACGAAGAAGACGGAGGTTCGGGATTATATAATCATGTATGAGCAGTTAATCCCGGAGGTGCTGGCGGAATATGATCCCCAGACCTTTTACTGGCCGGCAAGCCCGTCGTCCGGCGGCGCGTTTGACGAACCCAATAGTCCGGACCGGGGGGACGTGCATTACTGGGCGGTGTGGCATGGGAATAAGCCGTTTTCCGAGTACAGGAAGTACTTCTTCCGCTATGCGTCCGAGTTCGGGTTCCAGTCTTTTCCAAGCAGAAAGACCATTGAGACGTTCACCGACGACCCTAAGGATATGAATATTTTCTCGTACGTGATGGAAAAGCACCAGCGGAACTACGGCGCAAATGGGAAGATCATGAATTATCTCCAGCAGACCTATCTGTATCCAACAGATTTTGATATCCTGATTTATGCGTCCCAGCTTTTGCAGGCGGATGCTGTCCGCTATGCCGTGGAGCATTTCCGGAGGAACCGGGGGCGCTGTATGGGGGCGATTGTGTGGCAGCTCAACGACTGCTGGCCGGTCATTTCCTGGTCGTCCATTGATTACTGCGGAAGATGGAAGGCTCTGCACTATGCCCAGAAACGTTTCTTTGCGCCTCTTCTGGTTTCCTGTCAGGAAGAAGGGATGATGACCAGAGAGGCGGACATGAACAGGGAGCATTTTGTGTTTGAGAAGTCTATAAGGTTAAATGTGGCGAACGAGACGATGAAGGAACAGAGCGTTCAGGTTTCATGGGCTGTCCGTGACGCGGAGGCGAAGATTGTCAGGGACGGAGGCCTGCAGGAAGTGAAGGTTCCTGCGCTTACCAGCGTGTGGCTTGACAAGGTTCTTTTGCCGGAGGTTGATATATTTTCAGAGTATGTAAGTTTCGAGATGCGAAAGGACGGGGAAACCGTCTCGGAGGGGTCGGTAATTTTTTCCTATCCGAAATATTTCCGGTATAAAGACCCCGAGCTTTCTTGGCGCGTGGAGGGCGATGAGATCGTCGTGTCGGCAAAGGCTTACGCTAAGAGCGTGGAGATCCTGAACGGGGAAGAAGACTTGATTCTGTCGGATAATTATTTTGATCTGAACGGAGATGAGAAGCGGGTGAAGATCGTCTCCGGTAAGGCGGAAGGGATACGGTTAAGGAGCGTGTTTGATATCCGGTAAGGCGGAAGAGATACGGTTAAGGAGCATGTTTGATATCCGGTAAGGCGGAAGAGATACGGTTAAGGAGCATGTTTGATATCCGGTAAGGCGGGATTGGAGATTCAAGGTGAAGAATGGAGGCGGGGTGGTCCTTGGGCTGCCCCGCCTTGGTTATTTACAGATTTGTAGCGGATTTAGCCCTTGCTGCGGATTTTGATCAGGCGAAGTACGTCTTGGTACATGGAATCCCTGTCTTCTAAGTCAATCATAAGCCATCTTTGCCCGTTGCCCTCTTTTGTCTCTTCGTAGATCTCCTGTAGGCGTAAGTTACATTCAGGCAGGATTTCTTCTACGGATTCTTTTTCTTTCCTGCCCACAACCACCAGGGCCGTAAAGTAAGATTCTCTGGGATATATGGTGCAGAGAGATTTCCCGGATTTTTTAAACTTTACGTTCCATCCCGGCTCCATACTGCAGCAGCTATATTCGATTTTTTCACTGCATTTGTAGGTTTCCTTGATCTCGGAACAGAATTTTTGGAATACAGGGTTTTGGATATATGTTCCGATCTCCTCTAGTGAGGGGCAGTTATTGCGGTCTTTTAAATCTATCATAAGTTTTGGTTCTCCTTTCCCGGTTTTTACGAAGGTAAAGTTTATTCTATTATGCGAATTCTTTCGGTTTACAGACACATTCTACGGAACTTTGATGAGAGAATGTCTTATATGCAAGAGAATCCTCATTATCGCAGATAACTCGTACTTTTTCACAGCCAGAAAATACGGCATAGCCAATCCTGCTGACACTGGACGGAATAAAGACGTTTTGCAATTTTTCACATTTGCGAAAAGCCATATCATCAAGAACCGTTACTCCATCGGGCAATCTGATTTCTTTCAAATTCCTACATTTAAAAAATGCATTTTCTCTTATTATATCGACACTGTCTGAAATTTCGATATGCTCAAGCTGAGAATATGCAAACGACCATTCACAAATAGTAGTCACGCTATCGGGAATTTTGTAGGATTTTTCGTTAATTCCAGCCGGATAACAAATTAAGTCAGACCTGTTTTTGTTATATAGAACATTTCCCGTTTTTTCATCGCTTTCAGTCGTTCTAAAATATTTATTACGTTCATTTACTCTTATATTTTGCAATTTCTGACAGCCTCTGAAGGGACTTCCGCCTATGTAAGACACATCCTTTCCGATCACCACTTCTTTTAGGCTGTCACAGTCCTTAAATACGCTTTTACCAATCTTTATAAGTTTTGGAGGCAATTTGACAATGCTTAAGTGATCACATTTGGCAAATGCTTGATCATCTATTATTCTGATTTCATCGGATATTGTTCCGTTTTCAAACTCAAGATTCGCACAATTTTCAAAAGCGCTTTCTCCAATTGTCTTTAAATTTTGCGGAAATATTACTTTTTTTAGGCTGGAACACCCGTTAAACAATCCTGTCGAAATATCAACCAGTGGCTCGGGAAGGCGGACGCTTTTTAGTGATATACATCCGTCAAACATTCCTTCTCCAAGAAAGGATATCTCTGAACCAAATATAATATTGTCTAAAGATTCGCAATCCTTAAAAATGTATTCGCCAAAATAATGAATCGTATTAGGCAGCCGGATTTCTTTCAGGCTTTTACATCCTTCAAAAGCGCCGTCCTCGATCCTGCTAACCGCGCCAAAATCAAATTCAGCGAGATTTTCCCGATCTCTGAATACATACTCTCGGATTGTTGATACGGTTTGCGGCAAAGAAATAGATTTCTTATTATTGTGACATGCCTTTACAATTGTATTGGCATGGTCTTCATATTCGAGAGCCTGTCTTGTAGAATCGGGTAAAATGGCGATTAGACTCTCTATAGATTTCCGCCAGCTTTCTATATCGTCTTCCTCGGCATCCTCTTTCATTTCATAGGTCACAATTTGATTGTTCTCACAAATATATGAATAAAGCATTGGAGGAATAATATCTGTTACCTCATGTTCTGTGCCTTCTATATGGTCATCTTCAATAAGTGCAAAACATCTTAACTCTTTGTCATGTTTGTATGCCTCGAGAATCTCTCTTCCGCACCAGTCAGAATTCATGGATTGTTTAGAGATAAACATTAGGACGACATCGCAATGAATGATCTTATCTAATAAAACTTTTTTGAAGTTGTTTTCGCCTTCCTCGCTGATGGCGGTATCATACCAGATACGAAAGTTAGCATCTACCAGATCGTTTAGAGCCTTTTTAACATATAGTTCATTTGAACGGGAATAGCTTACAAATATATAGGGATCTTTTACTTTTGTATCACAGATTTCAATGGTAAGATTCTTATATTTATTTTTTTCATTCGCAGTCATGTCTTATCTCCTTTTTATTTTATATATTTGTTTTTCATGCGGATTCTCTATTCATTCATCATTAAGAATATAGGGTATCATCTCAATTAATTTTTTATCATAAATAGTTGTATCACTTCTGTTCATCTTTCTGCACCTAATTGAGATGTCTGAATATTCGCAGATGTCGGGATGCATATGCAGCAGTTCGGATTTACATCCTTTCGATAATTTTAAATACCCTTCCTTTAAGGTATCCTCAACTGATACCGAACACAATCCTTCCGTCCGATAAAAAGCTGCCCAGCGCTTATGTTCGGTTTCTGCAATTTGTTCGATCATTTTTGAGTGTATCGCGCTTGTTAGTTCCGAGTAGTCGTCTGTTCCTTCGGTACGGTCAATTTCAAATCCAAGCTCCCATAGCTTATACTGCAGATGAATTGCCGCCGTAATGTTAGACTTTCTCTTATCTTCGTGTCTGTAATATGGCCTTAATGCGGTTCTTCTGGCATTTTTGTTTTTCAGTTCTTTACATGCACTGTCAAATTCCTCATCCGGACGAGTTATAACAGAATAGGAAAGGTGAACATTTTGTGCTAAATGTTCTAATTTAGAATGGACAAGTTCATTGTAACAGTATATAGAGGCTTCATTGCCGAAAGGCTGCAGCTTATAATCCAAGTCCTGCCCGCCTAAGTTATCAATGGCCTGGCAAAGAGCGTCATTACTGATTAAAAGAGTAATAAACGGCTCGTATACATAATCTCCGTGTACTTTGTAAAACATTCTTCTTAACTGAATTCCGGTCTGTATATTTTCCATATCATTATCCCGGCATAATGCTATATAATTTGCATCTGCGTAGTCGGAATACAGATGTTCTTTTAAATCTATTGAATCAAGATTACATTCAGAAAAATTAATATCATACTCACCTGAGAGTATTTCAGGATAGTAAAGTTTAATCCTTTCTGTAAAATTATCTAAATATCCTTTTTCCAAAAGGACACTGATTTTGAGAACCACATTTGTCAGTTGACCGCACCAGACGACGGCTTTTAACATTTCCATAGTTGTTTTACTATAGCCGATAATTAATATGTGCAGGAGATTATTTTGACTGACTGTAAGTGCATTATATAGTGGATAATCCATTAACATTTTGTAAACAGACAGTTGTTCTTTCTTAATAAGTCTGATGCTGGTTGCGGCGTCATTACCTGCGTCTATGATCGCGGCGTCTACGTCGCAATCATCCGAAAAGACATTAATATGCACATTTTCGGTGTTGGCCTGACTCCTGTATAATTGTATTAACTCCAGACATGAACAGATATTTGTATCGGAGTTTCGGCTGATACAAATATCTGTGACAAATTGTTTCTGTTTCTTTTTTACTATTTTCACAAAGTCAAATACTTCTAGTTTATCCAAAAAAAGTATATTAGCAGAACTAAGATAATTTTCGTCAAAAATATCTTTAACATCGCCGTCGTTTTCGGTAAGTTCATCATTACAGATAAGAAATAACGTGTTTCTATAGGAAGCATGATTATAGATATCGGTTATAAGCATCTTTGTTCTTGAATTCATGTGTGAAAATACATAAATACTTTTTTTGCCGATACATGCAAGTTTTAACCTGACTTTGGACAAACGCATTATAAAAAATGAAACAGCGGTATATGCAAACAATATTGGCAAAAATACATGTACAATTCCTCTAACAACTAAGTATTGATTAAATAATCCATTATCAGGAAGAGTAAATTGCAAAGCTTCAAAACTATTTGAATTTATTATTCTGAATAAGTAAAATAAAAGAAACGAATAAGCATAAATAAGCAAAAATCAAAGAAATGGTCCAAATCATGCAATTTTCTCCTATGAATCAAATTTAAATATTGTGCGAAATATTCCGGGCAGGCCGTTTAAGATTCCGTATCCATATTCTACATCGTCAATATTAGGAAAACAAGTGAAGAATTTAATGTTAATTTTAGTAATTCAGGCTTAGTGATTTTGGAGAGACACTATAAGTCCATGGAAAACGTATTTTGTCTTCTGTAGGTTAATTTATTCTCTAAATTGCACATTTCTTTTTCAATACTAATGTAAAAATTTGTATATTTTATTCTTGAATATAGGAGAATATTTGACTATAATAGGTTGGTGAATTGACAAATCTTTCACAAGAAAAATGGGGGGATAAATCATGTTGGAAACTATACCATTGTGGCTCTGCATCCCTTTTGCAGGGCTGTTATTCTGCATTGCAGTTCTTCCTTTAGTAAAGGCAGAGTGGTGGGAATCCCATCAGCCGGTTACGGTTGCGGGATGGTCTCTGCTGTTCGTCATACCTTTTGGGTTTATGTATGGAGCCGGAACTGCGGCAGAGACTGTGCTGGAATGTCTGGTTAATGATTACCTTACGTTCATCGTGCTGCTGTTCGGATTATTCTGCGTCGCCGGCAACATTACCATGGAGGGAGATCTGGCCGGTTCTCCCAGGGTAAATATTATCCTGCTGACCATAGGAACGCTGCTGTCGAGCTGGATAGGGACGACAGGCGCCAGCATGCTGCTGGTTCGTCCGGTCATTAAGATGAATGCATGGCGCAGGAACCGGTCGCATATTCTGGTGTTCTTTATATTTCTGGTATCCAATATTGGCGGATGTCTGACGCCGATTGGAGATCCGCCGCTGCTGATGGGATTTTCGCGGGGAGTGCCTTTTTTCTGGAGTCTGCACCTCTTCCCGATTATGCTGTTTAACATGGCGGTGCTCCTGTTTATCTTCTATTGGATTGACAGGAAGCGGTACTGCCGGGATATGGCGCGGGGGCGGAAGCCGGATATCAGCAAGCCGGGTACGAAGATTCGGCTTCAAGGTCTCCATAACCTGATCTTTCTGGCGATGATCGTGGCTGCGGTGGTCTTAAGCGGGGTATTGCCGGATCTGCCGATGTTTCAGGATCCGGAAGGAAAGGTGAGGGGGATTCACATTTTCGGGGAAGTAGTCTTAAGCTTTCCGGCAATCATAGAAATCCTGCTTATCCTGCTGGCGGCGTTCCTGTCGTTTCGGACGACGGATCCGATTATCCGCAAGAAGAATCACTTTACCTGGGGCGCGATACGGGAAGTGGGGACGCTGTTTATCGGAATCTTTATCACGATGCAGCCCGCGCTGGCCATACTGAAAGGAATGGGTGCGGATCTGGGAATTACGGAGCCTTACCAGATGTTCTGGACAACGGGAGTGCTTTCAAGTTTTCTTGACAATACTCCGACCTATCTGGTGTTTTTGACGACGGCCGGTGCGATTGGTTTTACGGACGGACTTGCGACAACGTTAGGAGTCGTACCTGTAAAGATTCTGACGGCGATTTCATGCGGAGCGGTGTTTATGGGAGCGAATACGTATATTGGAAACGCGCCCAACTTCATGGTAAAGGCGATCGCAGATGAGAACGGTATCCATATGCCTTCATTTTTCCGCTATATCGGATGGTCGGTAATGGTTCTTGTTCCGGTATTTTTGCTTGATACGTTGATATTTTTCAGATAAGGAGGGGACGTTTGGATGGCGAATGAAGAGAAAGATTTAAGAGGTCTTGCCGGTCGTATCTATGATCTGGATGAAGAGGTCTATCGAGAACTGGGTTCCTCTCTGGGGCGCGTGTTCAACGGAAAAAGAGAAGACTGTATTGAGGAAACCGTCAGGATGATGCACGAACGGAACGAGGCGCATATCCTGAGAAATGAGCTTGCGCTGATCAGTAATATGGCGAGGACAATTCCGGATCAGGAAAGTAAACGCCGGATCATGATAAAGTACGACGAGATACTTAAGGCGGTAACGGATCTTCCTACCAGTTTTATCAAAGGAGATATTCTGGATCAGAAGATAGCGCAGTTAAATACGCTGAACCTGCAGTCACGTTTTTCAGATAAAGACCATTTAATCATCTGCATCGGGCGTACCTATGGCTGCGGCGGCAGTGAGATTGGGTTTACGTTGGCGGACACGCTGAAAATCAATTACTATGACGTGGAGATATTCGACGAGGTGCTGAAACGTCTGGAGGCGGAGAAAAGCACTGTGCGGGATAAGGGCGGTTATCCCTATAAAGAAGGCGGGAAGGACAGCCGGCAATATCTCAATGAGATACCGGCGTTTGCGCCAGCGCCCAAATCTACGCTTAGGGAAAAGTTTCGTGAGTTTAACAGATATCACGGACTGCCGAAGAAGGATGCGGTATTCTTTAATCAGAGCGATTTGCTGTGCGATATGGCAAAGAAAGAGGATTTTGTGGTGATGGGACGGTGTGCGGATGCAATACTGACCAATAACCGGATTCCGCATATCAGTATTTTTATTACGGCACCCTTGGAGCAGCGGATTCACAGGGTTATGGAAGTCCGCGGAGTGGAAAATGAGAAAAAGGCGCGGCATCTGCTGGCGCGGCTTGACAAGGCGCATATCAAGTATTACAAGTATTATACGGGGCGCAACTGGGGAAAGGCCAGGAATTACGACCTCTGTATTAACAGCGCAAGCTATGGAATCCAGGGGTCCGTAGATTTGATTATGAGGATGATTTGTCAAAAATAATTAGTGTCAGGAATGGGCAGCCCGATCTTAGTTTTACTAAGATCGGGCTGCCTGCGGTTTAGATTACGCAGTGTAGATATTAGATTATACGTTTTCTATTGTGTTTTTTAAAAAAAAGAATAAGATAATCATATTAGATTTACTGTAATTGAAGGAGGAACTGTAATGACTATTCTAAAAGCATCCCATTTGAAAAAATATTACGGCAAGGACGAGAGCCTCGTAAAAGCGTTGGACGATGTGAACGTTTCGATTGAAAACGGACAGTTTGCCGCCATTATCGGCACGTCCGGCAGCGGGAAATCGACATTGCTGAATATGCTCGGTGGATTGGACACTCCTACTTCAGGCGGAATAAAGGTAGAGGACAAAAGCATTGAAAAGATGACGGAAGAACAGCTTACGGTATTCCGCCGTAAGCGCATTGGATTTATCTTTCAAAACTACAATCTTATTCCTTACCTCACCGCCTATGAAAATATCGTACTGCCTGTCCGGCTGGACGGAAAAGAAGAGGACAAAGAATTTCTGGAAGAGATTATCCACTTTCTGGAGCTGGACGGGAAAATGCAGAACTACCCAAGCCACCTGTCCGGCGGCCAGCAGCAGCGGGTGGCGATTGCCCGTGCGTTGGTGTCAAAGCCTGCGATAATTCTGGCCGACGAGCCCACCGGCAATCTTGACAGCCGTACCAGCGATAAGGTTATCGACCTTCTGAAGATGACGAGCGAGAAGTTTTGCCAGACGATTGTTATGATTACCCATAATCCTGAAATAGCAGAAAAAGCAGACGTGAGGATCCGCATAGAAGACGGAAGGATTCATGTATAAGGAGGTCAGGGAAATGAACGGTAGAAAAATAACGGCAAAAATGATTTCTCGGATGTCAAGACAGAGCCTTGCGGCAAGCCGTATGCGGAATGTCTTCGTAATGATCACTATTGTCCTCGCCTCGGCGCTGCTCACGGCGATCCTTATGTTTGCGGCGGGACAGAAGCAGAAGGAAAAAAATGAGCTTTCCCACAGGCAGCAGGTCGTCTACTACAATCTTACCGACGCGCAGGTGGAGCTGCTTGAGAATGACGAGCGTATCGCGTATCAGATACAGGCGAAAACTGGCGTCCTTTCCGAGATGGACGGTTTTGACGTAATGCCCTATTATGTGAGCGAACTGTCGGATGAAATCCGCATCAGGGAACTAGAGAGCGGTAAAATGCCCGAATCGGAAGATGAGATTGCGGCGGACGGCGCGATGTTGGAAAAGATGGGAGTATCCCCTGCGGCCGGCAGCAGCGTAACCCTTAGCTTTTACGACGGCAGTACGGAAACATTTACCGTATCGGGGATTTTAAAAGGCGTCGATACTGCAAAGCAGTTTCCGGTATTCTTTTCCGAAAGCTATGCCAGAAATGGAAGCCAGCTGAAAGGCGAACCTTTCGAAGTGTACGCGAAACTGTACGGAGCGGCGCAAATGTATTCGGATGAGTGCAAAGAAGCCATGTATCTGATCGGAAGCGATGCGGGTATCGAAAGGGAATATGTTAATCCGCTTAATGCATTTATTGATTCCTTATCTGTGGATGGGCAGGCCGTCATGATTTACGGCTTGGTCGGTATGGTGATCCTTCTCGCCTGCGTCCTCGTAATCTATGGTGTGTTTTACCTGTCGGTCATTGGAAGAATACATCAGTTCGGGCAGCTTCGCACTATCGGAATGACAAGAAAGCAGATGAAGAGGTTTGTTTCCCGGGAGGGAGGAGCCTTGTTTCTGCGTTCCGCCCCTGTCGGCATTGCGGTTGGCGGGATTGGGGGATTTTTGATGATTCCGGACGGATTTCATATATTGAATACACTTTTTATTATAGCTGTTGTGTTTATCGGCATATATGCTATTACGATGGTTTCTGTTCTTAAGCCGGCGCGCATCGCGGCTTCTGTCTCCCCGATGGAAGCGCTGCGCTATGTGCCTCAGGAGACGATGGATAAGGCGGCAAATAAAAAGATTTGCCGGAACCTTACGCCCCTTGGACTTGGGATAATGAATTTTTCAAAGAACAGGAAAAAAGCGGCAATCACCATGCTTTCGCTTGCTTTGGGCGGTATCCTGTTTATGACGGCCGCCACATATCTTTCTTCCTTTGATAAAGAGAAATACGCTAGGCAGGGATATTTTAAAGACGCCGAATTCTACATTACGTATTCCGCGGCGGCAATCGAATTAGACGAGAACGGAATGAGCGGCCTGCAGGCGCAAAAGCCGATGGACAGCCGGAGGGTTGGGGAAATCTCTGATTTGGACGGCGTGGAAGGGGTAAAAGAAATCAAGGGATTTGGCGTCAGATATGATTATCCGAAAAACAATGAATACGGCAAGAATGATATGGTAAATCCGTTGTCTGAGGATGAAACGAGGGGGATCGGTAAATATCTGGAAGAGGGAAGCGATGATTATGAGAAGCTGATGAGCGGCGATTACATTCTTGTGGCCGGCAACGATACTGCGGAAGAAATTTTCGGTTGGAAATTTACCGTAGGGGACAGTATCACGCTGCATTACTATGACGGAAATCAAACGAAAGAAAAAGAGGTAACCATACTTGGAATCCTGAGTCAACAGTACGTGGTGGAACATACCGGCTATCTTGAAGGATGGTTCTTAATGCCGGAACAGCCGATTCTGGAAATGGTGTCCTACGGCAGTTTAAATCATAGCCTGCTGGTGTCGACAAAGGCAGAAAAGGAAGCGGAAGTCGGAGAAAAACTTATGCAGATGGCGTCGGACAGACCGGAATTAAGCCTTGAGACCCTTGAGGAGCGCAGGGTTGCCTATGGACAGTCAACAAACCAGATCTTCGGCGCGATCAGCGGGCTTTCTATCTTCATTATGATGTTCAGTATTTTAAGTATGATGAATACGCTGATTACCAATATCGTTACACGCAAGCAGGAACTTGCAATGCTTGAATCCATCGGCATGGGCAAAGGGCAGATTCGGAATATGCTGCTTTACGAAAGTTTGTTTTTGGTTTTTGTTACCGTAGGAGTGACGATGACGGTTGGAACCCTGTGCGGCTATGGGCTGAGCCGGATACTCTATAATCGTGGGGCGTCTTATATGGAGTTTCGGTTCCCTGCATTTTTTGCCCTTGTCTATGCAGGCGTGCTGATCTTCGTGCCGCTTGCTATTTCGGTGATATCTATGCGCAGCTTTTCAAAGGAGGCGCTGGTGGAACGGCTGCGGGGAGCTGAGTAGCCAAAGGGCTTCGGGCAATAGGGGCTTCGTTTGCACTGCGCCGAGAATGGGGATGCCGGCAGACTCCGGCATCCCCGGTTATGACACGATTGACGCCTCCTGGCCTTCTGCGGCAAAAGAGGTCATCCTGATTATAACAAGTAGTTGTTCTCTTTGTCGGCTACCTGCAGGGATGCAAGAATATACGTCGCGTACCCTTCGGCGACAAGGGGTTCCTGCTTACAGAGGGCTTCCGCCTCTTCGTAGCTTTGAGTCTTGAAAATGACCATACCGGCGACGCCGGGATAGCCTTTGAATGGGCCGCAAAGTTCTATCTTCCCGTCTTCATCTAACCTTTTCAGGTTTTCAACATGTCTCGTGATGACAGCTTTTGTGACTTTGTTGTAGGATTTTCCCTTTTTGATCGTCATGACATATAACCATTTTTCCATGTTCTTACCTCTCTGTAAAAAATATTTGCGTTTCCTTATGTGGCGTCCTTCGCGTCGTAGATTCTGACAATGTCGGCGGCCCTTTCTCTGAGCATGCCGCGGGCTGCTTCCGGCTCCACAATCTCTACATATTTCCCAAAGGACAGAAGATAATGCAATGTCCAATTATTCAATTCGTATTGGACCGTAACATAGTAATATCCATCCTCGCCCGGGCAGACCTGATTTTCCTGAAATTCGTCGTATAGCCTGTGTGCAATTTCGGGGGAAAACTTCAGCTTTAAATCAGGAATCTTATATTCCTCCTTGTATTCAGGCGTCAGCGTATAATCGGGGGGCAATTCGCGGTCAAAGATCTCCGGCAGGACATAAAGACGCTTGATTCTGGACAGGCGAAAGATTCTGATCTCTTGTTTCATCCTGCAATATCCGACGATATACCATGCATGCGATTTAAAAATCAGACGCAGAGGCTCTGCTTCCCGTTCTGTTTTTTGAAATTCGGAATTGAAGTAGCAAAAACGAATGGCCTGCTTGTTGAGAATCGCGTACTGCAGTTCGGAGATTTTAATTTTTTCCTTTTCATCGCTTCCCCAGTAGGAGAAATCGACGTCGAGCCATTTGGGTTCCAGCGCGTTTCTGAAAATAGCCCCGATCTTGCTCAGAGCCTTTTCGGCATCGGGGTAATTTGCCGCTTGTAATATCTGCAGTCCTTGGAATACCCGCTGTTGTTCCTCCCTGGATAACAGAGACCTGTCAATAGTGTATCCGTCCATAAGAGAAATACCGCCGCCGGTTCCTTTTGAGGACAGGATAGGGATACCGGCAATCGTCAAAGTGTTTATATCCCGGTATATTGTTCTTGTAGATACGTTGAAAAAAGCGGATAATTCTTTTGCCGTAACGTGTCCGTGGTTGACGATGTAAAAAACCATTTGAACCAATCGTTCGATCTGCATCTTTGCCTCTCCTTATGTTACGAATATATAATAGCATACCTAATATGACAGATAGCTGTCGCATTGGGGAATTATTTTTTAATATAAAGGATTTTGGAGGAGATTTCAAGCTCTTACCATTCTGATAGGGAAATGGATTTAGAGGCGCTGATTGTTGAAATATGGATGTCGGTAGGGTACAATATGACTATATTCTTTGCGGGTATGCAGGGAATTTTATGCATCCTGCTATGAAGCGGTACAGGGGAAGGTCCTGTTCTAAGGTTGTATGAATACGAGAGGAGAAAATGCAGATGAATTATTTGAAAGTATGTTATCAGGATACGGAGTTGTGTTTGGATAAGGACACGCTGGGAATCAGTGTTGCAAGCAAGGGGGAGGTTTGGGAGACGGCAAAGGAGTACCGGCCCTATTTTTGTTTCCGCGGCGAGAGGGTATATTTTGAAAATGCCGAAAGGATTGAACATTTTCCTTGGAAAACAGGGGTGGGGACCGGGATCCGGACGGTGTTTTCGGGGCTGGGCAAGTGCGAAGGGCTTCGTGATTTCAGTTTCCAGACGGTGGTCTGGCTGGAATTTGCTACACAGGATCTCTTTTTTGAGCTGACCCCGCTGAAAGAGGGGGAGTCGCTGGTGGGCGAGTTTTTCTGGCCCGGACAGATGGAATTTGCAAAGAAGGATCCCAAGTGGTATACGCTGGTTAATAACCGGCAGGGATTGCTGATTCCCAACGACTGGCCCTATGAGGTGGACAAGATGGTTTTTGACGGGCAGATGTGCAGCGCAGGCGCGTTTATGCCATGGTTTGGACAGGTGCGCCCGGGGGCGGCGTATATCGGGATTGTCTGCGACCCGTGGGATGCGGGATATCAGGTCAGTCATCCGGCGGGCGGGGGCTACTGCCATGTGTCGGTGCGGTGGCTGCCAAGCCTTGGGAAGCTGGCATATAAGCGGACGATGAAGTACCGTTTCTTAAAGGACGGAGATTATAACGGCTTATGTAAGGTGTATCGGGAGTATGCGAAAGAGAAGGCCCTTCTTGTGACGCTGAAGGAAAAAGCGGCAAGGAACCCGCTGGTGGATAAGTTTATCGGTTCGGCGATTGTACATACCGGGATTAAAGAGCATGTTTCGAAGGATTCTTATTATTATGATAAGGAGAATCCCCGGAATAATGATTCGCTTGTCACATTCGCGCAGCGGGAAGCGCAGATGCGGAAGTTAAAGGAAGCCGGACTTTGCAAGGTGTACCTGCATCTGGACGGGTGGGGGAACCCCGGGTACGATAACCAGCATCCGGATTATCTTCCGGCATGTGAAGAGGCCGGCGGATGGGAAGGGATGAAGTCTCTTTCGGACAGCATGGAAGAGATGAATTATATGTTTGCGATCCATGACCAGTACCGGGATTACTATTTTGATGCGAAGACCTACGACACGGAGTTTTCCATGGTTTCTCCGGAGGGGAAGAAGCCGGAGTTTTCCCGTTGGGCCGGCGGGTGGCAGACCTATATCTGCGCCAGCCAGTCTCCCCTTTATCTCAGGCGGAATTTTACGGAGCTGTTCAGGCAGGGGATTCATTTGGAGGGGACGTATCTGGATGTGTTTACGTGCAATGAGGCGGACGAGTGCGCGCATCCGTGGCATAGGATGACCAGGAAGGAATGTATTGAATTCAGGAAGAGCTGTTTTGATTTCCTGAATGCGAACAATATCCTGCCAAGTTCCGAGGAGGCGGCGGACTGGGCGGTTCCAAGCCTTGTGACGGCGCACTACGGGCCGTATACGTTTATGCTGGAAAAGGACGGAGCAAAATTGGGCGTGCCGGTTCCTCTGTTTAATCTGGTATACCATGACTGTATCGTGCTGCCGTGGCTTATGGACGCTGACAAGCCGGAGGGAGATTATATGCTGTATGCGCTGTTAAACGGCGGGGCGGCGTATCTGAATTCCGAGCTTGAAGGGGAAGCGTTGGAACACGAAATCAGCAGGTATCGGACGGTGGCGGGGCTTCAGGAGAAGGTGGCTTACTGCGAGATGGTACGGCATGAATTTCTGGACGGCGGTTATAAAAAGCAGAGAACGGTTTTTGCCGACGGTACGGAAGTTGCGGTTGACTTGGAGGCGGGGACTTATGAGGTCTCTTGTAAGTAAAGCGGGAGAGTGAAAGAGGGAAGGCAGAAATGTTAGTTACTGTTACTAAAATTTGGGGCGGAGTCAGAATTACACTTCCAAATTATACCTTTTAGTTGTATAATAGTGTTTAAATAGTTCCAATAGCTGCGGAGCGAGATCGTAGATCTCGGAATCGGCAGGTCGTACGGTTCCGAGACCCCGCAGTTTTTCGTGCGGTTTCTTCCAAGGATAAGGCAGGAAGGAAGGTTTAGAGCAATATGATAATCCAAACCAACATACCGGCTTTGCATGCGCTGCGCCAGAAGAAAAATACTGATAATTCAATTGCAAAGAATTTGGAACAGCTTTCTTCTGGCTTCCGCATCCGACGTGCGGCGGATGATGCGGCAGGCCTTGCCGTGTCGGAAAAGATGCGCGCTCAGATTACCGAGCTGGAACGATGTGAAATTAATGTTTCCGAGGGAATCGACATTGCACAGACAGCAGACGGCGCGCTGGGAGAGGTAGGCGAGATGCTCCGCCGCGCCAGAGAACTCTGTCTGCAGGCGAGCAACGGCACTTACACAGATCAGGAACGCCTCTACATGAGTGAGGAGATTAACCAGCTCTTTGGCGAGATTGATCATATCACGTCAAGCAGCAGGTATAATACCATTCCCCTCTTCCGCAGTATTCCCACTGACTCCAACGACCCGGTTTATCTTTATCTGGAAGAGTTCAAGAAAGTTACGGATCAGCAATTGTGGGGAGAGATGGATTTTGTGAAAGACGAAAAGTTTGGCCCGCCCTCTGATCCAAACCCCGCCACCGTCAAATTCCAGCTGGCGGACGACATAGGAACGAGCTATGCGTCGGTGCTGGACAAGAGATCAATTAAAATCGGCAGCACTATGTACACTTTCCGGGCAGACGCCGATAGAAACCAATCTGGCAATCCATGCATCATTTCAATCAAGAACATCCAGACGGTCAAGGAGGCGATGGAGCAGCTTGCCAAATTCCCCGATATCGACAAGGTAACCGTAGATACAACTACTAACGAGGTAACCCTGACGGGAAGTTTGAACAACCACTATTATACCGTTCAGGCGAATGGAACTTCTACGCAGTATACGGCGCCGAATGGAACAGGGGAGGTTAAAAATGGCTGGGTAGTACAAAATCCGGCGGGAGTAGCGTCCCTCGGAGAAGTGGACGGCAGTGGTATTACAAACAACCAGCCTGTGTATGGAACGGATTTATCCCTTTCCTTTGATATGTCCAATGTCAAAGAGCCCATCGACATTGTTAATTTGAGAAGGAATACACTAAATATCTACATAGAGGGAGTCACTCCAAACGGCGTAAGTATTCCTTACAGCCAGATTTTTACTCAGACCACGGGTACGATTACGAGAGAGGCTTTCGCCAATGCTGTTATTAACAAGCTTAAAAGCACGGCTCCCCTTAACGGAGCCAATACGACCATAAACTATACGCCGCCTAATTTGGAGATTAACACCAGTTTTCCCGCCTCCGCTTCTGACGGTTCGAAGCGTACGGCGTACATCTCGGAATCGACAGAGGGCAGACAGGAGGATCCTTCGGGACCGAGATGGCAGACTAGCGCGCCCACTTTCACTACGAGTACCACCCCGCCCTCCGCGGAGGTAGGAGGCACCTTTACTGTAAATATTCCTGACGCTAACTCCTTACATGTGCCGTTCTCCTTCCAGTTGGGCTCCTATTATCATGTTTTTTATGACAGCACGAACCCGGACACCCAGATAAAAACAGACGGAACAACGATATTCAGCACCGGAGACTACTACACGAATAAGTATGATATAAGCGGCAAGACACCGGCTCAGATTCGTGAAATAGTGGTGAATATAATCAAGAATAAAGGCGGCGGTTCTGTAAAAGAGCAGGGTAATTCGTTGATTTTCACCTCGAATCCGAACACCTCCGCCCCTAACTTTACAATTCAGGGGAGCAGCGTGGTGGTTAAAACCGCGATCCCGTCCAGTAAGCCTGTGCTGACGGGAAGCACCATTCTTTTTAGTCAGGAAGTGTCCGTTCCTTTTTCCGTAGAGAAGCCCTTTGACGCCTCCAAGCTCATCGGAAAAGGCTTCGGCCTCAGCAACGGAAACAGCAACGACATCTTCAAGTGGGAATTTACCGACGGAACGAGCCTGCGTTCAGACTACCGTGATATCGATATTTCCGGCTGCACCAGCATTTCGGATCTTGCCGCCGTTATGGAAGCGGCCATCCGGGCGACAAACGAATTCAACGATTGCAAAGTTGAAGTGGATGAAACCCAGACTCCCGCGGCCTTGTCCATAAAGTGGCAGCGAAAATGCAATTCCTACAAAGTATCGGTTACCGATGGCGCGGAGGGCGTGTCGGGGATTATGAAGGGAGGCCCTGAGAAGTTTTCCGGCGGAACTACCGTGGGCCATGAGCAGAAAGTCCTGGATTTCTCCTCGATTAATACCAATAATCTGGATACCCTGTTGGGCAAAGGATTCCGGGTTAATTGTGCAACCTGCGAGGGGGAATATATCAACGTATACTTTTGCTGGAAAAACGACGGAAGCGCGCCTCCGTCCTTCACCCATGACGTCGTCATCAACGGGCAGACCGTGACACGTACTATCCACAATATCCCGGTAGAGCTGTCTAAAATCACAAGCGGGGATCAGATTGTGAAAAGCATCGTCGATCAGGTGAAGCCAAGCCTCAACCATTATACGGATATGGAAGTGGGCGACCCGTCCACCTCTCTGGTCATTCAGGACAAACGTCTGGGCAAGATCTTTGACGTTACGACAGGGCAGGAATACATTGGTTCCGTGGAAAGCGGCGTGTTTACGAATTTTACCTACAAGGTAACAAAGGAAGAGATTGCTCCGTCTGAGCCGGGCGAAGGAGAATTATTGAATTTCCGGTACAGCGAGGTCATGATCTATGCGGGACATAATCCTGAGCCTGAGTTGATTCCCATCCACCTGCCCTTCCTGTCCTTGACGCAGCTCCGGCTGAACCCGCCGAAGCTGGTGGATCTTACAGATGAAGAACAGAAACCTTTAAGCCTGCTTAAGAAGATCGACTGCGCCAATGAAAGCGTCGCCGACAGCAGGGCGGTCATGGGGGCGGATTACAACCGTCTGGAACACGCATATCAGGCGCTGACCAACACTACCGTCAACTTAAAGGAGGCGGAAAGCCGTATCCGTGATGCAGATATGGCGGGTCTTATGATGAAAAAGATCAAGAACGACATCTTGAGCCAGTCCCAGCAGAGCATGATTGCCCAGGCAAGCCAACGTCCCGAGATCGTGCTTCAGCTGCTTCATTAAGAAACCGGTTATCAGATAAAGGATTGCCGTATAATATTGTCCAATGCATCGGAGTCGGTGGTATATGTATATCGCCGGCTCCATTATTATGATAAAATGCAGAGAAAGAAATATAATAACAGAATTCAATAAAGGAAAGGTGAGAAGAGATGATACTTGAAACAGAGAGATTATACCTGAGAGAAATGAACCAAAACGATTTTAAGGCTCTATGTAAAATTTTACAAGACGAAAAAGCCATGTATGCCTATGAAGGGGCGTTTAGCGACGGCGAAGTGCAGGAGTGGCTTGACAGACAGATTGCGCGTTATCAAAAATGGGGATTTGGCCTGTGGGCGGTGATTTTAAAGGAAACAGATGAGATGATCGGGCAATGCGGGCTTACAATGCAGCCGTGGAAGGAGAGCGAAGTACTTGAAATCGGATATTTGTTCCAACGTCCGTATTGGCGCCAAGGCTATGCCACGGAAGCTGCCGGGGCCTGCAAAAAATATGCTTTTGAAATTCTGGACGCCAAAGAGGTTTGTTCGATCATCAGAGATACGAATACAGCCTCTCAGAACGTGGCGGTAAGGAACGGCATGACTGTAACGGACAGTTGGACGAAACATTACCGGGGAGTAGATATGCCGCATGACCGTTATACGGTAAAACGTTAATTTTCGGCGGGAGATTTTCCGCTCTCCGGTAAAAGGTTAAAATCCGGTTAAAGTTTCTCCTCTTTTGATAAATTGACTGCAGGATACCCTTGATTTATAGATAAAACAAATATAAATCATTTATTTATATAAATAAATGATTTGTAGAAAAATGTCGAAGATGGTAATATTAATATAATTTGTCGTCGAAACAATAAATCAAATGTAGTCAATGTAAGGGAGGAAGTTATCTATGGCAAAGAAAATTATGCCAAGGCTGTTTTTGCCAATGCTCGTGTCAATCGCTGATGCGGGGATTGACTTTTTTATTCCGACACATCCGGATATTAATAGCAGGGGAATTCCGTATTTCGGATATTTAATGCTGTTGATTGCCGGATGGTTTTGTATTGTTGGAATCATTGCGTGCGTGAAAAAAGAGTACGGAGTAAAATATAATGCGAAAGTCAAGTTTTACACGGTCATACTCCTGCTGTTAGGTCTGGTCGACGTGCTTACCGATAAACTAATGGCGCTGCCGGCAGTTTATTTCCCATCGGTAAACAATGTTCTGGCATCTGCGGTCGATGAGAGGGAAATGCTGTTGGCGTGTACTTTCTATTCAGTTCGTCTTCTGTTTCTCGGTATCATTATCGGCGGTACTATCGGCGTATTTACAGGTGTATTAATTGGATGGAGCAAGACGATCAACTATTGGCTGGCTCCGATTGCGCGTTTTGTAGGACCGCTGCCGACTGCAATCTGGATACCAATCGCATTGCTTGTATTTCCGAACCTGCTCTCGGCCAGCGTGTTTATCGTCGCGCTTACCATGTGGTTTCCGACGAACGTACAGACAAGCTCGGGGATTCAGAATGTAACCAAAGGGTATTATGATGTTGCGGATACATTGGGAGCCGGCACGGCATACCAGATTTTTCATATTGCGATTCCCGCTGCTGCTCCGCAGATCTTTGTCGGAATCTTTTCAGGAGTCACCGCAAGCTTTATTTCTTTAATGCTGGCAGAGCTTATGGGAGCCAGATATGGGATAGGCTGGTATATTAACTGGAAACAGCAGATTATGGCATATCCGAATGTGTGGATTGCATTGATTATTTTGGCAATCTTATGTTATTCCACGATCCAACTGCTGTTTATTTTACGTAAAAAATTTCTCGGTTGGCAGGAGGGCATAATCAGATGGTAGAGAAGATGATAGGAGGCCATATAAAGATTGACTGTGTTTCTAAAAAGTTTACGAACCTTCTGGGTGAAGAAAATCCGGCTGTAAACCAAGTTTCCTTGGATATCAAGCCGGGAGAATTTGTTTGTCTGATGGGGCCGTCGGGGTGCGGAAAAACGACTCTTCTGCGTATTATTGCAGGGCTGCTCAGGCCGGACGAAGGGGAGTTGTTTCTGGATGACAAACCCATTAACGGACCGGGCTGCGAGAGAGGATTAGTGTTTCAGAATCCGGAACTATTCCAGTGGATGAATGTGGAACAGAATGTTGCGTTTGGATTAAAGGCGCGTAAGGTGTATGCGCAGCAAAAAGAGGAGGTTCAGAAATATATTGATATGGTGGGCCTTAACGGGTTTGAGAAAGCGCTGCCGCACCATCTTTCAGGAGGTATGCAGCAGAGGGCGGCGTTTGCAAGGGCATTGATTAACCGGCCCAAGGTACTTCTGCTGGACGAACCCTTTGGAGCGTTGGATGCATTTACCCGTGTCGCGCTGCAGGAGAGGCTGATCGACCTTTGGAAAACCTTCGGCTATACGGCGGTAATGGTGACTCATGACGCGGAAGAAGCGGTTGCGCTGGCGACTCAGATCATAGTCATGTCAGACCGGCCGGCTACGGTGGAAGAGATTTTTTGCAACGATCTTGCGTACCCAAGGGATAGAGATTCCAGCGAATTGATTGGCATGAAAAAGGACATTTTAAACGTACTGCATCTGAAAAATGAGCTTTAAGGGGAGAGAATAGGTATGTGGGTCACATTCTTAGAAATTGCCTGGAAAAATATAACCAGGCGGACAAAAGTGATGGGGTCTCTATTTTTTTGCGTCCTGGCAGGCGTTTTTTCGGTAGTGCTCGTCTGGTCGTCGTATGACGTATCTAAAAAAGGTACGGAATTGAGCAGGGTTCGGATGAGCGCGGATGTAATGGTTTATCCCTATGAGACTGAACTGAGCGATGTGTCAATGCTGTATTCCGGGATTGCGCAGTCCGTATACATGGATGCGGGGATAGCGGAACAACTGTCGAACGGCTATGTAGAAAAGGTTGTGAGCCAGTTTTATTTACAGACGCTGCCGACGGAAGGATGCTGTACCGTTACAAAAGAGATGCGTCTGGTCGGTGTTGACTGGGAGGAGGACGTTACAATACGTTCTTACTTGAAAGAAGGAAAAATCGACGGCTTGAATATGAAGGAAGTAGTTCTTGGAAGCAATGTAGATATCGAGGGCGATACCACGTTGATTTTAAATATGCCGGTTCAAATAGTAGGCGTGCTGGAAAACACAGGAACTTATCTGGACGATTCAATCCTTCTGTCAATGGAACAGCTAAGGCAGTTGGCAAAAGTCAATTTTCCCCCGAATTATTTTCAGGGGAGGGCTCCGGAAGAGCTGATAACCTGCGCGCTTGTGGAACTCAAGGAAGGGGCGGATCCGCAAAAATACATAGAATCTATTGAAGGGGTCGAGGCAAGGAAGGTTCTGGTTTCATCAACTGCCGATACTGTGCAGAGTGAAATTTCCGTGCTTTTTAGATTGCTGGCGGGAGCAGTCCTTGTAATTCTTTTGCTATGTATTGCGGCTTTAGGTTCGCAGATTCAGTCTTTGGTCCATAGCCGATATTGCGAAATAGGATATCTGCGATCCATCGGCGTCCGGCAAAGTGATATCTATAAAATGTTTGTGATTGAAATAGGAGCCGTTGCGGCCGCCGCGGGAATTACGGCGAGCATTATGGGGCTTATCGGGGCGGAGTTTGTGATGGAATGGGTTCGGCAGTACATGACATTACCCCTTGCAGGATGGAGCAGTCAATTTATTGCGGTTCATTTTTGCGGCGGAGTTCTGACCGCTGTGGGGATCAGTGTTATTTCGGCTGTGTTCCCAATATTCAAGGCAGTGGGGATGCCGCCTCAGGAAGCCATGACAAGAGGAGAGATATGATGGAACTTATGAGACTGGAAGGCGTATCGAAAACGTATTCAGGTACAGGGAATCCGGTATTAAAAACCACCGACTTTGTTGTAGGGGGAGGCGAGTACCTGTCTATAGAGGGTGTCTCGGGAAGCGGGAAGAGTACGCTTTTGTTCATATTAGGCGGTTTACTTTCCCCAACGACAGGGAAAGTGACGTATAAGGGACAGGATATTTATTCCTTTCATGACAGAGAGCTTTCAGAGTGGCGCGGCAAATGCGTCGGCTATCTGTTCCAGAATATACAGATGGCGCAAGCGCTGACAGTGAGAGAAAATATGGTTCTTGCCAGAAAACTGGGAAATGATAAACGTGCGGATATCGATGAAATGATAGAGATTCTTGGACTGGAAGAAGAGGCCGGTAAACTGCCCGGGCATCTCAGCGGAGGTCAGAAAAGGCGGGCTATGACAGGGTGCGTTCTGATTCGAAGACCCAGGATTATACTGGCGGATGAGCCGACCAATGATCTGGATTGCGAATGGGCTGAGAAGGTCATGGAATTTTTACAGAAACAAATAGATCCGGAAAAAGCGTTGATCTTGGTTACACATGACCCAAGGTGGTCTAATACGGCGGCAGTGAGATATTCTATCTCGGATGGACAGATGACGCGCAGATAGCGAGGGAAAAGGTCTTATACGCGCCGGACTCCGGCGGATGCCGAGGGGCGTGTTTAAGAATATATTATTTTTCAATGATCAATAGGAGGTACGAAATGAAGAAACGAGTGTTGTCTGTTGTTTTAGCTTTGAGCATGACCGCGGCGTTAATGGCGGGATGTTCAGGAGGCAAACAAGAGGAAAAAAAGAAAGATCAGGCGGCGGAAGCAGGAACTGACAGCGGAGAGGATGACTATGTGGTAAAGATTGCACAGGGTCCTGCGCTGTGCAGCGCTCCGATTTTTATTGCAATGATTAACGGGTATATGGAAGATTGCGGGGTAAAGTACGAGTACACTAATTCGGAGAACCAGTGGGATGCCATGGCAGGCGGAAAGAATGATATTAATTATGGACTTCTTCCTACATTTATCCAGAGAATTGCGAATGGATATGAGATGACTGTTGTAGGCGGCGCACATTTCGGCTGTATTAACGTAGTGGCTACCGATGCGTCGGGGATTGAGAGTATTGACGATTTAAAGGGAAAAAACGTGGGAATTCCCGGAGGTATGGGCTCAGACCCGGCAATCCTGCTGCAGCGTATGCTCACCGCCCACGATATTGCGGTAACGGATGTAAACCTGCAGGTATTTAATAATGCGGATCTGGCTACGGCGCTGCAGGAAGGGCAGGTGGAAGCATTTGTTTCTTGGGATCCATATGCATCGATCGTGTCAGAATATGAAGGAAATCATTTAATCTTTAATCAGGCGGAAGACGAGATGACCAAAGATGAGTATTGCTGCGTGTTTGGTTTCAGCAATTCTCTTGTAGAAGAACATCCGGAGGTGGCAAAGCGGTATGTAGAAGCCCTTTCTATGGCATGCGACTATATTTCTGAGAATCCTGTGGAGGCTGCAAAACTCTGCTATGAGGAAGGATATATCGCTGATGAGGACTATGAATTTAATGGAAAACTTCTGGAGAGTTATCGCTATGAATTAAAGTATGAAGATGCAAAGGAATCCTTTGTAGACGTTACTCAGGATTTGATTGACCTTGAGATTATAACTTTGAATAAATCTGCGGAAGAATTAGCGGAAAATGTTTTTGTAAACGTAGGAGAAGCTGAATAATTGCCATGAAAAATAAAAAACTTTTGCTTATAATTCCTATGGCGGCAGCAATTTTGATGACCGCGGCTGTCTATGGATGGGCGGCGCCATGTAAAGGGATGTTGGAAACGGTAAGCGGAAAAGAAGTACATATGGGCTGCTTTTATTTAAAAGTACCGTCACTTGTAATGTCTGTTATGTGGATTGCAATCGGGATAGACGGGTTATGTTCGAAAAGGATTTCGCCTCTGCTGCTTATGGTATCGGGAATTTTGACGGTCTTTATGACGATAGAAAGAATAGGCGGCATGAAGATCTGTGCGGCTCCGGAAATGAGCTGCCATATAACGGTTTGGTGGATAAGGGCTCTTGGAGTTTTGGTTACGTTATCCGGACTTTTAGCCTTATATAATCCGGACAAACAGGTTTAGGACAAAATAGCAGGAAAAGGAGAATAAAATCATGGAAAACAGAGAAACATCTGCGGCAAAGTTAATGGCATTGCTGCGGTTAGCCCGTCAGCCCGTTGGAGTAAAGCTTGTGGATACGAAGGAAGAATATGATAAGATCGAAGCGCAGGAGTTGATCGCGCCTCTGGAGTACTGCGTCTCGGTTCGAAGCGCGGGACTTGGTCATAGTATTAAATTCACAAAAGAAAATTCCGGATGTTCCGGCAGCACAAGGGCATTGGGGTTTGAAAAGCCTTCCCAAGAGTTTTATGACGGGAGGGAAGGATGTCAATTAGGACTTTTCGCAGACCCTGAGATTGCGAGAGAGACCAATAGACAGGTTAAAATGATAGACAGCCAGCCATATGGAATCGTCGTTAAGCCGCTGCAAAAATTTGAAGTGGACCCGGACGTAGTTATTGTAGTTGGAAGAGCAAGAGAAATGATGAGGCTTGTGCAGGGATATACCTGTACATATGGTTTACAGCCGCAGGTGAGCCTTTCCGGGAATCAGGCTCTTTGTATCGAGTGTACGGCTGCTCCCATGGAGACGGGGAGGATGAACCTTTCATTGATGTGTTCCGGTACAAGATTTCTTGCAAGATGGGGAGAAGACGAGGTTGGAATGGGGATCCCCTATGACAAATTTGACGGTACGGTTCAGGGCGTTTGGGATTCCGTAAATGGTACGGAATTAGACGAGCGTAAACATGAAATAAAAAAAGCCATGGAGAAATTAGGATGTAATTGCAACGATATGACTTTCGGAACGGCTTATTACCTTTCTGCCCGTTCAGTAAAATCAAAATCATAACGTCTGTTTAGAGAGAAATAGTATTTGGATATCCACCTGTCTGCCGAAGAGGAGAAAGACGGGAGGATATCCGGAAGAATGGGCTGCAAAATCAGGATCCGCTCGATTTATAATGCCTCACTCCAAATTTCCAGAATAAAAGCGCAGGAACAAGAAACCAACAGGCCAGAAGCGGCAGGAACATATATACCAATTCTGTCCTTCGTCCCAGAATATACAGGAGAGGATAATATTGTACCAGCGCGTAAGGAATCAAAAACGTCGTAAATAACAGAACCTTTTCTCCGTATACGCCAACCGGATATTTCCCGAATTCTCTTGCTCCGTCCGTAAATATATTCATGAACTCCAACCCGTCCAGCGTAAAGAAGCATAACGCCGCATAGATCAGAAACAGGGCGGTAAAGACTGCGGTTCCGCCCGCCAGCATGAAGACGACGGTAAGAATCTTCGAAAAGTTCCATGTAATCTCACTTTTTACAATTCCATAGATAAACATCACGACTGCCTGCATCATCCTCCCAATACGTGTGAGTTCAAATTTGCTTCCCAGTACCTGAATAATTTCATTCCGGGGACGAACCAGTATACGGTCGAATTCCCCGGTCTTTACCATGCCGGAGAACTGGTCGAACCCTCTGGCGAACATTTCCGCAAGGGAGAATTCCATCAGCATGATTGCAAAACATAACAGCACTTCGCTGTAGGTAAACCCTTCTACTTTGGAAAATCTTTGGAACATAAAAAATATTCCCAGAAATATGGTAAACGACACTAAGAACTGCCCAATCGCCGTCAGTATAAACGAAGCCTTATACTGCATCGTACTTCGGATATTGACGGATACATAATAAAAATAAAGCCGCATTGTATTCCTGCCTCCTTTCATATCTTATGAAATGTTTTTTGTATCGAATGAATTTATGCATTGCCCGCGATGCATAATCAACCGCCCTGCACAGTCACACGTTTCTGAGCCGCAAGGCAGAGAAGCTTCCCGACTGCCGTGACGGTCACGAGCCAGAAGAGCTGCAGGAGGATTGCTTTTTGGATTTCCGGAAACGTCATGCTCCCGCTATAGATACGCAGAGGAACGTTCTGTGTAGCCGCAAAAGGCAAAAGTTCTATGAACTGCCGCATTTTCTCCGGGAAGAATGGAAGCGGGATGATTCCGCCGCCCAAGAAATCAGTCAGTGTGATGAATATCATCTGCAGTCCCTGAGGCGATATGGTGAAAAACGCCAGCATGTAGATTAAGACGCAGAAGGATACGGCCATTGCCAGTCCCAGAATTAAGGCCGCCAGAAACAGAATAAAATGAAGCCGGCTTGCGGGAGGTACAATTCCGTAAGGGCGGGGGAGGAATACGGCGATTCCAAGGATAGGGAAACATCTCAAAACAGCTTTTGACAGGCGCGTTGCGATACTGCGGGAAAACCACATATTGTAGATGCTGAGCGGCCGGCATAATTCATAAACGACGTTTCCGTTTACGATGGAGTTAAAAATTTCCTGTTCCATCAACCAGGGCGCGAACAGGGCGAGAAACGCCTGCTGCAGCCAGATGTACGAAGCCGCGGCGGAAAAACTCATGGGAAAAGATCCCGGATCGGCGCGGTAAAAGGCGCGGAAGATCATGATTTCCATAAGTCCCCATACAAACTGGGTCACAATCCCGCCAAATGCGGCGGCGCGGTATTGCAATCCCATTGAAAATCTTAGCCGGAAAAAGGATAGATATTTTTTCATTCCTAATATGCCCCCTTCCTAAATATCATAGGAGCGGTAAAGCTGTGCTACCGTTTCGTCGATACTTTCGCCGCCCTTTTTAATATCGTCGATTGTGCCGTCCAGCAGAAGCCTTCCCTTTCCGATGAGGATGATGCGGCTTGTCAGGGCTTCGATGTCCTGCATATCATGGGTGGTGAGAATCACAGTAGTTTTATGGTTTTGATTCTGTTGTAAGATAAAGTCGCGGACTGCCAGTTTAGACACTGCGTCAAGCCCGATGGTCGGCTCGTCCAAGAACAGGATGCGCGGTCGGTGCAGCAGGGAAGCGGCAATTTCGCAGCGCATCCGCTGTCCGAGGGAGAGCTGCCTCGTGGGGGAACGCAGAAGTTCCTTCAAGTTCAGTAATTCGGTAAGCTCTTCGAGGCTCTGCCTATATTGGGAATCTGGGATGGAATAGATGTCCTTCAATAATTCAAAAGAATCTATGACAGGGACGTCCCACCATAACTGGGAACGCTGTCCGAACACGACGCCGATTTCCCGGACGTGCCGGATTCGGTTCTTATGGGGGATGCGTCCGTCCACGAGGACGGTTCCGCTGTCAGGGGTCAATATTCCGCTTAGAATTTTGATTGTGGAGCTTTTTCCGGCTCCATTTGGACCGATGTAGCCCACCATCTCACCGTCGCCGATGGTGAAGGATACGTCGTTCAGGGCATGGATGAGTTCATGCTCCCTCTGGAAAAGCGCTTTACAGGCAGCGCGAAAGCCTGCGTTTCTTTTTGCAATCTTGTACGATTTGCATACGTGTTCCATCGTAATCATTCTTGCTTCCTCCTGGTAGTTATATTTTCATATCTTGCCAAGTCGGTCTGGTTTTGTTGGATTTTGCCAACAGATACATCATGTATGGTAATAGATATTGCAGAAATGATGTATAGAATACCGAGGTAAAATATTTAGTTGGCGGAAAGCTAACGTATATTGACAAATACCTGCTCTCCGAATGATATGATTATATCATGTAAAGAAGGGTGGGTAAAGTGGAAGTTGATAAAATTGCCGCCGACGGGTTTGGTGGTTGACGGAAGCCCGGTTTGTACATATAATGTTCATAATAATCTAAAGAACAAGTCAATGAATAAAAATGTGCCGGTTATGTTTGCCGTTTTTTTCTTATATTTTATGATATCAGATAGTATAGATATCGTAATCCCTTTATATTTTAAAAAGCTTGATATTAACATGGGGCTGTACGGCGGATTGCTGTCTTTCACGAAAGTCATGCGGGCGCTTGTCATCATTCCGATTTCCATGTGGCCAATAAAAAAGAAGATGAATTGCCTGAAAATATGGCTGCTTGTGGATCTGGCGGTTATGCTCATATTTTTGAACCGCCTTCCTACATTAATCGTATTAACAGGACTTTCGATGGTAATCATTACAACCAGCGTATTGAATGTTATTTTAAATCCGCTGCTTGGAAAAGAGGCGGGAAAAGAGCATGTAGGAAAGGTCTTTGGAATCCGTGATGTTTTTCTGTATGCAGGATGTTTTCTGGGGTTGTTTATCGTAGGTGTTATAAAGGGAATCAGTGATAATACCAATGTAATATGGATATTTTATTTCTGCATTTTTGCCGTTATATATGTTACGGTAAGCTATATTGATAAAAAGGCCCGGAAGAAACCAGAAGGCCGGGATGAAGAGGAAACAACCGGAAAGAAGGAAAAATGAAAGCATGCAGGCGTAAGCAAGGAGCTGGTTTATTATCTTGCCGTTACCTTTATTCTGGGAATCGGGGCTGAATGTGCAGAGTATGTCCCTCTTGCGGCAAAGGATATTGGGATTCAGGAAAACGGTATATTTTTTCTGTTTTCTACATCTACAGTGATAACGTCGGTGCTGGCAATTGTAGGTGGAATGATTGTAGATAAATATAATAAAAAGAGGATGTTTCAGTTGGATATTGTCATTTTTATTGTCATAGCGTGTATGTATTGCAGTTCTAATGTCTATATATTTACTTTTGCGGTCATATTTGGAGGCCTTGCATCCATACTGAATAATGCGGCGAACTCATATGTGTTCGTGAATTTTACGGACGAAGAGGTGGACAAATTCTGGGGGATGATTGGCAGTGTGAGTCTGGTATCTTCCGGTATAGGCGCTCTATTAGGCGGAGTGGCGTATGAGATTGGCAGCAAATTGCCGTTTATGCTGGGGATTGCAATTAACGTTTTGGGACTGCTCTTGTCCGTGCGCATGAAAAATACGGAAGGTTCCCGTACATAAGGCGATTATTATAACATACCCTCAGTAAATGCTCATGTACGGTAAAGAAGCAAGCAACCGAAAACAAGAGATAGACCGCCAGCACCACACTATTCCGAACCAAAGAAGCTAAAGACCAAAAGACAGCCAGTTATATGGCAGTTCTTTTTTGAAAGATTGAATTGACGTACATAAATAGACTTCTCCATAGTAAGATACGGAGAATTAACCCCGTAAGAGATTAAATATTTTCTGTATGGAAAAGCATTACATAGAGTAAAAGTGGTACCGCAACTTCAAGTTGCCAAAAAGCACGAAGAATTCTGCCTCTGCATAAGGAGCCATTGCCGAGGTGATGGCGTCTAATATTTTCAAGCTGAGCAGGAGGCATCGCATAGGATAGAGGCTGTAGTATGTTTTCCAGGTCAATTAGAGATATGTATGTGCCGTAAAATCCGTCGTAGCCTCCTGACACGCCGATGACGCTCAGGTTTTTGGTGGAAAAGCCGGCGTCTTCTAAGTGGCGGTAATCGATTTGCTGATACCATTTTTGGTATTTTGGCAGTTCGTTGCGGCACAGTTCTACTAAACGCATTACGAGGAGGTTGCCGCATAGGATTACGAGGAGCCTTGTCCGTAGTATTGCTGCAAATATGCCGGTGATTATGCTATTAATTACGAATCTTTTCCATCTCCTTTTTGAGATGTTCGATTTCTGCTTTCAGATGTTGGTTTTCTTCAAGTTGGCGTTTATTTTCTTCACTCCAATATCTACCCTTTTCTTTCCAGCGCTTATTTTCTTCTTTCCATCGCCGGTTCTCCTCTTGCAGTTCATCAATCATATATTGCACTGTATTCCGGTCTAATTCGTATAATTCTTTTGAAAACATTTCCATCACCTTCTCAATATTCTGGCAAATTTCGTAGATTTGCGCATACATAGACTTGAAATTTGGATACTTTTCTATTAATGCAATAATATCCTCCGGATTATCGCTGCTTAGAAACGTGAGCCAACCGTCCAGCCGTTTCTTTATAGCTTTATTTTGATGGTTTTCTTTATAAATGTCAAGCGCTACGAATATAAAATTTTGCAAGAGGTTGAGTTTTAATCCTGTATTTGATTTCTGTTGGAATTTGTGAATATATTTATTAGGATATTTGTGGAATTCCGAGGTGCTTTTTTCAAAGAATACAATGGTGTAGACATTAGATATTTTCTTGTAAGAGAAGCTGGTTTCTGGTGACTGGTTTCGTACCTGCCGATACTGTCGTAACAGCAAGTCGGCTGAATAACAAGCGCTTCTTTGTCCGGGGAATGCATACCCCACTTTTTGTATTTCTACGTTGATAATGCTGTTATCTTCTAATTGCACCAGAAAGTCCATGATGAGCAGAGAGGTTTCATTGGAAATGCGTGTATTGTCGGTGGGAAGGACTTTTAGGAGTTTTACTTTTTTGCCTAATAATAACGAAATCAGTTCTTCAATTCGTTGGGGATAAACTTCCGGATCTAAGATAGATTTGACGCAGAAATCGTAGAGCATCTTCACTCCCTTTGCGCCTGTACAGAAATCTAAAAACTCTTGTTTTCGATTCTCTTCCCAGTTCTGAAATATATTTTCTAATGATTGATTTTTGTGGATTTTTTCTAAGATTTCTTCCCGGCTTTGCAGCATTGGAAAATATGTCTGCAGTGTATTTGGCAAATAGAATCACTCCTTCTTTTGCGCGAATAATATTAAAACATATTGGTAAAGGATGGCTGTCTTTCTGTTTCCGTGTTTCATTTTGGGCGTTCGGAAAATGATTGGATAATTGCTCCGCAAACGGGAGCTGTGACGCCTGTCGGCTTTAGATTACGAGTAAAAAAGATTAAGATATATTGATTAATTGTTTGTCTTTTATATATGTATTTTATCACTTCTTGATAAACTTTTCAATTATATTATTTCGACGTTTTTCGACATGGAAAGAGAGTGTAGATTTTGGGGATTCAGAAAGATTTAGGACATAATAAGAAGAAAAAATGCTTCACTTTTTGGTAGTGGAATTAAGACATTTGAGGCGGTTTGTGATATAATAATAGTAGATTTTTTGAGTGTTTTTTTGAATGGAAGGTGATAAGGATTGTTCTATTTTAGTTATGGATAAGGGTGATGAAAATTCAAAAAATGTGAGGTGATTCGATCATGGATAGAAGGTGATAAGGATTCAAAAATGTGAGGTAATTTAGTTATGATTATGTGTTGATAAGGATTCAAAAACGGGAGGTGATTTAGTTATGGATAGAAGGTGATAAGGATTCAAAAATGTGAGGTAATTTAGTTGTGAATATGTGTTGATAAGGATTCAAAAATGTGAGGTAATTTACTTGTGAATATGTGTTGATAAGGATTCAAAAAAAGGAGGTGATTTAGTTATGGATATGCGTTGATAAGGATTCAAAAACGGAAGGTAATTTAGTTATGAATAGAAGGAAATTGGGACTCAAAGATGGAAGGTGGTTTAGTTTTGAAAATGCGGGGTATGGGATTTTATGAGAGAAAAAATATGTCGCTTATTCTTTTACGGATTGCGGCATATTTTGTCTGTACTTTGCTTGCGTCTATATATTCGTATAGGTTGTTTCAGGATTTAAAGGAAAGGCTTTTACATTTTCAGCAGCAGCCACCTTTGCGTGGGAGCTTTATCCGGGTTTTCTTCTAAAGGAGATGAAACCAGAGACTACATTGGTTATATATACCCAAGGGAATACCGTAATACATGCCCTATGGGCGGGTGGACTTCGTCCAGTAAGTATACCCAAGGGAATACCGTAATACATGCCTTATGGGTGGACTTTATTCATCAAGGTATGAATTGTCGGAGGGACTAAAGGAGTTTGATAAAGTAATATGGATGGAACATGGTGTGATAAAAAAGGATTTTATTTCTTAAAGAACAGGCAGTATGGGAAAATATATACATACGGGCTGATTTTTACGAAGGTGTTGGCAGGAGCTCTGCCGTTGTTGGAGATGCTGCTTACGGCAAGATTTGTTGATGCGGTTTCAGGCGTATTTGCATCCCATGAGGTTGAGGCGGATATTTTCCTGCTTGTGGTCTTGTGGATTTTGATGATCGGCGTTACGTGGCTGGTGAATGAATCGGTTCAGTTCATTTTGTGCAGGCTGACCCAGAGGGTGCGGGAGGGAATCCGGGCAGAGCTTGCGAGAAAAACGGCTTGCCTTCCTTATCATCTGGTTGAGAGTCAGAGGGTGCAGGACCAGATTGGGCGGATTACGAAGAACCCGGAGAAGGAGATTGTGGATGGCCTGTATATTATGCTGAGTATCGCCGTGATTGGCGTCCGGGTATCGGGGATTGCGTTGATTATCAGCATCCGGGTGTGGTGGTGCGGGCTGTGCCTGTTTTTGCAGTTTCTTCCGTTGGCTTATCTGGCAAAGAAGAACGGGGAGAATGTTTATCGGGCCGGCAAGGAGGTTTCGGGGCATATGCGCAGGTATGAGTATTTTGATGAGCTGCTGAATTGCCGCGAAGGAGCTTTGGAGAGGAATCTTTTTTCTTTTACCGGGTTTTTGCAGGGGAAATGGAGTAGGGAATATGATTTGGCCTCCCGATTGTATTTGAATTCTTTTTTGAAGTATTTTTTTGCTGCCCGGGGGTATGGGCTGGCGGCTGCGATGATTTCTGTTTTTATGATTCTGGTGCTGCTTCGTCCTTTGGGAAACGGGGAGATATCGGTGGGTATTTTTATTTCTGCAGCTTCACAGCTTTTGAGCGTGGTGTCGATTATGGTGCAGCAGTTGTCGGAATTGTTGAAGCAGTTATCCGGAAAGAGGGAATTTAGAAAGGATTTGGCTGATTTTATGGGGCTTCCGGAGGAGAGCGCGGATGTTTTGGAGGTGCCGGGCAACGCTTTTGCCGGTTTTGGGGAGCTTATGTTTGAGCATGTGTCGTTTTGTTACCCCGGGACGGAGAAATATGTACTGAAAGACGTGAGTTTCCGGTTGGAAGCGGGGAGGCATTATGCGTTTACAGGGGCAAATGCCGCCGGAAAGTCTACGGTGATTAAGCTGATGACGGGGCTTTATGATTCTTATGAGGGAAGGATTCTTGTGAATGGGAAGGAACTCAGGGAATATAGCCCACAGGAGAAGAAGAGCCTGTATGCGGTGGTTTTTCAGGATTTTGCCAGATATCAGATTTCGGTCAAGGATATGATAGGGCTTGGGATGCGAAGGCAAGGAGCGCAGATGGAATGTCAGGATACCGGGAAGGTGCGTTTGGCAGTGGAGCAGGTGGGGCTTTCGGAGTTTGTGGATGGATTGGCGGACGGGATAGATACGGTGCTTGGGAAGTTTGACAGAGGCAACAAAGAAGCCTCCGGCGGGCAGTGGCAGAAGCTCGCGCTTGCCCGTGCGTTTGTGAGCGACGCCCCAATCTGTATTCTGGACGAGCCGTCGGCGTCTTTAGATCCGGTCAGCGAGAGCCGGCTCTATCAGGAATATGGGAAACTGAGCGAAGGGCGGACGACTGTGTTTATCAGCCATAGGCTGGGGTCTGTGCGGCTTGCTGACTCGATTATTGTATTTGACGAAGGGCGTATTCTGGAGCAGGGAACATTTGAGGAGCTGATGAAGTATGAATCAAAATTCAGAGAAATGTATGAGGTGCAGAGAAGCTGGTATGAAGAAGTGTCGTAAGAAGTTTGTGTTTTGGAGAATATTAGTGTGGACGTTTTGCGCCGCGCCTGTGGGGGTGTCTGTTGTTTTGCTGGCGGGAATCCTACATAGTGTGTTTCTGGTGCTGCAGACGGTCTGTATGCAGGTGTTTTTTGAGCGGGTTTCAGCGGCGGGCCTGCCTGCCCTGACGGCGGCGCGGCATCCGGCCGGTTCGACGCCCGACGGTTGGCTTTCGTTTGGAAACGGGGGAGTTTTGGAGTGTATGCTTGTCCTGGCAGGGGTGATCGCCGCAGGGCTGATTTTCGGCACAATTCATAACGCTGTGGTTGAGGGAGTGTCGTTTCGTGTGTCAAAGGAGTTTAGCCGCCGCCTCCAGAAGCAGACGGCAAGATTCCCGGCGGAAGCCTTTGAGGATACTTCTTTTCTGGAACGGCATGAGAATGCGAAGAGGGGTGTGGATCAGAGCGTATTTTTTATGAATGTTTGTTTTTTGATCGCGACCTATTATGTGCCGTATTTTGTTCTGATGGGGATTTATCTTGCTATGCTGAAACCTGTTTTCCTTGCCGCGCTTTTGTTGATTTTTCTTCCTGTTCTGATACAGCAGAGATATCGGAGCAGGAGTTTTGCGAAGTTTGAGCAGGAGACGGTAAGGGACCGCAGGATGTTTGAGTATTACGAGGGATGCATGACGAAGCTGGAATTTTTTAAGGAAACGAGATTGCTGGGGGCATACCGTTTTTTTGAGGGGCTGTTTCTCGAAGCTCTGGAGCGGTACGACAGGAAGGAGTGGCGGGTACAGGTTCGGTCCGGAATACGGCAGATGTTGATTAAGTGCCTGACGCTGGCCGGATACCTGGCCGTGCTGCTGTTGTTTGTCTGGGAAGTTTGGAACGGAGGTGTTTCCGTAGGGGCGTTTGCCGCGCTGTTTACGTCTCTGAATACGATGTTTCGGATTATGGAAGAGCTGGTTTGCGGCCATGTGGGCAGGATTAGTGAGAATTATGCGAGTATCAGGAATTATACGGCGTTTCTTGATTTAGAGCCTGTGAATGGGACAATCACGGAGATTGGGGAGGGGAACCCTGAGATCCGGGCGGAGCATCTGGATTTCCGTTATCCGGGATGCGAGGCAGAGGTTTTGAAGGATGTGAGTTTTACGGTCCATTCCGGGGAGACGGTGGCTGTAGTCGGAGAGAATGGCGCGGGAAAATCCACGCTTCTTAAGGTCCTATGCGGGCAGTATCTTCCGACGGGCGGATGTCTCAGGATTAACGGGAAGTGTACGAGGGAGCTTGAGTGGGAGGCTTTTGAGGAATCTTTGAGCGGAGTGTTCCAGAATTATGTGCGGTACGGGATGACGCTTTTCGAGAATGTGGCGGTGTCGGAGAGCCGACGTTTGGATGGGGAGGCTTTTGCGGCGTTGGAGAGCCGACGTTTGGATGGGGAGGCTATTACGGCATTGGAGAGCCGACGTTTGGATGGGGAGGCTTTTGCGGTATCGGGGAGCCGACGTTTGAATGAGGAGGTTTCTGCGGCATCGGGCAGCCGGCGTATGGGGAAAGCCTGTGAAGAGGAAACGTACGGGGATACAGTGGAGAAAATTTTGAAAAAATGCGGGTTTCCTGTGGAGCGGATGCCGGAGGGGTTGTCCACGATGTTGTCCCGGGAATTTGGAGGAATTGATTTGTCCGGGGGACAGTGGCAGAAGGCGGCGATAGCGAGAGGCTGTTTCCGGGAGCGAGGGGTGTTGATTCTCGACGAGCCGACGGCGGCGATTGACCCGCTGGAGGAGCGGCATATGTATCGGCTTTTTGAAGAGATTTGCCGGGACAGGACGGCTGTGATTATTACACACCGCCTTGCGGCTGCAAGGGCGGCGGATCGGATTCTTGTCATGGAGAACGGGCGGTTGGCAGAACAGGGGACGCATGATGAGCTGCTTCAGGCAAAAGGTGCGTATTGGCGGATGTATGAGCTGCAAAAGCAGAATTATACGGCGTCAGTTTAGGGTAATGCAGAGGATGAGGCTGCCAGAGAAATAAATCGGCAGCCTCATTGAAACTTTATAGGATTTCTATTTTGCAACTGTGTCTTTTACATTTTTTATCGTATCCGATGCCGACAGCAAGGATTCTTCCGGTATATTTTGGTTTTTCGCCGAGTTTGGGACGGAAACGAAGGGCGTATTTCCGATCTTTAATCTGTTGGATTGCTTCTTGCGGGGAATAGCCTGCCTTTAACTCTAATATGATACAGTCTGCGCCAAGGTCTTTTTCCGGATAAAATATGAAATCGACGTATCCGATACCGGCTTTATCTTCACGTTCTATGCGGTATTGGTCTCTTGCCGCAAGATATACCAAGTTTACGACGGCTGTAAGCTCAGCCTCGTTGTTGTATTGGAGCAGCGGGGCTTCTGTATTATGGACCTGTTCTAATATTTCTGCCATTGTGTCCGTATCTCCTGCAAGTGTGGCTTCTAGCATGCGCATGGATTCTTTTGCCAGCCTATACACGTATCCAAGGGAAGGTTCCTTCCGAAGCATTTCGCTGAATTGCTCCATTAATTCCTTGTTTGGAATACAGACGGCTCCTTTTTCGCTGCTGAGAAATCCGTATACTACCATTGCGGAAAATATCTCGTCTTTGGTCCGGAGGCTCATGGAAACTGCGGCGTATTCCCGTATTTTGATTGGAATGGATTCGCCGGATATCATCCGTACAAGGTCTTCTCTGACTGCGGCAATATTATTTTTAATGTAGTAGAATATTTCATCGTAGGGGCCGGAACTTGTCCAGTAATTGCCTGGATTGTTGTTGGTCAGAGAGGCGATTACGGAGCGAGGGTTGTAGATTCGTTGATTGGATTTTGTGTGGTATCCATTGTACCAGGTTCTAAGTCCGGCTCTGGTGATATGTCGGCTGTCTGAGGCAATATTTTTGTATCTTTCAAATAAAATATCGACTTCTTTTTCTGTAAATCCAAAATAGGTGGAATATTTTTCTTCCGTTGCCATCGTGTATTCCAGAAACATGTTTAGTTCGGAGCCGCTTGAGTATTTTGCTATAGGAAGGATTCCGGTCATATATGCCAACTGTACATATGGGCGGTCTTTTAACAGGCTTCTTAAGAACGTCAAATAGGATTTCTTTTCTGTTTCAGTGATATATGGCTGGTGGAATATGAAGTCCCATTCATCCAGTATGAATATGAAGCGGATGGAAGGGTCCTCTGCATATAGGTCTGTCAGCATGTCTATGGCGGAGTCTTCCTGCTCTGGCGCTGTATGTGGGTAGGCTTTCTGAAGGTCGCGGATTAACCGTTTTTCAATCCGGGTGATGTATTGTTCATAGCTTGTGCATTGTCTTGAGATATCATTTAGCGGAATGTGGATTACGGAATATCGGTTGTGATACGTTTGGTATCCGGTTCTTTCGCTGATTTTCAATTTGCTGAAGATGTCTGACGTGTCATGTGCGTTGGAAAAGAACGCTGCAATCATATTTGCCATCACGGTTTTTCCGAAACGGCGCGGGCGGGTGATACAGATATAGTTGGAGCCTTCTTTTACAAATGGAAATAATTCTTCGAGTAATAGCGATTTATCTATGAAGTATGGTTTTTGGGTTTCATTTTTGTATAATGTGCGGGCTGTCTCGCTGTTTAAATAAACTCCCATGACGTTATATCTCCTTTTGATTGATCGGTATGCCCTTGGGTATACCTTATTGGACGAAGTCCACCCGCCCCGTCAAGGCAGGCATTGGGGGATGCCCTTGGATATACTTTACCATGTCTTGGAGATTTCCTCAATATTGAATTGATATTTGGCTGACGGTTGCGTAAGGGAGGAGTATGGGGTATACTTTTACATGGTATTGGCCGGCAGGAGATTCGGCTTCGGCGGGTGAAAGAGCGTTCTTATCAGAAGTTCGGGGACAGGATGCTGCCGGGAGGGGATTTATATGAGCAGGAAGAGGCGTTTTTTCAAAAGGCTGCCGGCAGGACAGAGAGGTATGTGGCGGAATGGGTGGAGTCGGTGGACTGTCCGGTGATTCGGGTGGACGGGACGAAAGCCGTTGGTGCGAATGTGGAGTATGTTGCGGGACAGATAGAGACGTGAGTAAAAAATGCAGGATAATGCGGCAGATTTCCGATGTTGAAGAATACCGCGGCAGAGATTATGTAACGGGAGAGGAGTAAACATATGGCGATTGAAAGAGTGAAAAAGTTTTTTCAGAAATATGGGATGGAGGACAGGATTCAGGAATTTGACGTTTCCAGCGCGACGGTGGAGCTTGCGGCGGCCGCGCTCCACTGCAAGCCTCAGAGAATAGCGAAGACCCTTTCTTTTCTTGTTGAGGGCCGCGCTATGCTTATTGTGACGGCAGGGGACGTGCGGATTGATAACCCGAAATACAAGGCTCAGTTTGGGACAAAGGCGAAGATGCTTCCAAGGGATGAGGCAGAAACGTTGGTGGGGCATGCCGTGGGAGGTGTGTGTCCCTTTGCCGTGAATGAAGGTGTGAACGTATATTTGGATGAATCCCTGAGGAGGTTTGAAACGGTCTTTCCTGCCTGCGGAAGCGGGAACAGTGCGATTGAGCTTACGATTCCGGAGTTGGAGGAGTATTCCGGATTCATCGGATGGGTTGATGTCTGTAAGTTGGTATCGTAAATGTTATAAGTATGTGATAGGTATAGGAAAAGTATATCTGAGGCAGGAGGTCATGGGGAATGGAATATACACATCATTATGATTCACCTTTTGGCGGGATAACCCTTGCCTGCGACGGGGTTGCGCTTACAGGTCTTTGGTTCGACGGTCAGAAGTATTTTGGCGCTTCGCTCTCAAGGGATCATGAGCAGAGGGAGCTTTCTGTTTTTGAACAGGCGGACAGGTGGCTTGACCTCTATTTCAGCGGAAGGGAGCCGGATTTTACACCAGCCTTATCTATGAAAACAACGCCCTTTAGGAAGGCAGTGTGGGAGATTCTGCTTACGATTCCATACGGGAGGACTATGACGTATGGCGAAATTGCACGACGGATCGCAGAAGAAAAGGGGCTTTCGCGGATGTCGGCGCAGGCTGTCGGAGGCGCTGTGGGGCATAATGCCATTTCGCTGATTATCCCGTGCCATAGAGTCGTCGGGACGAATGGAAGTCTTACAGGGTATGCGGCGGGGATCGCTGTTAAAGAAAAACTTCTTAGGCTTGAAAAAGCGGATATGGATGATGAGGGTTGCAGAGTTATTTAAAAAGATAGGGGCTGCCGCATTAAGCATAAACTCCACAAGATTTGCTTATTGCAGCAGCCCCTTAGTTTTATTTGATGCGGAACTGACCGATCAGGCGGTTCAGTGTCTTTGCCTGTTTCGAAAGTTCATTGGAGATTGCCGCGCTGTCTTCCGCAGCGTCGGAATTCTCCTCGATTACCTTGGATACTTCTTTTATCCTGTTTTCTACAGATACGATCATCTCCGACTGCTGTACGCTGGCAAGTGAAATCTCATCCATCAGTGTTTTGATTGACTGGATACATTCATTGATGAGCTGCACCGCGGATATGGCAAGATTTGTCGACTCCGTACCCGTATGTACATCATCAAGGGAGCGTCCGATCAGTGTGCTTGTGTCCCTTGCGGCTTCAGCGGATTTTGAGGCAAGGTTGCGGACTTCATCCGATACGACTGAGAAGCCCTGGCCTGCTTCACCGGCGCGCGCCGCTTCTACCGCTGCGTTCAGTGCAAGGATGTTCGTCTGGAAAGCGATGTCTTCAATTGTCTTTATGATGCTGCCGATCTGAGCGGAAGACTCGTCGATATTCTTTGTCGCCGTAATGAGCTGCTCCATCTTTGTATCTGCCTCGGCTGCATAACCGGTCGCTTTGTCTACCAGATTGCTGGCATTGCCGCAGCGGACTGCGCTGTTCTGAATCTGGGTGGTAATATCCGTGACGTTAGACACCAGCCCGTTCATGGAATCTTTTTGATGCATGGTTCCAAGAGAAAGAGCCTGAGCGCCGGCGGATACCTGATTCGCGCCGTTGTTTACCTGATTTGCGATCTGGGTGATGTCGCACATTACATTTGTCAGGTGGGTGCGGATACTTTTCAGGCTCTCGGCAAGAACTCTGAAATCTCCGATGTAATAGTCTTCATTTCTTACCACGTCCACGGCGATGTTGCCGTCCGCCATCTCGCCCAGAATACGTCCGATATCCTCAATAGTTTTGCGCAGACAGTCGCATACTTGGTGGATTGTCTCGGCGATCATTCCGATTTCGTCTGTCCTGCCGTAGAATGGTTCCAGTTCACGGTCCGCGGAAAGCTCCAAATTGCCCAGACGGCTGATTGCCCGTTCCATGACCATGAGTTCCCGGCCTTCCCTGTACAGGATGAGCAGCGTGACGAGTATGATGACCACTGCGACGGAGGAACAGAGAATTGCCACTGTGACGCGCACAACCGTAACTCGTTCATAAACTTCCGACGCATTGTCGCGTACCATAAAGACCCAGTTACGGTCTTTCAGGTATTTGTAGACCACCAGTTGGTCTACTCCGTTTTCATCTTTGTAGGAATAGGTTCCTGCTTCTGTGCTGCCGTTTGATTTGATCCGGTCTATGATTTCCAGATAACCTTGGTCTTCCGTCTCGGTGTTTAGTTTTGAATCGTCTTCATGGTAGAGGTATGTGCCGTTTTCTACATTCAGGAATACATATTCGCTGTGAGTCATGCCCTTGATGTCCAGATTCAGCAGCGCGTCGGTTAAGTGGGTGGCGAAGACGCCTGCGCCTACGTAGCCGATGCAGGTCTGGCCGTCGAACAGCGGAAAGTACATGGACAGGATCATGCTACCGGTTCCGGGGGACTGCATGATACCCAGATTAGTAAGCTTCGGCTGTGCAAGAATCGTCTCCTGAAACGATTGCAATGAATCACCGGACCGGGTTGTGATTCCGATTGCATCCTGAGACGTATGCGTAAGGACGTAGGTAGACGGAGTGGCGATATATAGTCCCTCGAAGATTCCTTTGACTGCGGCGAAGTCTTCCGTATATTGCTGGGCCTTCTCAAGCAGGACAGGATCTTCCGGATTCATTAAAAGCTCGCGGACTTCGCAGCCTAACGCGAAGGCCGCCATGTATTCTTCCGCAGAAGTTACATAACTGTTGATGATAGCGGCTCTCGATTCGACAGCGTCTATCATCTGGTTAGTGGCGTTGTTTTGTACCATAGAGGAAATGCGGCTGGATACGATAAGCCATAGCAGAATCATCCCTGTGAAGGTGATCGCTGTCGTGATAATACTGATTCGGGTAGCGAGTTTGCGATTTGCTAGAAATTTCATAGTGATTCTCCCTGTATTTATTTCCTTAGATCATTAGAATATGATCATATTTTTGCAGTGAAATTTTACCATGATTGGCAGTGTTTTTCAAGATTATTTGTGTCAATCCGGCCATTATTTCGCGGTTTTTTGTCCCAAAATCGTAACCGGCGGGACGCTTTTAGAATAGTTTTATAAATATTAGATTTCTCTTCTGCCGTTATACGTGATATAATAGTTTCGTATAAAAAATTCATTGATATCTGCGGCCGGACAGCGCACATAAATTTGAGGAGGACCGGCATTTTTTCGACGTAAATTGAATAAAATATATTTTACTTTAACGGAGGAAGCTTATGGGCGGGTTTGTCACATTAAAAGATGTAAAGAAAAGATACCGCATGGGGGAGGTTGAGATCATGGCGGCGGACGGGATTGATTTTCAGATCAATCAGGGAGAGTTCGCCGTCGTGGTAGGTCCAAGCGGCGCAGGAAAGACGACGGTTTTAAATATTCTGGGAGGTATGGATACTGCGTCGGAAGGAAGGGTGACCGTAGATGGACAGGATATCACTTCTTACTCCCAGAAGCGGCTTACGGCATACCGCCGGGACGATATCGGGTTCGTATTCCAGTTCTATAACCTGATCCCCAACCTTACCGCGCTTGAGAATGTGGAATTGGCTCTCCAGATCTGCAAGGATCCCATGGACGCAAGAGAAGTGCTGGAAGAAGTGGGGTTGGGAGCGCGCCTTAATAATTTCCCGGCTCAGTTGTCTGGCGGAGAGCAGCAGAGGGTGTCAATCGCAAGAGCGCTGGCGAAGAATCCCAAGATCCTGCTCTGCGACGAGCCGACGGGGGCGCTGGATTATAATACGGGAAAGTCCATCCTGAAACTTTTGCAGGATACGTGCCGTATCAAGGGCATGACGGTTATTCTCATTACCCATAATTCAGCCATAGCGCCGATGGCTGACCGTGTAATTAAGATTAAAAACGGACGGGTGGCTGATATTTTAAGGAATCCCTACCCGGTGCCGGTGGAAACGATTGAGTGGTAGGGCATGACGATGAAGACGACGAATCACACAAAGAAAAAGATAAAAAAAGCGACAAGAAAAGATTTCCATATGGAAATCAGGAAGAGCCCGGGAAGGTTCCTGTCCATTCTGTTTATTGTCGCTCTTGGAGTCGCATTTTTTTCAGGGATCCGCGCCGCCGAACCGGATATGAGGCTGAGCGGGGATTCTTATTTTGACGAGGCCGAATTGATGGACGTCAAGGCAATCTGTACCTACGGGGTTACAGAAGACGACGTACGCGCAATGGAGGGGGCGGAGGGCGTCGCCCGAGCGGAAGGAGCGTACAGCGCGGATTTCCTATACAGCACGGAAGACGAACAGCAGGTTCTCCATGTCATGTCGCTGCAGGAGGAGATGAACCGGGTAACGGTGAGCAAGGGAAGGCTTCCTGAGAAAACGGGTGAGTGCCTTGCGGATGATAATTCAGAGTTCAGGATCGGCGACAAGATTGAGCTGAAATCCGGGACGGACGACGAGATTTCGGATACGTTAAAGACAGATACTTTTGAAGTGGTTGGGCTTGGGAACAGCCCGTGTTACCTGTCTTACGGAAGAGGAAGCTCGACGGTAGGGGACGGCAGTATCCGTGCGTTTCTTGCAGTGCCGGAGAAAACCTTCAATATGGAGGTCTTTACCGAGGTATATCTCCAAGTGGAGGGCGCAAAGGCGCTGCTTGCGTTTACCGATGCGTATGACGAACGGATTGAGGAAGTTTTGGAGCGTGTAGAACGCCTTGCGGACGAGAGGGCCGTTGTACGCAAGGACAGCCTGAAAGACGAGGCGAATGAGAAACTTGCGGAGGCGAAAGAGGAACTGGAGGAAGGGAAGGAAGAGGCGGAAAAGGAACTTGCGGATGCGGCGGAGAAGATCGCGGATGCGGAAAGGCAGCTTACAGATGCGCGGGTTCAGATTGAAGACGGCAGGAAACAGATTGCCGATGCAAAAGCGACCCTGAACTCCAAACAGAAAGAGCTGGATTCTGCAAGAGACGAGTATCGTCAGGGTCTTTCCCGGTTGAATGACGGGAAGGCAGAGTATGAGCAGGGGCTTTCACAGTATGAGGCGGCGAGGCCGGACGCGGAGGCACAGATCGCGGAAGGAAGGCGGCAGCTGGAGGGCCTGCAGGCGCAGATAGGAGCGGACGAACAAAGTTACGAGGCTGTTCTTTTGCAGATTGATGCCGTAAAAGGGCAGATCGAAGCTATTCAGGCGCAAGCCGGACGGACAGGAATGCGGACTGGGTTCGGAAATGGGGACGGAAATGATCCGGGAAGTGGGGGAGGAGATACGCCGGGAGATGCCGGGGATGGAAACGATCCGGGAAGTGGGGAAGGAGATACGCCGGGAGATCCGGAAGGAGGAGATATTCCGGGCGGTTCCGGTGAAGAGGAGGAACCGCCCGACTCCGAGATCGAGATACCGGCGGAACTTTTGAATCAGCTCGCCGAGTTGGAGAAGACGGCGCAGATGCTTGCGATGAAGATTGAGGGGCAGAGACAGGCATATACATCCGCGGCCGCCGAACTGGACGCAAGCCAGAAGCAGTTAGACGACACGGCGGAGCAGCTTGCCGCCGTTAAGGCGCAGCTTTCGTCGGCGGAGTCAGAGCTAGCGTCCGTTCCCGCGCAGCTTTCGTCGGGACAGAAACAGATCAACGCAGGATGGAGCGAGATCAGAAAGCAGGAGGCTAAGCTTGCCGACGGCGAGGCGGAGATCGTATCTAATGAAGCGAAGCTTGCCGACGCAAAGCAGGAATATGAGGACGGCAAGGCCGAAGCCGAAGAAAAGCTTGCCGACGGGGAAGAAAAGATTGCCGAGGCAGAAGAGGATATTGCGGATATCGGCCTTCCCAAGTGGTATGTGTATGACCGCAGTACCTTGATTGAGTACAGCGGGTTTGGAGAGAATGCAGAACGTCTCGGGGCAATCGGCCGGGTATTCCCGGTGCTGTTTTTCCTCGTGGCCGCCCTCATCAGCCTGACCAGCATGACCCGTATGGTGGAGGAACAGCGTACGTCCATCGGGACGATGAAGGCCCTTGGATACGGCAAAGCCGCCATTGCGTCAAAATACATCGGCTATGCGCTGCTGGCTACGGCAGGGGGGAGCGTTCTGGGCGTACTGATCGGGGAGAAGATCCTTCCGTATATTATTGTCTACGCTTACGGGATACTTTACCAGCATTTGCCGAGGATTCTCGCGCCTTATGACTGGGGGTATGCGGCGATGGCGTCCGGAGCTGCGATGTTCTGTACTATATTTGCTACGGTCATGGCTTGCTATCGGGAATTGGACGCACAGCCGGCGGTATTGATGCGTCCCCCTGCGCCGAAGAACGGACGTCGGGTGTTTCTGGAACGGGTCGGCTTTGTCTGGCGGCATTTGAATTTTACATGGAAATCCACGATACGGAACTTGATGAGATATAAGAAGCGGTTCTTCATGACGATATTCGGGATCGGAGGATGTATGGCTCTGATGCTGGTAGGGTTCGGACTGAAAGATTCCTGTTATGAGATTGCCGAGTTACAGTTCGCCGAGATCCAGTTCTACGACGGGAGCATTTATCTTGAAGAGGACTTTACAGGGGAACAGCAGGAAGAGATTAGAGACGCCCTTGACGGCGAGGAACAGGTCGGCGGGTATATGGACGCGTATATGCAGAATATCACGCTGGTAAACGGAAAGAAAGAACGGGCGGCCTATGCATGCGTGTTCGGCTCGGTAGAGGATATCCCGCAGTTTGTAGATTTCCACGACCGGAAGACGAAAGAGAGGTACGAGCTGTCGGACGGCGGCGTAATCGTGAGCGAGAAGACGGCCAAGCTTTTAGAAGCGGAAAAGGGAGATACGATTGAGATTAAGGATGAAGAAAACGGCAATAAGAAGGTAAAGATCTCGCAGATCTGTGAAAACTATATGGGACATTACATATATTTTACACCGGGCTGCTATGAAAATGCATACGGCGAGAAACCGGAGTATAACAGTATCTTGTTTAAGATGTCTGATTCTGCGGCCGATGCGGAGATGGAGAAGGTGGGCCGGGATATCCTTAAGAAGGACGGCGCGCTGAGCGTCAGCTATACTCACGATATAGAGAAGCAGTTGGACGATATGTTAAGGAGTCTTAATCTGGTTATCGTCGTCTTGATAATCTCGGCGGGGATGCTGGCGTTCGTGGTGCTATATAATCTCAATACCGTTAATATCGCAGAGCGCAAGCGGGAGCTGGCGACGTTGAAAGTCTTGGGATTTTACAATGCGGAGGTAGCGGAATACGTGTACCGGGAGAATATCCTGCTGACCTTCTTAGGGGCGGTGGTTGGAGCCGTGCTTGGGAAGTTCCTGCATCTGTTCATCATCGAGACGGTGGAGGTAGATTCTGCTATGTTCGGCAGGAATATCAATCAGCCCAGCTTCTTATACAGCTTTGCGCTGACGGTGGCGTTTTCGCTGATGATCAACTGGGTAATGTATTTTAAGCTCAAGAAGATCGATATGGTGGAGTCGCTCAAGAGTATAGAGTAGAATTGAATTTATCGACTTTAAAGGGGCTGTCGCAGTTGCTTATTGCGACAGCCCTTTCTGCCGGTTTGATTCGTGTAATAATGTCCGGAATTAATAAAATTTTTATTTTTTTAAGAAATTTGTTAGCACTCACTAAAAAAGAGTGCTGATTTTCTATTGACTTTTAATATCCGCCGTATTATCATATCTGTTAGGCAAGGGACGCCCGGATTTATTTCAGACGTCCAATAAGTAATTTAGATATTGTATAAAATTATATTAAAATGAGGTAGGAGTGATAAAGATGGCAGCAAAGAAAGGAAATCTATCAATCAGCAGTGAGAATATATTCCCGATTATCAAGAAATGGGTATATTCCGACCACGATATTTTTGCCCGTGAGCTGGTCTCCAACGGATGCGACGCGATCACGAAGTTAAAGAAGCTGGATATGATGGGAGAGTACCAGTTACCGGATGACTACAAGCCGTTCATCAAGGTAGAGGTGAACCCGGAAGAGAAGACATTGAAATTCACTGACAACGGGCTTGGAATGACGGCGGAGGAAGTGGAAGAGTATATTACCCAGATCGCATTTTCCGGGGCGACAGAGTTCCTTGAAAAATATAAGGACAAGACCACGGAGGACGACATGATCGGCCACTTCGGTCTTGGATTCTATTCTGCGTTTATGGTTGCGGACGAGGTGCATATTGACACGCTTTCTTATAGAGAAGGGGCGAAGCCCGTACACTGGGTCAGCGACGGCGGCACGGAATATGAGATGGACGAAGGGAATAAAGAAGGCGTGGGAACCGAGATTACGCTGTTTTTGAACGATGACAGCGTAGAGTTTTCCAACGAGTACCGTGTAAGGGAAGTCATCGAGAAATACTGTTCCTTCATGCCGGTAGAGATCTTCCTGTCTAAAGCAAATGCAGAGACGGAGTATGAGACCATCGACGAGGCGGATTTAAAAGAGGACGACGTTGTCGTTGAGCATATTCACGAAGAAGCTAAGATGGAAGAGAAAGAAAACGAAGACGGCGAAAAAGAGATGGTGGAGGTAGAGCCGGCGAAGGAGAAGGTCAAGATTGAGAAGCGTCCGGTTTCCTTAAGCGATATCCATCCGCTGTGGACGAAACATCCTAACGATTGTTCCGATGAGGATTACCAAGAATTCTACCGCAAGGTCTTCTTGGATTACAAGGAGCCGCTTTTCTGGATCCACCTGAATATGGATTATCCGTTTAACTTGAAGGGAATCCTGTATTTCCCAAGGATTAATACGGAATATGATTCCATTGAGGGAACGATTAAGTTATATAACAATCAGGTATTTATTGCGGACAATATCAAGGAAGTCATTCCGGAGTTCCTGATGGTATTGAAGGGCGTGATCGACTGTCCGGACCTGCCGCTGAACGTATCAAGAAGCGCGCTCCAGAACGATGGGTTTGTCAATAAGATTGCAGATTACATCTCCAAGAAGGTGGCTGATAAGCTTTCCGGAATGTGCAAGACGAAGAGAGAGGATTATGAGAAATACTGGGACGATATCAGTCCGTTCATCAAGTTCGGCTGCCTCAAAGACGAGAAGTTCTGTGATAAGATGAAAGAAGTCATCCTGTTCAAGAACATTGACGGGAAGTATCTGACTCTTAAGGATTGTATCGAGGAGAACGGCGGCGAGGTCGTAGAGGCGAACGATAAGAAGGAAGATACGGAAAGCGGGAATGAAGACGAGAATAAAGTAGAGGAGATTAAGACCACCATCTACTATGTAACGGACGAGATTCAGCAGAGCCAGTATATCAACATGTTCAGGAATCAGGGACAGGATGCCGTAATCATGAACCACAATATCGATTCTCCGTTCATCACGCAGTTAGAGCAGAAGAACCCGAATATCCGTTTCCAGAGAATTGACGCCGACGTTACGGATAATGTGAAAGAAGAAGTGGCAGAGGAAGAGAAGGAAACATTTAAGGCAACGTCCGACAGCCTGATTGAGATTTTCCGTAAGGAGCTTGGCAATGATAAGTTGGATGTAAAGATCGAGAAGCTGAAAGATGAGAAGATTGCTTCGATGATTACGCTATCCGAGCAGAACCGCCGTATGCAGGAGATGATGAAGATGTACGGTATGGGAGGCATGGGCGGAATGGATATGGGCGGAGAGAGTACGCTGATCCTGAACGCAAATCATCCGCTGGTGAAGTTCGTGGTAGATAATAAAGAGAACGAGAATGTGTCCATTATCTGTAAGCAGCTCTATGATCTGGCCATGCTGGCGCATAAACCGTTGAATCCGGAAGAGATGACGGCGTTTGTACAGAGGAGCAACGAGGTTATGATGCTTTTGACGAAGTAGGTTGACGGTATATAGACTGTTTGGCATAAAGGCAAAGATAAAGGGATTGACGATATTTCGTCAATCCCTTTAAACATTGCCTTATTCATTCTAATCCAAGCGACGCAGTAAAAAACTCGACTATCCGTTCCTCACATTCCCGGGATACGCCCCCATCCTGTCCGCCGCAGTCCGTATCCTGCGCATCCACAAAATACGTCCTGCCATCCCGGTTCAATGAAAGGGAGTCCAGAGGGCTGCCCGCCTGCCTTTTGGGAGACGGGGTATCCACCATATAGAAAGCGTCGCGCTTTTTCATCTCAATATCTTCCATGTAGGAATGAATCATACCTTTATTATAAACCGCAAACCCATTCAGATAGTATGCCGATACCTTCCCGCCGAGAGAATGGATAAGCTCTGCGTAGTAAGCAATCATCTCCTCGTCGTTAAGTCTGGCTTTCCCGCCCGGAGTCCGGATATTAAGCCCGGGCTGCCTTCTGTCGTCTAACGCCAGCTCTCTAAAATACAGCCCGGAATCATGGCAGATGACAGAGTCGAAATACTGTCCGTAAAATCCGGCTTTCAGAAGGGCGTTATCTTTCGGCGTCAATCCCTGTTCTTCAGGTTCGCATGTAATGCCCAAATCCTTCAATTTCAGGAAATTTACGTCATATCCGAACAATATTTCCTGAAAATACTCGATCTTTGCAGGATTCGTCGTACCAATCAATACGTCTCTCATAGGAATGATCCCTTATTACTTCTTGAGCTTGAATTTCGATACCAGCTCATTCAGCATGCTTGCCTGACCGGACAACTCTTCGCTTGCAGACGCGCTCTTCTCTGCGGTAGACAGGTTGGACTGTACCACGTCTGAGATCTGTGCGATTCCGCGGGAAACCTCCTCCGTTGCCTCTGCCTGCTGTGCGGAATACTCTGCAATTCCTTCGATCAGCCGGCTCACTTCTTCCGCCTGCGCTACGACCTCCATCATAGAAGCCGCCGTATCCTCGGCCATATGCGTCCCCTCAGCAACAGCCTCAACCGTCTGGTCAATCAGCGTAGTCGTATTCTTAGCAGCCTCGGAAGACTTGCTGGCAAGGTTGCGTACCTCGTCTGCCACTACGGCAAAACCTTTGCCTGCCGTACCTGCCCGCGCAGCTTCCACGGCGGCGTTCAGCGCAAGTATATTTGTCTGGAAGGCAATGTCCTCAATCGTCTTGATAATACTGTGAATCTCCGTCGACTTATCGCTGATCTTCTGTATCGCCGTATTCATATGCTGCATCTTTTCGTTGCTTTCCAGAATCCGTGTGCTGACATTATGGGATATCGTGCTTGCCTTTTTAGCGCCCTGTGCGGTCTTCTGGATCCCGTCAGAAACTTCCGAGATGTGGGAGGCAAGGGATTCGACAGCGTCCGTCTGCTGCGAGGAGCCCTGCGAGAGCGTCTGCGCCCCGTCGGACACATACTCGGAACCCGTCGCCACCTGGCTTGCTGCGACATTGATCTGTCCCAGAGTCTCGTTCAGCGACCAGGAAATACGTTCCAGAGAGTCTTTAATCTTAGCAAATTCTCCCAGATATTCATGGGTAAGCGTAAATGCAAGATTACCTTGGGAGATTTCCTGCAGTTTCTCGGAGATCTCGTTGATGTAATCCACATAGTCCCGCAGACGCGTCACTGTCCTGCCGAAATTGCTTGCCAGTTCTCCGAGTTCGTCGTTGGAGGAATGGGTGATGGACTGGTCCAAGTCGCCCTCCGCAATCCTTGAAGCTACATTGTTAAGCTCGGCTACCGGTTTCCCGATGATATTCCTAACGAGAATGATGATCAGTACGATCATGATTAAGACCGCAAATCCGGCAACCGACGACATGATGCCTGTCAGCGTATCCAGATCGGCGAGAACCTCGTCTCTGGAAACATATGACACTGCCATCCAGTCGCAGTTCGGCACTGCTTTTAATTCTATGTACATGTCGTCATTGTAAAGACTAAGCCCAGTAGCGTTCTCCTGAATCTTCTCGGCGGCGTAGGCATACATATCGCCGTTGAACTCAGACATGGACCGTCCGTTCATCTCCTTGTCCGGATGTCCGATGATGGTGTGGGTTCTGGTATCTACAAGGAAAATCCCCCTGTCTTTTCCAAACGGATATCGGCTACGATATCGGATATGGACGTCAGGTACACATCCGCCGCAGCGACGCCGATTACCTCTCCGGCGCCGTTCTTCAATACGCCGGACGCGCCCACAACGTAGGACTGGCTGTCTTCGTCAAAGTACGCGTCCCCCAAAATAAAATCTTCGGAGGAGATGCCGTCTTTGTACCATGGTTTTTCCAATGAGTTAAAATCCGGTCCCGGTACGAAGGAAGCGTGGTATAAAGTTCCGTCCGTCAGCGCCGTATAGATCCCGGCAGGGTATGCGTCGTTCTGGTTGGCGGTATGCTTTATGTATTCTGTCATGCGGGGGATATCCATATCTTCATATTGGATCGTATCCCGCTGGGTCTCCAGTGTCGCCAGTATGCCGCTCATCCACGCGTTGACTTCCTGAAGAGCCTTATCGGTAGTTTCTTCCAAAAGTTTCTCGCTCTTTGCCAGCAGTGCGTCGGATACGCGGCTGCGGACTATCAAAAGCAATGCGCCCACCATAATTACTATAGTGACCACAATTGCGATGACCAGCTTTCCTGTGATGCCCCACTTGCGCATTAGGGAAGGGGTTGCCGGTCTGTCATCAATTCTTTTCTTTCCTCTCATGTTCTTGTCTCCTTTTATGATTAACTAACAAAAAGCCCATTCAAATTATAATAGATCTGTGTAAAAAATACAATGTTTCTGTTAAATTTTTGCCTATTTTTCCCGGTCAATTTCTGATTCTTTAAAAAATCTTTCCACATAGGCGTCCCATTCCTTCTCAAGGGACTTATCCATGCTGAAGGTGCGCATAGAAATGCCGGCGATGCATTGGAGAACGGCGCCGTCGTAGTGGAAATTCAGGTACAGACCCGTGATATCCTCAGGGGAAAAGGTACGGATCTGGTGCCGTTCAAGAAAGTTCCCGAAGTGTTCCGGCGCGAGGGAGAGGACGATCTTAAAATTAAGGGGCGTGCGTTTTCCCTTAATGAGGGTGAAACAGAAGTCTCTAACCTCCCGCCAGTAGGAATGATTACGTTCAGGTTTCTCGTCGAAGAAGTCTTTATGCAGGAACCCGTCCAGAGTAAATTTGTTGAAAGTCGTGATTTCGCCTTCGATAAAGGAGAAATTGTCGAAAGTGTCCTTGAGTAAAAGGTGGGACATGCAGGATTTTGCTGATAATGTGAACATATTCATGTGAAAAACTCCTTTGCAGATTGTTAAAATCGTGGTTATTTATGAATAGTATAGCATATATTTGACTTTTACAGGGAAAAACAGTACAATATTCTCACATATGCATTTTTCCCCATCCGTACCAGCGTAATGCTGTCCGGGAGGTAATCAGCGGCATATTAAGGAGAACGAGGCCTGCGTGAGTAGAGGACAAGAGAAGACGAAGAAGAAAAGTGAAGAAAGAGACGTTGTCCTGCGTCTGGCGGTCACGGCGATGCTTATCTGGATGGTCATTGGGGGCATCGTGTTTGCCGTCGGCGTGATGAATCCAAGAGAGGATCCGCGAAAGGGACTTGCGAAGCTTACGAAGATGGAAGAAGCGGATACGGCTGAGATTGACGCTCAGATTAAGGAGCTTGAGGAGGCGGAACGGGCTGCGGACGAGGCGTGGGCGAACCGGACTGTCAGCGAAAAGTTCGCCAATTCATACGTGCTTGGGGATTCTATCGCTCAGGGCTTGTATGAGAATCAGGCGCTTGAAAAGTCATTCGTTACGGCCGAGCGGGATACGGGCGTTTGTGAGACGGAGGTCAGCATGATTAATAATCATGTTTCAAGGGCAGTGGAGATAGGACCTCAGGTGTTGTTCCTTGCCTATGGACTCAACGATATCAAGGCGGCGTCCGGGGATGCGCAGTTATTTGGGGCGGCGTACCGGCGGGTGCTTGAAGAACTTAAAGAGAGCCTGCCTGATACGAAGATCTATGTCAACAGTATTCTCCCGGTTACCAAGGAGGCGGTCGAGGAGGACGGGTTGTATGGAAATATTCCGGATTATAATAGGAAGCTTATGGAAATATGCGAGGAAGAAGGCGTGACCTTTATTGATAACGGAAGTCTGGTAAAAGACGAATACTACACCGAGGACGGAATCCATATGGCGTCGGAATACTATGGCGAATGGGTGAATCACATGGCGGAGGCGGCGGAGCTGTAATGGTAGCGGGTTTATTTGACAGTGTTGTGTTTTTATTTACATTTTTACCGGTTGTACTGTTTCTGTACTATCTGATGCCGGGACAGTTGAAGAATGTGCTGCTTTTGCTGGTAAGCCTTGTGTTCTATGCGTGGGGGGAGCCGGCGGCCGTGTTTGTGCTGGCAGGGATGATTCTGTTTAACTATGCCTGCGGACTTCATATAGCCGGCGTCTTGAAGAACCGGCGGCGTGCGCGTGCCGGCTTGATGTTCTGTGTGATCGTCGATCTCGGTGTTCTTGGATTTTTTCTCTTTGGAAGGACTGTGTTTGGCGGGCTTAACATGATTCTGCCGGTGCATATCCCTTTTCAGGGTTTTGCGCTGCCTATGGGAATGTCTTTCTATACGCTTCAGTTGTTATCTTACATTATAGATGTTTACCGGGGGAAGGTAAAGGCGCAGAAGAACCCGGCTGACCTTGCCCTCTATGCCGCGATGTTTATCAAGATGCCGGGCGGCCCCGTGGCGCTCTATTCGGAGATGGAGAAGCAGCTTCGGGCAAGGCAGATTTCCCCGGGAAAGGTGGGAGAGGGCGTGATGTATTTCGTACGCGGGCTATCTAAGAAGGTGCTGTTTGCGGACAATATCGGGCTTCTTTTCGCTGAGGTCATGGCAATGGATGCCGGACAGAGGTCCGTGCTGAGCGCATGGCTTGGATGCGCGGCGTTTGCCTTTAAGATATACTATAATCTGAGCGGATACACGGACATGGCGTTGGGCCTTGGGAAGATGACGGGTTTCGAGCTGCCGGGGAATTTTGATTACCCTTATCTGGCGGGAAGTACGACGGAATTCTGGTACAAATGGCATATGTCCCTGGGAGGATGGTTCCGTGAATATGTGTATCATCCGCTGGGCGGAGGCGACGCGGAGGAATTGAAGCAGGTAAGGAATATACTTCTGATCTGGCTTATGGCGGGGCTGGCTCACGGGCTGTCCGGGAATTACGTGGTATGGGGATTATACTGCGGAATTTTGATGGTGGCCGAGAAGCTGTTTTTGTGGAGGATGCTGGATCGGATGCCGGGATTCCTTGGACGTATTTACAGTATCGTGATGGTGATGATCGGATGGGTATTCTTCTTTAGCCCCGGGGCAGGCGGCGGGTTTGCCTATCTGGGGAATATGTTCGGGATAGGCGCGGCCGGTCTGGCAGACGACAGGGGGATGTACCTGCTTGTCACAAACCTTGGGCTTTTGATCATTATGGCGGTGGGCCTTCTCCCGTTAGTCCATAAGGGGTATGAGAGTATAATGGACAGAGGCGGCAGAGGGCTTGCGTTGGTTAATTGCGTCATATATGGCGTGATGTTCGGGCTGTGCGTGGTTTATATCGTATGTTGACATCGATTTTTTGAAAATAGGAATCCGAATATCGTCCCTGTGGGAAGGCAGGTAAGAGGCCAGGCAGAGGGCCGTGTGTTAGGAGAATTTATGAAGCAGAAGAGACAGAAGGACTTTAAGTCAGGAAGAGCATATAGGAGAAAAACGGCGGCATTGTCGTTTTTCGGGCTGCTGGTACTGATTTCCTTGTTGGAACTGATACCGTTGGAGAAAGAATTCTCCGAGAAGGAGAACCGCCCGCTTGCGGCGCGGCCGAAGCTTACGCTGGAAAATGTGGCTGACGGTTCTTTTATGGAACAGTATGAGGAGTTCCGTTCAGATCAGTTCCTTGGGCGGAATCTGTGGGTGTCTGTCAAGAACCGGGTAGATCTGATCATCGGGAAACGGGAATCCAACGGTGTATTCAAGGGGAAAGACGGGTATCTTCTGGAGGCGGTAGCGGCGGCAGATCAGGCGAAGCTGGAGGAGAATCTGAACGCTATGGGGGAATTTAAGGCGCGGTATGAAAAGATTCCGGTATACTTGGCGTTGGCGCCCAATGCTGCGAATATTCTGGCAGACAAACTGCCCCGTTTTGCCGTGACGGAGGATCAGAGCGGGATGTTCCGTTCAATCTGGCAGGAACTTGGGGAGGGGATCACGTGGGTAGATTTAAGCAAGACGCTTTCGTCGCATAAGAAAGAAGAAATCTACTACCGAACGGATTCCCATTGGACAACCCTTGGAGCATATTATGCCAGCCAGCAGTTAGTGGAGGCAATGGGGCTTGACGGGACGAAGACGCCGAAGTGGGAGAAGTACGCAGTTACGAATATCTTTACCGGAGATCTGTCCCTGAGAAGCGGATACCAGACCGGATATCAGGAGTCTATATATATCTATGCGGCGGAAAATGAAAAGGAGATGCCTAAGATTGTAGTAGATTACGGGGAAGGCAAGATTTCTACCTTGTATGACCGGATGAAATTGAAGGAAAGGGACGCCTATGAACTGTTTCTGGGAGGAAGCCATGAGATGGTTAATATCCGCACGACGGCGGATACCACGGATCGCCTGCTTTTGGTTAAGGATTCTTACGCAAACTGTCTGATTCCCTTCCTTGTACCCTATTTCAGGGAGATTATTGCGGTGGATCCGGAGTATTATGAAGGGAACCTTAATGATATTATGAAGGAGAAGAAGATTTCCAGCGTATTATTTTTGTATAATGGAAATACTTTTGTACAGGACCAAAAGATAAGCGGAGTGTTGCAGGATGAGTAGGCTGAATAAGTTTCTGAGCGATGCGGGAGTGTGTTCCCGCAGGGAGGCGGACCGCCTGATTGAGAGCGGGCAGGTCACGGTTGACGGGAAGCGGGCGGTTCCCGGCATGAAGGTCGGCCCGGGTCAGGAGGTCCGGGTTGGGAAGAAGGTCGTTGGGGGCAGGCGGGAGCGGATTGTGCTTGCTGTAAATAAGCCGGTGGGAATTATCTGCACGGAGGAACGAAGGGAGAGAAGGAGTATTGTCCGGTTCCTGAATTATCCGGAGCGGATTACTTACGCAGGACGCCTTGATAAGGATTCCGAGGGCTTGCTTATAATGACCAACGACGGGGATTTGATAAACGGGATGATGCGGGCGAGGTACGGGCACGAGAAGGAATATAAGGTGACGGTTGATAAGCCTGTGACGGAGGAATTTCTCCTCCGGATGGCGCAGGGGGTCAGGATCAGGGATGCGGAGAAGGGACTTGACGTCACGACCAGACCTTGCAGGACGGCAATTATCGGGAAGTACACCTTTTCCATCGTATTGACCCAGGGATTGAACCGTCAGATACGCAGGATGTGCGAAGCGCTGGGATATCAGGTGAAGAGGCTTTTAAGGGTTAGAGTGATGAATATTGAGCTTGGCGGCTTGAAGCCGGGGGCGGTCAGAAAATTAACAGAGCAGGAGTTAAAGGAGCTATATGAGCGAATCGAAGAAAGCCAGAATGTTGGAATTAGTGGAGAAGCTAAATGACGCGGGACGCGCATATTATCAGGAATCAAGGGAGATTATGAGCAACCGGGAGTATGACGCACTGTACGGGGAGCTGGAGGGGCTTGAGAAGGAATTAGGGATTACGTTCGCCAACAGCCCGACCGTGAACGTGGGGTATGAGGTGTTGAGCGAGCTGCCGAAGGAACGGCATGAAAGCCCCATGCTTTCTCTGGATAAGACGAAGGAGATTGAAGAACTGAAACGGTTCGTCGGCGATCAGAAGGCTTTGATGTCATGGAAGCTGGATGGGCTTACCATTGTGCTGACTTACAGGGGCGGGAAACTTTTTAAGGCGGTTACCAGAGGAAACGGCGAAGTCGGCGAGGTCATAACGAATAATGCGAGGGTGTTCCGGAATATTCCCCTTAAGATTGCATATCAGGGGGAGCTGATCCTTAGAGGAGAGGCAGTGATCGGGTACCGGGAATTTGAACGGATTAATTCCGAGATAGGGGATGCGGATGCGAAATACAAGAATCCGAGGAATCTGTGCAGCGGCTCTGTGCGTCAGTTGAATAATGAGATTACGGCGAAGCGGAATGTAAGGTTTTACGCATTTTCCCTCGTGCAGGCGAAGGAGGTGGATTTTCACAATTCAAGGGCATACCAGATGAAATGGCTTATGGAGCAGGGATTTGAAGTGGTGGAGTTTTGCGAGGTGACAGGAGATACCGTAGAGTCCGAAGTTATTAAATTTTCAGAAAGAATTGCCCAAAATGATTTTCCGTCAGACGGTCTTGTGTTAATATATGATGATATAGCGTACGGTCAGTCTCTTGGGCGTACGTCGAAGTTTCCAAGAGATTCCTATGCGTTTAAGTGGGCGGACGAGGTGCGCGAGACGAAGCTTATTGAGATCGAGTGGAGCCCGTCGCGCACAGGGCTTATCAATCCGGTCGCGATCTTTGAGCCTGTGGAGCTTGAGGGGACGACGGTAAGCCGCGCCAGCGTCCATAATATCAGTATCATGGAAGAATTAGAGCTTGGAATCGGGGATAAGATCGAAGTGTATAAGGCGAATATGATTATTCCCCAGATAGCCGGTAACTTGACGAGAAGCGGCGTCAGGGATATTCCGAAGCAGTGTCCTGTGTGCCGGGGGGCGACCGAGATCCGGCAGGTGGCCAATGCGAAAGCGCTATACTGTACGAACCCGGAGTGTCAGGCCAAGCATGTCAAGTCCTTTGCGTTGTTTGTAAGCAGGGATGCCTTGAATATTGAAGGGCTGTCGGAGGCAACTCTGGAGAAGTTTATTTCTTTGGGCTATATCCGGGAGTTTGCGGATATTTTCCATCTGGAACGTTATCAGGAGGAGATCCGGTCGTTGGAAGGATTCGGCGAGAAATCCTACCGGAATCTGGTTGGCAACGCGGAGAAAGCGCGGACTACGACGCTGCCAAGGGTAATCTATGCGCTGGGGATCGCCAATATCGGGCTTGCGAATGCGAAGGTAATCTGTAAGGAGTTCCGGTATGACGCGGAGGCGATGCTTCGCGCCACGGAAGAAGAATTAAACGAGATCCCCGGGGTCGGCGGGGTAATCGCGAAGACATTCGTAGATTACTTTGCTTCGGAGCAGCATGTCAGGCAGTTCCGCGATTTGTTAAAAGAATTGGTGATTCCTGAGGAGACTGTGGAGGAGAAGAAGCAGATCTTTGCAGGGGTGAATTTCGTGATTACCGGAAGCGTGGAACATTTTGCGAACCGGGGCGAGGTTAAAGAGCTGATAGAGAGTCTTGGCGGAAAAGTGACGGGATCGGTTACTTCTAAGACGAATTATCTGATCAATAATGATGCTGCGTCTTCGTCGTCTAAGAATAAGAAGGCGAATGAATTAGGAATTCCGATTATCTCGGAGGAGAGGTTCCTTGAGATGGCGGGGGAAGAGTAATTTTATGGCATAACGTATAGTGCAACAGAGAAGGAAGGGAAGGCAAGATGTCCGAACAGGATAAGAACAACGTAGAGAAAGTGGGAGAAGGACAGGTGGAGGACTCTAAGAAGCAGGAGGACGAATATGAGAAGATCTGCTTTGTGTGCAGGCGTCCGGAGACGGCTACAGGCAAGATGATTGATCTTCCTAACGGTATTTCAATCTGCAGCGACTGTATGCAGAAGAGTTTCGACGCGATGATGAACGGCCAGGTTGATTACAGCCAGCTAATGAATATTCCGGGAGTACAGATTTTTAACATGGCAGACATGGAGCAGAACGTTCCGAAGAAGCAGAAGATTAAGAAGAAGAAGGAAGGGGAGGAGAGAAACCCCCTGATTGATATCCGGAATATACCCGCTCCCCATAAGATCAAGGGGAAGCTTGACGAGTACGTGGTGGGGCAGGAATATGCGAAGAAGGCCGTATCCGTTGCGGTTTATAATCATTACAAACGTGTGGCGACGGATACCATGGATGAGATTGAGATCGAGAAGTCCAATATGCTGATGATCGGGCCTACCGGTTCGGGTAAGACCTATCTCGTGAAGACGCTGGCGAAGCTTCTGGATGTTCCTCTTGCCATTACAGACGCGACTTCTCTGACGGAAGCGGGGTATATCGGCGACGATATCGAGAGCGTCGTCTCAAAGCTTCTGGCGGCGGCAGGCAACGACGTGGAGAAGGCCGAGCAGGGAATTATCTTTATCGACGAGATTGACAAGATTGCCAAGAAGAAGAATACGAACCAGAGGGACGTAAGCGGAGAGTCTGTCCAGCAGGGGATGCTTAAGCTCTTAGAGGGAAGCGACGTGGAAGTCCCGGTAGGGGCGAACAGCAAGAATGCCATGGTTCCTCTGACTACTGTGAATACGAAGAATATTCTCTTTATCTGCGGCGGTGCGTTCCCTGATTTGGATAAGATTATCAAAGAGAGGCTGACGAAGCAGTCTTCCATTGGGTTCGGGGCCGAGCTTAAGGACCGGTATAATCGGGATAAGACCGTTCTTGAGAAGGTGACGACAGAGGATCTGCGCAATTTTGGTATGATACCGGAGTTTTTGGGACGTCTGCCGATTGTATTTACTCTGCAGGGCTTGAGCGAGGAGATGATGGTGAAGATCCTTACGGAGCCGAAGAATGCGATCTTGAAGCAGTATCAGAAGCTGCTTGCTCTGGATGAAGTGAAGCTTTCGTTCGACGAGGGAGCGCTTGCAAAGATTGCGGAGAAAGCTGTGGAGAAGGATACGGGCGCAAGAGCGCTTCGGGCGATTATAGAGGAGTTCATGCTGGATATCATGTTCGAGATTCCGAAGGACGATAATATCGGGCAGGTAACGATTACACGCGAATACATAGAAGGCACGGGCGGACCGCTGATCATGCTGAGGGGGCAGGAAACGCCCCGTATAGAAGGCAAATAATTCCGGCGCTATTACTATTCGTTGTACTAGAATATGAAATACCTCATATACTTAGAAAAAAGTATATGAGGTATTTTTATGGATAGAGAAACCTGCAGGAAAATGATTATGTCGGAGGACTACGTGGATTTTATCGTTCCGATTTACAGAGGGATCAGGCAGGAGGAGGCGGAAAGGGCGAATGCCTGCGTTCAGGCGATGGATTTCGGGTTTCAGGCGGTCTATGTGGATCAGGCGGCCGTCATGCCGCTTTCGCTGGAAAGATACCGCTATAATTCTATTCCGAACTGTTACCAGCTGATGGATCTGGAGGCAATGGATGATGCGGGGATCAGCGTGGTGCAGAGTTATCCCACTTTGAATCTTCAGGGAAACGGCATTATGGTGGGAATTCTTGACACAGGCGTCGACTACCGGAATCCACTATTCCGAAATATCGACGGTTCGACAAGAATTGCCGGAATCTGGGATCAGACCATACAGGACGGCGCGCTGCCCGACGGGCTGGATTACGGAAGCGAATACACGGAGGAAATTATTAATGAAGCGCTGCGTTTAGAAAATCCTTTGGAGATCGTACCCAGCATGGACACGGAAGGGCATGGTACGTTCATTGCCAGTGTTGCGGCCGGAAACGCGGACCTTGAGCACCGGTTTATCGGAGCCGCCCCGGAGGCCGTCCTTGGGGTGGTAAAGCTGAAGCCTGCGAAACAATACCTGAAAGATTTTTATGTCATCCGCGACGGCGCGACATGTTTTCAGGAAAATGATATTATGCTTGCTATGAAGTATCTTAACGACCTTGCCAGAAAGCGCAACATGCCCCTCGTGCTGTGCGTCGCGCTTGGGACGAACCTTGGAGGCCATAACGGAACTTCGCTCCTGTCTAATCTGCTGGACGCGTATTCGTCCGTCCTTAACCGCAGCGTCGTGATCAGCGCAGGGAACGGCGCGGTACACAGACATCATTTTTCCCGGGAACTTAGCGGCGTAAATGATGTGACGGATGCGGAGATCCGCGTAGGGGAGGGGGTAGACGGGTTTGTGGCTGAGATTTGGACGACGGTTCCGAATGTACTCACCGTGGCGTTTACGTCTCCTTCCGGGGAGCGGACGGGATATATTTCCCTTAAACAGGGGTATGAGTATCAGGAAAAATTTCTGTTTGACAATACGGAGGTGGAAGTGGAATACCGACTGTTGTTGGAAAATAATGATTCCCAGCTTGTCTTCATACGTTTTCGAAACCCATCTCAGGGAATATGGAAGGTCAGTATCAAGCCTGTCCGGATATCCAACGGAAGGTTCCATATCTGGCTGCCTGTTCAGGAGTTTTTATCGGGGGAAGTGTATTTTCTGGAGGCGGATCCGGATACTACGCTTGCGGAGCCGGGAAGCTGCCTGTTGGCAATGACGGTTGCGTTTTATAATGGAATTGATAATTCGGTTGATATTAACTCGGGGAGGGGGTATACTAGAGATGAACGAATAAAGCCGGATTATGCGGTTCCGGGCGTCATGGTTTCCGGGGCCGGACTCAATAATGAATTCGTAGTCCGCAGCGGTTCCAGCGTTGCGGCGGGGATTGCGGCAGGGGCGTCGGCGCTTTTGATGGAATGGGTATTGAAGCAGCCGAACCCATACGGCGTGAATTCCAGCCAGATAAGGAACATTATACTGTTGGGTGCGGAGCAGAGGCCGGGGATGGAAAGCCCGAACCGGGAGTGGGGATACGGGGCGATGAACCTGTACCGTTCTCTGGATATTCTGCGTCAGTTATAGTTTCAGGAGCTGACAAAACCGGCAGAAAAGAAAAAGAAAAGGAGAAGATAACAATGGCAGATTTTTTTGGCGAACTTGGAAAGAAGATTTCAGATACGGCAAGCGATTTTAGCAAGAAGGCGGAGGATACGTTAGAGATCCAGAAGATAAAGAGCGATATCCGTTCCATGAAGAGGGCGAATGAGAGGGACTTAAAGGACATCGGGCGCATGGTCTTTGAGAAGTTCCGCAAAGGCGAGGTAGAAGGTACGGAGTACATCGCCCTGTGCGAAGACATCGAGAAGCGTGAGGAAGAGATTGAGAAGCAGGAAGAGCAGATTGTGAAGATTAAAGAGGAGATATAGGATGCTTTCCGCTATGCTGGTGTTATTTGCATTACTTCTTTGTGCAGATGTGATCTTCAAGAAACAGGTGGAAGAGGAGTTGAATCCGGGGGAAGAACGGGAGCTCCCTTTCGGGAAGATTGTGGTTCGGAAGGTATATAACCGGGGATTCCTGCTGAACTTGTTTGAGCGGTATCCGGCGGCTGTTAAGTGGGCGTCTCTGTTTGCCGGGGCGGGGGTTCTATTGTGGGATTGTCTGACATTTGCAAAGAAGAGGAACTATATCAGGAAACTCGGCATGACTCTTGTGAGCGCAGGGGCGGCAAGCAACCTTTTTGACAGGCTGACGAAGGGGAAGGTTGTCGACTATATCGGTTGGCGGTCAGAGAAGAAGTTTCCCGGAAGGATTACGGCGAATCTTGGGGATATCTATCTTGCCTGCGGAAGTGCGTTGGTGATGGCGGGGGAGATTCTCAGTGTGACGCTGTCTAAGAAGAAGGTAAAAAAATAAGGCGCCGCCTGAATCTTACGGCTTTTTAACGGTTGTAAGATTCAGGCGCGCCTTTTTAATGAAAAAATTCTTTTATCTGTTCCAGAACGATCTCCATCAGCCTTGTCCGGGCCTCCACGCTTGCCCATGCAATATGAGGCGTAATGAATAAGCGTCTGCTGTCCTTGATCCGAAGGAGGGGATTGTCCGGGTTCATTGGTTCCTCGCAGAGCACGTCCAACCCTGCGGCGGCAATCGTGCGGTGTTCGATCGCTTCTGCAAGATCCTGCTCTACGACGATAGGCCCTCTTCCCAGATTCAAAAAGATGCAGGAAGGCTTCATCTTCCGGAAGGCGGTGGAACCTATCAGATTCTCCGTATGCTCGTTCAACGGCGCGTGGACGGATATAATGTCGGATGCGGAGAGGAGCGTGTCCATGTCCGTCCGGCGGTATCCTTCCTGCGGCGCACTGCCGGATGGGGAGGTATAGATTACATGCGCGCCGAAGGCCTCCGCAATGGCGGCAACCCGTCTTCCGATATTGCCAAGCCCGATGATTCCCCAGGTTTTTCCTTTTAATTCATAAAAATGTTCTTCAAAGTGGGTAAACGACGTATCGCATGCGTAACGTCCTTCTTTCACGTAATCGTCGTAATACCGCAGTTTCTCCAATAAATAAAAGAGCATGGCGAACGTATGCTGCGCCACGGACTCCGTAGAGTATCCGGCGACGTTCCTCCATGCAATGCGGCGGCTGTCCAGATACTCCTTGTCAAGGTTATTGGTTCCTGTGGCGGTCACGCAGACCAGCTTTAGGCGCTGCGCGTCTCCGATCGTTTCCGCATCGATTCTGACCTTGTTCAGCACGACCACGTCTGCGTCCGCGACTCGCAAAGGAACCTGCGAAGGGGTGGAGAAGGGGTACTTTACTACTTCCCCTAATTGATCGTAGCCGGACAGATCAATATCTTCACCGATTGTCTTGACGTCTAAAAATACAATCTTCATGGGATACCTCCTGAAAATAAAAAAGAGCGGGTGATGGGAATCGAACCCACGTATCTAGCTTGGAAGGCTAGTGTTCTACCATTGAACTACACCCGCATGGATTATCGGGGTGACAGGATTCGAACCTGCGGCCTCCTGGTCCCAAACCAGGCGCTCTAGCCAAGCTGAGCCACACCCCGATATAATATATTCGTTAATTCTTTGACCGTGATATATAATAGCATCTTTTGAGAAAAATAGCAAGTATTAATTTTGAATATTTTGACCTTTGTGAATTATGGCAAAAATTTAAAACATAATTAAAGAATTCTTAAGTTGCCACGCGGGCAGGCATAGGGTATAATGGACGGTGTGGATAAGAGTATATTGTCGGTAAATGTAAAAAGGGAGTTACTGTTTGCCGACGCTTGTAATAAACAAGGGGATGAATGACTCATGGATGCAAGTAGAAGAATCAGAGCCCGTAAGAGGAGAAGACAGGTACAGCGCCAGATTTTTTTGCTTAGTTGGATGTTGGTATTTTTGATTATCGTATTGTTTTGCTGTCATGCGCAGAAGAAGGAAGACCGGGCGGCAAAGCAGGTTGTAAAAGCCGAGAGTTCAAAAAAGACGGATAAAGTTACGGTGGAGATTGAGACCGACGCGCAGAAGGTGAAGCGGATAAAGAAAGAAGCGGCGAAGGAAGGCTGTCCGGAGAGCGTAATTGAATTGTTGGATAAGAACTTAGAGACTATGGATTTTGTCGAACAGTACGCAGAGAAGAAGGATACGCCCAGCGCAGATTCTATAGGGGAAGACCTTGTGGCGGGAAAGATTCCGAACCTGTACCAGTATGACGAGCGTTGGGGGTACGCCCCGTACGGGACCAGTATTGTGGCGGTCAGCGGCTGCGGGCCTACCTGTATGGCGATGGTTGCGGCCGGACTTACAGGCGACGCGTCGATTACGCCGGCGAAGGTTGCCGCATACGGAACCGAGAACTTTTATGTAGACGAGAACAACGACACATACTGGGCTTTCATGAAAGAAGCCGGGGCGAACTGGAACCTGTCCTGTTATGATGTACAGCCGATGACGGAAGAGCAGGTCAAAGAAGAGTTGATGCAGGGCAAGCCTATTATTTGCAGTATGAGTCCCGGAGATTTTACGCAGAACGGACATTTTATTGTATTAACCGGATACGAGGATGGGAAAGTGATCGTCAACGACCCGTTTAGCAAGAAGAACAGCAGTAAGGGCTGGGTATATAACGATATTGTGAGCCAGATTCGGGGAATGTGGATCTATAGTTTAGAAGAATAATTAAAGAGAGAATATGGCTGAAACAGCCGGAGGTATATTACATGAAGGGATGTAATGTACCTCCGGCTGTTGTTATGTCCGGAGGGGACGGAGCGTGTATTCTTTTAAATATAGCCGCCGCCTATAATTGGGTAGAAATATCACCTATTTCTATTTGACGCGGCAGGCCATCGAGAATAGACTGAAAATAAAAAAGCAAAGGAGACTACAATGAAATACGATTTTACGACAATTATTGACAGAAAAGGAAAGGACGCCCTTGCCGTGGATATTCTACCGGCGGCGTTTGGCACGGGGGACAGGGTTGAAGTACGGGACGGGCTTGACTGTATCCCTATGTGGGTTGCGGACATGAATTTTGCGACGGTACCGACGGTTACGGAGGCAATTATCGAACGGGCGAAACATCCGACTTATGGATACTTCATGACGTCGCAGGAGTATTACAATAAGATCATAGAGTGGCAGGCAATGCAGAACGCAGTGTCAGGGCTTGAGAAAGAACATATAGGCTACGAGAACGGGGTTTTAGGCGGAGCCGCAAGCGCGCTTCACGTCCTTTGTTCTCAGGGAGACTCCATTCTGGTGCATGCGCCCACTTATATCGGATTTATCAATACATTGAAGAATAACGGATATAACATTGTACACAGTCCGTTAAAGAAGGACGGCGGGGGCGTCTGGCGGATGGACTTTGAAGACATGGAAGAAAAGATTTTGAAAAATAAGATTCACTGTGCAATCTTTTGTTCTCCCCACAATCCCACAGGGCGCGTTTGGGAAAAATGGGAAATCGAGAAGGCAATGGAGATTTACGCGAAACACGATGTCTATGTGATCTCTGACGAGATCTGGTCGGATATTGTTCTCTACGGCAACAGGCACATCCCCACTCAGTCCGTATCCGAAGATGCAAGGAACCGGACGGTCGCCCTCTATGCCCCGTCGAAGACCTTTAATCTGGCAGGCCTGATCGGAAGCTACCATATTATTTATAATGACTGGCTGCGGGAAAGGATCCGCAAGGAGGCGTCCCTCGGACACTATAATTCTATAAACGTGCTGTCCATGCATGCGCTGACAGGGGCTTACGGCCCGGAAGGCAGAGAGTGGGTGGAGGAGCTTAGAGAAGTAATCGGCGGCAATGTGAAATATGCCTGCGATTTTATTGACGAGCGTTTGGAAGGAGTAAGCGTCTCCCGCCCTCAGGGGACGTACATGCTGTTCGTCGACTGTGAAGAGTGGTGCCGCAAACATGGGAAGACGCCGGAAGAACTGCTGAGAGCCGGATTTGAGGCAGGCGTGTTCTGGCAGAGCGGCAAAGCGTTTCAGGGAGAGTGGCATATCCGGATGAACCTTGCCTCCCCGTTTACCATGATACGGGAAGCATTTGACAGGCTGGAAAAATATGTGTTCTGTATATAGAATATGTTGATAAATATGCACAATTTATGATAAAAAACGATTGGAAAATTCGTCGATTTTGTGTAAATATAGAACATATTTAAAAAAAATGAGGAAGGAGGAAAAACGGAACTTGTGAAATATACAGGTTTGGGGCAGATGAACACAAGAGCTTCAGCATATTTGCTGTCAAATGATTAGGAGGAAAACGAAACATGAAGAGAAGAATAGTTGCCGTATTGTGTGCGGTAAGTATGGCGGCGGCGTTGGCTGCCGGCTGCGGGGACAAGGAAGCTAATGACACCAAAAAGACGGAGACGACGGAAGGATCCGGCTCTCAGGGAGAGGAATCCGGCGGGAATCCGGGGGTATTTGTGCAGGCGGTTAATTATATGCCGACCTCCCTGCAGCCGAGTACGGCAAGCGACGACCAGACGACCGTGACGCGTCCGATTTATGACTCTTTGTTTGCGGAGACCAGGGACGGAAGAGAGTATTATCTGGCGGACAGTCTGGAGATTTCTGAGGACGGAAAGACGTATACGCTGCATTTTAACGACAAGGCGACATGGAGCGACGGGGAACCCATCGGCGCAGACGATTTTCTGTTTTCCGTGGAGTACGGCGCGCTTAGCTCCGGCGGGAGAAGTTCGGTAAAGACGGTCAATAACAAGGAAGTAACCTTGACGAAGAAGGATGATAAGACCATAGAATTTGTACTGCCGGAACCGTTCGGGACATATACCATGGCGCTTGCAAGGATGACGCTTCTGCCGGCACACGTATTTGACAACGATCCTTCTAAGGTGGACGACAGCGGCTACTTCAATTCTGCGGATATGGTGACGTCCGGGGCGTACACGGTTAAGGAGATCAATGAAGACAGCATTGTGTACGAGGCAAGGGACGACTATTACAGGGGCGCGCCGTCCGTAAAACAGGTAATCATGAAGACAATCGGCCAAGGCAGCACCAAGCAGATCGCGTTTGAGAATAATGAGATCAACTATCTGAGGATCACGACGGCCGATGAAGTTGAGAAATATAAAGGGCAGTCTGACAAGTACAATATGTATACGGTCTCGGAAGCCCGCTTAAACTATCTTCAAGTTAATCCTTACGGGCCTGCGGACCTTTCCGAGAATGCAAGAAAAGCGATCTTTTTGGCTTTGGATCAGGACGAGATCCTCGAGGCGGCCTATGGAAGCGACGAACTGGTATCTCCGGCAAACAGCGTGCTGACTCCGGACCAGAGCCTGTACGATCCTGACTGCAAGGGATTTGAGCAGGATTTGGAGGAGGCAAAGAAGCTTGCAGAGTCCTCCGGGCTTACGGATAAGCCTCTGGTCTATATCTATAATGCCGACAGGCCTAACATGGAAGAGGTTGCCGTCGTAATCCAGCAGCAGCTTGCGGCGATCGGCGTGGAGGTCAATGTAGAAGGAGTGGAATCGTCTGCATTTTTCCAGAGGTTCTTCGCAATGCTCTATAAGAGCGGTCAGGAAAATACATGGGATCTGGGGACGAACGGATGGGATTCCGAGCGCGGGCCGCATCTGGGGCAGTCTTATACATATCTTAACAACAGCAGCGACGCGTGGGGCTGGAGCGAAGAGATCAAGCAGCTTGCGGTAAAGGTGAATTCCGCAGCTACGGAGGACGACGCGAAAGCGGCGGCAAAAGAGCTGCAGACGAAGGCGAATGAAGAATACTGGGAGTACCCCCTTACCTATACGAACTACATTATGATTTCCCAGAAGTATGTAACAGGGTTGGACGGAAGTTCAATTATCCCGGAATTTAACGATTACTTACCGATCGAGGTAAAATAATGAAAAAATATGTTAGGAGTAAACTTCTTCAGCTGGCGGTTGTCCTTATCATGATATCATTTTTTTCATTCGGTATTATTTATATTGCCCCGGGGGACGTCTCGTCTATGTATATTACGCCGGAGATGACGGAGGAGGAGAGGGCGGCGGTCCTCTCCGACCTGGGGCTTGATAAGAGTATGCCCGAACAGTATTTTGCATGGGCAAAACGGGCGGTCCGCGGGGATTTCGGCGTATCGCTGGCGAATAAGAGCGCGGTTATGCCGCAGTTTTTGAACCGGTTCCCGGCTACGGTAAAGCTTATGGGAGCCGCGATGGTTCTGTCTTTCGTCCTCGCGATTCCGCTGGGGCTTACGGCGGGGCTTAAGAAGAATACGTGGGTTGATAATCTGATCAGCAGCCTGTCCTATGTGGGAATGTCCGTACCTTCCTTCTGGCTTGGAATGTTGCTGATCATTCTTTTTACAGCGAAACTAGGAATCCTGCCTTCTTCCGGGATGCATACGGTTGGGCGGAATTCGGTATTTGACACATTTAAGCATATGGTTATGCCCTGCATCACCTTAAGTCTGGGGCATCTTGCGACCTATATCCGGTATGTCCGGGCGAATACGGTTGGGCAGCTCAGCGAGGAATATGTGCTGACGGCCAAGGCGAAGGGGACTCCGAGGCGCAGGATCCTGTTCCGTCATGTGATGAAGAATACGCTTCTTCCGATTATTACGCTGATGGGGATGAATCTGGCCTCATTGATCTGCGGCTCATTTATCATAGAAAGCGTATTCGGATGGCCGGGCGTAGGGACGCTTGCAATGTCGGCCATCGGGGTCCGCGATTATCCGATGATCATGGCATATATCATGATGTCGGGATTTATCCTTGTGGTCGGCAATTTTTTGGCGGATATGCTGTATGCTGTGGTAGATCCAAGAATTAAACGGGGGATAGGCCGGACAAATGGAAGATAAGAGAATATATACGGAGGATTCCTTCATACGGGTTGCTAAAAGACAGGGGCAGGATGTGAATTTTGTCCGTCACAGCGTATGGAAGGATATCCGGAAAGAGTTGATGAATAATAAAGCTGCGCTGATCTGTCTGGTTATTCTGGCTGTGATCATCGCCGCTTCCCTGATGGCACCCCTTAGCCCCTATGACCCAAACGCAATCGATGTTGCGCACAAGATGGAGGGGCCGTCGGCAAGCCATTGGTTCGGGACGGATGATTACGGAAGAGATTACCTTACAAGGGCGCTCTATGGAGGCCAGGTGTCGCTTACGGTAGGTTTCTGTGCGATGGTTGTTACGGTGTTTATCGGAACGGCGGTGGGGATCTTGTCCGGATACATCGGCGGGAAACTAGACACGCTTCTAATGCGTTTTACCGATATCTTTCTGGCATTGCCGAGCATGCTCCTTATGGTGGTCATGAATGCATTTTTGAGACCGGGGCTGGTGACTCTGGTAATGGTGCTCAGCATTTTTTCTTGGGCGTCGGTAGCCCGCATTACTAGGGCGGAGGCGATGTCCCTAAAGGAACGTGATTTTGTTGCGGCGTCGAAGAATCTGGGAAGCGGTAGCGTGCGGATTGCGGTTACCCATATTGTTCCCAATATTCTGGGGCCGGTCACGGTGGCTGCGAGCCTTGGCGTGGCAAATGCGATACTGACGGAGTCGTCTTTGAGTTTTCTGGGACTTGGCGTACAGATTCCGCAGGCTTCCTGGGGAAGTATGCTGGAAGGCGCGCAGGCGCATATCATGGACGCCCCTATGCTGGCGGTCTATCCGGGAGCGCTGATACTGTTTACGGTGCTGAGTTTTAATCTGCTGGGAGACGTGCTGAGGACGGCTTTGGAACCTAAGATTGCAAAATAGGAGAGACGGGATGAAACCATTAATTGAAGTACAGGATTTAGCGGTATCTTACGATACTTATGCAGGCGAGGTACAGTCGGTCAGAGGCGTTTCCTTCCGGATCTTAAAGGGGCAGACGGTCGCGCTGGTGGGAGAGTCCGGATGCGGGAAGTCGGTTACTGCAAAGACTTTGATGGGGCTGATTGAGAAACCGGGAAGAGTGAAAGAAGGAAGCAGGATCTTCTATGAGGGCGAGGAGATTTCCGGATATGACGAGACAAAATGGAATGGATTCCGGGGGAAGGAGATTTCTATGATTTTTCAGGATGCTTTGGTCTCCCTGAATCCGACCATGCGTATCGGAAAGCAGATCAAGGAGAATCTTTCAAACCATTTCCCCAAGATCGGCAGACAGGAGCAGGAGAACCGTGCCGTGGAAATGCTCCGAAAGGCGGGGATTCCGGATGCTGAGCTCTGTATGGGGAAATACCCTCACGAGCTGTCCGGAGGCATGCGCCAAAGGGTGATGATCGCGATGGCAATGATCACCAAACCAAAGATGCTGATCGCGGACGAGCCGACTACGTCGCTGGACGTAACGATTCAGGCGCAGATCTTAGAACTGATGCAGGAATTGCAGGAAGAAACGGGCATGTCGATTTTGATGATCACCCACGACATGGGCGTGGTGGCGGATATAGCAGATGAAATTATCGTTATGTATGCGGGAAAGATTGCGGAGCGCGGGTCTTGCAGGGAGGTTTTCTATCACCCTTGGCATCCCTATACTTGGTCGCTGCTGAATTCCGTTCCGCGCATTGACGCAGCCAAGGGACAGAAGCTTGCCGCGATTGAAGGGAATATTCCGGATATGACCCTCCCGCCGAAAGGATGCGGTTTTTGCGAGCGGTGTCCTTATGCGATGAATGTCTGCAGGGAATATATGCCGGATGGGGCAAAAGTCAGGGAAGGGCATGAAGTCTGGTGTTGGCTGACGGATAATCGGGCAGATAAAAGCGGGCTTCCGTTCCGGATAGAACGTAATTTTGAGGCAAAAGGAGCCGGGATATCTGAGAGTAGGAGTACGGGAAAAGAAGGAGAAAGGGCGGCGGGAGCCGGGAGGAAAACAGATGGCAGATGATATGAGAGAAGCGTCAGGGGGCATACATGCCGAAGTTCCCGAATTGGAAGTACGGAATCTGTGCAAATATTTTCCGGCGGGAAAAGGCCGTGTCCTGAAAGCTGTGGACGACGTGTCTTTTGCGATACGCAAAGGGCAGACTCTGGGGATTGTGGGAGAGTCCGGATGTGGTAAGACGACTTGCGGAAAGACCTGTATCGGGATGCTTACGAAAAACAGCGGCGAAGTACTTTTTCAGGGCAGGGATGTCCATGGAATGTCGAAGAAGGAACGTTTTGACTTTACAGGAAAAGTGCAGATGATCTTTCAGGATCCTTATGCATCGCTGGATCCCCACCAGAAAGTATATCATATCATTGCGGAAGGAATCAGGGTACACAGGCTTGCGAAGAACCGGAAGGATGAAGAAGGGCAGGTTATGCGGCTTCTGGAAATGGTCGGGCTGAATACCGAACATGCCAACCGGAATGTCCACGAATTTTCCGGAGGGCAGCGCCAGAGGATCGGGATTGCAAGGGCGTTGTCGGTGAACCCGGAATTCCTGTTCTGCGACGAGCCGATTTCCGCCTTGGACGTATCCATTCAGGCGCAGATTATCAATCTGCTGGCAGAGTTAAAGGCAAAGAGAAACCTGACTATGTTGTTTATCGCCCATGACCTGTCCATGGTGAAACATATTTCCGACCATATCGGGGTCATGTATCTTGGGAACCTTGTGGAAATGTCTCCGTCGGACGAGTTATATGGGAAACCGTATCATCCTTATACGGAAGCGCTTCTTTCTGCCGTACCTATTGCAGACCCGGACGCTTCGGAGAAAAGGAAGCGGATTCTGCTTTTGGGGGATATTCCCAGCCCGGTGAACCCTCCGAAGGGATGCCGGTTCTGTGAACGCTGTACGAAGCGGATGGAGGTCTGCCGGGAGGTAAGGCCGTCATTGAAAGAGATCTCGGACGGTCATTTTGCCGCATGTCATCTGTACGATTAAAAGAACGTTAAAAGGAATTTGTGTGAAATTTGTGCAATGATATACTGGACAAGCAGGAAGAACATATGTTATGATATGTATCGAGGCTTTGTGAATACTCTTTACTTGGTATCAGGTAGAGAGTATTTTTTGTATTATAAGCGGGCAAGATCCGCATAATGATAGATTTTAGGAAGGATGTAAGGATGGAAGAAGTAAAGTTTGAAGATTTGGGACTGCGCCCGGAGATTATGAGGGCAGTCAAAAAGATGGGATTTGAGGAGGCGTCTCCGATTCAGGCCAAGGCAATCCCGGTAATGATGTCAGGGCGCGACCTGATCGGACAGGCACAGACAGGGACGGGCAAGACGGCGGCGTTTGGGATTCCGCTGCTAGAAAAGATGGATCAAAAGAATAAGAAGCTGCAGGCAATCGTACTTTGCCCGACCAGAGAGCTTGCGATTCAGGTGGCAGAGGAGATCCGCCACCTCGCCTACTATATGCATGGAATAAAGGTGCTGCCGATATATGGAGGACAGGAGATTGTTAAGCAGATTCGCTCCTTAAAGGGCGGCGTCCAGTTAATTATCGGGACGCCGGGACGCGTAATGGACCATATGCGCCGCAGAACCATAAAAATGGAGCATCTCCATACGGTTGTGCTGGATGAGGCGGATGAGATGCTGAACATGGGATTCCGGGAGGACATAGAGACAATACTCGAAGAGGTGCCAAAAGAGCGCCAGACAGTGTTGTTTTCGGCAACCATGCCCAAGCCCATCCTTGATATTACGAAGAAGTACCAGAATCATGCGGAAATGCTCAAGGTGACGAAGCGCGAGCTGACGGTTCCGAACATCGAGCAGTTTTACTATGAGGTAAGGCCGAAGAGCAAAGAAGAAGTGCTGTCCAGAATTCTTGATATTTATAACCCAAAACTTTCTGTTGTATTCTGCAACACGAAGAAACAAGTGGACCTTTTGGTGAATGGTCTTCTGGGCAGGGGGTATTTCGCCGCTGGGCTTCACGGGGACATGAAGCAGGCGCAGCGCGACCGGGTTATGGATGGTTTCCGCAAGGGCAAGACGGACATTCTGGTGGCGACGGATGTTGCGGCGCGGGGAATTGATGTGGACGAAGTGGAGGCGGTCTTTAACTATGATCTCCCGCAGGACGATGAGTATTATGTACACCGGATCGGGAGAACCGGAAGAGCAGGGCGTGTAGGGCGTTCTTTCTCCTTTGTATCCGGCAGGGAGGTCTATAAGCTCAAGGAAATACAGCGGTACTGCAAGACGAAGATCTATGCCCAGAAGGTTCCGTCGCTGAACGATGTTGCGAATACTAAGATTGAAAAATTAATGGATACGGTAAACAGGATGATTGAGGAGGAGGATCTGACGACGTACCAGCAGATGATCCGGTCCGAGGTCAACGATTCTGATTATACCAGTATGGATATTGCGGCGGCGCTTTTGAAACTATGCGCGGGCGCAAAGGAAGAGAATGAGCCGGCATTTTCAGATACCGGCGCGGAAGAGCCGGGGATGGTCAGGCTGTTTATTAATATCGGAAAGAAGGACAGGGCGAAACCGGGAGACATCTTAGGCGCGCTGGCAGGGGAGAGCGGTATTCCCGGAAAGGTAGTGGGGACGATTGACATGTATGATAAATATACATTCGTCGAGGTGCCGACAGAGTATGCGCGGGAGATTATTAATTCTGTAAATAATACGAAGATTAAGGGGAAATCGGTGGCGGTAGAACCGGCGAACCAGAAGTAAAAGGGAGATCGGGCAATAATCTTGCCCGATCTGTTGGTTCGGCGGCTTAATCGATGAACTTTACTGCTGTTCCGTAAGCAAGGACTTCGGCGGCGTTCTGGACGATGGAGCTGGAAGCATAGCGGATATTAACTACTGCGTCCGCGCCCATTGCCTGGGCATCCTCCGCCATTCGCTTGGTAGCGATTGCCCTTGCTTCATTCATCATATCTGTGTAGGAGGTGAGTTCTCCTCCTACCAGAGTACGAAAGCTGTTCATGATATCTTTGCCCAAGTGTACGGATTGGATCATGGTGCCTCGTACCATGCCGATCATTTCTAATTTTTTTCCTGTGATGTAATCTGTGTTTACTAATAACATGTTATATCCTCCTCGTTTGTTGCTTATAATGCTGTCTGTTCAAGAAAAATTGATTGGTATTACAGGTTCAGGACATCCTGAATAGTATAGAAGCCGGGTTCTTTATCTGCAAGGAAGGCTGCGCAATCGCATGCGCCTCTTGCAAAACATTCCCAGTTGTAGGAATGGTGGGTAATCTCCAGACGTTCCCCCATTCCGCCGAAGAAAACGGTGTGGCTGCTTGGAATGTTTCCGGCCCTCAGGGAGTGATAGCCGATGGTTCCCGGGGTTCTTGGCGAGGCTCCGTCCCGCCCATAGACTGCAATCTCATCCAATTCTTTTCCAAGTGCATGAGCCATGATCTCACCCATTTCTTTAGAGGTTCCGCTGGGAGCGTCTTTTTTCCATTGGTCGTGCATCTCTAAAATCTCTATATCAATCTCGTCTTTTAGAGTGGAAGTTACCAACTCCAGCAGTTTATTCATAATATTGACAAGTTTAGAGGTATTGGCGGCATAGAGCATGGGAATCTCTTTTGCGGCGTTCCGGAACCGGAGCATCTCCTCAGGGCTGAAACCGGTGGTTCCGCATACCAGCGCCTTCTTGTGGGCGACGGCAAGATCTAACACTTCCATTGCCGTCTCCTTTGTGGAGAAATCAATGATAACGTCGCCCTGTTCGATAACGCTTGCCAGATTATCGGTTACCGGAACGCCAAGTTCAGATCCTATCATAGCGACTGTGCCGAGATCTTGTCCGACGTAGCTGCGTCCTTTGGGGGCGATGCCTGCGGCTAGTTCCATGTCGTCACGGGATGCCGCGGCCATTGTGATTAGCCTGCCCATCTTGCCTCGCGGCCCGATTACGATTACTTTCATTCGTTGAACTCCTTTCGTGTATTCTAGTAGAATATATAGAATTTATTATATTTTAACATAGAATTGAAAATAATGCTTGCATTATTGGGAGATATTCGTTAAAATAATAGCATCGGGGTATGGCTCAGTTTGGTTAGAGCGCACGGCTGGGGGCCGTGAGGTCGCAGGTTCGAATCCTGTTACCCCGATTTTACCCGCATTTTATGCGGGTTTTTGATTTTTAAAGTGTTAAAAAAGCTGGTTGGCTTTGGTTGGGATTATCCGGCAGGTGTTAATTCTTTGAATTTAACATTTCTGTTCTGGATAATCTTTTTCTTTTGGTCGAGGTTTGAGGTGTCATAAGTATAATACTTTTCATTGACTTCTGTAGTATGACCCAGCATACTTGCAACAATCGCTTTTGGTGTACCGCTGGTCTGTAAGTCAGAAGAAGCCGTTTTGCGTAGCTTGGTGATACCACCACCGCTTAAACCACATTCTCTGCATAATCTAGTCATATAGCTGGTAATATTTCCTGCATGGACATATCCACTATTTCCATCCGTGAATATCCATTCACACAAAATTTTGTATTCTGTCTGTACTTGCTTGATTCTTTCAAACAACGTTGTGATTTGTGCGTCCATCGGATAAACTCGTGCTTTTTTCGTCTTAGTGCTACCAACAGAATATTCTTTATGTACTCGATTGAATTTGGCAGATTTGTTGATACTGATATAGTTATCGGCAATATCCGTCCATTTAAGTGTACATAGCTCACTCACCCTCATTCCCGTATATATAGCCAATTCAACAGCGTATGCCGGCATATATGTAGGAGCAGAACTATAATGGCAATGCAAGCCATTTAGAAGCGTCAGAAGTTCATTGTCGGTATAGTATGAAGCATTTGTCCGCTCTATTTCTACAGAATGTTTTGTAAAGTCTTTTGGTTCGAGGAACTCTATAGGATTATCAAGGATAATCTTTTCAACTCTTGCATAACGAATTGTGTTTTTGATGTAACCAAAAAGTTTGCTACATGACTTCTTACATAATTTTAATTCTTTTACAGTCTGTAAAAGAAACAGCCGTATGGTGTTTTCGGTCATCTGATTTATTGGCATATTTCCAAAATCTGTATCCTCAAAAAAACGCTTGCAGTCAGTGTTATATTTGTAAATAGAATTGTCAGTCAATTCCAAATCTTTTAGACTCCGCCACATATAGTAGACTTCTAAGAAAGTAGGGCAAGCCTTTTTCTGTTTTTTTCGAGATTCCTCATTGGTATAATACTCTATGATTTTATTATTCAGTTTTTCCTCATTGACACTCTCAATCTGCTTTCCTTTTGGCGGTTCAACCCCCTCTTTCGGTAAATAGCTGTACCACTTACCATTTTTCCCTTGCCAGTAGTTATACATTTTTTTGTGTAAATCAAGAACTTGTTTTTTATTCATATCAACCTGTTCTTGTATATCCGTTAGCGAAAGTATACCAGCTTTTAATTCTTGATACAATGTCTTTATTGAATCGGCTCTCGACATAATGGCTTTCTCATATTGCAGGATTTCAAGGGCGTTCAGTTTAGCCAGTACAATCACGCCCCTTTATAATTTTTAGATATGTAACACTGCTGTCTTTAAGGGGTGAGCCGTTTGTAATGATAGATTTTGCATCATACACCTGTCTGGTATATTTTTTCTGAAAGACAATATTCTCTTGTGATAAATCCTGTAGAATATCATCCGTAAGCATTAACTTTTGTTCAATCGGCATTTTAAGGTTTTGAGATTTGAAAAATGCCTTTTTCTTATGTTCCTTTAACTCTAGGTCTTTACCAAAATATTTGCTTAAATAACGTCCTCTGTTCTCCATGCTGTCTACATCAATGCGGTTTATTTTGATAAAACCATGAGTCCATAAATTCTGTAACTTCTCTTTTGCCACATATGGAAAATCAAAGAAAATAACATGGTAGTGGATTGCTCCACGCTTCTGTTTCTCCCACGTTGCAATATATTTCAATGTTTGGACTTTGGTTTGATACAGATAGTAATTTAGTCGTTGGATAAAATACTTAAATTCTTTGTTGGTTTCAGTGATGTCTTGAATATTCTCTTTAAATGTCAGCGTTAAAAATTTCGTTTTGTTATCAAAATTACAGTCAACAATCCGGGTAATCTCCCAACGGGTTTGTTCGTAGTGTTTTTGCTTGCGCTTTAAGCTGTCATACTGCTTATATGCCGACATTTCATCAAATGTTTTGCGTTTATGTGATTGTGCTTTCCTTGTCTTTGAATCTGAGTTTGAATGGCTGTAAATTGGAGTTTCATAGAAATACACTTCTTTCGTAGTAGGAGTTTCAATGATTTTCGTATTGTATACAAAACATTGTTTTGGTTTGCCCACGAAATTCACCTCGTATCCTATTTTGTATGTGCTTGTTTCTACTCCGATTTTTCGGAAGATGTTGTTTTATATATTCAAGTAAAGATAGAACGACATCTGTTTCCTTAAATGGTGCAGATAGTCAGCACCTTATGACGTTGTTCGGCACTGACTATCTGCCCCCTTTAGGGAACTATTTTGTTCCGGCTTTTCTGATATTGGCAGCTTCTGCTTTGACGGATAAGCGTCCATTATAGAGACTCGCCCATGTATGTAGTCCCTCAAATGAAACGGCCACTTGTCCTCTTTGCTCCAATTCTTCATTAGACACAAGCTGATTGGCATTTTTAACACCAACTTTGATTTTCTCAAATTTCAGCTTTGGAAAAAGAACGGTGTAGTAGAAGCCTAGTTTCTCTTTGGTGTTGTAGTCAATCCATTCAGACACTTCGACTAATTGAAATTGAACAAAATCGCTGTGCGATGGCCTGCCAAGGCTGTGGCATAGCGATTTTC
>CAJTOH010000009.1 GCA_910577685.1 uncultured Dorea sp. | reverse complement strand
AGAATTACTAGGGCAGGGGTTCCCATCATTTCCGCCTGCAATCCTAAGGGAATATGAAGAAAAATATTTTTCCCTGATACGAAAAGGAGAGGCAGAAAATAAAACGACCACACATAAATATGCGAAAAAAGAGGAAAAGACATTACTTAACCGTATGGATAAATACAGTCATAACCATCTTTTATTCTTGCATGATTTTTCCGTGCCCTTTGATGACAATATTTCGGAACGAGATTTACGGAAAGCAAAAAATCGCCAGAAAATGGCTGGAGGTTTTCGCAAGGAAAGCGGCAATGAAATGTACTGTTCTATTATGACAGTCATAGAAACCCTTAAGAAAAGGAAAATGGGGATTATAGAAAATATAAAAATGTTATTTATGGGCACACCGGCTATATTTTAGCCGGTGTAATACCCGTTAGGTCAATCGCATGGCTGAACTGTTACAAAAATATTAAAAAAAATTTGGAAAACCTGTTGACAAATACGAATTCATGTAGTAATATATGTATTGTCCTGAGGGACACAAAATAAAACAAGCGACAGTGGCTCAGTTGGTAGAGTACGACCTTGCCAAGGTCGGGGTCGCGGGTTCGAACCCCGTCTGTCGCTCTTAGAAGGAATCGGATAGGTGGTCATGTCGCTTATCCGATTTTTTTCAGTTGTTTTCCCGTCCAAAACGTGATATCCTAATCGTAGAGCGAATCTGTAAAATTTTAAGAATCAGGAAGGAGTAGGCCATATGGGATTTTTAACAGGAAAGACGGCGATTATTACAGGAGGAGGACGTTCGGTCTTAAGCGACGGCAGGTGCGGTTCGATCGGTTATGGGATTGCCACCGCATATGCGAAGGAAGGCGCTAATCTTGTGATCACGGGACGGAACGTAAAGAAGCTTGAGGATGCCAAGGAAGAGCTTGAGAGGCTGTATGGGATTAAGGTTTTAGCGGTACAGGCGGATGTTTCGGCAGGCGCAGACAACGAGATCGTGGTCGGCAATGTTGTAAAGCAGGCGATGGACACTTTCGGAAGGATTGATGTGCTGATTAACAATGCGCAGGCGTCCGCGTCCGGCGTTACGTTGGAGGATCATACCACAGAGCAGTTTGACCTTGCGGTATATTCAGGGCTTTATGCAACCTTCTACTATATGAAAGCATGTCATCCGCATCTGAAAGAGACGAAGGGTACGGTTATTAATTTTGCATCCGGCGCGGGCCTGTTCGGCAACTTCGGACAGTGCGCTTACGCCGCGGCAAAGGAAGGTGTGCGCGGACTGACCCGCGTAGCGGCGACAGAGTGGGGGAAGGACGGCGTCAACGTGAACATCATCTGCCCTCTTGCATGGACGGCCCAGCTTGAGAATTTTGAGAAAGCGTATCCGGAAGCATTTAAGCAGAATGTGAAGATGCCGCCGGCAGGACATTATGGGGATGCGGAGACGGAGATCGGACGCGTCTGCGTTCAGCTTGCTTCACCGGATTTCAAGTATATGAGCGGTGAGACCATTACGTTGGAAGGCGGTATGGGGCAGAGACCGTAAGACAGAATATGAGCGAGAGAATGAATGAGAGCGCAGTATCGGAGAACCCGCTTGCGGCGGAGAAGACGGGAAAGCTGATTGCAAGGTTTGCCATCCCGGCAATCATCAGCATGCTGGTGAGTTCTCTGTACAATATAGTAGACCAGATTTTTATCGGGCAGGGCGTCGGGATGCTTGGCAACGCTGCGACGAATATAGCGTTTCCAATCTCCATAATCTGTACGGCGACGGCGCTTTTGCTGGGAATTGGCAGCTCGTCGAATTTTAATCTGGAATCGGGCGCGGGGAATCGGGATAAGGCGAGCCGGATCGTGGGCACGGGATTGGCTATGCTGGTAATCTGCGGAGCTTTGATTGCGTGCGCCGTGTTGGTATTTCTGGATCCGCTGCTTGAGATATTCGGGGTTACTCCGGAGGTACTTCCCTTTGCACAGGATTATACGGGAATCACGGCTTTCGGGATTCCCTTTCTGATTTTGACTACAGGCGGGAACCATTTGATCCGTGCGGACCGAAGCCCGACTTATTCCATGGCGTGTATGCTGACCGGGGCGATTTTGAACACGATCCTTGATCCGTTGTTTATCTTCGGGTTTCATCTGGGAATTCAGGGTGCGGCGTGGGCGACGGTTATCGGACAGGCAGTCTCCGGATTTCTGGTGATTCTGTATTTCCTAAGATTCCGCAAGATGGAGCTGTCTTTGGAGATGCTGAGGCCGAGGGGTGTTTTCCTGAAAGCGATTGCGTCACTTGGGATGGCCGCCTGTATCAACCAGATCGCCATGGCCGCGGTACAGATCACGATGAATAATACGCTGAGATATTACGGGGCTTCGTCTGTGTATGGAACAGATATCCCGCTGGCCTGCGTCGGGGTCATTTCCAAGGTTAATATGGTATTCATGGCAATCTGTATCGGGATCTCCCAGGGATGTCAGCCGATCTGGGGGTTTAACTACGGGGCGGGAAGATACGGCAGGGTCAGAGAGACTTATCTTAAGGCGTTTCGGATTTCGCTGACCGTGGGAGTTATATTTTTCTGCTGTTTCCAGCTTTTTCCGCGTCAGTTGGTGGGGATATTCGGGACAGGAAGCGAAGAATATTTCCGTTTTGCAGAGAGATACTTCCGGATTTTTATGATGATGACCTTTATAAATGGAATCCAGCCCATGTCTTCCGGTTTTTTTACTTCAATTGGGAAGGCGAAGCTTGGTATAGTGGTGTCGCTGACCAGACAGGTGATTTTTCTGCTTCCGTTAATACTGATTTTCCCGTTGTTTATGGGAATCGACGGGGTGATGTATGCGGGGCCGATTGCAGACGGGGCTGCGGCGTTGGCGGCGTTGGCATGTGCGGTCAGGGAACTTAGGAAGATGAGGCGGCTGGAAGCGGTATCTGCAGAGGGAGGCTCTTCAAGCTGATTACCGCGGACAGGAAAAGATTACAAATGATAAATGCTGCGGAATTGGGAAGGATATACGGCAGGAGGATAAAGGGATGAAGGAACGGATGCCGATCGGCTTCATGTTCAAGCAGATTAACACAATCTATGAGAAGGATTTTAACCAGCTTCTTAAGACGATCGGAATTACTGCGTCCCAGTGCGCCGTGCTGGATTACCTGTTCCGCAGCAGTGAGGAAGCCGTGAACCAAAGGGATATCGAGAAAGCGTTAAGCTTACGTAATCCGACTGTGACGGGGCTTTTGAAGCGGTTAGACGAGAAGGGGTATATCCTTTCCGTGCCGAGCGCCAGAGATAAGCGCTGTAAGAATATCTACCTGACGGAGAAGGCTTATGATATTCAGAGGCGGATGGAGGCGGACCGCAAGAAGATTGATAAGAAGTTTACAGTGGGAATGAATAAGAAAGAAAAGGCGGCATTGGAGAAAATGCTGGAGAAGGTTTTGTATAATATAGCCGAGCCGTAAGAGGTTCGGCTATAAATAATTGCGGGGAACGGATAAAACAGTCTAAATGAGAAAATCCTATTAGAATAAAGCCGTTATAAAAAAGGAGAAATTATGCCCACCGAAGTCGTATCATTTCTGTTCGCAAACGTTAATTTAAAAAATCGCCTGCAAGTATATCTTGTTTTCCAGTGCGCTCCGTTTCTTAAGGGCTTTAAGGCGGCTTGTATGATGAATATGGAGCGGGAATGCTGCCGCGATCTGGAACATGTCCTTATGGGTACGGACGTGGAATATAGGATCTTGACAGAGAATAAAGGGAAATGCCTGATATTTTTATTTCGGAGGAAGGCATTGACCGCGTGTCTGGAAAAGGACGAGATCAGAGAATTCCTGCGGCAATATGGGTATGCCTGCCATAGCCTTGATATCGTACTCGGAAGACTCTCGGATAGAGTCCGCCGTTATTCAGGCCGGAACATAGGATTTCCCCATGAGATCGGCGTGTTTCTGGGCTATCCGGTCGAAGATGTAAGAGGCTTTATTGAGCGGGGCGGGAAAGGAGAAGTGATGAGCGGGTACTGGAAGGTGTACTGTAATCCCGGACGGGCGCAGCTGCTTTTTCTGGCCTATGATAAGGCAAGAGCGAGCGCTGTGAACGAATATCTGGCCGGCCGGACCATTCGGGAAATTGCAGAGTGAATAACATGGAAACGGAGGGCAAGTCCCTCTTTTTTTTATTGGTAAACCATGGTATAATAAGTTGCACTGGCGCGCAGTTATGCTGAGGCGCATATCATTTTTTTGGAGGTAAACCAATATATGAGTTATGCAGATAGAGTTTTTATTAATATGTGCAGGGATATATTGGACAATGGAACGGATACCAGCGGCGAGAAGGTGCGTCCCAGATGGGAGGACGGAAGTCTTGCTTACACGATCAAGCGTTTCGGTGTGGTGAACCGTTACAATCTGGCAGAAGAATTCCCGGCTCTGACTCTGAGGCGGACAGCGATTAAGAGCTGCACGGACGAGATGCTGTGGATCTGGCAGAAGAAGTCTAATAATATCAATGAGCTGAACAGCCATATCTGGGATAGCTGGGCAGACGGGGACGGCTCCATCGGTAAAGCCTACGGCTACCAGATGGGGGTGAAGCATGAGTATAGGGAGGGGATGTTTGATCAGGTCGACAGGGTTATCTATGATCTTAAGCACAATCCTTACAGCAGACGGATTATGACGAATCTCTATGTACATCAGGATTTGCATGATATGAGGCTGTATCCTTGTGCGTACGGCATGACGTTTAATGTCACGAAGAAAAAGGGCTGTGACCGTTTGGTGTTGAACGGGATTTTGAACCAGCGTTCCCAGGACGTGCTTACGGCGAATAACTGGAACGTGTGCCAGTATGCCGTGCTTTTGCATATGCTGGCGCAGGTCTGCGGAATGGCCCCGGGGGAACTGGTTCATGTGATCGCGGACGCGCATATCTATGACAGGCATGTCCCGTTAGTGGAGGAACTAATCGGCAGAAAGCCGCTGCCGGCGCCGGAATTTTGGCTGAATCCGGAGATCCGGGATTTCTATGATTTTACGCCGGAAGATGTGAAGCTTATCGGCTATGAGACTCATGAGCAGATCCGGAATATCCCGGTTGCGGTTTAAACCTGCCTCCTGCGTTTTTTGCAGGATGGATTTGACAATAGATTCAAGAATAGAAAAGGAGAGAGAAAGATGAAATTAATTGTTGCAGTTGACAAGAATTGGGCGATTGGAAAGGATAACAAGCTTATGTGGAGTATCCCGGCGGATTTGAAATTCTTCCGGGAGACTACTCTGGGGAATATTATCATCATGGGCAAGAAGACCTTGGAGAGTTTTCCTCAAGGAAAGCCCCTGAAGGATCGGGTGAACATCGTAATTACGAGGGATCATGATTATCAGGTGGAGGGAGCCATTGTCGTTCACAACATAGACGAGGCGCTTGTAGAGATAGGAAAGCATAAGGGAGAGGCGTTCGTGGTTGGCGGCGAAAGTATTTACAGGGCCATGCTTCCACTGTGCGACGAGGCGCTTGTCACAAAGATTAATCATGCCTATGATGCGGATTCCTATTTCCCGAATCTGGATGAAGACAGGGAGTGGATCATGACGAAGATCAGCGAGGAGCAGACTTGTTTTGATTTGGAATATTATTTTACCGTGTATGAGCGGATGACGGAGAATGGGCTGTAGGAATAGGGCCTTTTCCCGGCGCTGCTTTGCGGAAGAGTTGGAAAAATAAGTTGTATGGGGTAGATGAATCATGAGGATATTGAGTATTACGGCGCAGAAACCGAACAGTACGGGCAGCGGGATCTATCTGTCGGAATTGGTGAAAGAATATGCCCGGAAGGGATATTCTCAGGCCGTGGTGGCGGGAGTCTGCCGGGAGGATGAGGTGGAACTGCCGGACGGGACGGCCTTTTATCCCGTATACTTTGAGGAGGGGAAGCTGCCCTTCCCCATCGTCGGGATGTCCGATGAGATGCCTTACCGAAGCACACGCTACTGCGATATGACGCCGGAGATGTCCGGGAGGTTTGAGGAGGCTTTTCTGGAGGTCATTGCATGTGCGGTCAAGGAGTGTAATCCGGATCTGATCCTGTGCCATCACCTGTATCTTTTAACCGCTATTGTGAGGAAACATTTCCCCGACCGGCAGGTTTATGGGTTCTGCCATAATACGGATCTGCGCCAGATGTGCAAAACGGATCTGCAGAGAGAGTTTATCCGGGAACAGATCCGCAGGCTGGATCGGATCTTTGTGCCTCAGGAGGCCCAGAGGGAAGGCGTGCTTAGGATTTATCAGGCGGACCCGGAAAAGATCGAGACGGTGGGAATGGGGTACAACAGCCGGATTTTTCATGGCGGCGGGGAGAAAAAGAACGACGGCGTCACGCGGATTGTGTTCGCGGGGAAGGTTGCGGAGAAGAAGGGCGTGATGAGTCTGATTCGAAGTCTTTCCGTCTTATATGGGCGGGAGGACGCCTGCAGACGTCAGGAACTTCTTGTGCAGCTTGCAGGGAGCGCGGGAAATCAAAAGGAGTATGAACTGATTCGCGATATGGCGGTTAAGTGTCCCTACGAGATCCGATTTCTGGGCAGGCTGTCTCAGCCTGAGCTTGCCGAAGTGTACCGCGGGAGTGATATTTTTGTGCTGCCCTCCTTTTTTGACGGACTTCCGCTTACGGTTATCGAGGCGCTGGCATGCGGCGGACGGGTAGTGATGTCGGATCTTCCGGGGATCAGAGAGTGGCTTTTTAAGTCTGCGCCGGGAGGGGATGTCAGATTCGTGGAAATGCCGCGGATGCGGAACACGGACGAACCGGTACCTGAGACTTTGCCGGCGTTCGAGGAGCGTCTGGCCGGCGCTCTGCTTGCAAGTATACGGACTAAGGAGAGGAAGACTGCGGATGTGAGCGGGATATCTTGGGAAGGGATTGCTGCGAAAGTGATTGAGCGGGGTCCGTAGTATTTCAAAGAGCCTTTCATAATCCATGCGGGGGATAAAGAGGTTAAAAATATCCGGTTGACAACCATAGTGCAGTCAACTATAATGATAATAATTCATTTAAAAGCATGAGATAAATGCTGTGACAAGGAGGAGTACACAGATACCGGAAGCCAAGAGAGAAGATGGAGGGTGGGAATTCTTCGTGATGGATTTGTGGAAGTAGCCTTTGAGCTGTGAATCGAAAGGGGGCTTATATAGCTGCCTGAGTAGACTTCAACGCAATCCCGGCGTTAGAGGGGAGCGATATCGGAGAAGCGGGGTTTGCCAACCGTTTTTTACTGTATCGACAGAGTGCAAAGAGAAGTCTCTCTTTGAATTTAGGTGGTAACACGGATGTAATATTCGCCCTAAGCGTCAAGCTTAGGGTGTTTTTTTCATAGTATGGAATAACGGGAGGTATGTTTATGAAGAAGATCAGCGGTAACAAGTTATTGGTAAAAGCGTTAAAGGAAGAAGGAGTCGATCTGTTGTTCGGCTATCCCGGCGCATGCACGATTGATATCAGCGACGAGCTGTACAAACAGGATTATACGAAGGTTATCCTGCCCAGACAGGAGGTTGCTCTGGTGCATGAGGCGGATGCCTATGCCAGAAGCACCGGAAGGGTCGGGGTGTGCCTTGTGACCAGCGGACCCGGGGCGACGAACCTTGTGACCGGTCTTGCGACGGCTTATTATGACAGTGTTCCGCTGGTATGTTTCACGGGACAGGTGGCAAGGCATCTGATTGGAAATGATGCGTTCCAAGAGGTGGATATTGTGGGAATCACCCGAAGCATCACTAAGTACGGCGTGACCGTTCGCCGCAGGGAAGACTTGGGGAGGATTATAAAAGAGGCGTTCTACATTGCCCGGTCAGGAAGGCCGGGGCCTGTGCTGATCGACCTTCCGAAAGATGTGATGGGAGAACTGGGGAGCGGCGAATATCCGGCGGAGGTGAACATCCGGGGATACCGCCCTAATACACAGGTACATATAGGGCAGCTTAAGAAGGCGATTAAGATGCTTGGAAAGGCGAAGAGACCGCTGTTCCTTGCCGGGGGCGGGGTTAATATTGCCGGCGCTAACAGGGAGTTTACGGAGCTTGCAAAACGCACGAATATCCCCGTGGTCACAACGGTTATGGGCAGGGGCGCGATTGCGACGGATCATCCGCTCTACGTGGGGAATCTGGGGATGCATGGTGCCTATGCGTGCAATATGGCGGTGGGGGAGTGCGACCTTCTGTTTTCCATCGGGACCCGGTTTAACGATCGTATCACGGGGAAGCTCCATTCATTCGCCCCTCATGCACAGATTGTCCATATTGATATCGATACGGCTGCGATTTCCAAGAATGTACAGGTGGATGTGCCGATTGTGGCGGATGCCAGAGAAGCTATTTTGCGGATGCTTGAGTATGTGACGGAGTGCGACACGAAGAAGTGGCTTGACGTGGTGGAGGGTTGGAAGCGGGAACATCCGATGCGTATGAAGAAAAAGCCGATCATGACGCCTCAGGACGTAATCGATACGATTAACCGTGTGTTTGACGAGGCGATCGTGGTGACGGACGTTGGGCAGCACCAGATGTTTACGGCGCAGTTTATAGAGCTGAATGAGAGGAAGCGGCTTCTTATGTCCGGCGGACTTGGAACGATGGGGTATGGGCTGCCGGGCGCTATCGGCGCGAAGATCGGGAATCCGGACGTGCCTGTCATCTCTATTTCAGGGGACGGCGGCATGCAGATGAATATTCAGGAGCTTGCGACGGCTGTGTTAGAGGAACTGCCTATTATAAGCTGTATTTTCAACAATAATAATCTGGGAATGGTGCGCCAGTGGCAGAAACTATTCTATGGCAAACGTTATTCCATGACCTGCCTGCGTTCAGGCGCGGCGTGCAGGGGAAAGTGCGGGGAAATAGAGTGTCCGGCTTATACGCCGGATTTCATTAAGCTGGCGGAGAGCTACGGGGCCAGAGGAATCAGGGTGACGAAGACGGAAGAGATTGAGCCGGCCTTCCGGGAGGCTATGAAGAGCAGAAAGACACCGTATATCATTGAGTTTGAGATCGATCCGGAAGATTTGGTTTACCCGATGATACGGCCGGGAGGGACATTGGAGGATATGATACTGGATTGTTAGCGGCGCTTCAGGTAAATTATAGATAGAAAAGGAGAAGGATATATGAACAGTATGAAGAAGCGGTGGATATCCCTGTACGTGGAGAATCAGGTAGGCGTGCTTTCTAAGATTTCCGGGCTTTTCTCCGGGAAGTCATACAATCTGGACAGCCTGACGGTAGGTACGACGGAAGATCCTACGGTTTCCAGAATGACCATTGCGACGGTCAGCGACGACGAGACATTTGAGCAGATCAAGAAGCAGCTAAACCGTCTGGTGGAGGTAATCAAGGTCATTGATTTTACGGATGTGTTTGTGCGGATGAAGGAGATCCTGTATGTCAAGGTACAGCGGTGCACACCGGAGGATAAGGTGGAGCTGTTCCAGATTGCGGAGACCTTCAAGGCGAAGGTGATTGATTACGGGAAGGACAGCCTGCTTTTGGAGTTCGTGCAGACGGCGACGAAGAATGACGCCGTGATCAAGCTGATGAAGGAAGAATTCAAGATGATTGAGGTGGTCAGGGGCGGCAGCGTCGGCATAGAATCCATCAGTATGATGGAACGGTAAGCGGATAGCAAAGAAGGATGAAAAGCGTGAAAAAGGGGAGCCCATCCTTGAATTTTGGAGGACAGGGTATTATAATAGGTTAAAATAACATTTTGAAGAAACTGTAATATGATAGTAGTGGAAGGACGGAGGAGTTAGAAGATGGAGAAGAAGAATATTGACTGGTCAAACCTTGGATTCACATATATTGAGACAGATCAGAGATACGTTTCCCATTATAAGGACGGGGCGTGGGATGAAGGCGGGCTGACCGCCGACGCGAACGTGGTGATCAATGAGTCTGCCTGCGTACTCCAGTATGCCCAGACTTGTTTTGAGGGGCTTAAGGCGTATACGACGGCGGACGGGCATATTGTGATGTTCCGCCCGGATCTGAATGCCAAGAGGATGGCTGATACGGCGAAAAGGCTTGAGATGGCAGTATTCCCGGAGGAGAGGTTTATCGATGCCGTCCATAAGACTGTGGAAGCGAATGTATCATATGTACCTCCCTATGGTTCCGGAGCCGCATTATATGTGCGTCCGTATCTTTTTGGCTCCAATGCCGTGATCGGCGTGAGACCGGCAGAAGAGTACCAGTTCCGTGTGTTTACAACCCCGGTGGGTCCGTATTTTAAGGGCGGCGCGAAGCCGATAACAATCCGGGTGTGTGATTTTGACCGGGCGGCGCCCCGCGGAACGGGACATGTGAAGGCAGGCCTTAACTATGCTATGAGTCTCCATGCGATTGTGGACGCCCACAAGCAGGGATTTGATGAGAATATGTATCTGGACGCGGCCACAAGGACGAAGGTGGAGGAGACCGGAGGCGCCAACTTCCTTTTTGTGACGAAAGACGGCAAGGTAGTGACGCCGAAGTCGGATACGATTCTTCCGTCTATCACCAGACGTTCTCTCATGTATGTGGCGGAGAAGTATCTCGGGCTTTCGGTGGAGGAGCGGGAAGTGCCGTTTGAAGAAGTGCAGGAATTCACAGAGTGCGGGCTGTGCGGAACTGCGGCCGTTATCTCTCCGGTGGGGAAGGTCGTTGACCATGGGAAAGAGATCTGTTTCCCCAGCGGGATGGAGGCGATGGGTCCGGTAACGAAGAAGCTGTATGATACGCTGACCGGAATCCAGATGGGACAGATTGAGGCGCCCGAAGGATGGATTCACGTGGTCTGCTAGAGTTTTTTTCGGTGGTTCATAGGTGAGTATTGTATGAGGAATTTTGAAAGAAAGAGCAGGGTAAGAAGGCGGGTTGTCCTGATCGTCCCGTTCTTACTGGTTTTCTGTATATTAGGCATGGTTGTTTTTTCGATTGCGAAGAGAATCTCATCGGAGATGTCCATGTCTGCGATCTACAACCTGAATGAAAGTCTGGGCCTGATCGGCAATACCATAGAGACAATCTTGAGCAAAGAAGCGGAATTTCAGATTTTGATCGCTCAGGAGCTGGCGGACGGGGATGATCCGGAGGAGTTTGTACTTTCTTATGAGCGTAACGATACGATGGTGAAGATATCTCTGATTTATGCCGGGAAGACCGAAGGGATCTCCAATACGGGGGAAACTTTTTCTGAGAAAGGGCTGGATTTTTCAGAGGGCAGGACGGTGGATGGGCTGCCGCTTTCACGTTCTTATATTAACGATATGGGGACTTGGGCATATACGATGAAGTGTCCGGTTATGAAAAAGGATGAAGAGATTGCGTCGCTCTATATAGAGTATATCTATGATTCCTTTGACGAGGCGCTGCCGGAGTCTTTTTATAACAGCAGCGCCATGCTTTACCTCATGGATTCCGGAAGCGAGAAGTTTGTGCTCAAGCCGAAAGGAATGGGGGAACGGGACGCCGGACACATGAATCTGGAAGATTTTTATTATGCCAATAAGGTCCGCGAGGAAGATATAAAGAAGCAGGTTGAGGATTGTATCAAAGACAGTGAGAATTTGATGTTTTATCATGATATCCAGAATGAGAATTCCCTGGTCTATATGTGGGCCGTGAATGAAGGGGCTATTTATCTGATTGGGTATGTGCCGGTTCAGGCGATACAGCGGGAAGGCGATGCGGTGAACCAGAATATGTTCATTGTGGTCGCCGTGATGCTGGCGGCTTTTTTTGGCTGGTGTGTTTTCTACCTGTTTTATGAACAGCAGCAGAATAAGATCCGGAAAGATCGTGAGGAAGAGAGGGAGATTCATAATAAGCAGCTTACGGAGGCGCTTAAGACGGCGCAGATTGCGAACAACTCTAAGACTACGTTCTTGTCGAATATGTCTCATGATATCAGAACTCCCATGAATGCGATCCTTGGTTTTGCGACGCTGCTTGTAAAGGATGTGGATAATCCGGATAAGGTCCGGGAATATACTAAGAAGATTACTGCCTCCGGCCAGCATCTGCTGAGTCTGATCAATGACGTGCTGGACATATCTAAGATCGAGAGCGGGAAAGTGGTGTTGACCATCGGGGAGTTTTCATTAAATGACATGATCTCGTCCATTGACGCGATTATCCGGCCTGCTGCGAAAGCGAAGCGGCAGATATTAGACATTGCCGTGACCGGGATCAAGCATGAACGGCTTATCGGAGATGAGACGAGGATCAACCAGATTCTTATCAACCTGCTTTCCAATGCGGTAAAATACACGCAGGAGGGCGGTAAGATCTGGCTGCGTATTATTGGTCTGGAACAACATTCCAGCCAGTATGAGCGAATCCGGATCGAGGTTGAGGATAACGGGTACGGGATGACGCCCGAGTATCTGGAGGTTATTTTTGACGCGTTTACCAGAGCGGAGAACAGTACGACGAACAAGGTGCAGGGAACCGGGCTTGGAATGGCGATCACGAAGAACATTGTGGAGCTGATGGGCGGTATCATCGAGGTCTACAGTAAAGTGGATCAGGGGAGTATGTTCGTTGTGGAGCTGGAGCTTCGTATACCGGATATCGAGGTGGATGAACATTTCTGGCTGCAAAACGGTATTTCACGCATACTGATTGCAGACGACGAAGCGGACGTCTGTGAGACGGTCCGTCTTCTGATGGGGGATACGGGCGTTCATGTGGATACTGCGCATGACGGGGACGAGGCGCTGCGTATGCGGATGAGCGCGTCGGAAAACGGTCAGGATTACCATATGGTTCTGATGGATTGGCGGATGCCGGGAATGAACGGCATAGAGGCGGCTAAGAGAATGAAGGAGGCTGTGCCGGGGGATGTGCCGATCTTGCTGATGACGGCATATGACGGCGACGAATTGCAGGAGGAAGCGATTCTGGCGGGAATTGACGGGTTCCTTACAAAGCCGTTTTTTGTCTCTGCCCTTAAGGAAAAGGTTCTGGAAATTCTGGGAGAGAGGGGATTGGAAGATCAAGTGTTCCTGCCTGAGGCGGAAGGAAGTCTGGAAGGGAGACACTTCCTTGTGGCTGAGGATAATGAGATTAATGCGGAGATTGTGGAGGAACTTCTTGATATTGAAGAGGCAACTTGCGAGATCGTTGAGAACGGTCAGTTGGCTGTGGAACGTTTTAACAGCACGGAGCCGGGAAGCTTTGACGCAATACTGATGGATATTCAGATGCCGGTAATGAACGGCTATGAGGCGGCGAGGTCAATCCGCGCTTTAGACCGGGAGGATGCCAAGATGATCCCTATCATTGCCATGACTGCCAATGCGTTTGCTGAGGATGTCAAGGATGCAATGGATGCGGGGATGGATGCCCATGTAGCGAAGCCGATAGACATGGAGCTGCTGAAACGGACCCTTGGCTTATATCTTCGATAACGGAAAGGAAATATTGCAATGAAAGATTTTTTTAAAAGGTCTGCGGCAGCGTTATTAGCCGCGGCCATGGCAGCGGCGCTGGCGTCCTGCGGCCAGAAGAAGGATCCGAATGAGAATCTTGCCATTAACAAAGAGGAAGATAAAAAGATAGTTATTCTGTTTGCGCCTATGGAGCGGTCGAAGCCTGACGTTAAGAATACTGCGAGGAGCGCGTTTGACAAGACGATTATTATGGCGGAAGAGAAGCTGGGACTGAGGGTGGAGTATAATACTTACACATCTGAGAATTATCAGGAAAAATCCTATGACGATGTTTCGCTTGACCGGATACGGAATAGCATGGATGATTTCTATCTGCTGAATCCGGACGTCCTTAAGAAAACAGGGGAGGAAGGTTTCCTTGAAGATCTGTCGGAGCTTGAATGTGCGGAGAATCTTCGGGAGGTCGTCAGGACGGCGAATACCGTAGACGGGAAACTGCTCGGGATTCCCCAAGAAGTGGTGGTCTACGGCCTGTTTGTGAACAAAGATATGTTTGACGAGTATGATCTGGAGCTGCCCGATACGCCGGATGAATTTCTGGAGTGCTGCAGGGTGTTTAAGGAGAATGGGATAGAGACGCCGGTTGGGGCGAACCGCTGGTGGCTGGAAACATTTGTGTTTGCACAGGCGTATGCTGAGTTATATAACGGAGGTAATACCGCGGAGGAGATTGAGGCGCTGAACAGCGGCGAGCGCAAATACAGTGATTATATGCGTCCGGGGTTCGAGTATCTCAAGGAAATGATGGATCTTGGATACATTGATGTGAAGACGGCTTATACCTATGAGGCGATTGACGGGGAGGGGCCGGATTTTCTGGCTCAGAAGACGCCGATCGTCATGGCGTACTGGGGAGCCGCCAATACTGATACGGCTTACGGGAAGCCGGATTTTAATCTGCAGGTGATCGGTTTCCCCAGCGAGCGGGGACAGATGCCCGTGGTGTCCATGACCGGAATGTCGGTATCTTCCAAAGCGGAGCACAAGGAGGAGGCTCTTGAGGTTCTGGAGGTGATCTTGTCGGACGAGGCGCTTCAGGTGTATGCCGAGACGAATAAGGTGATCTCTCCGTCTAAGAATGTGGAGGTGGATTGTATACCGGCCCTTAGGCCTTTGAATGATCTGGTGAATGAGGGGACATACGTCCTTGCCTCCAACGCGGGCATGAAGGTTGAACAGTGGGGGAATACCTGCCTGATCGTGCGAAAGCTGATGGAGGGAGCTTCCGTTGACGAGTGCATGGCGGAATTTGACAGACTTCAGGAGGAATCTTTGAAGTAATGGCTGCTGGTCGCGGAGTGGACAGTAACAAGTAATAGAATAAGGTTCGACGTATAAAAGTGTACACTGTTGACAAAGTGTACACTTTTGTTATAATGGGGAGGCATAAGCAAGAGAGCCGGCAAAGGAGTTAATAGATGATAGTTGATGAAAGGATGGTCACGTACATTCATTCTTTGGAGGAGCCGGAGAATGAGGTGCTGGAGAAGATTGAACAGGAGGCGCTTGATACGTATGTTCCTATTATACGGAAGGAGACCCAGAGCTTCCTCAAGGTGCTGCTGATGATAAAGAAGCCGTTGAAGGTTCTGGAGATCGGGACGGCGGTTGGATTTTCCGCGATTTTGATGAGCGAGTATATGCCGGACGGCGGGCGGATCACGACGATAGAGAAGTATGAAAAAAGGATTCCGATTGCCAGAGAGAATTTCAGGCGCGCCGGAAAGGAAGGGCAGATTACCCTGATTGAGGGGGATGCCTTGGAGGTCATGAGGAGGCTTGAGGGAACCTATGATTTTATTTTTATGGACGCCGCAAAGGGGCAGTACATTCATTATCTGCCGGAAGCCGTGAGACTGCTTTCAGAGGGCGGGGCGCTGATGTCGGATAATGTGCTGCAGGAGGGGGATGTGATTGAATCCCGGTTTGCGGTGGAGAGGCGTAACCGCACGATCCATAGCAGGATGCGGGAGTATCTCTATGAATTGAAGCATCACGAACGGCTTAAGACGACGATCCTGCCTTTGGGGGATGGGATTGCGTTAAGCGTAAAGAAGGGCCTGTGAAGATTAGGAGAGGTGAAGGAGAGAATAAGTATGGAAAGAAGACGACCGGAATTACTGATCCCGGCAAGCAGTCCGGAGGTATTGAGGACGGCGGTGATATTCGGCGCGGACGCCGTATATATCGGCGGCGAGGCTTTCGGGCTTCGGGCGAAAGCGAAGAATTTCTCGAAAGAGGATATGAGGGAGGGAATTGTATTTGCGCATGAACATGGAGTTAAAGTCCATGTGACCGTGAATATCCTCGCCCACAACGACGACCTTGACGGGGTGGAGAAGTATCTTCACGAGCTGAAGGAGATGGGGCCGGACGCATTGATTATTGCGGATCCGGCAATCTTCGACTTGGCGAAGGAGATCTGCCCGAAGATTGACCGGCATATAAGCACTCAGGCGAATAACACCAACTATGGAACCTATCGGTTCTGGTGGAGGCAGGGGGCGAAGAGGGTGGTTTCCGCAAGGGAGCTGTCTTTAAAGGAGATTAAGGAAATCAGGGAGAGGATCCCTCAGGACATGGAGATTGAGAGCTTCATTCACGGGGCGATGTGCATTTCCTATTCGGGGCGATGCCTTTTGAGTAATTATTTTACGGGAAGGGATGCAAATCAGGGGGCTTGCACCCATCCCTGCCGGTGGAAATATTCTATCGTAGAAGAGACGAGGCCGGGGGAATATATGCCGGTATATGAAAATGAGCGCGGGACGTTTATTTTTAATTCCAAGGATCTTTGCATGATTGAGCATATTCCTGAGATGATTGACGCCGGGATCGACAGTTTCAAGATAGAAGGGCGTATGAAGACGGCGCTCTATGTTGCGACGGTGGCAAGGACGTACCGGAAGGCTATTGACGATTATCTGGAAAGTCCCAGGAAGTACCGGGCGAATATGCATTGGTATAGGGAGCAGATTGTAAACTGCACATACCGTCAGTTTACCACAGGGTTTTATTTCGGAAAGCCGGATGAGACAAGCCAGATTTACGATAATAATACCTATGTGAAGGAGTATACGTATCTTGGGATTATCGGAGATGAGAAGGATGGAATGTACCGGATTGAGCAGAGGAATAAATTCTCCGCGGGGGAGATGATCGAGATCATGAAACCTGACGGCAGGAATGTGGAGGTGAAGGTGCAAAAGATTGTGGATGAAGAAGGAATCGAGCAGGAGAGCGCGCCTCACCCGAAGCAGGCGCTGTATGTAGATCTGGGATGCACTGCCGACCGGTATGATATTTTAAGACGGGCGGAATGAAAAGAGCGATATTATCAATACTTTTATGTGGAAAAGCACAAAAAGCGTAAGCCTGACATAGACTATATCAAATACGCTTAGAGGTGTTTTCTCTTGAAATCATTTCCCCAACCCCTCACAGCCGCGGAAGAAAGATGTTATATGCAAAAATATACGGAGGGAGATCTTGAAGCGAAACATATCCTGATAGAGAGAAATCTGCGCCTCGTCGCACATATCGTAAAGAAATACCAGTCCTCCCCGGAAGATACGGAGGATCTGTTGTCCATAGGCACCATAGGGCTTATCAAGGCGGTTGTGACGTTTAACCCGGATAAATGCGTCAGGCTTGGAACTTACGCCGCGCGTTGCATCGAGAATGAGATCTTGATGTATATGAGGGCGAAGAAGAAATCGTCGAAGGAGATATCGCTGTATGAGCCAATCGGAACCGACCGGGAGGGCAATGAGATTCAGCTTTTCGATATTATTGAGACGGAAGAGGACGATGCACACAGGAAGGTGGAGTTAAGCGATGATATCAGGCTTTTGTATCACAAGGTAGAATCCGAGCTGTCGCCGCGGGAGCGGCTGGTACTCAAAATGCGGTACGGATTGTACAATGAAGAAGAATATACCCAACGGGAGATTGCGAAGCAGTTAGGTATCTCCCGTTCTTACGTTTCGAGAATTGAAAAGAGCGCCATCGAGAAATTACGGGGATACTTTTAGGAATATAGGGGGCTGTCGGTTAATGCGACAGCCCCTGTTTGTGCGCCGGGAATTTTTTGTTTCTTAAGGGAATCTTTAGAAATGAAAGAAAGGATCAGGTATATCTTCAGAATATGTTTAGAAATCCATGACGCCGTTCTTTAGATTTAAGGAATAAGATAACAATCACAAGGAAGACGGCAGTAAGTTCCGGGTGCGAAGATAAAGGGGGATTCATATGAAGGTATTAATATTAAGCGGAAGATTCGGGTTTGGCCATAAGATGGCGGCAAATGCAATCGGAGAAGAGTTCAAAAGGCAGGATCAAAATGCCGGGATTGTGCAGAAGGATCTTCCGGCATATTTTTATCCGAATATCAGCAAAATTATATACAAGGTGTTCGGGCTTGTGGCAGAGCGTTACCATGGGATCTATAATCTGGTCTATAAGATCTCCGGGAAGATAAATTCGGGAAACAGGCCGGGCGGCCCCATTATCTACCGGAAGTTCCGGAAGCTGATGGAGGAATACGATCCGGATGTGATTGTGTGTACGCATCCGTTCTGCGAGAAATCGGCGGCAACTTATAAGGCGAAGTCAGGCAGCGGTATACCGCTTGTTACCTGCATTACGGATATCAGCATGCATAAAGAATGGTATGCGAAACAGACGGATCTGTATCTGGCTCCGACCGTGGAGGTAAAAGATAATCTGGCAGGCTTCGGCGCTTTGCCGGAGGATATTCTGACGACGGGAGTGCCGGTGCGGCAGCAGTTCCTTGCCGCGGGGGATGATGAGGACGGTCCGTGTGAGGTCGAGGCGGGTACGGAGGAAAACGTTTGTGAAAATCGTAAAAATGTTCTGGTTATGGGAGGCGGCCTCGGCATCGTGCCGGAGCTGGAGGAGCTTCTATACACGCTGCAGGGAATACCGGGGGTAAAGACGACCGTAATCACGGGAAAGAACCATAAGATGTACGAGCTGTGGAAGGGACGTTTTCCTGATATTGAGGTATTGGGATATGTGGAACATATCGGGAAATATATGCGTAAAGCCGATCTTGTCATAACCAAGGCGGGAGGAATCACGTTGTTCGAGATTCTGCACAGCGATGTGCCGATGTTTATTATACGCCCGTTTCTGGAACAGGAAATCGTGAACGCAAGATACGCGCAGGGAAAAGGATTTGCACAGGTGATTTGGGATAAAAAAGAGGATTTTACGGCAGAGCTTAGGAGGATTCTTAAGGATCCGGAAAGGCTGTGTGAGATGAGAAGGCGTATGGCTAAGGCTCGAGAGGAAATGATGGATACGCAGCTTTTTGAGGCCGTACGGGAGATGTCAAAACGCGGTCAGGAATATCGTTCAAGTATTTCTTGGGCTAGATTCGAATCAAAGGAGGAAGAAGGATATGAAAATCATGCATATTTCCGGAATAGCACGGAATATCTGCCGCTGCGGGGATGATGGAATACGTTGGGCAGGGTATAAACGGGGGGCGGGACTGCTGGCTCTGGGGCTGCTTTCCTACGGTCTGATACCGTCGGAGGGAATGAAATATCTTTGGAAAAGAAGAAGCCGGAAAAAGGGAAGGGACGGCGGGGAAGTGAAACGGTTATACCTGACCTTTGACGACGGACCCCACAGGGAATATACGGGACAGCTTCTGGATCTGCTGGGAGAGTACCGGATTAAGGCAAGTTTCTTTGTTGTCGCGGAATTTGCCCTACGGAATCCGGAATTGATCCGCCGGATGAAAGAAGAAGGACATCTGGTGGGAATTCATTCGGTCGGTCACAAAAACGCGCTGTTTCGCGGAAGGAGTTTTATCCGGAGGGATCTTGAACAGTCGGCGGCGGCGCTGGAAAAAATGGGATGCGACATCCGATATTATCGGCCGCCGTGGGGACATTTGAATCTCTGGACGCTGTTTTACTGCAGGCGGATGAATTTGAAATTGATCTTTTGGGACGTTATGGCGCATGACTGGTCGGCCAAAGAGACGGCCGCATCTATTAAGGAGAAAATTCTAAGGCGTATATTCCCGGGAGCGGTAATCTGCCTCCATGACGGAAGGGGGGAGGCCGGCGCTCCAAAGCGTACCGTGGAGGCGCTTCGAAGCGCCTTGCCGGTTCTGATTAAGCGCGGATATACATTTGAGAGGATGGACGCATATGGGAGGTAATTCAACTTGCGAAGGGAGGATGAGTATGAGCGGGAATTTGTCCGTACGGAAAATGATACGCTATGGGGCAGTCTTTTTGATATTTGCGGTTGCGGCATGCTTCCTCGTACTTAAGGGAACCGATATAAGGACTGTGTGGGAGGCTCTGGCGGGGACGTCCGTACCGTTCCTGATAGCGGGTATATTAATGGCTGAGGTATTCCATCTGGCGGAAGGGACGAATCTGTGTATTCTGCTTCATTCCTTCGGATATTCCACAACATTTTGGCAAGGTATGAAATATGCGTATATCGGATTTTTTTTCAGCTCTATTACGCCCTCTTCCACAGGGGGACAGCCCGCGCAGCTCTATGCCATGAAGAAGGACGGAATCGAGATTGCCCACGGGACGCTGGCGCTGGTCGGAGAACTGGCAAGTTTCCAGATAGCGGTATTTTTCATGGAACTGATGGCCGCGGCCGCGATCCTTCAGGGAAAAGTAAGGCCGACCAAAGAACTTTTGGTGTTGGCCGTACTTGGATTTTTAATTAATATCCTGTTTATTACGGGGCTTTTGTCAGTTATGTTTTCACGGCGGCTTAAGGACAGGCTGCTTCGCCTGCTGCATGGGGCGGTCGACAGGCTTCCGGTAAAGGACAAGAAAAAATGGCGGGAAAAATTAGACGAGGCCTTTCGTGATTTTCAGACTTGCGCGGACTTAATCCGCAGGAAACCGCGGGTGATGGGGAAGGTGCTGCTGGTCAGCCTATACCAGGTAATCTGTTGGTTTAGTATTCCCTATATGGTCTGCCTCGCTATGGGGGAGAACGCAGCAGGTTATCCCCAGGTGTTTTTGCTGCAGACCGTGCTGTTTATGACGACGGCATTGCTTCCCTTTCCGGGAGCGGCGGGGATCAGCGAGTACGCGTTTGTCAGGTTGTTCTCGGAGGTGATAACGAAGAACCCTATGGCGGCGGCGACGCTGGTGAACCGGGGAATCAGTTTTTACTGTTTGCTGGCCATCAGCGCGGTAATGATGGTGTTTCTGTGGAAATATAAGGGCGCCGGGAAAATGTCGAAATTTGTCTAAGAGAACTTCTTGCAATCTTGTATAAAGTATATTAATATAAAATTGGACAGCGGAGAGAGGATACATTTTGAACAAGAAGAATCCAAGATTTATTTTTCCGCATTTCATAACAATCCTAATTCTTGCGAGCAATATGCCAAGGCCTAAGTTTTCTTGACCTTGGCGGAGGTCGCGAGATATATAATCTATAGATTATTCTATTTCATTTATCAGGCCAATCGGCCGCGTATATCACAGATTTATATAGCATAATACTTAGAAAGGAGATTTGAATGTCATTTAGTACCGTTTTGTCTGCCGTGATTCAAGGGCTCCGTGTTGAGCTGATACATGTGGAGGCGGATGTAAGCAACGGGTTGCCGATGTTCCATATGGTAGGCTATCTTTCATCGGAGGTAAAGGAGGCTTCCGAGCGGGTGAGGACGGCAATCCGCAATTCAGGGATCCCGATGCCTGCAAAGAAGACGGTGGTAAACTTAGCGCCGGCAACCGTGAGAAAGAAAGGAGCGTCTTTTGACCTGCCGATTGCGCTGGCCGTATTGTCTTCCATGGGAATATTTCCAGGAGAGCAGCTTAGGGATACGCTGGTAGTCGGAGAACTGAGCCTTGACGGAAGCGTAAAAGAAGTGGCGGGGGTACTCCCTGTGGTGATGCGTGCAAGGGAGGAAGGCTTTAAGAGATGTATGCTTCCCATACGGAACGTCCGGGAGGGAGCGCTGGTTAAGGGGATGGAGATTCTTGGGGTAGGTCACCTTACGGACGCCTGCCGCTATCTCAATGGGGAGCAGACGATAGCTGCCGTCACAGGAGGAACGGGACGAAAGACGCAGGAAGACAGAAGTAAGGACGAGATCGATTACAGCGATATCCAAGGGCAGGAGGCGGTGAAGCGCGCCGCTGAGGTGGCCGTGGCAGGCGGCCATAACTTACTGATGGTGGGGCCGCCGGGAAGCGGCAAGTCTATGATGGCGAAGAGGGTTTCCACCATACTGCCGCCGCCGACTTTAGAGGAGAGTATTGAGATCACGAAGATCTACAGTGTTCTGGGAATGGTAGACAGGGAGCATCCGCTGATAAAAGGAAGGCCTTTCCGAAGCGTACACCACACGGTTACAAAGGCCGCGCTGATTGGAGGGGGAGCCTTTCCCGTACCGGGCGAGATCAGTCTGGCCCATGGAGGGGTACTGTTTCTGGATGAATTGACGGAATTTCAGAAGCCCGTGCTGGAGGTGCTGAGGCAGCCTTTGGAAGAGAGGCTGATCAGGATTACTAGGAGTCAGGGGAATTTCGTATTTCCGGCGGATTTTATTTTGATCTGCGCTATGAATCCTTGTCCCTGCGGGAATTATCCCGACTATAATCGCTGTACCTGTACGCAGACGCAGATTCAGCAGTATCTCGGGAAGGTCAGCCAGCCGTTTCTGGATCGGCTTGATATCTGCGTGGAGGCGCCGAGGATCCAATACGAGTCTCTTGCCATGGGGAATAAGCAGGAGAGTTCGGCGGCGATCCGGGATAGGGTGTGCGCCGCAAGACAGGTGCAGAGACTGCGGTATGAAGGGAGGAGAATCTTGACTAATTCTATGCTGGGGGTCAATGAATTGAAGGAATTCTGCCGTCTTGGGAGAGGGGAAGAATTGTTGATGCGTAAGGCGTTCGTGTCCCTTGGGCTTACGGCAAGGACTTATCATAAGGTTTTGAAGGTGGCAAGGACGATTGCGGATTTGGACGGGAGCGAAGGGATTCGCGAGCCTCATTTGAAAGAGGCTATTGGATACCGGACGATGGACAAGAAGTATTGGGGGAGGTGACAGGGAATGATGTATGAATACTGGCTGGCATTAATCCCGAATCTGTCAGATTGTAAAAAAAGATTGCTGAGAGAAGAATACAAAGAGGGGAGAGTTGTATATTATATAGAAGAAATGCGGTTAAGGTTTCTTCCGTTCCTTCAAGCTAAGGATGTGGAGGCGGTTCTTCAGGCGAGGAAAGAGATAGAAACCGAAAAAGAGTGGGAGTATCTGGCAAAACAGAATATCCGGTTTGTACCGTATTTTTCAGAAGAGTACCCGAAGAAACTTATGCAGATTGCAGATCCGCCGTACGCATTGTATGTGAAGGGCAGCCTTCCCCAAGAGAATACCTTAAGCGCGGCCATTGTGGGAGCCAGGAGGTGTACGCCCTACGGCGAGGAGATGGCTCTGGATTATGGGAGGTGTCTGGCGGAACACGGAATTCAGGTCATAAGTGGAATGGCGAGAGGGATTGACGGAGCAGGACAGAGAGGGGCGTTAAACGGAGGCGGCAGGACTTTCGGCGTGCTGGGCTGCGGGGTGGATATCTGCTATCCGCGGGATCATATCGGTTTGTACATGGATATCCAGCAAAGCGGGGGCGTGATATCGGAGCAGCAGCCGAAAAGGCCGCCCCTACCCATGTATTTTCCAATGAGAAACAGAATCATAAGCGGGTTGTCGGATCTTGTATTGGTAATGGAGGCGAGGGAGAGGAGCGGATCATTGATTACGGCGGATCAGGCTTTAGAGCAGGGAAAGGATGTTTACGCGCTCCCCGGCCCTGTGACAAGCCAGTTGAGTCAGGGGTGCCATTTTTTAATCCGGCAGGGCGCGGGAATACTGATTACGCCGGAGGATTTGCTGGCTGAACTTGGAATCGCCAAGAGAGAGTTAGGGCAAAAAACAGACAAAATTGAAAAAACGCTTGAAAATCACGAAAATGTGGTGTATAGTTGTCTCGGTTTCTTCCCCAAGGGCCTCAGTCAGTTAATAGCGGAGACAGGACAGGATGTGTCTGTAATTATGCAGAGTTTGATTACGCTGGAGATTAAGGGCCGTATACGGGAAGTTTCAAAAAATCATTATATTAGAGTCCGCTAAGGGGGAATACATTAGTTTCCGAAGGCGGACAAATGCTAGTTGTTTATGGAGGAAGCAAGACTATGGCACGTTATCTTGTAATCGTGGAGTCACCCGCTAAGGTGAAGACAATAAAGAAATTTTTAGGAAGCAGTTACGTAGTGACCGCATCCAACGGGCATGTGAGAGACCTTCCTAAGAGTCAGCTTGGAGTTGACGTCGAGCATGATTATGAGCCGAAGTATATTACAATTCGGGGGAAAGGGGATATTCTGGCCGGACTTCGCAAGGAAGTGAAGAAGGCGGATAGGGTATATCTCGCGACTGACCCTGACCGTGAAGGTGAGGCGATATCGTGGCATTTGAGCAAAGCGTTAAAGTTAGAAGATAAGAAGACATATCGGATCAGTTTCAATGAGATTACGAAGAATGCGGTGAAAGCGTCTTTGAAGAATGCAAGGGAGATCGATATGGATCTGGTGGATGCGCAGCAGGCCAGAAGAATCCTCGACAGAGTAGTGGGATATAAAATCAGCCCGCTATTGTGGGCGAAGGTTAAGCGGGGATTAAGCGCAGGAAGGGTGCAGTCCGTGGCGCTTCGGATTATTGCCGACCGGGAAGAAGAGATCAATGCATTTATACCGGAGGAATATTGGACGCTGGATGCGAACTTGAAAGTGGAAGGGGAGAAGAAACCCCTTGTTGCAAAGTTCTACGGAACGGACAAAAAGAAGATGACAATCCGTTCTAAGGAAGAGTTAGATGAGATCCTGAAAGAAGTTGACAAAGCGGACTATTCTGTGGAAGACATCAAGAAGAGCGAGAGGACGAAGAAGGCTCCGGTTCCTTTTACCACCAGCACGCTGCAGCAGGAGGCGTCGAAAGCGCTGAATTTTGCCACTTCAAAGACCATGAGGATTGCCCAGCAGCTATACGAAGGGATTGATATCAAAGGAAACGGAACGGTGGGATTGATCACCTACCTGCGTACGGATTCTACCAGAATATCGGAGGAGGCGGACGCAAACGTCCGGGATTATATTGCGGAGAATTATGGACGGGAATATGTTGCGGCGGAGGAGAAAAAGAGCGGCAATGGTAATAAGAATATTCAGGACGCCCATGAGGCGATCAGGCCGACGGATGTGAGCCGTACGCCGGTGGCAATGAAGGAATCCTTAAGCAGGGATCAGTTCCGTTTGTATCAACTGATCTGGAAGCGATTCGTTGCCAGCAGGATGCAGCCGGCAAGATACGAGACGACCTCTGTCCGAATCGCGGCGGGACAGTACCGGTTCACCGTAGCGGCGTCGAAGATTGTCTTCGAGGGATTCCGCTCTGTGTACACGGAGGCGGGAGAGGAGAAAGAGGAGAATAATGTGCTGTTCAAGAGTCTGGATAAGGATTCTAAACTTTCGAAGATAGATTTTGAGTCGAAGCAGCATTTTACACAGCCGCCGGCGCACTATACGGAGGCGGCGCTGGTAAAGACCCTTGAAGAGTGGGGAATCGGGCGTCCCAGTACCTATGCCCCTACCATCTCTACAATTATAGCCAGACGTTATGTGGCGAAGGAGAATAAGAATCTTTATCTGACCGAGATTGGGGAGGTGGTCAACAATATTATGAAGCAGTCCTTCCCAAGCATTGTGGATGTGAATTTTACGGCGAATATGGAGAGCCTTCTTGACGGCGTTGCGGAAGGGAAAGTGAATTGGCGGACGATCATCGAGAATTTCTATCCGGATCTTGAGGACGCCGTGGAGAAGGCGGAGGAAGAACAGGAACGGGTTAAGATCGAGGACGAGGTGACGGACGTAATCTGCGACCAGTGCGGACGGAACATGGTCATCAAATACGGACCCCACGGACGTTTTCTTGCCTGTCCGGGATTTCCGGAATGTAGGAACACGAAGCCGTATTTGGAAAAGATCGGAGTCCCATGCCCTGTCTGCGGCAAAGAGGTAGTGCTGCGCAAGACGAAGAAGGGAAGAAAATACTATGGCTGCGAGGATAATCCGGAATGTGAATTTATGTCCTGGCAGAAACCTTCCCTGAAAAAGTGTCCGCGGTGCGGAAGCTATATGGTTGAAAAAGGAAATAAACTTCTTTGCAGCGACGAGCAGTGCGGATACGTAGAAAATAAAGAAAATAGCAAAAATAGTAAGAATTAGGTAAGAATAGTAAAAATAATTTGGATATTCATTGAAAAAAAAGGAATTGTATGATAATATTACATGCATAGGATGGAGGTATGTCAATGAGTGTACAATTATTAGATAAGACCAGAAAGATCAATAAATTACTGCACAATAATAATTCAAGTAAGGTAGTATTTAATGATATTTGTGAAGTGCTTACTGAAATCTTGGATTCTAATGTGCTGGTAGTGAGCAGGAAGGGAAAGGTACTTGGAGGAAGCAAGTGCGGTAATGTGCCGTACATCAAAGAGTTGATTGAGCAGGAGGTGGGCAGGCATATCGACCCGATGCTCAATGAGAGGCTTCTGAGTATTCTGTCAACCAAGGAGAATGTGAATCTGCAGACCCTTGGATTTTCCGGGAATACGGTGCATGGATATCAGGCGATTATCACCCCGATTGATATCGCAGGGGAACGTCTCGGCACTCTTTTTATCTATAAGAAAGAACGGATGTATGAGATTGACGATATCATTTTAAGTGAATACGGAACGACAGTAGTGGGGCTTGAGATGCTTCGGTCTGTGAATGAAGAGAGCGCGGAAGAGACCAGGAAGGAGCATATCGTGCAGTCGGCGATCAGTACCCTGTCATATTCGGAGCTGGAGGCGATCATCCATATATTTGAAGAGCTGGATGGTACGGAAGGAATCCTTGTGGCGAGTAAGATTGCGGACCGGGTAGGGATTACCAGATCTGTGATTGTCAACGCCCTTCGGAAGTTCGAGAGCGCGGGAGTAATCGAATCTCGTTCATCAGGTATGAAAGGGACCTATATCAAGGTCGTGAACGATTATGTATTTACGGAGTTGGAACATATCAAGGCGGAACGCATGAAGTGATTTAAGACAGGCAAAGGGTATCGGGAAACTGATACCTTTTCTGTATGATATAAGGGGGAGCGAAGCATGTATGAGGGATGTCAGGCGGATATCAGGATGAACCGTATGGTGCTGAAAGAGGGAAGATTTGATGAGAAGGTCCATCACTGCAGGATTATCACGTATAAACCGGAGGAAGAGAGCATATACTTGATAGCGGAGGATACGGAGGTAACCGAATTTTCATTGGACGGCAATTATGAGTGCAGGATTAAGGTCTCCCAAGGGGACACGGCATGTATTGGTTCTATTGTGGAAAGATACTGGAACAAGGCGGGCAGGGTGCTTAATTTCCGGATTAAGAACGGATTTTATAAAAATCTTGTAAACTAAATATAAAGTGTGTTGACAAAGTTAGAAGAGAGTGCTATTTTATTACTAGAGTTTTTTAGCACTCTCTTTTTATGAGTGCTAACAAAAGTAGATATTATTAGAAGGAGGCATAAATTATGAAGTTAGTACCATTAGGAGACAGAGTAGTATTAAAGCAGTTAATAGCAGAAGAAACCACTAAGTCAGGAATCGTGATTCCCGGACAGTCTAAGGAGAAACCGCAGCAGGCGGAGGTTATCGCGGTGGGACCGGGAGGAACCGTAGACGGCAAAGAAGTAAAGATGAATGTGTCGGTCGGACAGCAGGTGATCTATTCCAAGTATTCAGGAACGAACGTAGAGGTTGACGATGAAGAATATATCATCGTAAAGCAGGATGATATCCTTGCAATCTGCGAGTAGGACGGAGATAGAGGTTTTACAGATTCGGATGTTACAGATCATTAAATAATCATAGATTTAGGAGGCATATAATCATGGCAAAGGAAATCAAATATGGCGCAGAGGCCAGAAGCGCACTGGAATCAGGAGTAAATCAGTTGGCGGACACCGTAAGGGTAACGCTTGGACCAAAGGGACGCAACGTAGTTCTGGATAAGTCTTTTGGAGCGCCGTTAATCACCAACGACGGCGTGACGATCGCAAAGGAGATTGAGCTTGAGGATTCTTTCGAGAATATGGGCGCGCAGCTCATCAAGGAGGTTGCGTCTAAGACGAATGATGTTGCCGGAGACGGTACTACGACGGCAACCGTTCTTGCACAGGCTATGGTTCATGAAGGAATGAAGAACTTAGCTGCAGGCGCGAACCCGATTATTCTCCGTAAGGGTATGAAGAAGGCTACGGACACTGCGGTAGAGGCGATTGCAAAGATGTCCAGCAAGCTGAAAGACAAAGATCAGATCGCAAGGGTAGCAGCGATCTCCGCAGGCGACGACGAAGTAGGCGAGATGGTAGCGGACGCAATGGAGAAGGTTTCCAACGACGGCGTTATCACGATCGAAGAGTCCAAGACCATGAAGACAGAGCTTGATCTTGTAGAAGGTATGCAGTTTGACCGCGGATATGTATCCGCTTATATGGCTACTGATATGGATAAGATGGAAGCTGTTCTGGAAGATCCGTACATTCTGATTACAGATAAGAAGATCTCCAATATTCAGGATATCCTTCCTCTGTTAGAGCAGATCGTACAGTCCGGCGCAAGATTGCTGATTATCGCCGAGGATGTAGAGGGCGAGGCTCTTACAACACTGATTGTCAATAAACTGCGCGGAACCTTCAATGTAGCGGCAGTGAAGGCTCCGGGATACGGCGACAGAAGAAAAGAGATGCTGAAAGATATCGCAATCCTGACAGGCGGACAGGTAGTATCCGACGAGCTTGGTATGGATCTGAAAGAGACGACTATGGATCAGTTGGGGCGTGCGAAGTCTGTTAAGATCCAGAAGGAGAACACGGTTATCGTTGACGGTCTTGGCGACAAGAAGGAGATTTCCGACCGTGTTGCACAGATCAAGCTGCAGATTGAAGAGACTACTTCTGATTTTGATAAAGAGAAGCTGCAGGAGAGACTTGCGAAGCTGGCAGGCGGCGTTGCCGTAATCCGTGTGGGCGCTGCGACCGAGACGGAGATGAAGGAAGCGAAACTTCGTATGGAAGACGCGCTTGCGGCTACGAGAGCGGCAGTGGAGGAAGGAATCATTGCAGGAGGCGGTTCTGCTTATATCCATGCCGCAAAAGAAGTGGCGGCGCTGGCAGAGAAGCTTGGCGGAGACGAGAAGACAGGCGCGAACGTCGTATTGAAGGCTCTGGAATCCCCGTTATTCCACATCGCAGCGAACGCAGGCCTGGAAGGATCCGTTATCATCAATAAGGTAAAAGAGTCTGCTCCGGGGGCAGGATTCGACGTACTGACTGAGAAGTATGTGGATATGGTAGAGAGCGGAATTCTTGATCCGGCGAAGGTTACAAGAAGCGCGCTGCAGAATGCGACGAGCGTTGCGTCTACATTGCTGACGACAGAGTCGGTTGTCGCTAATATCAAAGAAGAGACTCCGGCAATGCCGGCAGGCGCAGGCGGCGGAATGGGCATGATGTAATTATGTCAGTACACTAGATTTTTAGGGCTGTTGCGAAATGCAGTTTATACGCTGTATATGGATGATATTACAAATAATATCCCGTATACGGCGTATAACGGCTGTTTCGCGGCAGCCTCTTTTTCTATAATACTGCTACAATACTGTTCGCTCCGTGGCCAGTAACACGCTCCGTGATGCACAGAAATCGCAAAACAAAGAGATATATTGGAAGGCGGATGAACGGTTGCACTGTCTAATGAGGTATGTTACAATACATATAAATCAAATCACATATACAGGGTAAGAGGTTTTCGTACTGGCCCAATAAAGACTACGGAGGAGTAGAGGATGAATGATTTTTATACGGAACAACTGGTAAAAAAACAGACAGACATGAAGGATATTCTGATTAAGGCGATATTGGTTTCGGCAACGATCGTTTCATTTCTGATCATTCTGATGTATCCCATCGGGCTGATCCTGCCGATCCTTATGATTGTGCTGGATGTATTTATGTTCCGAAGGCTCAATGTTGAATATGAATATTTATTTTTGAACGGGGATTTGGATATTGATAAGATCATGAATAAGGCGAAGCGCAAGAAGATGTTTAACGCCAATGTAGCCGATATGGAACTGCTTGCGCCGGTGGACGCGGCGGAATTGAATCAGTATAAGAATGCCCGGACTTTGGATTTCAGTTCGCATACCGGTCGGGCGAAGGTGTACGCGCTGGTTCTGTCCGGAAAGGGAGAACTTCGAAAGGTGATTTTTGAGCCGAACGAGACGATTGTGGAAGGATTTTATATGCTTGCGCCGAGAAAGGTAATACGTTAGTTCGTCCTGCAGCCGGGAATCGCCTCTTTGCCGCAGGCAGACTTTAATACGGGCGGATTCCGCAACGGTGAAGCCGGAAGGATGAACTGCTGCAAAACGACGAAAAAAACGACGAAAAAAGTATAAGAAATTAGTTGACAAATGCTATCATAATTAGTTATGATAGCATTTAAATATATTGTCAACCGACATCGACACCAATTTAAAGAGAAAGAGAGGAATGAAAATCATGGGAAAGATAATCGGAGAAGGAATTACGTTTGATGACGTCCTATTAGTGCCTGCATATTCAGAAGTGGTTCCGAATCAGGTAGACTTGTCAACTTTTTTAACAAAGAGTATCAAACTGAATATACCGATGATGAGCGCGGGTATGGATACGGTTACGGAACACAGGATGGCTATCGCTATGGCTCGTCAGGGGGGAATCGGTATTATCCATAAGAATATGTCCATCGAGGAACAGTCAGAAGAGGTGGACAAGGTAAAGCGTTCTGAGAATGGCGTCATTACGGATCCATTCTATCTGTCTCCGGAGAATACTTTAGAAGATGCCAATAATCTGATGGGGAAGTTCCGGATTTCCGGCGTTCCGGTTACGGAGAACGGGAAGCTGGTTGGTATCATTACAAACCGTGATTTAAAGTTCGAAGAAGATTTCTCTAAGAAGATCAAGGAGTCTATGACCTCCGAAGGTCTGATCACAGCCCATGAAGGGATTACATTGGAGGAAGCTAAGACGATACTTGCCAAGGCAAGGAAGGAAAAGCTTCCAATCGTAGATAAGGATTTCAACTTAAAAGGTCTTATAACTATCAAAGATATTGAAAAGCAGATTAAATACCCGCTGTCTGCCAAGGATTCGCAGGGACGGCTTCTGTGCGGGGCGGCTATTGGTATTACCGCGAATTGTCTGGAGCGCGCCAAGGAACTGGTGGATGCGAAGGTGGATGTTGTTGTGATGGATTCTGCCCACGGACATTCCGCCAATGTAATCCGCACGGTGGATATGGTGAAGTCAAAGTTCCCGGATCTTCAGGTGATTGCCGGAAACGTTGCGACGGGCGAGGCGGCAGAAGCTTTGATTAAGGCAGGGGTAGACGCCGTGAAGGTAGGAATCGGGCCGGGGTCTATCTGTACGACGCGTATCGTAGCAGGAATCGGCGTTCCGCAGATTACAGCGGTTATGGATTGCTATGAGGCGGCGGATAAGTACGGGATTCCAATCATCGCCGACGGCGGTATCAAGTATTCCGGGGATATGACCAAGGCAATCGCAGCCGGAGCGAACGTCTGCATGATGGGAAGTATTTTCGCAGGATGCGACGAGAGTCCGGGTACTTTCGAGCTGTTCCAGGGAAGAAAATATAAGGTATACCGTGGTATGGGTTCCATTGCCGCGATGGAGAACGGAAGTAAGGACCGTTACTTCCAATCCGATGCGAAGAAGCTGGTTCCGGAAGGAGTGGAAGGCCGCGTTGCGTACAAGGGTACGGTGGAGGATACCGTATTCCAGTTGATGGGCGGTTTAAGGTCCGGTATGGGCTACTGCGGCGCGCATACGATTCAGGAGCTGAAGGAGAACGGACAATTCGTAAAGATTTCCGCCGCTTCTTTGAAGGAAAGTCATCCTCATGATATACACATTACGAAAGAAGCTCCTAATTACAGCGTAGACGAGTAGAAGTTCAGGTTCACACGCCGCTATTTTGCGAGGTGTCTCCGCACGGTTTGTGTGGAAATCCCGAGTTTTTCAGCACGAAATCGCGAAGCGTGTTGTTGGTCACGGAGTGAACAGTAATCAGGGCAGGCGTGTAATGTACGGCCCTGGGGCAAAACAGTGAGGTTAGATAATGAAAAGTGATTTTGGAACAACGGCAAAAGGAGAGAGCGTAGCGTTATATACATTGAAGAATCGGAACGGTATGGAGATTGCGGTCTCAGATTACGGCGCAATACTGGTGAAGGTTATGGTTCCGGACAGGGACGGGAATCTTATAGACGTGGTTCTTGGATACGATGATGTGAAAGGTTATGAGAAGGGAACTCTGTACTTCGGAGCAACGGTAGGACGGGTTGCGAACCGAATCGGGGGCGGGGCATTTGAGCTGAATGGCGAGACGTATACGCTCACGCAGAATGATAACCGGAATACCCTTCATGGAGGAACGGACTATTATGATAAGCGTATGTGGAAGGTCGAGGAGGCGGACGACAGACATGTAAGCTTAGCGCTCCACAGCCCCGACGGCGATCAGGGATTCCCGGGAGCTGTGGATATCAAGGTGGTCTACACGCTGACCGATGATAATGAAGTGAAGATCCAATATCACGCGGTTCCGGAGGCGGACACGCTCTTGAATCTGACGAATCACAGCTATTTTAACCTTTCCGGACATGGTTCCGGTAATATTCTTGAGCAGGAGGTTATGATCTGCGGGGATGCGTATGCGAGGGCGGACGCAGAGTCAATTCCAAGCGGCGAGCTTGTTTACGTCGAGGGGACGCCGATGGATTTCCGGAGCAGAAAACCTATTGGCAGAGAGATTGAGGCGGCTTATGAAGCGTTAGAGTTGGGGCAGGGTTACGACCATAATTGGGCGCTGAATGGAAGCGGATACCGTCAGGCCGCCGCGATGTGGTCGGAACAGACGGGAATTGAGATGAAAGTATACACGGATCTTCCGGGGATGCAGTTTTATACCGGTAATTTTATTGTCAGTGAGAGCGGCAAGGAAGGAGCGGTCTATGGGAAACGTCAGGCGGCTTGTTTCGAGTCCCAGTATTTTCCGGATGCGGTACATAAGGAGCAATTTGAAGGGCCTGTGGTGAGGGCGGGGGAGTCCTATGATACGGTCACAGTCTATCAGTTTTCTTGGAAGTAGCTAAGGCTTCGTTCTAATATAGCAGCAACGGTATAGAAGGCCGCTGGGAGATGTTCTGGATCATTGCTCCCGGCGGTCTTTTACCTTTGCTTTTCAACTCTTCATAAATTTCTAAGGAATTTTTTACGAAAATATAAATAGTATATGTTATGATAAGAGTAGAATACAAAACGGAGAAAGACATGAAGAAAACGAAGAAAAAGACCCACAGAAAAGTTTCGAATGTACAGAAGAGAAGGAAGATTCAGCGCTATCTGAGGATTGGGCTGATCCTGCTAGTCGTATTGCTGATTATCCTTATGCTGATCAAGATCTTTAAGCCCTCATGGTTAGGAGGCGGTTCCGAAGAGTCTCAGGAAGAGAAGTTCGAGGCGATCGAGCCGGAGATAGACGTGGAACTGCTGACTGTGAACCCCTATTCCAGACCGGGACAGCCCACAGACAAGATTAAGGGGATTGTGGTGCATTACACGGCGAATCCGGGAGCTTCCGCCATAGATAACAGAGATTATTTCGAAGGCCTTAAGGATAGCCATACTACACAGGCGAGCAGTAATTTCATCATAGGTCTTGAAGGGGAGATTATCCAGTGCGTTCCTACTTGGGAGGTGGCGTACGCCTCGAACGAGCGCAATATAGACACCGTGTCTATCGAATGTTGTCATCCGGACGAGTCGGGAAAGTTCAACGACGAGACATATCGGTCTATGGTGCAGTTATGCGCATGGCTGTGTATGAAATTTGAACTGAATGAGGACGACATCATCCGCCACCACGATGTGACCGGTAAGAATTGTCCAAAGTATTTTGTGGAGGACGAGGAGGCGTGGAAGAAATTTAAGAAGGATGTAGGTCGGACGCTGGCGGATTTCTAGGGAATCATTGCAAAAGTATTTCTTGTTTAGTATAATGGGAACGTAGCCGGATTGAGGGATAGGAGATAAGGATGTAATGAACGATTTGGAGAAATACAGGGAGCAGTTAGGGTTCTGCGACGATAAGATTATTGACGCGTTGGTGGAACGCAACTCTATTATAGAGAAGATGAAGAACAGCAAACGGATTCAGGCAAGGAAGCTGTTCGATTATAATATTGTGCTCATTGGCTTTATGGGGGCGGGAAAGTCCTCGGTTTCTGAATATTTAAGCGCGGTGTTTGCAATGAAGGTTGTGGAGATGGATCAGGTGATTGCAAATCGGGAACAGATGAGCATCCCGGATATCTTTGACGCTTACGGGGAAGAGTATTTTCGTGACAGGGAGACGGAACTTCTTGTGGAAATGCAGTCCCACAGGAATACGGTGATTTCCTGCGGCGGCGGAGCAGCGCTTAGGGAGCGCAACGTGGAGGAGATGAAGAAAAACGGACGTGTGGTACTATTAACCGCAAGTCCGGAGACGGTCTATGAGCGGGTGAAGGATGACGACGACAGGCCCGTTCTGAACGGCAGGAAGAATGTTAAGGGGATTTCGGAACTGATGGAACAGCGGCGCGAAAAATATGAGGCGGCTGCGGACATCGTGATTAATACGGATAATAAGACGGTACTGCAGGTGTGCGAGGAGCTTGTACAGCGTCTGATGGAGATGGAAGATTAGAATGTTTGATATGTTTTTTCCGGATAAATATGTGGCTTCCACATATATTATAGATTTTGAACGGTTATATAAGGAAGGGTACAGAGGCCTGATTTTTGATATTGACAACACGCTGGTGCCCCACGGCGCGCCGGCTGACGATAGAGCCGTGGCTTTATTTGCGCGTCTTAAGGCGATTGGATTCAGATGCTGTCTGATCTCCAATAATCAGGAACCAAGGGTAAAGATGTTCAACCGGGACATCGGGGTGGATTATGTCTATGACGCCCATAAGCCCTCCACGAAGAATTATTTGAAAGCAATGGAGATTATGGGTACGGACAGGAGTAACTCCCTGTTTATCGGGGATCAGCTTTTTACGGATGTTTGGGGGGCGAAGCGGGCAGGAATCGGCAATATCCTGGTGAAACCAATACACCCGAAGGAGGAGATTCAGATTGTGCTGAAACGTTATCTGGAACGGATCGTACTGCATTTTTATAAGAAAAGTCTTAGATAATGGCTTAGACAAATTGCACGGAGTATAGTATAATAGAACGAAGTTTGGAAAATATACCTAAAAATGGAGAATGGATATGAAGAAAGTTACATTGGTTATTATGGCGGCAGGAATCGGAAGCAGGTTTGGACAGGGAATCAAGCAGCTTGCGCCCGTGGGACCCAACGGCGAGATTATTATGGATTATTCGATCTACGACGCAATAGAGGCAGGGTTTAATAAGGTTGTATTTGTAATCAGAAGGGATTTGGAGAAAGATTTCAAGGAGATTATCGGGAATCGAATTGAGAAAGAAGTGGAAGTGGGCTACGCCTATCAGGAGTTAGAGGATATTCCGGAGAAATTTCAGGATAAGTTAGAAGGAAGAACGAAGCCATGGGGGACGGGGCAGGCAATTTTATGCTGTAAGGAAGTTGTCCATGAGCCGTTTCTGGTAATCAACGCGGACGATTATTACGGAAAAGAAGCGTATCGGGAGGCCTATGCCGAACTGGTGAAGCCTCACGGATGTACGGATATCAGTATGGTAGGTTTTAGGCTTAAGAATACCTTGAGCCAGAATGGAACTGTGACCAGAGGCGTGTGCAAGGTGGATGACAGCCAGATGCTTCGCGAGATTGAGGAGACATACGAGATTGAAGGAAGGGACGGCTATGCGGCGGCTGTGAAAAACGGGGAAGAGATCCGGCTTGAGCTGGATTCGCCGGTGTCCATGAATATGTGGGGATTGCAGCCGGAATTTTTCAAGGTTTTGGAAGAGGGCTTCGAAGAGTTTCTAAGCAAGGTCAGGAAGGAAGAGGTTAAAGCCGAATATTTGCTGCCGGGGATTATCGGGCAGCTTTTGAAGGAAGGGAAGGCGCAGGTGAAGGTCCTCGAGTCGCGTGACCAGTGGTTCGGCGTTACCTATCAGGAGGACAAGGCGGCGGTTGTAGAGTCGATACGGGGATTAATAGAGAAAGGGATCTATCCGGAGAGATTGTTTGAAGAAAGATGAAGAAACTAATAGAGCAGCTCATGAAGTTTGGGATCGTGGGGGTTATTTGCTTTGGAATTGACTACGGATTGATGATTTTTCTTACGGAGATCTGTGGGATTAGTTATTTGGTCTCTTCCGGTATCTCATTCTCTGTTTCTGTGATGGTGAATTATACCTTAAGCCTTAAGTTCGTGTTTGAGACGGATAAAGATAATAATAAGGTTGTGGAATTTTTGATCTTTATTATACTCAGCGTGGTTGGGCTTGGTATTAATCAGGTGTTGATGTGGGTCTGTGTGGACAAGCTGCATGTGTATTATATGATTTCTAAGATTGGGGTGACCGGCGTTGTGATGGTTTATAATTTTGTTACCAGAAAGCTGATATTGGAGAAATCATAAGAATAAGAAGAGTGGGCGGTAGGATGGCTAAGAATTTAATGTTAATGGGCCGTGTAAACCGGATAAGCATTATGTAGTAGATCTTCGGTTTAGGCTTGATTGTTTGTATGGCGATAAGGACGAGAGTTTCCTTGAAGAGGAAGGAAGAAGATATTTTGTGCTCTTTTTGAAGCCGATTATAAATGGAACAGGCAATTGTTATGTGGAGGCGGAGACCAGAAATCAGGAAAGAATGGATTTAGTTATTGATTATCGGGGTGAACAGTCGGTCTGCGAATTAAAGATCCGGCGTGGAAATGCTTATGGGGTAAAGGAAATAAGGATTGGCGATATGACTCTGATAGAGGCTGTTGTCTGATCGAGTAGTAAGGGAGCTGTTGCAAATCTATGCTTAATGCAACAGCTCTTTTTTAGTCGAAAGAGAGCTTAAAATGCATAGTTTTTTTTGATATTAAGTATTAGACATTATATGCGGCTTATAGTATAATAGATATGTTTCAGGAAGTTAATGGAAATTTAAGTTTAATATATATGTTAATATACGGAAGACAAGGAGTTATAGAAATATATGAGGGGAGTAATAAAAGTCACAAAAGGTATCCTGATATTATTGGGAACGATTCTGTCGGTTACTGCGATGGTATTGGCGACGGTTATATATTTTAGTATTCAATGGATGTTTAATACCTGGAGTAATCTGACTATGGATGAGCTGGTCTATCATCTGACGGCACCGTTGGAAGGAACGAATGAAGATATGATCAGGGAGTATCTCAATATATGTGTCGCGCCTGCGGTTTTAGTTTTGATAGTGGCTGTAATCTTATTTCTTTCATGGCACAATAAAAAGCGATATTATGTGTTAATGGCAGGGGGGATAATTGTCTCTTTTGTATTATCGACGAAAGTGATTCAAGGAGCATGGAATGAACTGGATGCAGGCGGATATGTAGAAGCAAAAGGGGAATATTCTACATTTATTGATGTCAATTATGCGGATCCGGCGGAGGTTGTGCTGCAATTTCCTGAAAAAAAGAGAAATTTGATATACATATTCTTGGAATCAATGGAAACGACGTTTGCCGATAAGGAAAACGGAGGAGGATTCGAGAGAAATGTAATTCCTGAATTGACAAGTTTAGCGCAGGAGAATGAGGATTTTTCCGGGGAGAATAGTAATCTGAACGGCGGACATTCTTTGGCTGGGACAACATGGACGATGGGAGCGCTGTTTGGTCAGACGTCGGGACTTCCATTGAGTATTTCTATTGAAAAAAATAGTATGGATACGCAGGACTCGTTTTTTTCAGGAGTGGTAACCTTAGGGGATATCTTAGAGAATGCCGGATACGAACAAACATTAATGATTGGTTCGGACGCGACATTCGGCGGAAGAAGATTGTACTTTCAGGAGCATGGAGATTATAATATCATAGACTATGAATATGCTCTGGATACGGAAATGATACCGGAAGATTATTTGGTATGGTGGGGATATGAGGATCAGAAGCTATTTGAATTTGCTAAAGAAAGCCTTCTGGAGATGGCGGGTCATGAAGAACCATTTAATCTGACATTGCTGACGGTAGATACTCATTTTGAGGACGGCTATATATGCGGGCTTTGTGGAGATTCCTATAAGAATGATCAATATGCTAACGTAATGGCATGCAGCAGCCGCCAGATAAATGAATTCGTAAGTTGGATTCAACGGCAGAGTTTTTACGAAAATACAACTATTGTTTTAGTTGGAGATCATCTGACAATGGATTCAAATTTTTGCGAGGATGTGGACAAAGACTACGACAGAAAGGTATATACGGCCTATATTAATTCTGCTGTTAATGTAGAGATAGATAAAGAAAGAAGTTATACGACTTTTGATTTTTTCCCAACTACTCTGGCTGCTTTAGGAATAGAGATCGAAGGAGAAAGATTGGGACTTGGAACGAATCTTTTCTCAAGCAAACAGACATTGACCGAGCGATTTGGAATAGAGGTTGAGCAGAGCGAGATTACAAGAAAGTCCGAACTATTGGAATCGCTTGCGGATTTGGACGAGAATAATCAAGAATTGCTGATACGTATAGGGAAAGCGCCGGAAGCTAAAGTGACGGCGGAAGAATATAACAGCGAAACGGGGAGCATATCCGTAAAGGCGGCAGAATTTGAAAACATATCGAATGGAGTGTCAGAGGTAATATTGTCCGTGTGGACGGAAGGAGACCAGAGCGACCTTCAATATATAGAGATGGAGATGCAGGAAGACGGGAGCTATTATGCCGGCGTGAATATTTTGGATTTTGGATATAAATTGGGAGAATATTATATAGAGGCGTATGTGACCGACGGCGTAGGAGAAAAATATATGGTAGGACAGACTATCGGTATTGTTAGTTAGAGGAGAAAGAATGGAACTTATTAGTGTGATTGTGCCTTGTTATAATGAAGAAGAAGCGATTCCATTATTTTATGAAGAGATGAAAAAGATTACCGTAAAAATGGGATATGTAAACTTCGAGATAGTATTTGTTGACGATGGGTCGAAGGATCGGACTCTCAGCATATGCAAGAGGTTAAGCGAGGGAGATTCCGGAATTAAGTATATTAGCTTATCACGAAATTTCGGAAAAGAGGCGGCTATTTATGCAGGGCTCCAAAATGCAAAAGGGGACTATGTGGTATTAATGGACGTAGACTTGCAGGATCCCCCGTCTTTACTTCCGGAGATGTTCCGCTATATAAAAAAGGAAGGGTATGACAGCGTTGCCACAAGGAGGGTATCGAGAAAAGGAGAACCGCCTATACGTTCCTTTTTTGCAAGAAGATTCTATAAGATTATGAATAGAATCTCTACTACGGACATTGTAGACGGCGCGCGGGATTATAGGTTAATGACACGGCAGTTTGTAAATGCTATGTTGGAATTAAAAGAATATCATCGTTTTTCAAAAGGTCTATTTGGCTGGGTAGGATATAAGACTAAGTGGTTAGAGTATGAGAATGTTAATCGTGTGGCAGGAGAGACAAAATGGTCTTTTTGGAAGCTGCTATTGTATAGCATTGAAGGTATTGTTGCCTTTTCAACTGTGCCTTTAATGCTTGCGGTAGTTACCGGAATGTTTTTTTGTTGTGCTGCACTCTTTTTTGTTGTGGTTATAGTTGTCAGGACGATTATATTTGGCGACCCGGTAGCTGGATGGCCTTCTATGATTTGTATCATGCTGCTGATTGGAGGAGTACAATTGTTTTGCGTGGGTATTCTGGGCGAATATCTTGCCAAGACTTATATGGAAATTAAGGGAAGGCCTATTTATCTGGTGAAAGAGGACAATATACAAAGGGAGTAGGGTGATGATAGGAGATATAATAAAATATGTAAAAGATAGGAAATTTTTGGTACTTTTCGAATTGGTTTTGGTTTTGTTTTTATTTGGAATCAGGATGTTGAACTTGACTGTTTCGATTGATACGGATTCTTTTATTAACTCGCCGAATACTACATTGAATTGGTTAATGATCGGACGCTGGGGGCTTGTGCTGTCAAAGAAAATATTTGGAACCATGTGGTTCAATCTTTACATAGCGTCTGTAATGGGTTATGTCTGCATAGTAGGATATTTGTTGTTAGGATGTTATTTGTTTTACTATGTAAGCAACGGGGAAAAAAAATATAATTATTATCTGTTCAGCGTGCTGTTCCTTTCGCATCCGGTATTTGTATTCCAATGGTTCTTTAAACTGCAGGTGTTTGAGGTTTCATTTTCGATGCTTCTTCTTGTTATTGCAGACCTTATGCTGTTCCGGTGGCTGAAAGAAGGCAGGAAGATAGAAGGTTTTTTGGCTGTGATTCCGTTGGTTTGGAGTTTCGGCTCTTACCAGTCCAACGTAACGATGTTTATTGCAATGACGATCGTATGTTTTTTGATTCTAGGACGGGGAGATTTTAAAGAGGCGGTTTTTGACTGCGCTAAGATGATTGGTATTTTTGGAGCGGCTTTTATTATCAATCAGGTAATAACTTCGCTGTTTTTCTCGGATTCTGATTATCTTAATTCTTATATGGCGTGGGGGCAGATTCCGGTTAGGGCGTGTCTGGAAAATATTAAGAAGCATGTTGGAGATGTTTTGTTGGGGAGAAAGATTTTCTCACTGGCTTATGCGCTGCTTCTTGCCGGGATCTTCGTAATGTTTCTTTTGGAATTGCGGGAAATGACGCTTAGAAGATTCTTTGATTATGCGGCATATGGGGTTTTGGCAATTATTCCGTTTGCTTTGACAATTTATTCCGGAGCATATGAAAATACGATGATGGCGGCTGCAAGAGTGCAGTGTCCGCTTGCTTTTATTTTGGGAAGCGGATACATGCTGTTGATTGAGCAGTTTCGGGAATTGAAGAAGAAAAATTATATAAAAGGGCTGGTTCTTACGGTTCTTTTCTATATATTTGGAGTAATATTTAGTGTGCAGCAGTTACAGTGCAGTTTGCGGCTGTGGTATACGGACGACGTTAGGTATAGGCAGGATTGTAACTTTTTACATCAGATTGTCGACGCTATGTATGATCAGGGGATAGACCCGAATGATAAGGTAAGTATTGCTTATATAGGTATGCATCAAGTGCCGTTGAATTCTTCGTGTTTTCAGCCTATGGAATTGATTGGAGTATCTTATTTTCAGATGTATGCCGAAGCCCAGCCTTATTATTATATTTCTAATATGAGGATATCTGCACTTGCTGATGTGGAAGGAGCGTACCGTAATTATAATATTACTCCGGAGCAGGTGCTGAAGGCGAGAGAAATAGCTAAAGATATGCCGGTTTGGCCGCAGAAAGGTTCTATTAAAGAAAAGGAGGGAATAGTTGTTGTAAAATTGTCTGAGGATCAATTTGATTAATTATTGTCTGTATAATGGGGTTAAAACCCTCGCCTTAAGGCGAAACCTTGGGGAACACATCCAGAAAGCTCCAAATGGAATATAAAGAATTAAGTAAAGAATTCTGGGGGCAGCATTTGTGGGCAAGAGGATATTTTGTGGCAAGCAGCGGCAATGTAACAGATGAAATCATCAAAGAATATATAAAAAATCAGGATTTACAAGAGAGAAGCAAATCTGATAACTTTGAGATCGGATAAAGTAAAGTATAAAGGAATAAAGTAGAAGAGGGACAACTTTAGGCTGCTTTAGCAGCAGACCGAACCTACCGGCTTTAGCCGGTAGTGGTTCAGTTTTGTGAGGAGAGAAAAATCAATGGATAATTTAAAAAATCAAGGAAATTATGCAGATCGAGAGATTAATTGCGATTTGATGCGTGTAATGTCTATGGTATTTGTGATCGCTATACATGTGTCAAGAAAGCCGTTTGAAAATCACCGGTTATTACTGATAATGATGTCAACATTTTTGGCATCGTGTAATAGTATATTTTATATGTTGAGTGGAAAATTTAACTTAAAGTACAAATTTTCTGACAAGGACGATTACAGGAAATATTATATCAAAAAAATAATTTCAATCGTATTTCCCTATGTTTTTGTTACATGCCTTTTAAGTATGTGGGACTTTTATCAAAATCAAGAATTGGTATTTTCAATTAAAGCTTATATAAAGTATACTTATACGGCTTTTATGACGACAAATGTTTCGATTCATTTATGGTTTATGTATCCTCTAATTGGAATGTTGCTTAGCGCTCCTTTTTTAGCTAAGATGTTGCAGGAAATGAAAAACTGGGAGCTTAATATTTTATTTGCAATTGCTTTACTTTGGAATTTTGTTAGTATATACATGACAGCAGATATAGGAATTAAGTTTTCTTATAGCGGGTGGTTATTATCAGGATGGATTATTTCATTTTTTGCAGGTTATTATTGCGACAGAATTGTTAATGAAAAAAATAAAAGAAAGTTTTATATATGTGGGGTGGCAGGATATATAGTTACCGTACTGGGCATTTGGTTGATACCTGAAAATTATAAAAACGCTAAGGATCTTGCAGTTGCATTTGTCCTTTTTACTATGGCGTTATACATTTTTATAGACAGAGAAATCAAAGTAAAAAATTATCAATTTAATAGAATAATTCGTTTTTTGGCAAAACAATCCTTTATAGTATATTTAATTCATTGGACCATAGTTAGAAATATTGTTCCTAAATTTATAAAAGCAGAAAGTTCTACGGTTTATTTTCTGGAATCAGTAATTGTAACTCTTTTTATATCTTTGATAGTGGGGATTTTCTTGAATGTATGTTTGATTAATCCGATACAAAATATATTACGGAGAATTTTTTTAAAGCCGAAAATTAAACAGGAATGATTTTTCCAGCGAGGCGGGGTGAAAGTGAAAAAAAGGATTAGGCAAGTAATATCAATATTTACTATAGTAATATTATTTTGTGTTAATTTATCTTTAGAAGTATTTGCGGAACCTTTACAGTCAATTGAAAAGGAGACTGAGGGAGAGCAAAGCGCTATTGTAAATTCAGAAAAGGAAGAAAACATTACGGAACGGCTAGAAGAAGCTCAGGATGCCGAGTGTGAGAATGCGGATGATGAAAGTATTTTACAAAGTATGGAACAGGTTCCGGATATTAGCGAAGATGCGTCTGTTGAAGATCAGATTATTGTAGTATATGAGAATCCTCAGGAAAGCGGCGTAGAGAATCTTGAACTTGACGTATCTGATGTAGCGGAAGGGGAATCCTTATGTGAAACGGTAGATTTGCTGGTCCCGGATGACTCTGTTGACACAGACGAGTTGGTTGAAGAGATAGAGGGTAAGCCGGGGGTTGCCGCCGCCTGCCGTAATGAGATGGTGGAATTATACGAACTCCCGAATGACCCCTATATAGCGGACGGACGGGCATGGCAGTTTCAGATGATAGGGGCAGAAGATACATGGAATAAGGCAAGAGGATCCCATACGGTCAAAGTGGCCGTAATTGACTCAGGGCTTAATGTCAATCATCCGGATCTGGCGGGACGCTGTGAAATCGGTTACGATTATGTGGAACGTACGTCGAGATCAATGAAAGATTTAGTTGGCCATGGGACGGAAGTAAGCGGATTGATTGCGGCGACGGCAAATAACAATATAGGGATCTCGGGGATAGCGGGGGAAGCCCCGGTAAAGGTGGTCGCCTATCGAGTGGGAGGAGCCTATGCCGGAGATAAATTATTGAACGGAGCTTATATTATTGCGGCGATGGAAGAGATCGCAGCGCGTCCGGATATCCAGATAGTAAATATGAGTTTTGGAAGCGAAGTGCTTGATTCGGTAAAGGAGGAAGCGATTAGAAAATTAAAAGCTTCCGGAAAGCTTCTTGTGGCGTCTTCCGGAAACGACGGAGACACAAGGTATAATTATCCGGCGTCATGTGAAGGAGTTATATCGGTAAGCGCGCTCAATGCGGAGTGTCGGGCGTCTGATTTTTCAAATAGAAATTCTCAGGTCGATCTGTGCGCGCCCGGGGACGGCGTATGCACGACGGATGCCGGAGGAGATTATTCATATGTGTCAGGGACGTCCTATGCGTCGCCGATTGTAGCGGGAGCGGCGGCGGTTTTGAAATGTGTTAATGGAGGAATGACGGCGGAACAGATTGAAGAGGCGTTAAAATCTACCGCCAAAGATTTGGGTCCGGTTGGCAGGGACGATGTATATGGTTACGGAATGATTCAATTACAAAATGCGGCAGCAGAGGCGGCGTCTGCGCCTCAGATCTCTTATCAGACGCATGTGCAGAAAATAGGATGGCAGGATTTTAAATATGACGGAGATATCAGCGGAACATCCGGAAGCGGCCTTCGTTTGGAGGGAATTAAAATTAATATAAGCGGCAGTGACGATCTGGGAGTTTCTTATCGTACGCATGTACAGGGGTATGGGTGGCAGTCATATGTGAGCGACGGAGCTATGAGCGGAACAAGCGGGGAAGGGAAAAGGCTAGAAGCAATCCAGATGAAGCTGACGGGAAGAGACGCAGATCGGTATGATATCTATTACCGCGTACATACGCAGAGCTACGGATGGCTTGGATGGGCTAAAAACAATATGGCGGCGGGTACGGAAGGTCTGTCTAAGCGATTAGAAGCGATCCAGATTGTTTTAGTGAAGAAAGGGGAGAGCGCGCCGGGAGATACGGACGAACCTTTTATTTCGCTCTATACGGCGGCAAAAGTCAGATACCGCACCCATGTTCAAAAAGACGGCTGGGAGAAAAATTGGAAGAGCGACGGGGCCATGAGCGGAACGAGCGGACGCGCTCTTCGGCTGGAAGCAATCCGGATTAGGCTGACAGGCGAGGCAGAAGAAAAATACGACGTATATTATCGGGTGCATTGTCAGAGGTTTGGATGGTTAGGGTGGACGAAGAACGGTCAAGAAGCAGGGAGCGCGGGGTATGCATACCGGTTGGAGGCAATTCAGATACAATTAGTTGAAAAAGGGGCCCCTGCGCCGGGCAGCACGGCAAACGCATACTATGAAAAATAGTTAGAAAAATAAGGTGTATTGCATTTCTTTGGACATTGGGGTATAATTTGGGTGTTAAGTGAGATACATAAAGAGGAGGCATATCAATGAGAAGAAGAGGATTAGCTGTTATCTTATGTTTTTGTATATGCAGTTTGCTTATGGCAGACTTATCTGTTACAGCCGCAGAGGTGGAAGATCCGGCGGTAGAGAAGATACAGGACGAGCAGGATAAGCAGGAAGATCCGGAAGCGCCGGCGGAACCAGAAGAGCAGAACGAGCCGGAGATACCAGAGGAACAAGCGAATGTTCCGGAACAGACAGAGACAGAAGAAGATCCCGCTGCCGAAGATGCGCCTCTGGGCAGTCTTGAGTATTCCATGGAGGGACGCGAGCTTACAAGTGTGGATGAGTATGGCAATGTATTTATCGTCGAGGATCAGAGCGACGGGGTTATTGACGAGATAGCCGTTCATGATAGGGCGAATGACGGGCTTAAGATTGTCAATTTCAGGGCTAACGCCGCGGGCAAGACGGTTACAACCACCACGGAGTACACGGAATTTAGAACAGGCGCTATTGGGTATACATACGGGAAGAGCGGCGCGGACGCGGCTTATCTGGGAACAGAGAATGGAAAAGTAAAGTTCATGCTGAGCGGCGTAGTCGGTTTGGTTGACGCGTCTAAGGTTCAGGTGGTAAACTTTAGCAGCGCCAAGAGCTTTAGTAACTATTATGCGAATGGAACAAGGATTCTGCATCGTCTGTGTACGGATATGACCACGCCCGGGTATGCGGGAACGGTTGACGTAGGACCGCAGCAGTCCTACATGTCGACCGGGGCTACATATTATAGTTACGACGGTCATTATTTTTATACTGATTATGAAACCATGATATCGGATTATAAGAATGAGACTAGAAGTAATTCCATTAATCCGGAGGAGCCGTATTATAATTATTTCCAGTATCTTCCTTTAAGGGGGAAATCCATGTACACAGCCAGCGAGCTGAAAGCGATGGTGAATAAAAAGGCTTCCTCCGGCGGTTCGAAAATGTACAATTCAGGCGATCTGTTTGTAAATAATCAGGACAAATACGGGGTTAATGCGCTCCTCATGGCGGGAGTAGGAGCTCATGAAAGCGCATGGGGGACAAGCTCCATTGCAAAGAACAAGAATAATTTGTTTGGGCTCAACGCAGTAGACAGCTCTCCGGGAAGCAGCGCAAATTCATTTCCGGATGTCAATACGTGTATCAAGGATTTTGCAGAGACCTACATGTCTAAGCGGTACTTAAGGGCTGATTACCGGTATTATAACGGGGGCTTCTGCGGAGACAAGGCCAGCGGGATCAACGTCAGATATGCGTCGGATCCGTATTGGGGAGAGAAGGCGGCTTCCATAGCTTGGGTATTAGATAATAACAGTACAGGAAAAGATCAGAATTATTATACAATTGGAATCAAAGACCGAATGGCAACGGAACATACGGCGGTCAATGTCCGTAAAGACGCGTCAACTTCATCTCAGATTTTGTATAATACAGGCAGTGTTTCGAATTATGCCTTTTTGATTCTGGAAGAATCCGAGGGATTCTACAAGGTTCAGAGCGATCCGGTATTGACGGGCAATAGAACACAGATTAACTCGGACGACGGAACATACGACAGTAGTTCTATGTATGCGTATGTAAGCAAGGACTATGTTTATCCGGTTTCCGGAAAAGAGCCGGAGCAGCCTATGCTCACATACAGCGCCCATGTGCAGACCTATGGATGGCAGGATTATGTTTCGGCGGGAGATATTGCCGGAACTTTCGGAGAGTCAAAGAGAGTCGAAGCCATTAAAATTAAATTGAATAATCCGGAGTACAGCGGCTCTGTTCAATATAGAAGCCATGTACAAACCTACGGCTGGCAGGATTGGAAAACGGATGACGAACTTTGCGGAACATCAGGGGAAGCCAAGCGATTAGAAGCAATGCAGATTCGTTTGACGGGAGAGATGGCAGAGAATTATGATATTTATTATCGCGTCCATGCACAGACCTATGGATGGTTAGATTGGGCGAAGAACGGAGAGATGGCGGGGGCGTCGGACGCTGCAAAACGTTTGGAAGCGATTCAGATTCAACTTGTTAAGAAAGGCGACGCAGCGCCGGGAGATACGGGCAGACCATTTGTTCAGCCTTTAATTCAGTACAGGACCCATGTCCAGACCCATGGCTGGCAGGATTATGTAATGGGAGGCGGAGCGAGCGGAACAACAGGCAGTGCAAAGCGTCTGGAGGCCATAGAGATTAATTTAAATAATCAAAAATATGACGGAGACATCAAATATAAGGTTCATGTGCAGAGCTATGGTTGGCAGGATTGGGTAGTCGGAGATTCAACGGCCGGAACGTCCGGTCAGTCTAAACGTTTGGAAGCTATACAAATTAAGTTGACAGATGAGATGGAAAAGCAGTATGATATCTATTACCGAGTTCATGCCCAGACTTATGGATGGTTGGGATGGGCGAAGAACGGCGAGCCGGCCGGTACGGAAGGTTTGTCAAAGCGGTTAGAAGCGATACAGATTATTATGGTGTCAAAAGGAGGGGAGGCACCGGGGAGTACGGAGAATGCACTGATAAAAGACTAGCAGTAAGATGAAAGGGGATAAAGATGAGGAAATTTTGTTCAATCATTCTATGCTTAAGCATAATGTTGGCCGAGATTGGTATGACGAGTTATACAAGTTATGCGGAAGAGAATGTTCAGAGCGGTGAAGAGAATAGTATTGACAACACAGACGAAATGGACGAAACAAGTGATTCAACTTTGGATGGTGAAGATGAGACAGCGGGTACGGAATCAGAGAATGATGAGGAACAATTAAATGAAGCGTCTCCGGATTCAGAAGATACTTTTGTAGATTCAGAAAGTGTTTCTGATGATTCCGTAGATTCAAAGAATATTGAAAATGAAGTGAATGAAGAGAATGAAGAAGAAAATGAGCCGGAAGAGCTGTTGGAAAACAGCTGGAGATACTCGAATGGTGAATTGGATGTGATAGAGACAGCCGCGAGGTCAGGTTATGCGAACGCATGGAATAAAGAAAACGGCAGATATGTGAACAGCAGAGGCGAAGTGATACCAGGGGCATTGAAGAAAGGGATTGACGTCAGCCGTCATCAAGGCAGGATTAACTGGGCAAAGGTAAAGGCGTCCGGCATTGAGTTCGCAATTCTTCGATGCGGTTATGGTAATGATCTTCAAAGTCAGGACGACAAATGGTGGGCGTACAATGTTTCAGAGTGTGAAAGACTGGGAATCCCTTATGGAGTATATATCTATTCATACGCAAAAACGATTGCGGAAGCAGAAAGTGAAGCGAACCATGTACTTCGGTTACTGAGAGGACATGTACCGTCATATCCGGTATATTATGATATGGAAGATGATTCGACAATATCCGTAGGAAACAGGATGTTAGGAAACATGGCGAAGACCTTCTGTGATAAGATATCGGCGGCCGGTTATCGTCCGGGAATATATGCGAATAAGAATTGGTGGAATACATATCTGACAAGCTCGGTATTTAATAATAGTTCATGGTCAAAGTGGGTTGCACAGTATAATTATGAATGTAACTATCAGGGGTCTTATGATATGTGGCAGTGTACCTCTTCCGGTCGTGTAAATGGAGTGGATGGGGATGTTGACTTAAACTTCTGGATGACAGAGACGCAGGATGTAGATCCCATTCAGGTAGATAATTTGGATATTATTAAGTATACTACTCATATACAGACCTTTGGATGGCAGAATGAGGTAAACAATGGCTGTCAGAGCGGTGCAACGGGATATTCAAAGAGAATGGAAGCTCTTAAGATTAACGTTGGAAGCGGATACGGAGACCTAGGCGTTCAATATAGTTCTCATGTAAGCGGAATTGGCTGGCAGGAAGATGTTACGACAGGAGAATTATCAGGGACAGAGGGACAGGCTAGAACTATAGAAGCAATTAAAATAAAACTGACAGGTGCGGAGGCAGAAAAATATGATATCTATTATCGCGTACATTCGCAGAGTTACGGTTGGTTAGGTTGGGCTAAGAATGGGAATCCGGCAGGAACCGAAGGTTTTGGAAAGAGAACGGAAGCGCTGCAGATTGTTGTTGTGAAGAAAGGCGCTGCAGCTCCGGGGACAACAGACGGAGCGTTTAAGATCAAGCAGAAGAACATAAGTTATACCACCCATGTACAGTCCTATGGCTGGCAGCCGGCGGTCAGCGGAGGCGAGATCAGCGGAACGGTAGGACAAGCAAAAAGGTTGGAAGGTATAAAGATATCGTTGGATAATCAGAATGAGATAAGATATAAAGTCCATGTGCAGAGTTTTGGCTGGCAGGATTGGGCTACCGGAGGTAATCTGGCAGGGACCACCGGAAAGGCAAAACGTCTGGAAGCAATTCGTATCGAATTGTCAGGGAATATGAAGGAAAGTTATGATATCTATTATCGGGTACATTCGCAGACTTATGGTTGGCTTGGCTGGGCTAAGAATGGAGAGGAGGCAGGAACCGAAGGTTTGGCTAAACGACTGGAAGGTATACAGATTGTACTGGTTGAAAAGGGTGGAAACCCACCGGGAAGTACAGAGGGAGCATTTAGAAAGTAGCAGTTGCATTATTAACCAAATTGTGTATTTACAGATGAAGAAAAAGGAGAGGAAAGATATGAGGAGAGCGGCATTATTTTTAATGGCATGCGTATTGAGCGTGTCGGGTGTTTTGTTTAACAATGGCATAATGAGCAATGTTCATGCGGAAGAGATTGAACAGGTTGAAGAGATTGAGCAGGATGAAGAAGATACGGAAGAGGCTATAACAGACGAGAGTTTATTAGCGGCAGACAATACGGAAGAAAATAAAGTTGAAGAGATAAAGCTGCACAAAGGCGAAATAAGAACTCTGTTTTATAGTGTGGAAAAAAGTGATCAGGCACAGTATGAATGGGTATCTGCGGATGATAAGGTTGTGGCATGTATAAAAAATTCTAAAACGATTAATGGCGATAAAGTGGACTACACCTGTACTGTGAGAGGTATAGACGAAGGAACTGTAAAAGTGCAGTTAATGGATCCGGCTCCAAGCTCGAAAAAGGTAATCAAAGAGTTTCTTGTAGAGGTAAATCCAAATAATTATATCATATGTCCAAGCGAAGAATTTTCAATAAGGCTGGAATCTCCTACTGATCAGGGATATGATTTTAAAATTAGTGGAGCAAAAGTTTCGGCAGAATTGGTTTCTACGGAAGTAGATAACTCGTCAGGCGGAACAGTTTACTATAAAACATATAAGGTTGGAATTCTTAAAAGTGGGACATGGGATCTTACTGTTACGGGGCAAAAAGAACCTACTGATGAAGTCACTTATCAGGTTAATGTAAGTCATGCATGGGATAAAGAATTTACCGTAGACAAGGCGGCTACATGTACGGAAGACGGTGTATCAAGTCAGCACTGTACTAGATGCGATATTCCAGCTGAGAGTGAAGATCGTAAAAAAGTAATCAAAGCTTTAGGACACAAATTCGGAGATTGGAAGGTTATTAAAGAACCTACATATACGGAAAAGGGACTTATGGAGAGGATCTGTTCCGTATGTGAGGAAAAGCAGACCGAGGCGATTGCTGTAAAAGAAAAAGGAATTGGAGTAAGATATCAGACTCATGTTCAATCTTTTAAATGGCAGGACTGGAAAGAAAACGGAGCCATGAGCGGAACCTCCGGACAGGCGAAGCGTCTGGAAGGCATTAGGATTGAATTAGTGGACAATAAGGAATATGAAGGCGATATAGAATATAGGACACATGTACAGTCAGAAGGCTGGCAGTCATATGTTAAGAATGGAGCTACGAGCGGTACAGAGGGAAAGGCCAGACGTTTAGAAGCAATCCAGATCCGTTTAACAGGCGAGATGGCAGAGAAATTTGATATCTACTACCGCGTGCATGCACAGAGTTTTGGCTGGATGGGCTGGGCAAAAAATGACGAGTATGCCGGAACGGCAGGATATGGGAAACGCTTGGAAGGAATTGAGATTTGTTTAGTGGAGAAAGGCAAAAAAGCGCCTGAATCTGAAGCTGACACAAAAGAAGCATACAGACATCCCATCAAATATCAGACGCATGTACAGAAAGACGGTTGGCAAGGCTATGTGCAAGACGGCGCGATGAGCGGAACTTCCGGAGAGGCCAAGCGGTTAGAAGGAATTAAAATCAATCTGGTTGATCCGGGGCATAAAGGGGACGTTCAATATCGCACCCATGTACAAACGTATGGTTGGGAAAAGAATTGGAAAAAGAATGGTGAGATGAGCGGAACTTCCGGAGAGGCAAAACGGCTCGAAGCGATAGAGATCTCACTTACAGGTGAAATGGCTGAAAAATATGATATCTATTATTGTGTCCATGCCCAAAAGTTTGGTTGGATGGGATGGGCCAAAAATGGAGAGCCTGCCGGATCAGAAGGATATGCATATAGATTAGAGGGAATAAAGATTCAATTAGTTCCAAAGGGTGGAGAAGCGCCGGGAAAAACAGAAGGCGCATTTAACAAAAAGAATTAATTTTTGAAAAATAGAGTAAAGCTAGTAAAACTAGTCTTTACTCTATTTTTATTGAAATAATAATAAGGAAGTTCCATCTCTGTTTTATTGCCATAGGAATAAAATGATGGTATAATAAAATGTCATGAAATGGTAAATTCAGAAAAGAGTTAAGAGTGAATAAATGGTAAAACAAAATATAAAAGAAAAATCTATAACCAAAAACTTAATAGCAAATGTAATTAAAACCTTAATGACAGTACTTTTTCCATTGATAACGTTTCCCTATGCCTCGAGAATATTGGGAGCTTCCGGGATAGGAAGAGTGAATTATGCAAACTCTATTATTACTTATTTTTCATTGCTTGCGGCTCTTGGAATTACAATTTATGCAGTGCGTGAAGGCGCAAGAATTCGTGATGATAAAGAAATGTTTAATAAGTTTGCACAAGAGATGCTTCGTATTAATTTGTGTACAACGTTGATTACTTATGTAGCATTTATTGTTTTTTTATGCATACCGGTTTTAAAAGGGTATAAAGGCTTGCTGCTTATTTTTAGCGCAAGTATTCTATTTACAACGATTGGTATGGAATGGCTGTTTGTTGTTCAAGAGGAATATGCATATATTACAAAGCGTGCTATTTTATTTCAGCTTGTATCATTAGTATTATTATTCCTTTTAGTGAAAACAAAAAGTGACGACGGCTGGTATGCGGCATTGACTGTAATATCATCAGGCGGCTCTGCGATTATGAATTTGTGGTATTCCAGAAAATTCGTGGATTGGAAGAAAAGATATCAGTATGAATACTGCAAGCACTTAAAACCGATATTTTTGATTTTTGGGACGAGTATTGCTTCTAATATTTATATGACAATGGATACCACTATGTTAGGAGCAATGCGCGGCGATACTGCAACAGGAATTTATACTGCGGCAGTGAAAATTAATCTTATGGTTAGTACTTTGATTGGGGTGATATCCACAACCATTTTGCCAAGAGTGTCTTATTATATCGGAAAGAATTTGAGAGCAGAATACGAAAAAATCATGAAAACATCTATGAATATTCTTCTGCTTATTTCTGTTCCGGCAGCAATTGGTATGATGTGTACGAGTGACATTCTGATTTTGCTGTTTAGTGAAAGAGAATTTATTTCAGGAAGCCTTGCAGCAAAAATATTGTCTGCAAAAGTAGTTGTAGCGGCAGTAAACAGAATCCTTGCATATCAGATTTGTATACCGCATCAAAAAGATAGGGAAGTATTGATATCAACAATAAGCGGAGCCGTATTTAATTTGGCGGCAAATGGAATTTTAATATCATTATTTGGAGTTACGGGCGCGGCAATAGCGACTTTATGTTCGGAGTGTGTAGTATTTGCCGTGCTAACCAAGTATTGTAAAAATATATTTGAAACGAAAAGAATGTATCATAGATTACCGCTGTATTTTTTTGCAAGTATTGGTTTTTTTGCTGTGAGATGGGGGGTAAACCAAGTTACGAATTCAATATTGTACCAGTTGTTTGCTACGATGATAATATGTTTTATAGGATATTTGGTAATATTACTATTGATGAAAGACCCTTATTTACAAGAGCTTTCTAACGCATTGACAAATAGAATTCATAAAAAAGGTTAGAAAAATAGAAGGTAGAGGCGTTTACTATGAATCAATCATTGGCTTTTGTTATACTGCATTATAATACAATGAAAGAAACTACAGATTGCATCTGTTCTATCGAAAAGAATATAGATGGGGATAAATATAGCATTGTAGTCGTTGATAATGCCTCCCCTAACGGATCAGGCATACAGTTAGAAGAGCGCTACAAAGAGAATAAAAGGGTCCATGTTATTTTAAATTCGGAAAATCAAGGATTTGCAAAAGGAAATAATCTGGGATACCAATATGTCTTGCAGAATTTGAAGAGTGATTTTATCTGTATTATGAATAACGATACATTGCTTGAAAAGCGTAATTTTTTCGAGGTGATTCAAAAAGAATACGAACGCAGCCATTTTGGAGTTATGGGGCCGAAGATTATTTTGAAGGATGGGAGAATAAATGGTTTATATTATCGTTTTCCGAATTTAGAATATTTTGAAAATGAGCTTCGTATTTTTAAACGAGAATTATGGCAAATGCGGCATTTTTTGAATTACCCAATTGTTGCATTTAAGCTTTGCAGGAACTTTGCATTTAGATTGTTGGGAATAAAAAAAACGTCCAGACATGAGGGGTATCATACACATGAGCAATTAGATATGAGGCGGGAAGATGTGATATTACATGGCTGTTGTATCGTTTTTTCTCCGGAATATAGAAAGAGATATTCGGAGGCGTTTGATCCGAAGACTTTTCTGTATAAAGAAGAAGAGTTATTGTTTTTACGATGTAAAGACTGCGGTTTGAAGACAGTGTATAACCCTGAATTAGAAATCAGGCACTTAGAAGATGCGGCCACTAATTCCGTAAGAAAAAATAAGAGAAAACGTATTATATTTTGGATGGAGAATCAGATTAAGTCATTAGAAATAGTGATAGAAAAGATGAGAAAAATGGAGGCATAAAGGAGTATGGTATCGGTCATTATCCCTATGTATAACAGAGAAAAGACAATCGAGACGGCAGTCAAAAGTGTTTTGGAGCAGACATATGGAAAGCTGGAAGTTGTAATCGTAGATGATTGTTCTACAGACAATTCTGTTGATGTCGTTAAAAATATCAGTGACGAAAGAGTCAGATTACTTACTTGTGAAGAAAACGGAGGGGCATGTAAGGCACGGAATATTGGTATTGAAAATGCAAAAGGTGAAATTATTGCCTTTCAGGATAGTGATGATTATTGGCATAAGGATAAGTTAGAAAAGTCTTTACAAGCATTGGAGGTAAGTGGCGCAGAGTTTGTTTTTTCAAGTTTTAGTCGCTTTCAGAAAGATGCACCGGAAAATGGCGTCGACGTATTGCCGAGATACAATCTAAACAAAGAAAAAGACAAGATGGCAAAATTGTTATGTATAAATTGTGTAAGTACGCAGACGATCGTGGCAAAAAAGGAAGTGTTTGAGAACATTCGTTTTGATGAACGATTGCCGAGATTTCAGGATTGGGAATTGGCTCTGCAGGTTCTGAGATCCGGTTTCAAAATGTTTTATATTGAGGAACCTCTTGTAGATTGCTATATTACGGAGGGAAGTATTACATCTGATGGCAGAAAAGCAGTCAGAGCTTTTGCAATTATCGGTGAAAAGTACAAGGAATATTACAGAAAGAATAAAATTGCAAAGGAGACGTTTTATTATAAAACTGCCGTCTACATGGAAAAGTCAGGATTAAACGGATCCCAGTCTTTTAAAAGAGCATATCAGGCGAGGAAAAATAAAGGAATGTTGCTGCGGTATATGTTAGCTAAGATAAAAATATATAAGTATTTGTGCATACTTTTAGACAATGTTTTTGAATATAATAATAGGAAAAAAAATCGAAAATAATTGCGAGAAGGGGTTGGAAATGGGTTTTGATAAAATGGAAGCTGGAAGAGAAAAAGAATTTCTTAAGGTGTGGGAGCAAGTAAAAAATATTGTTCCACGTAATAAAAAAATATTAATTACAGGATCTAATGGGTTGATTGCGTCTAATTTGGTAGATACGCTTATGTATTTTAATGAGCAATTCAAGACTTCTAATATAATCGCTGCAATGTCCAGAAATCAGGAAAAGGGCGCGCAGCGATTTAAAGCTTACATGAGTCGTCCAACAGAATTTCAGCTTTTGGCTCAGGATGTATGTAATTTCGGCGTAAAGGAACGCTATGATTATGTGATTCATGCTGCGAGTAACGCACATCCGTTGGCATTCGCAACAAAAGCTGTTGAAACGATGAATACAAATTTAATAGGTACTCTCAAAGTATTAGAATACGCAGAAACATATAAAGTAAAAAAAATGGTATATGTGTCTACGTCAGAAATATATGGTGAAGCGGACGGGTATATAGATAGGTTTTCTGAAACGGAGTACGGAAGTATCAACACGCTAAATCCCCGTTCTTGTTATTCGGAGAGTAAGAGGTGTGCAGAAACTATGTGCGTATGCTATGGCAAAGAGAGAGAGATCGATATCTCTATTGTAAGACCAGGATATATATATGGAGCGCAAATTACAGAGGATAACAGCCGTGCGGACGCCCAATTTTTACGAAACATCTTGAAGCATGAAAATATTGTTATGAAAAGTGCGGGAGAACAGAGACGTTCTTATTGCTATGTCATGGATGCGGTCTGTGCAATTCTGTTCGTATTGTTACGCGGCAGAAGAAATGAGGCATATAATATTGCAAATATGGATTCCGAGGCAACTATAAGAGATTTTGCAGAGGCATTGGCAGAGGCGGGGAATGTAAAGGTAATTTTTGATCTTCCTTCCGATATCGAGAAAAGCGGTTATTCGATTATAAAGAATTCATTGCTTAATGATGAGAAAGTAAAACAACTTGGCTGGCGGCCGAACTATAATCTGGAAGAAGGGGCATGTCAGGCAGTATTGAATTTGCAAAGCAGATAGATGCAGTAAAATTGACACTTTGGGATAATTGTTATAGAATATTCAGTATAAGCTTAGAAAGCTTATACTATACGAGAAGTAACAGGGTGTATCGTTCGGGATAGTGGATTAAGGTAATCAGGGAAAGGAATTAGAATATGAATATAGCATTATTAACAGCGGCAGGATATGGGACAAGAATGCATCAAGATATTCCTAAACAGTTTTTGCATGTCAATAATAAGCCTGTTATTGTGTATACGATGGAAGCATTCCAAAATCATCCGAGTATAGATGCAATAGTGGTCGTAACGCTTTCATCATGGAAAGAGGTCTTGTATGCATATGCGAAACAGTATAATATATCTAAATTAGCAGATGTGACAGAGGGAGGAGAGACTGGACAGGAGTCGATTTATAAAGGATTACAGTTAATTGAAAAGCGATATGGAAATGATTGTACCGTAATTATTCATGACGGAAACCGCCCGTTAGTTTCAATGGAAGTAATATCGGACGCATTAGCCACATATAGGCAGTATGGGAGCGCAGTGGCTGCAATACCGTGTGTTGAGGCAGTGTTTACCAGCGCTGACGGGCTGCATGCAAAAAATTCGATTCCAAGAGAAGAGCTATTTAGGACGCAGACGCCCCATGTGTATGACATTGATAAATTGCTGTGGGCGCATAATGAGGCGAAAAAGAATGGGATTACTAAAACGGCTGCTTCTTGTACACTAATGTATGAATTAGGAGAAAAAATCTATTTTTCTAAAGGGGCGGAAGATAATTTTAAGATCACAACAGTGGAAGACTTAACAATTTTTAAAGCTATGTTAAAGGAAAGACATTAGCTTATGATTGGGAGAAAACAGGTATGGTATTGGTTAGTGTGATTATGCCGGTATATAATTCTGAAAAGTATGTGGGGCAAGCCGTACGATCTATATTAAATCAAAGTGAGAAATGTATACAGATAATTTTAGTGGATGATGGTTCTAAAGATTCATCAGGAAAAATCTGCGATCAAATTGCTGCTGATGATGAAAGAGTTTTAGTAATACATCAAAAGAATCAAGGAATTTGTGCAGCGAGGAATACAGGGTTAAAGGCGGCAATAGGGGAATATATAACTTTTTGTGATAATGATGATATTTTTTTGCCAGGTTTTATTAAAGAAAATTATAAATTGGCAAAAAAATATAATGCTGATATTGTGCGGTTTTGTCGACGCAGAATTATGAGCATAAATGATAAAACGATAAGAGACTCTGTTATGAATAATTTTCCTTTTTGTGTAATAAAAAGGGAGGATTATGCCAAATATGACTATGAAATCAGTTGTACGGGGAATGGAGTATGGACAGGCCTTTATCGAAGAGAATTTATCGAGTCAAATCATATAATGTTTGATGAATCTATGAAATTTGGTTTAGAGGACTGTATGTTTAATTTGCAGGCATATCAGAGCTTCGATACTTTGGTGTTAAATCCCAAAGTTTATTATATATGGATGAATAGAATGGAACATAGTACAACCGGAAAGTTTGATATGAATTTTATTAATTCATTAAAAAAGTGTTTAAAACAGGATATGAAACTGGCGTATCAACATTCAACAATCTCCAGTGAATATGGTTCTTATCAATCCAAACTTACAAGGGCGTATGTATATATTCTTTATGATTATTTGAATTTGGCGAGGAATAAGATTAATTTAAAGACGAAAAGAGCTATTTTAAAAGAGTTTAGAAATCTAAAAGCTTTTCGGATAAAAAACAATTATAAAACGTTAAAAAAAGACGGATTATTTATGGTTGTTTTGTGGACATTCTTTTATTATAGAGTATTCATGTTGCCTTATATAGCGATACATGTTAAGCAAAAATTGTTTAATAGTTAGGAACCAGAAGAGGTGGTATATGACAATAAGTAATGAGGATGTAACAAAAAAATTACAGGAAACAGAGAAAGAAATTTATAAGGATTTTCAGGCGCTTTGCAAAAAGCATAATATTCCTTTTTTTGCTTCAGGCGGTACTGCAATTGGAGCAATCAGACATCAAGGATTTATTCCATGGGACGATGATATAGATATATGTTTATTAAGAGAAGATTATAATAAAGTGATTTATTATATCAGAAAAGAACTTTCTGATAAGTATGAGGTTTATGATTGTAAATCAAAAGATGGCTATGTACTGGTATTTTCTAAGATTTGTAAAAAAGGAACTAAAATTCAAGAAGATACCTATGCAGATACAAATTATACCACAGGAGTTTTTGTGGATTTGTTTGCTTATGATCGGACAAGTCGTAATCCCAAATTGAGGAGGAAACAGATTAGGGATACATGGTTGTGGGCAAGATTAATGGTCTTGAGCGTATATAAGCATCCAAGGTTTCCGGATAATTTAAATGGGATTAAATTAAAGGCTGCGAAAGGAATTTGTATATTAGTTCATTATGGGCTTAAAATATTGCATTTGAATAAAAACTTTTTTTATAAAAAATATTTGAAGGCCGCTTTGCGATATAAAGACTCGAAAGAAGAGCTATATACTGATTTTTCATATATTGCGCCAGAAAAGCTTTTGTGTACTCATAAAATGATTTTTCCATTGAAAGAGGTAAAGTTTGAAGATTGTACGATTTCAATATTGAACAATGCGGATAAGTATCTAAAATCACAGTTTGGAGATTATCTAACATTACCTCCGATCAATCAGAGAAAAACACATAATCCCAAATATGTAGATTTTGGCGACGGTACTATATATGTAAAAAGAAAGAGGGGATAAATAGAAATGTGTCAGGATATATCGGATAAACATACTTTTGTTATTTGTGCCTATCGTGAAAGTCCTTATTTAGAGACATGTATTCTTTCTTTATTAAAGCAGAAATGTAAGAGTACGGTTATTATAGCAACGAGTACAATGAATACGCATATAGAAAAGCTGGCTGACAAATATGGAATAAAGATATATGTAAATGAAAAAAAGCCTGGTCTTGCCAGCGACTGGAATTTCGCGCTGCAGTGTGCAAAAACAGAGTTAGTAACATTGGCGCATCAAGATGATTTATATGAGGCATATTATTCTACAGATATTCTCGAAGCTTATCTGAAAGCTGATAAACCAATTATACTATTTACTGATTATTATGAATTGCGCGGTAAGAAAAGGGTAAAGGGAAACCAATTACTGCGTATTAAGCGATTTATGCTTTTGCCATTAAGAATTTCAAAGTTTCAGAACAGTAGATTTGTACGTAGGAGAATTTTGTCATTTGGTTCTCCGATTTGCTGTCCGGCGGTTACCATGGCGGCAAAGCAGATGCCCGAAAATTTATTTGACGACCGCATGAAATGCAATGCAGATTGGAGTGCATGGGAAGAACTTTCGAAAAAGAAGGGATCTTTTGTGTATATTCCGAAAATTCTTATGGGACATCGGATTCATATAGAATCAACAACTTCCGAGCTTTTGAAAAAAGGAGTCCGTAAAAAAGAGGATATACAGATTTTTGAAAAATTTTGGCCATCGTCAGTTGCTATGGTGTTAGAAAAATTTTACCAGAAAAGTGAAAAATCGAATTCGCTGTAGGATATAATAGTAAGGGAGAGGAATTATTGAAAAAATTAATCATAGTACCTGCATATAATGAAGAGCAAAATATCGAAAAAACTATAGAAGCCATTTTGCATGAATCAAAGAATTTTGACTATGTTATTATCAATGATTGTTCTACGGATAGGACAAGGCAAATTTGTGAAGCAAAAGGGTATAATATTGTTAATCTGCCTATTAATTTGGGAATAGGCGGAGCAGTTCAGACGGGATATCGGTATGCCGTAAAATATGGTTATGATATGGCGGTTCAGGTTGATGGCGACGGACAGCATAATCCGGAATTTTTAGATAAGATGGCCGAATATCTGGAAAAGAATAATTTTGATATGGTTATAGGCTCAAGATTTATAAAAAAAGAAGGATTTCAGTCATCAAAATTGCGCAGAGTGGGAATATACTTCTTTTCCAAATTAATAAAAGTGGTTACGGGTGTTACTATTACAGATCCTACATCGGGCCTTAGAATGGTTGGGAGGAATGTTTTAAATATTTTTTCTAGAGATTATCCCAAAGATTATCCGGAGCCGGAAAGCGTGGTTGCGATTCTTAATAGGGGAATGAGTATAGCCGAGATACCGGTTATTATGGAGGAAAGAAACGGCGGCGTTTCATCCATTTCATTAAAAAAATCGGTTTATTATATGGTAAAAGTTTCATTAGCAATACTTTTTGAAAAAATCAGGAAGGAGATTTAATGAATGTTAAATATTAGGACTCAAATAGTTGTAGCGACAGTATTGATCATTGCTTTGGTTATTATAATAAATATGGTAAGGCAGAAACGCTTAGAATTAAGCTATGCTTTAGCATGGTTAGGGGTGGGAATAGGCACACTATTTTTAGATTGCTTTCCCCAAGTTATTAGCTGGCTTTCAAAAATGATGGGAATAGCAAGTCCAACTAATATGTTGTTTTTTTCAGGATTTGTTTTTTCATTAATAATTATATTTGTACTTACTATATCTGCCTCAAGAAATTCAATCAGGATTAAGCAGCTTGCGCAAGAAATCGCGTTGCTTGAAAAGGAATGTAAAGAAAGGAAAGAGTTTTGAATAAATGAAGATGGATAAGGTGAAAGAACATGTGTTGAAAAATAAGAAGATATTTGTTCTTTATTTATGTATTAGCTGTATCATAATTTTAGCGGCTGCGATCATATATAAGACAGATTTCCAAGAGGCAATGTTACAGCCTAGAAATGTAATGACGGTTAAGGATGAACTAGGAAGTCCCGGTAAATTTGTTACTTTGACCGGGGGACTCAGAATAGAACAGAAAATTACTATGGTAAGTGAGGAATTTTCAGGTTTTTCTCTTTGGCTGGAAAAAAATAGTATAGAAAGAGATGCTGAAATATCCGTACAATTGCGTAATGAAACTGGTAGATTAGTAGAAGATTGGATCATTAGTACGGATGAGATAATAGGTAATAATTTCTTTGATTTTTTCTTTTCTGAGATAAACGTTAATGTAGGCGACGTTTATTCTATTGTCATAGAAGCAGATTCAAAAGAGAAAATATCGGTGCCAATGGGAGTGAAAAAGTTTAGTAAAACTAAAAAAAATGTTCTATTAAGCGAGATGGAAACAAATAAACTGACCGATTTAAGGGAACCGGGAGATACCTTTTGTCTAGCGTATCGGATTTTAGATGGAAATTGTGGAGCATTACGTTTTTATTATCTGACATTTGTGCTATTGATTGCTTTACTAATTGGGGCGGTATATGTATTATTGGTTACGAGACAGAAAAAAGAGTGGATTTTTGTTTTTATGTCGCTTATAATAGGCGGTATTTATATACTAATTTTTCCGCCGTATATGGTTCCTGACGATGAGGCTCACTTTATTACTGCGTATGCGGAGAGCAGCGCAATCTTAGGAAAAACAGTTAGAGATGAAGAGGGATATGTAATTTTAGAGCAGAACGCTGCAAATTCGTTAGTACGAAAAGAATTTCCTGACAGAAGCAGTTATGCAACATATATTAGAGGAATTTTTGGTAAAGATTCGGCGGTCTCTTCGGATGAGGTAGTGATTAGGAGAGCTTTAAATATAAAAAGTTTAGGATATGTTCCGCAAGTTGTCGGACTTGTTATAGGAAGATTGTTAAATCTAAACAATGCGTGGCTGTTCGTATTAGGAAGAGCAATGGCTTTATTATTGTATTGTTTCGTCATGTTTTGGGCAATTCGTATTACTCCTGAATTTGGAAAGAATATTTTATTTTTAGTTGGACTTTTACCGATGACGGTACAGCAGGTTGCATCATTTAATTATGATTCAGTATTGTTTGACGCCTTATTTTTTTTATTTGCATATATTTTATATTTGTCTTTTGATACAAACAAAAAAATTATTACTTTGAAAGATTATATAGTAGTAGCAGCCTTAATTATTGTAATAATACCTATTAAGTTTGTATATATACCGCTTTTAGGATTAGGACTTCTGGTGCCGAAAGAGAAGTTTGGTGGTCAGAAGAAAAAAATAATTAACGCTGTCGGCGCCGGAACATTATGCGGATTAGTTTTTTTTATAACGAGATTGGGTTCCGGAGGACAACTTGTTAAGTCGGTTACTACAGAAACAGAGACGTATACCCTAATGGAATGTATTCAGCAGCCTGTTCAAACCTTTGTGATGTTTTTTAAAACAATAGGACATTACGGGACGATATATATACAATCTATGATAGGCAATCCATTAGGATGGTTTGAAATAGCAATTCCCGATATTATCATTGATGGATTTATAATACTGTTATTTTTTAGTTTATTGGAATATCAAGGAAGCCATCAATGGAAAAAGTGGGAAAGGTTATGGTTTATTTTATTAATTAGTGGAATTTCGTTTCTTATATTCTTGGCCTTATTACAAGACTGGACCCTTAGAGGTTCAAAATATATCGAAGGAGTGCAGGGACGATATTTTATTCCGCTATTGCCGGTGTTTTTATTGGCATTGAAGAATAAGGCGGTAATTCTAGCAAAAAGAGTAGATACATTTTTTGTTAGCGGAATATTGACGCTTCAGGTATTAACGGTTTTGAGTGTTGTTACCTCAGTTGTCAACAGAGGCGTATTTTAGACTTATTAGATGAAGGAAGAGTTGGAGAAAATTGTGAATATATTATACACAGTTAATGACAAATTTGTGCCGCAAATAGGAGCGGGAATTTGTTCGATTTGTGAAAATAATTTAAAGGAAACAGAAATCAATTTTTTTGTTTTTTCATTACATGTTTCTAAAAAAAATAAAATAGAGCTAGAAAAATTAGTAAAGAAATATAGGAGATCAATTTATATAGTAGAATTGGACGATATCAATCAGTATTTTGATTTTCAGTTTGATACATTAGGATGGAATCCTATTATTTTAGCAAGATTATTAATGGGAAAGATTTTACCTGAATGGGTCAAAAGAGTTCTTTATTTAGATGGAGATACGATTGTAAGAGGAAGTTTAGATAAATTATGGAGGTTAGATTTAGATAATAAAATTTTAGGAATGTGTATAGAACCAACGGCTGATAAAAAGAGAAGAGAAAAATTAGGTCTTGAGAATAGATATTATTATAATTCCGGCGTTTTATTGGTAGATTTGGAAAAGTGGAGAGAGAAAGACGCAGGTACTTTAATAATAAAGTTTTATCAGAAATGGAAAGGGAGGCTGTTTGCAGCCGATCAAGATGCAATTAATGGCGCGTTGAAAGATGAAATATATCCTTTATTACCCAAGTATAACTTTTGTAATATTTATTATCAGTATCCATACAAATTCTTATGTACTTTAGTTAAGCCTTTAAGATATATAAGTTTTAAAGCGTTTCAAGAGTCGCTTAAAAATCCAATAATTATACATTATCTTGGAGAAGAAAGACCATGGCGCAGCGGCAATACGCATAAGTACAGAAAAGATTATCAAAAATATTTGGCTAAGACTTATTGGAGAGATACTCCCTATGAGAAAGGATGGAGATTATATTTTATCTGCTGGGGAATTTTTAATAAATTGACAAGACCGTTCCCAAAAGTAAGGTATTCTATTATTAATTATTTGATTCCGTATTTTATGAAATTTAGATCTATTAAACTTAGAAGAGAAAAATAGAAAATTTGTAGAATACTATGTTGCGGTATGCATGGGGATCATGTAAAGTGGATGAAGAAAGGAACACATCAGTCAGTTGTGGAGAAGAGAGTTGAAAAGTGCAGATATATATAGTATAATGAAACAACTTAAAAAGATGCTGTGATTATGTGGGGATAAGTAGATGGAGCAATATATACAAAATTTAAGAAAATTTCAACCGTTATTATACGAGTTAGTTGCAAGAGATGTGAAAATTAAGTACCGTAAATCTGTACTGGGGGTATTGTGGACGCTCTTAAATCCTCTATTAATGATGGCCATACTATCTGTTGTATTTTCCAATCTGTTTCGTTTTGAAATAGAGAATTACTCTCTATATCTTTTGTCAGGACAAATTTTGTTTAATTTTTATAATGAATCAACTTCGGGCGCTATGACAGCTATATTAGGCAATGCATCCTTGATTAAAAAAGTATATATACCCAAATATTTATTTGTCGTATCAAGGATTGCATCAAGCTCTATTAATGTATTATCCTCATTTTGTGCGTTAATTCTGGTCATGCTGTTCACGAGAACGGAACTTCATTATACAATGTTTTTGGTGATTATTCCGCTGGTATATATCATTATATTTTCTTTGGGAGTAGGATTAATTTTAGCCGCATTGACGGTGAAATTCCGAGATATTATGCATTTGTACGGTGTATTTATTACGGCGCTTATGTATTTGACGCCGATCATCTATTCCATAGACATGTTACCGGGATGGGTACAGGCAATTGTAAGATTGAATCCGCTTACCGGGATTTTAGAGATTTTTAGAAATGTGATGATTTATAATACGGTTCCATCGGTCAGCCAGTTCTTGATATCTTTTGGGGTAGTATGTTTTATGCTACTGCTTGGCTTGTGGGTTTTTTATAAACAACAAGATGAGTTTATATTAAATTTATAGATGCTCAGGGAGAAAATATAATGGACAATACAATTGTAAAAGTAGACCATGTTTCAATGCGTTTTAATCTGTCCACACAAAAAGTAGATAATATGAAGGAATATTTCATTAAGAGATTAAAACGAAAGTTGAATACGGAGGATGAATTCTGGGCATTGCAGGATGTTGATTTTGAGATAGGAAGAGGAGAGTCTGTCGCCCTGATCGGTCTAAATGGATGTGGAAAGAGTACCATGCTTAAGACGATAGCGGGGGTGTTGAAGCCCACGAAGGGGAGCGTTACCGTAAGGGGAAGTATTGCGCCTATGATTGAGCTTGGGGCAGGGTTTGATATGGATCTTACGGCCAAGGAGAATGTATATTTGAATGGAGCGATCCTTGGGTATGGAAGAGAGCAGATGAATGGATATTATGATGATATTGTAGATTTTTCCGAGTTAAAAGATTTCATGGACGTTCCTGTCAAGAATTTTTCATCAGGTATGCTGGCAAGGCTGGCCTTTTCTATTGCAACGATTGGAAAGCCGGATATCCTGATCGTAGACGAGGTGTTGTCGGTAGGCGATTTTCGGTTTCAGGAAAAGTGCGAGAAGAGGATCCAGGGAATGATGAAAGAGGATACGACGATTTTATTTGTATCACATAGTATTGCACAAGTGAAAAAGATCTGCAAAAGGGCAATCTGGCTTGAAAAAGGGCATGTTCGGGAAGACGGTTCCAGCGAAGAAGTGGGAAGCCGTTTTGAAAAAGCTTATTATGCAGGTGAATTGGAAGAGTAGAAGGTTGGAATTGACATGAAGATGTGGAAGAGAATTATGCTTGTGTTAGTGGTCATCCTGTTGGGCGGCGCATATTCTTATGGCGAATGGTCAAGGCCTATATATAATACGGATGTTGGGACCGGTCTATATGAAAATACGGGCGCGTTGGAGCAGGATATAGCGTTTGAACAACTGTTTACATGTTACGATGAGGGATTTTGCGGATTAAGCGTAAAGCTTACAAAGCTGGATCATCCTGTGATAGGCGAGTATAATTGGGAAATACAGGATGTGGAGACAGGTGAAATTGTAGGAACCGGTATGATCGACGAGAGTACAACAGAAAATAGACTGTTTGAAAGTTCGAGCGCATTAAAGCGGGGAAATATTCTGCTGCATTTTCCAAAGCAAAAAGACAGCGCCGGAAAAGAGTATATGTTTACGATCAGGGAAGAGGATGCCGGTAGCGATGAGACGATGGCAGTCTATTTAACAGAGATGAATGAAAACAGCAGTTCTTTGAAAGTCGGAAGCCGGATTATGGATAAAGCAGGGGTAATTAAGCTATCCTACCAAAGATTCAATTATGAGACATTTATTGTTTTTCTGGGAATTATGGTATATCTGGCTGTTTTCATAAAATTTATATACAAACTATTTAGATGATAAAGGAGCTTAAGATGGATGTTTCAATCGTGATTCCCACAAAGAATGCAGGATCTATATTTGATAAGGTACTAAGCAGAGTTTTTGCACAGGATACGCAATATGAGTATGAAGTGATATGCGTAGATTCAGGTTCAAAAGACGGTACGTTGGATACTATAAGAAAGTATCCGTGTAAGTTATACGAGATTTTGCCGGAAGAATTCGGCCACGGAAAGACACGGAACTATGGGGCTTCTAAAGGAAGCGGTGAGTATATTGTTTTTATTACACAAGATGCGATGCCCGCGTCAAAAAAGTGGCTGCAGAATTTTATTGACGCAATGAAGATGGATCCTGAGATCGTAGGTGGGTTTGGGATACATTACACTTATCCGAACTGTAATATTATAGATAAGCGGGATTTGTATTATCATTTTAAGAATTTTGGAGAAGATAATACAATTTTTCAATTAACAGACGAGAATAGAGAGCGGTACAATAATGAAGAAGCCTACAGACATTTCATTGTGTTTTTCTCAGATAATAATTCATGTGTTAGAAGAGATATTTTTGAAAAATATCCGTATAAAGATGTTGATTTCTCAGAGGATCAAATTTGGGCGCGGGAAATGATAGAGATGGGGTTCAAAAAATTATATTGTCCGTTTGCTCCGGTATACCATTCTCACAATTATAAATTGTCAGATTATTTTCAGAGATATTACGACGAGTATAAAGGATTGTACAGCCTGCATAAATTTATTATATCGACAGGATGGCATAAGATACCATTCCAGATTGCAAAGCACATATTAGGAGATGCGAGGTACATCAGGACACAGAAGTTAAGTAAAAGAGAAAAAATATATTGGGTGAAATATTCGGTATGCAGAAATTTCAGCAGATATGTAGGCGGATATCTGGGAGGAAAATATGCGGGCTATCCTCCGAGAAAACAGCGGTGGCTGGATAGACATATATCACAGCAGTATAAACAGAGAAATGTATAAAGGAGATTAGGTATGGTTGCAAAATTGCTGAGAATGTTACAGAAAGTACCAAGAATCTTAAAAACAGAAGGATTTGGCGGTGTATTTAGAAGAATATTACAAAAGCTCCGTATTATTTCTACGAAAGCAGAACCGCTTGTTTTGTATGAATTCATTATGAATACGAAACAAATACCGTTCAGCCGGAAAAGTTATAACGAACATAAAGATGATTCTGTAAAAATCCTGAACTGGGTTATTCCTGAGATGGGGGAAGGGTCAGGAGGACATACAACAATATTTAGATTTATATCTAATTTGGAAAAACGAGGATTCCATAGCAGAGTTTATTTATTTAGGGCAGAGAGCTTTTTTGATAATAAGGCGCTGCGTACCTTCGTTGAAAGTGCGTTTCCAATATTAGATAGTAAAGTGGAACTTTACTATGATGTTAAATATATAAAGTTTGCGCATGCCACCTTTGCAACTTCCTGGGATACTGCATATTTTGTCAGGAATTTTGAAAATACGATTTCTAAATTCTATTTTGTACAGGACTTTGAACCGTATTTTTATGCTCATGGATCAGATTTTCAGTTCGCTGAAAATACGTATAAGTTTGGCCTGAGAGGAATTACTGCGGGAGACTGGCTGAGAGATAAGCTGAACAAAGAATACGGTATGAAAACAGACAGTTTTCATTTTTCCTATCAGAGGGATGTGTACTACCCGGTGAAGCGCCGGAACCGTAAGCGGAGAGTCTTCTTTTATGCAAGGCCCGTGACTCCCAGAAGGGATTTTGAGCTTGGTTTGCTGGCTCTGGACGAGCTGTGCAGACGTTTGCCGGACGTGGAAGTAATCTTTGCCGGATGGGATCTGAGGGATTATGTGATTCCGTTTAAACATAGGAGTTTTGGCGTAGTTACGATGCAGAAACTTGCGGAGTGTTATAACCAGTGCGATATGTGTCTGGTAATCTCTAATACGAATCTATCTCTTGTACCGTTGGAGGTTATGGCATGTGGTTCCGTAGCCGTTTGCTCTTCCGGAGAGAACAGCTCCTGGATGGTGAATGAGAATAACGCCGTGCTGGTAGATTATGACCCTATTGAGATTGCGAATACAATGGAGTATTATTTCAATAATCCGGACAAGATGGCCGCTATCAGGGAGAAAGGATTAGAGTTTGTTAAGACTACTTCCTGGGAGAGGGAAGCTGACAAGGTGAAAGAGGTGATTCTTGAGGCCCTTGAGGAGGATAAAGAGAAGAAAATAGATGAGTAATCTTTAAAAATCATGAACCCTGTATCAGTTCCAAAGCGGCTGACACAGGGTTCTATTGATTAATTATTGTTATTAAAATTGTACATAATTACTCTGCATATGGCAACACTTTACATTATAAATTATTCTTTACGAATCTTCCTGTAAATGGTAATATGAACATGTTACATTTACCAAGAGGGTGAACTCAAAAGACAAATGGAGGAAAATGCGATGAACATGATTCAAGATGTTATGGAATACATCAAACATTGCGATGAAGAGATCGGGGACGCTCTTTATCTGGAACTGAACCGCCAGAGGCGAAACCTGGAACTGATTGCTTCTGAGAATGTGGTAAGTCCGGCGGTTATGCTGGCCATGGGAACGGCGCCGACCAACAAGTACGCGGAAGGGTATCCGGGAAGACGCTATTACGGCGGCTGTGAGCATGTGGATATTCTGGAAGATCTGGCAATCGAGAGGGTGAAGAAGCTGTTCGGCTGCGACCATGCCTGCGTGCAGCCCCACTCCGGGGCCAATGCCAACAACGCGGTCTATCAGGCATTGCTGAAACCGGGAGATACGGTAATGGGATTGAATCTTGCTCATGGCGGGCATCTGACCCATGGTTCTCCGGTAAATATGTCGGGACTTTTATATAATTTCGTTCCTTATAATGTCAACGACGAGGGGTTTTTGGATTATGATGAGATCAGGAAACTGGCGCGGGAGTGTAAGCCTAAGATGATCGTTGCGGGGGCTTCTGCATATCCGAGGGAGATCAGGTTCGACATTTTTGCAGATATTGCAAAGGAAGCGGGGGCGTATCTGTTCGTGGATATGGCGCATATCGCCGGGTTGGTTGCGGCAGGGCTGCACCAGAGCCCGGTTCCTTATGCGGACGTCGTATCCAGCACCACCCATAAGACGCTGAGAGGGCCGAGGGGCGGCATCATTCTGTGCAGGGAAGAACACGCGAAGGCCATTGACAAGGCTATTTTCCCGGGAACTCAGGGAGGGCCGCTGATGCATATCATCGCCGCGAAGGCGGTCTGTTTCGGGGAAGCGCTGAAGCCGGAATTTAAGGCATACCAGCAGCAGGTTGTGAAGAATTCGAAGGCGCTTGCGGCTGCGATGATGGAAGAAGGATTCAATCTGGTCAGCGGAGGAACGGATAATCATCTGATGCTGGTTGACCTGCAGAACATGGAAGTTTCGGGGAAGGAGATGCAGAGACGGCTGGACGAGGTGTATATTACTGTGAATAAGAACGCAGTTCCCAATGATCCGGCAAGTCCCTTCGTGACCAGCGGTATCCGTATCGGAACGCCGGCTGTTACAACCCGGGGCCTTAAGGAAGAGGAGATGGGGACCATTGCGAAACTGATTAAGATGGCGGTGACAGATTTCGAGACGAAGGCGGACGAGATCCGCAGTGAAGTGAACCGGATCTGTGAGAAATACCCGATCTATTCATAAAAGGAATCGGCGTATGATGTTGGAAAATAAGGCGACGGTTTTTATAGAAGATCTGTCCTCCGGAAAGCCGGTACCGGGGGGAGGCGGAGCCTGCGCGGCGGTGGGGGCATTTGCCGCGGCGCTGGGAATGATGGTGGCGAACCTGACAGTCGGTAAGAAACGATATGCGGAGGCGGAAGCTGAGATCAGGGGGACGATGGCGCGTCTTGAGGAGCTTAAGAACCGGTTGATTGTATTGACGGACAAAGACGCAGAGTGTTTTGAGCCGCTGTCCCGGGCGTACGGGCTTCCGAGGGAGACGGAGGAAGAAAAGGACGTCAGGGAGAGGGTGCTTGAAAAGGCGCTGTATGAGGCGAGTATTGTCCCGGTGGAATTGATGGGGACGATTCTTGAGACTATGAAATGTCTGGAGGTTTTGGGCGAGAAGGGCAGCAGGATTGCGGTCAGCGACGCAGGGGTCGGGATCTTGTTTGCCCAGGCGGCGTTAGAAGGCGCGTCCCTGAATGTATTTATCAACACGAAGATGATGAAGGACCGCGCGCAGGCCAGGGAGCTGAACCAAAAGGCGGATTCTATGATACGGGAAGGCAGAGCATACCGCGACCGTGTATATGCGGGAGTGCTTGGGAAGATCCGCACGTAGTCCGGCCATTGTATTTGGGAGGAACTGCGCAGGAGAAAACGGCAGAATTGATGAGAGAAGGGGAGAGAGCCATATGAGTATTGTTATGCGGGGAACCGACGTGGCGAAGTCTATGAAGGAAACGTTGGTGCAGGAAGTTTTAGCCTTGAAGGAAAGAGGAATCCCTCCCTGTCTTTCAATTATCCGGGTGGGCGCCCGCCCGGACGACCTGTCCTATGAGAGAGGCGCGAGAAAGCGCATGGACATGACGGGAATCGAGTGCAGGGTGACAGAGCTTCCGGAGGACGTAAGTCAGGAAGTGTTTGAGCGGACGTTTTCGAAGCTCAATGAGGATCCCGATATACACGGGATACTTTTGCTGCGTCCGCTTCCGGAATCTTTGGACGAGGAGCCTGTCAGGGCGATGATCGATCCCAAGAAGGATGTGGACGGTATGAGTCCGGTGAATATGGCGAAGATTTTCTCCGGGGACGAGACGGGCTTCGCCCCCTGTACGGCGGAGGCGGTCATGGAGATGCTTCGCTATTACGGGATCGACCCCAAGGGGAAGAAGGCGACGGTTCTGGGACGGAGTATGGTGGCGGGGCGTCCCTTGTCCATGCTCCTGCTCAAAGAGCATGGGACTATAACCGTGTGCCATACCCGGACAGAAGGTTTGGCGGAAGAGTGTGCCAATGCGCAGATCTTGGTCGCGGCGGCAGGGAAAGCGAAGATGGTGACGGAGGATATGGTAGGCCGGGGCGCAGTCGTCGTAGACGTGGGAATCAACGTGGACGAAACAGGAGGCCTGTGCGGGGATGTGGACTATGACGCGGCAGAAGGCAAGGCTTCTTATATCAGTCCGGTTCCGGGGGGCGTCGGGAGCGTTACCTCCTCCGTGCTGGCAAAGCACGTCGTGAGGAGCGCCAGTTATTGTCTGCACACCCTGCTGTGAAGCTGCATTTTTTGAAAATGCTTGCACAGCTTCCGCGTATGTGATAGTATATTATTTATATTGTTGAATAATAATATAGAGACTGTACATGAAAAACTCCAAGGATGGAAAGACTTTGGAGTTTTTGTGTTTTTATGTACGGATATGAAAAAGGGGGAATCATATGTATAATATGATCAATTCGTTTGTACAGGCGCTTAACGACGTGGTGTGGGGATGGGGCATGATTTTCCTGCTTCTGGGGACCCATGTATTCCTGACTTTCCGGACGGGATTCATCCAGAGATACACCATATCGAAGGGCATTAGGCTGTCGGTGGAGAAGGATCCGGATGGGGAAGGCGACGTGTCCCAGTTCGGAGCGCTGACGACGGCCCTTGCGGCGACGATCGGGACGGGAAATATTGTGGGCGTCGGCACGGCCATCGCGGTGGGAGGCCCCGGGGCGGTTTTGTGGTGCTGGCTTACAGGCGTATTCGGTATTGCGACAAAATATGCGGAGTCCTACATAGCCGTCAAGTACCGTGTCAAGACGGCGGATGGGCGTATGCAGGGAGGAGCCATGTATGCGTTGGAACGCGGCCTTAACATGAAGTGGCTGGGCATGGTGTTCGCTTTCTTTGCGGCGTTCGCATCCTTTGGAATCGGGTGCGCGACTCAGGTAAATGCAATCGCGGAGATCTGCGAGACGAATTTTTCCATACCAAGGATTGCGGTCGGCGTTGGGATCGCCTTATTGACTGCGGTCGTGATCTTCGGCGGGATCCGTTCCATTGCAGGGGTCTGCGAGAAGCTGGTTCCGTTTATGGCGGTATTCTACGTGCTTGGATGCATCATTATCCTGTGTATGAATTCCGATTATATTATCCCGGCAGTCCAAGCCATTTTAAGGCTGGCCTTTACTCCCGGAGCGGCTGCGGGAGGTCTTGTGGGCAGCGGCATCCGCACGGCGATCCGCTATGGCGTGGCGCGGGGATTGTTCTCCAATGAGTCCGGCCTTGGTTCGGCTCCCATTGCTGCGGCTGCGGCGCAGACCAGGAATCCGGTGCGTCAGGCTCTTGTATCCTCTACAGGCACGTTCTGGGATACGGTTGTCGTATGTCTGATGACAGGGCTTGTGCTGGTGACGACGATTATGAAGAACCCGGGGATGAACGCGAATGCAATCGGCAACGGCGGGAAACTGACCGCGCTGGCATTCGGACAGATCCCCTATCTGGGGCCGATTATCCTGACTCTTGGCATTATCTCCTTTGCCTACTCTACGATTCTTGGGTGGGCGTATTACGGAGAAAGGTGCGTAGAGTATTTTTCGGGTAAGACCGGGCTTATGCCTTACCGGGTTTTGTACGTTGCGGTGGCGGTTATCGCTCCCGTGTTAAAACTTGATCTGGTATGGCTGATTTCGGATACGCTCAATGCGTTGATGGCCGTCCCGAACTTGGCGGCCGTCCTGCTGCTGTCCGACGTGATAGCAAGAGATACGAAGATATTTATACATAACCTTGAAGCGAAGGATTATACGCCGATCCCGGTGATAGAGGAGTAGGCGGCGTGGGCCGCGGGAAAAGCGGGAGATAGTATACTGAGGAAGAATGGAGGAAGAGAAGATGGCAAGAAGGATTGCACAATTTTATAAGGTAAGTTACGGACAGTTTAAAGAAGGATATGAGGATGCATTCGGCGGCGGAGAAGAGGAGGAGATTCGGAAGGTCTACGATGGGATAAAGCTGCCCCGACGCGCGACGGCAGGTTCGGCGGGATATGATTTCTTTACGCCCAGAGAGATTACGTTAAAGCCTGGGGATACCGTGAAGATCCCCACAGGGATCCGCGCCGAGATGGATCCGGACTGGGTGCTTAAGTGCTATCCAAGGAGCGGGCTTGGTTTCAAATACCGGCTGCAGCTTAACAATACGGTCGGGATCATAGACAGCGACTATTTTTATTCGGATAACGAGGGTCATATATTTGCAAAACTCACCAATGACAGCCGGGAAGGGAAAACCGTCTGTCTGGAAGCCGGGGAGGGCTTCATGCAGGGGATTTTTGTGGAATATGGGATTACGGTAGACGACTGCGTGACGCAGACCCGTAACGGCGGTTTTGGAAGCACCACAAAGAGATAACTTTTTGAGGGAAAAAGAGAGGGATATGCGGAAATATTGCTTTGAGAAGGGCGGTATCTCCGCATATTTTTTTATTTACAGGGAATGATAAGTGAAAAGGCTTGATATGCAAAGCGGTGAAAAACAAGGGGAGGAATTGCTATGTCAGACATAAAGAAAATAACGGCTTCAAGAGAAGAGAACACGGCATATCTTAACCAGATACTTCCGGTCAAAGAAAGTTACGACCTTATAAAGAGGGATATTATGGTCGGGGGACGGTGCTCCTCCTTCTATTCTATCAATGGATTTGCGAATGACGAGTCCATGCTTAAGATCATGGATTTCTTTTTCGGAGTCGCGAAAGAGGATATGCCGAAGGATGCAGCCGGCTTTTCCAGAGAATGTATCCCTTATGTGGAAGTGGATATTCTGGAGGATTTCGATCAGGTTCTGAAGAATCTCCTGTCAGGCGTATCCTGCCTCTTTATCGAGGGATATGAGGAGTGCATTGCTATTGACTGCCGGGCTTACCCGGCGAGAAGCGTGGAGGAGCCGGACAAGGATAAGTCCCTCAGGGGTTCCAGGGACGGGTTCGTGGAGACGATCGTATTTAACACGGCGCTGATGCGGAGGCGGATCCGGGATCCCCATCTGGTTATGAAGATGGTGGAGATCGGGGACAGTTCCAGAACCGATGTTGCAATCTGCTATATGAGCGACCGGGTGGATCAGGAGCTTCTGGAAAACGTGTCGAATCGGATCAACAATATTCACACCGACGCGCTGCGCATGAACCAGCAGAGCCTTGCGGAAGAATTGTACAAGCGGAAGTGGTTCAACCCGTTTCCCAAGTTCAAATTCACAGAGAGGCCGGACACGGCCACGGCATGTCTGTTAGAGGGGAAGATCGTGCTGCTGGTGGATAATTCGCCGTCGGCGATGATCCTTCCGACTTCTATTTTCGATATGATCGAGGAGGCCAACGACTACTATTTCCCGACGCTGACCAACATCTACTTGAAGATTGCCCGGGGGCTGATCACGCTTATGACGGTGTTCTTAACGCCGGTGTTCCTCCTTTTCATGCAGAATCTGAACTGGCTCCCGAAGGCGTTTGCCTTTGTGTCTGTGAAGGATACGGTAAACATCCCCTTGATTTTCCAGCTTCTGATTCTGGAGATCGCCATCGACGGCCTGCGTCTGGCGGCGCTCAACACGCCGAGTATGCTGAGCACTCCCCTGAGCGTGATCGCAGGTCTGGTCATGGGGGAATTCTCGGTTAAATCAGGGTGGTTCAATTCGGAAGTCATGCTGTATATGGCTTTTGTGTCCGTGGCAAATTATACGCAGCCGAACTTTGAGCTTGGGTATGCGCTTAAGTTCATGCGTCTGGAGCTGTTGGTTTTGACGGCTCTGTTCAACTGGTGGGGATTCGCGGCAGGGACGCTGATCATTGTGCTGAGCATCTGTTTCAACAAGACGCTGTCCGGAAGGAATTACCTGAATGTAAAATTAAACTGATCCGGGACGGGGCTGTCTATATACAGGTAACAAGTTCAGCTTTCCTGTTACCTGTATATAGACAGCCCTGTTTTGCCTTCTTTACATTATTTCCCGGACATGTTAGAATAAGAGGCATTGGGAGATTTTTGAAGGAAGGGATACATACTATATGAAGAAAGAAATGGACAGCCAGAGGCTTGGAACCGCGCCTTTGGGAAGGCTTATGGTTTCTTTGGCAGTTCCGGCAGTGGCGGCGCAGTTAATCAATGTGCTTTATAACATTGTGGACAGAATCTATATCGGACATATCGAAGGGTATGGGGATGTGGCGCTGACAGGGGTTGGGGTTACATTCCCCATCATTATGCTGATCTCCGCTTTCAGCGCGTTTGCGGGAATGGGAGGTGCGCCGCTTGCGTCCATTGAGCTGGGAAGGAAGGACCTGCAGAAGGCGGAATTAATTCTGGGAAATTCAGCGGGCATGATCGTGCTGTTTTCCGCCGTGCTCACGGTCGGCTTCTCTATATTCAAGACGCCGGTACTCTATGCGTTCGGAGCCAGCGATGTGACGGTGGGGTATGCCGCAAGCTATATCGGCATCTATCTGGTGGGGACGATTTTCGTGCAGGTCGCCGTGGGGCTTAATACCTTTATCAGCGGACAGGGCGAGTCGAAGACGGCTATGCTGTCCGTGGTCATAGGCGCCGTGCTTAATATCATTCTGGATCCTATCCTGATTTTCGTGCTTGACATGGGGGTGAGAGGGGCCGCTCTTGCAACTGTGATCTCTCAGGCGGTCAGCGCCGCATGGGTGCTTCGTTTCCTTACGTCGGGGAGGAGCGTCATGAAGCTGAGAGTGAGAAATATGAGGCTTAATACAGACATTGTCAAGCGGATTGCCGGACTTGGAGTCTCTCCGTTTATTATGCAGAGTACCGAGAGTATGGTGAGCATTACCTTGAATTCCGGGCTTCAGAATTACGGAGGAGATCTGTACGTGGGTACTATGTCGATTATGACCAGTATCATGCAGTTGATCCTCATTCCCGTGCAGGGGATCTCTCAAGGCGTCCAGCCTATTATCAGCTACAGCTACGGCGCGGGGGACCGCGAGAGGGTAAAGGGAGCGTTTATGAGGCTTTTGGCAGCGGGGCTTTTAGGTACGCTGGTCTTTGGCGGCGTGGCTGTGCTCGTGCCGGAAGTCTATGCGGGGATATTCACGAATAATGAGAAGCTGATTGAGCTGACTTGTCAGGTGATGCCGGTGTATTTCCTTGGGATCACGATCTTCGGTCTACAGTCCGCGTGCCAGTCTACCTTCCTCGCGTTGGGGCAGGCGAAGGTTTCCTTGTTTATCGCCCTTCTGCGCAAGGTGTTCCTGTTGATTCCGTTAGCGCTTATTTTCCCCAGATTCATGGGAGTCATGGGAATCTACAGGGCGGAGCCGGTGGCGGACATAATCTCTGTGGCGACGACAGGGATTTTATTTACAATTACGATGAAAAGAGTTTTACGCAGCATGGAAGAAAGTAAGAGATCAAAGGAGGCTTAAATATTGAAGGACTATATCATAACCGTGAACAGTACCGTGGATCTGCCGAAAGAGTGGCTGACAGAGAGAGGGGTGCCTGTGGTGCCGCTGAAATATACCATAGACGGAGAGACGTATAATGACATGGAGGGGCTTGATGCCAAGGAATTTTTCGGGAAGCTCAGGGCGGGGAAGATGGCTGTGACTTCCCAAGTGAATCCGGACGAGGCGAGGGAGGCGTTAAGGCCTTTTCTGGAAGAGGGGAAGGATATCCTGCACTTGGCGTTTTCTTCTGCTCTTAGCGGAACCTGCAACAGTATGCGGATTGCCGCCAATGAGCTTAAGGAGGAGTATCCGGACCAAAAGATCGTGGTGATTGATACGCTATGCGCCTGTCTTGGGGAAGGGCTGCTTTTGTATTATGCGCTGAAGCGTAAAAGCGAAGGCTGTTCTCTGGAAGAGACTGCGAAGTGGGTGGAGGACAATAAGCTGCACGTCTGCCATAACGTGACGATCGACGACTTGGATCATCTCCACAGGGGAGGACGCATCTCTAAGACCGTAGCCGTATTGGGAGGGATGGTGAAGATTAAGCCGATGATCCATGTGGATAATCAGGGGGCGCTGCAGGTAATCGGAAAGGAGAGAGGGCGTAAGAAGTCCCTGAACAAGATTGTGGACGCGTCCCTTGAGCAGTCGAAGGGATGGGAGAACGACCTTATTATGATTACCCACGGGGACTGCAGGGAGGACGCGGAATACGTGGCGGGACTGGTTCGGGAGAAGATGGGAGATAAGGATATCCTGATTCATAATATCGGAACGGTAATCGGAAGCCATACGGGACCGGGCGTGGTCGCCGTATTCTGTATGGGAGAGAAGAGATAAGAAAACTACCCTGAGGAATGGGACTGCTTTTGGCAGACGGATAATTCTCAGGGTAGTTTTATCTAATGGGCAATTATTCCCGCAACTTAATGCTCCATGGTTTTCAATGAGTTGATATAATTCTTGGTATACTCGATAAAGATCTTCATAGCCGGCGATATGTCCGCCGGCGAGGAAACTGCCATTCCAAGCCGCCGCAGGGCGCAGGGCTTTAGAGGACGCGCCTCAAAATTTCCTGTGCTTCCCTTAAGGATCAGTTCCGGCAGGATACTGATTCCGAGATTGTGCTCCACCATGGAAAGGATGGAGTAATCATTGTGGGAGGTGTATTTGATGTCCGGCGTTACCCCGGCGGTTTTGAGAATCCTGTGGACGTCGTTCAGATAGGTATAATCGGATACGACGAAGTCAGAACTCTCGAACAATTCAATCGGAACCTCATTATATGCGGCGAGAGGATGCCCTTTCGGCACCACCGCAAGCATCGGGTCGTCATACAGATGGATAAAATGATAAGAAGAACAGCTCTGATAGCTGGTAAACGCGATATCCACCTTGTGGTCGCGGATCCAGTTGGACAGCTCTGCTTCGTTGCCTTCCGAAATATCAAAATGGATCCCCGGATATTCCCTCCGGAACGTTTGGATGATTCCGGGGATCCAGTGGATGGAGCAGCTTGTATACGTACCGATCTTCAAAGTTCCCTTCCGGGAGCCGGTTAGGAAGGAAATCTCCTGATTCAGAGATTCTTCGGCGGAAATGAGATGGCGGATTGAGGGAAGGAGCGATACTCCCTCCCCGGTCAGGGATACGCCCTGATGTCCTTTGTGGAACAGAGGAAATCCGACTTCTTTTTCAAGGGATTTCATCATCTGTGTGATTCCTGCCTGGGTGTATCCCAGCTCTTCCCCGGCTTTCGTGTAACTGCCGGAATCCACCACTGCAAGGAATACATTCCATTTTCTAAGCCCCATGGCCCTTTCTTACCTCCCGTTTACAGCTTGAATAATCCAAGTCCGCTTGCGACGGAACTGATTAGTATGATAATCAGGAAGAGCGGCGCAACCCACTTGATCATGACGTTGAACATGCCCTCCGCCGCGAAGGTTCCGTCGGACTCCTTTACTTCGTCGGCAACCGCCTTCGGCTTGATGACGAAACCTACGAAGATACAGGTAAAGAGCGCGACGACAGGCATCAGTACGCTGTTGCTTATAAAGTCCATGATGTCGAGGATGGACATGCCGTTCCAGCTTATGGAAGCGAGAGGGCCGAATCCGAGAGAAGACGGGATTCCCATGACCAGCGCCAGAATTGCGACGAAGATGCCTGTAAATCTGCGTTTCCATCCGAATTTGTCCATGAATACGGATACGATCGTCTCCATCAGGGAGATTGCGGACGTCAGGGCTGCAAAAAATACCAGCAGGAAGAAGATCGTTCCGATTACGCCTCCGAATTTCATGCTTGCGAATACTTTCGGGAGGGTCATAAACATCAGTCCCGGACCGGCGTTCAGCGCAGAACGGTCGCCGCCGGAGAAGGCGAATACCGCCGGTATGATCATAAGTCCCGCAAGGAATGCGATCCCCGTGTCAAACAGCTCAATCTGGCGCACGGAGCTTTCCAGCTTATCGCTCTTCTTCATGTAAGAGCCGTAGGTAATCATAATCCCCATGGCCAGCGACATGGAATAGAAGAGCTGTCCCATGGCCGCAAGTACGGTCTTTACGGACACGTCCGCCATATGCGGTTTAACGTAGTAAACCAGACCTTCCGTGGCACCTTTTAGGGTCAGGCCGTATACGGATATGATGACGGTCAGCACTACGAGGATAGGCATCATGATTTTGCTGACCTTCTCAATCCCCTTTTCCACGCCGCACAGTACGACGACGGCCGTAAACGCCAGAAAGATCAGAAACCAGCCGATTGGCTCGATCGTGCCTCCGATAAAGTCCGTAAAATAAGTATCCCCCGCGGAATCCTGCACGCCTCCCGTGACGAAGACGGTAAAATACTTCACAACCCATCCGCCGATTACCGAGTAATACGGGAAGATGATGACCGGGACTATGACGGCGAGGATGCCGAGGAAATTATACCGTTTGTCAAGGGAACGGAATGCTCCGATGGCGCTTAATCCGGTCTTGCGCCCAAGGGCAATCTCGGCGATCATCAGTGTGAAACCGAAGGTGACTGCAAGGCTCAGATAGATCAGAAGGAACGTGCCTCCGCCGTACTTGGCGGCAAGGTAGGGGAACCTCCAGATATTGCCCAGTCCGACCGCTGAACCTGCGGCAGCGAGGACGAACCCGAGCTTGTTAGAAAAATTACTTCTGTCTTTCATATAAAACCTCCTCAATTCTTTCATTACCAAAACAGATTATGCTCTATTATTACATGAACGGACAATATTTTCAAGAATATTTTTGCGGACGCAGAGTCCGATTCCCTTTTAAACAAGGAAAATAGCATTTAGAACAGAAAAAACCACCTTTTAAACAAGAGCCGTTGATTCTTTTTGGGAATAGAGTAAAATGTACCTATAAAAGAGATGGCCGTCTTGGAAATGAGTGAGAAAAAGAGAAGAGCGAGGGATAAGAAATGGAAGAAAAGAAAAAGGGATTATCGATATCTCTTACGACGCAGATTCTGGTAGCAACGGTGGGAGGTATCCTGTTCGGTACGCTTATCGGGCCGTGGGCTGCAAATCTGAAATTTATCGGCGATATTTTTATCCGTCTGATTCAGATGTCCGTGGTGCTTCTGGTTATGTCGGCGGTAGCGGCTGCCGTGGGAAGCGGCGACGGGCAGGACGTAGGGAAGATGGGCTTCCACACCTTTAAATGGATTATCGCATTTACCGTAGTCTCTGCCGGGTTCGGCGTGGCGCTGTCCATGCTGTTTAAGCCGGGAGTCGGGATTGAGATTGCAAGCGCCGAGGATGTGGCGAATGCCGCCGTAGAATCAGCCTCCCTTCAGGAGACGCTGTTAGGTTTCGTGCCGACGAACATTATCGGTTCCATGGCGGAGAGCGCAATGGTTCCGTGTATCGTGTTCTCATTGTTCTTCGGTATCGCTATGGGCGCATATACGAAGCAGAGCGGGAACCGCAACATGGTAGAGTGGGTGACGGGGCTTAATACGATTATTACCAATATCATTAAGACCGTTATGCATATCGCGCCGATCGGTATCTTCTGTCTGCTGGCGAATGTAGCCGGTTCCACGGGGCTTAGGGTGATCGTCCCGATGATGAAGTTCTTAGGCGTGCTCCTGATCGGAGATGCGATACAGTTTATGCTGTTCGGGCCGTTTACTGCGGCGATGTGTAAGGTGAATCCGGCCAAGATGCCGAAGAAATTCGCCAAGATGTCTATCATGGCGGTAACCACCACTTCCGGAGCAATCTGCCTTCCTACGAAGATGGAAGATGCGGTTACGAAGTTCGGAATCAGCCGGAAGGTTGCCGACTTTACCGGACCGATTACCATGTCCATGAATAGCTGCGGCGCTGCGCAGTGTTACGTTGCGGCAATCTTCTTCATGGCGCAGTCCACGGGGATTGAGATGACGGTCTATCAGATGGGAATGGCGATCCTGCTGTCCTGCCTGATGTGTATGGGAACTATTTCCGTGCCGGGCGGTTCCGTGATTGTGTACACGTTCCTTGCCTCTTCGCTGGGGCTGCCCCTTGAGAGCATCGCGGTGCTGATCGGTATCGACTGGTTCGCAGGAATGTTCCGTACGCTGATGAACGTAGACGTGGACGTTATGGTCGGCATGCTGGTTGCCAGCAAACTGGGCGAGCTGGACCGCGACGTATACAACGATAAGAAGGAAGTTTCATATAACTAAGGTTTCTAATCAATATTTGGATATACATACATAACTCTCTCAAGAGGCCGGAAGGCTTCGGGGAACCTCCGGGTATGAAGAACAGCCGGAGGTTCTTTTTTTGCGTCTGGACATAGGAGAGGATTATATGTTAGATTATAGATATGTTATATACTAGGGAGGGAGAAGATGCAGGGAGACAGGCTGATTTTTGAATTAATCCTGAATATAGCCCTTTTGGTGCTGATTGCAAACCTGATCTCCAAATTCCGGCTGATCCAGAAGCTGATTCTGCAGGAAAAGAGGGGGCTTGGAAGTCAGGCTTTCCTGTCGGTGGTTTTCGGCGGGATGGTGGTCTTGTCAACCTATACTGGGATTGACATAGGCTCTTACAGCCTGAATACGCGGGTGATCGGAGCCATGGCGGCGGGGCTTCTCGGCGGCCCTATCGTCGGTCTGTATGCTTCTCTGATCGGCGCGATCTATGTATACCTGTTTTCTTCGCCTCAGGCGTTTGCCATGGCGTCGGCATTTTCCACGATGATGTTCGGCCTTCTCGGCGGCGGTTTCTACCCGTATTTCCAGCGGGGTAAGTGGAAATACCAGGACTTGTTCCTCCTTACCTGTTTCGCGGAGGTATGCGACATGGTGTGCCTGCTCAGGTTTACCGTGCCGGTGCAGATGGCCCTGAATACGATACTCGAGATCTCCCTGCCTATGATCCTCTTGAACGCCAGCGGGATCCTGATCTTTATTTCCAGCTTCAATCATCTGTTCATCCAGCAGGATATTGAGCGCAGCCGCCAGCTTCAGCAGGCTTCCGGGCTTGCGCGCAAATGCCTGCCCCTGTTGGTGAATGGGATTGAGGACCGTGATAATATGGAGAAGTTTGCCGGGACTATACTGGATGAGACGGACTGGGCGGGAGTCGTCATCACGGACCGGAATGAGATCATAGCATGGGATCAGAAGAAGATGGAGAAAGATTTCCGGATCGGGGATAAGATACCTGATATCGGGCTCCGGGTGATGGATACCGGAAGGATGGAAACGATGTCGCAGGTTCCGGTGACGAGCCCTATGTACGAGTGGATGAAGGATTATTCTCTGATTGCGGCGCCGTTTATGATACGGGACCAGCCGGCGGGATGCCTCATCGTCTGGGTGAAGAAGCAGTGGGTGTTCCGGCAGAGCGAGCTTGAACTCCACCAGCATCTGGTGGACCTAAGTTCTTATCAGCTTGCGCTTCTGGAATTGGAGCGGCAGAGGGATATGAGGCAGAAGGCGGAGTTCAAGGCGCTTCAGTTTCAGGTGAACCCGCATTTTCTCTTCAATGCGCTGAATACTGTTTCCTGCGTATGCCGGGAGAATCCGGACCGGGCGAGGGAGCTTCTGATCATTCTCGCCAATTATTTCCGGTATAATTTAAACAGCGAGGCGTATATGGTTCCGTTCTCGGAAGAGATGGAGCATGTGAGGGATTATCTGGAATTGGAGAAGGCAAGGTTTGAGGAGAAGCTTGCCGTCGCCTATGATGTGCCGGAGGATATGGAGCTTGAGATCCCTACCCTGATTCTGCAGCCTATTGTGGAGAACGCCGTGCGTTACGGGATAAACCGGGAGGGGAGACGGATTGTGTCGATCCGGGCGGAAGAAAGGAAAAAAGGGTGCAGGGTATTGATACGGGACGAAGGAAGAGGGATGCCGGACGAGGTCCTTGAGAAACTTATGGGCGGGCAGGCGATCGGGAACAGCGTCGGGCTAAGCAATGTACATAAGCGGATGAAGAGTATCTACGGGGAAGAAAACGGGCTTAAGATCACAAGCTCCGGGGAGGGAACCTGCGTGGAATTGTTCTTCCCGGCGGATACAGAAGGAAGATAGGGCAGCAGGAGGGCAGGAAGATGAGGATTGCAGTCATTGACGACGAAAGGCCGGCAAGAAGCGAGCTGAAGCATCAGTTATCGGAACTTCTGCCGGACGCGCAGATCGACGAGGGGGAGAGCGGGGCGCAGGCTCTCGAGATGGCGGGGGAGACAGGCTACGACTTGTTTTTTCTCGATATTAATCTGGGGGATATCAACGGAACCGTTCTTGTGAATGCCCTTAAGAACATGCAGCCGGAGATGAAGATCGTGTTTGTGACGGCTTATTCGGAGTATGCGGTAAAGGCGTTTGAATTGGAGGTGGAGGATTATATCATGAAGCCTTTCGATAAGAGACGCTTGGAGAAGATGCTGAAAAAATGCGGGCCGAAGAAGGCGAAGAAACCCTCGGACGCCATGCGGAGGATCGCGATCAACACGGAAGGGAAGACGATTTTTAAAGAGGCGAGAGATATCGTGTATATAGAGACCTATAACCGCGGGTGCCTGATCCATACGGTGGGGCGGCAGGACTACTTTGAGGGAAAGTCTATCAAAGAGTTCGAGAAAAGGCTGTGCGACCTGGGATTCTTCCGGAGCCAGAAGAGTTTTCTCGTCAACCTCAATAAGGTTAAGGAATTGTTTTTGTGGAAAAACAACAGCTTCGCCGTTAAGATGGAGGGGTATGAGCAGGAAATCCTTCCTGTGGGGAGGGAGAAGATCAAGGTTCTGCGGCAGTTGTTAGGGGGATGACATCCGCTTCTTTGAAAATTATACAAAAATGGATATTGACATCAGAAAGCATATGTGTTAAATTAATATATGCGTGAGGCAAAAAGGAAAGTAGAGTATCCACTCTCACCATAGCACAATCGGGTGACTATTGGTTTGATATTGAGTATTAAGGTTGTGTTTATAGGCAGTTATTGTGATGTCATATATGAGAAGCCTGTTATGCGGATATTTAAGTGGATAGTCTGAATTCTATTCACTTATTTTTATGTATATTTTTATGATGGGGGTGCAAGACAATTAGCGATTTAATGATTAACGGGCAGATCAGAGACAAGGAAGTAAGATTAATTGGAGAAGATGGAGAGCAGAAGGGAATCATGCCGATCAAGGAGGCAATGAGACTGGCTCAGGAAGCAGAATTAGATCTTGTGAAGATCGCTCCAAAGGCTCAGCCGCCGGTATGCAAGATTATCGACTACGGAAAGTACAGATACGAGCTTGCAAGGAAAGAAAAAGAGGCTAAGAAAAAGCAGAAGACCGTTGAAGTGAAGGAAGTGCGTCTTTCACCCAATATTGACACGAACGACCTGAATACCAAGGTCAACAACGCGAAGAAGTTTATCAGTAAGGGCAATAAAGTAAAGATTACTCTGCGTTTCAGAGGCCGGGAGATGGCGCATGTACATCAGAGCAAGCATATTCTGGATGATTTTGCAGAGTTGCTGAAGGATATTGCCGTCGTAGAGAAACAGCCGAAGCTGGAAGGCCGAAGCATGAGTATGGTTTTAACTGAAAAACGTTAAAAATATATTTACAAATCAAGGAGGAAATAATCATGCCAAAGATCAAGACAAATAGAGCCGCTGCAAAGCGCTTCAAAAAGACAGGTACAGGAAAGTTAAAAAGAAATAAAGCGTATAAGAGCCATATCTTAACTAAGAAGTCTGCAAAGAGAAAGAGAAATCTTAGAAAATCAATCATTACTGACGAAACAAATGTAAAGAACATGAAGAAGGTATTACCGTATCTTTAAGAAGATTCGGATCAAAGTATTGAAGGAGGAAACAAGACATGGCAAGAATTAAAGGCGGAATGAACGCTAGAAAGAAGCATAACAGAGTTTTAAAATTAGCAAAAGGATACAGGGGAGCACGTTCCAAGCAGTACAGAGTGGCGAAGCAGTCTGTCATGAGAGCGCTTACGTCTGCATATGCAGGAAGAAAACAGCGCAAGCGTCAGATGCGTCAGTTATGGATTGCGCGTATCAACGCGGCTGCAAGGCTGAACGGTTTGTCCTACAGCAGGTTCATGCATGGGCTGAAGCTGGCGAACGTGGACATGAACAGAAAGATGCTGGCTGAGATGGCAGTGAATGACGCGGCGGGATTTACGGCGCTGGCTGAGGCTGCAAAGGCAAAATTGGCTTAACAGACAAAATGTTTTTGAAAAAAGTTCTTGACATCGGCGGGGCGCCGTGGTAGAGTTTTGTTAAACCGTTGAGGAAGAGTGAGTACTGTTAGACGTCTGCTTTACAGAGAGCTGCGGATGGTGGAATGCAGCAAGTCAGGACTGACAGGAATGGGCTTCCGAGGGTGAGCTGAAGTGTCCGTTAAGGGCGGCAGTAAGCAAGCCGGAGAGGGTACTCCGTTAAAAAAGTACGCGTATGATGGTACGCATGAGTGGGTATATAGATTGGTATACCAAGCCGGGTGGCACCGCAGGAGTTGATGATTATTACTCTTGTCCCAGCAATTATCTATTGTGTGGGATAAGAGTATTTTTTTATGCCTTGTCCCGCTTAACTTCAAAATGTGAAAGGAGAACAAGACAATGAGTGAACAGAAAATCCCTTACAAAATCTATCTGGAAGAGAGCGAGATGCCGAGGCAATGGTACAATGTACGCGCGGACATGAAGAATAAGCCTGCGCCCCTTTTGAATCCTGAGACTTTAAAGCCTATGACGGCGGAAGAGTTATCCGGCGTATTCTGCGAAGAACTGGTACGGCAGGAGTTGGACAATGATAACCGTTACATCGATATTCCGCAGGAGATTATAGATTTCTATAAAATGTATCGTCCGGCGCCCCTTGTCCGGGCCTATTGTTTGGAAGAGAAGCTAAAGACGCCGGCAAAGATATACTATAAGTTTGAGGGGAATAATACCAGCGGGAGCCATAAGCTTAATTCTGCTATCGCTCAGGCTTATTATGCAAAGAAACAGGGCTTAAAAGGCGTGACCACCGAGACGGGAGCAGGACAGTGGGGAACGGCGCTGTCTATGGCATGCTCTTATCTCGAGCTGGACTGTAAGGTGTTTATGGTAAAATGTTCTTATGAGCAGAAACCATTCCGCCGCGAGGTGATGCGCACCTACGGGGCAAGCGTTACGCCGTCCCCTTCTATGGAGACAGAGGTAGGAAAGAAGATTTTGGCAGAGCATCCGGGAACCACGGGAAGCCTTGGATGTGCGATTTCCGAAGCGGTAGAGGCTGCGGTAGGAAGCGAAGGTTATCGGTATGTGCTTGGAAGCGTACTGAACCAGGTATTGCTTCACCAGTCGATTATCGGTATGGAGACGAAGAGCGCTCTGGATAAATATGGAATTACGCCGGATATTATCATCGGGTGTGCGGGAGGCGGCTCGAACCTCGGCGGATTGATTTCCCCGTTTATGGGAGAGAAGTTAAGAGGCGAGAAGGATTACCATTTCATCGCAGTGGAGCCGGCCTCCTGCCCAAGCCTGACCAGAGGCGTATATGCCTATGATTTCTGCGATACGGGTATGGTGTGTCCGTTGGCGAAGATGTATACGCTGGGAAGCGGGTTCATTCCTTCTGCAAACCATGCCGGAGGGCTTCGCTACCACGGCATGAGTTCCGTACTTTCACAGCTCTATGCGGATGGATATATGGAGGCAAGGTCTGTGGAACAGACGGCGGTTTTCGAGGCTGCGGAGCAGTTCGCAAGGGTGGAAGGAATCCTTCCGGCGCCGGAGAGCAGCCATGCGATTAAGGTGGCAATAGACGAGGCGATGAAATGCAAGGAAACCGGAGAAGAAAAGATTATCGTGTTCGGGCTTACGGGTACGGGATATTTTGATATGATGGCCTATGAGAAGTTCCACAATGGGGAGATGAAGGATTATATTCCTACGGACGGGGATCTGAAAGCAGGCTTCGATGGGATTCCGAGATTTCCGGGGAATATGGACTAAATTCAGGAGGATAGCGGCAGCTATGAAGGTTTTGGTTGTAGTAGATATGCAGAACGATTTCATTGACGGGGCGTTAGGGACAAAAGAGGCGGCGGCAATTGTGCCGAAGGTTGCGGAAAAGATACGGAATTTCGACGGAGAAGTATTGTATACCAGAGATACACATACGGAAAACTATCCGGAAACCCAAGAGGGAAAGCGGCTCCCGGTAGTACACTGTGTGAAAGGGACGAAGGGGTGGGAACTGCATCCGCAGATTGAGGCTTTGCGGAAAGACGAACCCATCGATAAGCCGACCTTCGGCAGCGCGCAGCTTGGGAGGCTGCTGCGGATGAAAGACGAGGAATATAAGTTGCGCGCAATGGGCGGTCTTGAATCCGTTACGTTTGTTGGGCTCTGTACGGATATCTGCGTGATCTCGAACGCGATGGTTGCAAAAGCGTTTATCCCGGAAGTGCCGATTATCGTAGACCCTTCCTGCTGCGCGGGGGTAACGCCAGAGAGCCATAAGAATTCATTGGAAGCGATGAAGATGTGCCAGATCATATGTGAAGAATAGATAACAAAAAAGAACTCCTGCGGCTGTGAGCGAAGGCTTCGCACGTCTCTATCAGGCGGCGCGGAAGTAAGGGCCTTGCTCACAGGCAGGAATATGAATGATCGTGGATGTTAAGCTTAAGCAGGATAATGGAGCTGTTTGTCCGTGATATCCGTAAGCACCTCTTTTAGATACTTCCGTGCAAGATATTTTGCCATAGGAAGATTCATATCCAGATAGTTTCCGCAGTCCTTCGCGCATGCGCCGGGAACATCCCCCTCAAAACCGGCTATGAAGGTAAACATCTCCGTCATAAGCGGCACGATATCTTCTGACGTATATTCTCCGGCAAGCAGCAGATAAAAACCTGTCCGGCATCCCATGGGGCCGAAGTAAATCGTCTTTTGGGCGAAGTCCGCATGGTTGCGCAGGAACGTAGCCGCCAGATGTTCGATGGTGTGCATCTCCGCGGTATTCATGACAGGCTCGTCGTTGGGGCTTGTCATGCGGATGTCAAATGTAGTGACAGGATGACCCTCTACCTGATCGATACGGGAAACATAGAGTCCCGGAACCAGACGGAGATGGTCTATGGTAAAGCTTGTAATTTTTTCCATGATATCTTGACTCCTTTTTATTATACTTTCGTGCAGATACATTATAGCACTTTTATGGGGAATATGCTATGAAAATGTTGGCAACAGTTCAGCCTTCCGTGACAGTGAAGCCGTCAGGTTACTGTTCACATGCTGTCAGGCTGTTACTGTTCACACGCCACTATCCCGCGAGGTGTTTCCGCACATTTTGTACGGAAATCCCGAGTTTTTCAGCGCGAAATCGCATCTTTTCGCGATTTCTGTGCATCGCGAAGCGTGTTGCTGGTCACGGAGTGAACAGTAACGTCAGGCTGAACCGCTGCGTATATTTCTCTGCGGATAGTGTGAAAATTTCAGCATTTGTGGTATACTTACGAAGTATGCGGAGGAATCGTCCGGAATATTATAACGAGCGGCCGGCGATACCCGGCCGGGTATGGTCTTTAAGGAGGCGGAAGATGAGATTATATATAGTGAGGCATGGAGAGACTCAGTGGAACAAGGAGCGTAAGATTCAGGGACAGGTGGATATCCCGTTGAATGAATTTGGCAGGACGCTGGCAGTAAAGACGGCTAGAGGGCTTTCGGACATAACCTTCGACCTGTGTTATTCAAGCCCCTTATCACGGGCGAGGGAGACGGCGGAACTGATCCTAGAGGGAAGGCAGACGCGGATTATTGAAGACGCGCGGATTGCAGAGATGGGATTTGGAGAATATGAAGGGCGGTGCTGCTCTAAAAAAGGGTGGGATCTCCCGGAAGAATTCCGCCTCTTTTTCGAGGCTCCGGACCGGTATCGGGCTCCGGAGGGCGGCGAGGATTTCGCCCGGGTGAAGAAGAGGACAAAAGAATTCCTGCAGGAACTTTATGATAGGGAAGAGTACCGGGAGTTCAATATCCTGATTGCCACCCATGGCGCGGCGCTGGCGGGGCTTCTGAATAATATCAAGGGGAAATCCCTTTCGGAATTCTGGGGGGAAGGCGTGCATAAGAACTGCGCTGTGACGATGGTGGAAGTGATTGACGGCAGGCCTTCGGTTATCTCGGAGAATGTGGCTTACTACGACGACGAAGTGGAGCCGTGGGAGGAATAGGGGCCGTTCTGTAAGGTTTTAAATGGAGGAAATTAAAGATGATAAATGATAAGAAAGTATTGTTCAGCGGAATGCAGGCAACAGGGAACCTGACCCTTGGAAATTATCTGGGGGCGCTGAAGAACTGGGTGACGCTCAGCGACGAGTATGAATGTTTCTACAGCGTGGTGGATATGCATTCGATCACGGTAAGGCAGGACCCGACGGTCCTTCGGAAACGGGCGAGGGCTCTTCTGACCCTCTACATTGCGGCGGGGCTTGATCCCGGTAAAAACTGCGTCTATTACCAGTCCCATGTATCCGGCCATGCGGAATTGACGTGGATATTGAATTGCTTCACATACATGGGCGAGCTGAACCGTATGACCCAGTTTAAGGATAAGTCGGCGAAACATGCGGACAATATCAATGCGGGATTATTTACGTACCCGGTGTTGATGGCGGCGGATATCCTGCTCTATCAGGCCGACGTGGTTCCGGTGGGCGTGGACCAGATGCAGCATCTGGAGATTACCAGAGATATTGCGGAAAGGTTTAACAATATCTATGGGGACGTATTTACCATTCCGGAGGCGTATATCGGAAAGGTCGGCGCTAAGATCATGAGTCTGCAGGATCCTGCGAAGAAGATGTCAAAGTCCGATGAGAACCCTAACGCCAGCATTTATCTGATGGACGATCCGGATACCGTTATGCGTAAGTGCAAACGTGCGGTGACGGATTCGGAAGCGCAGATTCTCTATCGCGACGAGCAGCCGGGAGTTAAGAACCTGATCGACATCTACAGTGCGTGCACCGGAAAGACGCCAAAGGAAGCGGAGGCTGAATTTGGCGGCAGGGGATACGGTGATTTTAAGACGGCGGTAGGGGAAGCGGTCGTGTCCGTGCTTAAACCTCTGCAGGACGAGGCGGCAAGGCTTGAGAAGGATAAGGCTTATATTGACGGGATTATAAAGAATAATGCGGAGAAAGCCCAGTATTTTGCAAATAAGACGCTGCGGAAAGTGCAGAAGAAGATTGGATTCCCGGAGAGGATCCGATAGTAAGAATCCGGAGTACGGTGTATTTTCGAATGATGAAATACACCGTGCTCCGGATTTTTGTCAGCGTGACATTCCTGTCCGTACGCAGCTCTTTAGTTGTCTTCTTCACCCTGAAGGGTATAAGTCTGTCTCTTGCGGGCCATCTCGTCATTCTCCAGATATTCGTCGTAAGTGGTAATCTTGTCGATCAGCTTACCGCCGGGAACGATCTCCATAATGCGGTTTGCGGTCGTCTGCACAATCTGGTGGTCTCTTGAAGAGAACAGGAGTACGCCGGGGAATTTAATCATACCGTTGTTCAGCGCTGTGATTGATTCCATGTCCAAATGGTTGGTGGGCTCGTCCAGAATCAAAACGTTAGCCCCGGAGATCATCATCTTCGACAGAAGGCAGCGCACCTTCTCCCCTCCTGAGAGAACCCGTACCTTCTTAACGCCGTCGTCTCCGGCAAACAGCATACGCCCTAAGAATCCGCGGACATAGGTGACGTCCTTTTCTTCGGAATACTGGGTCAGCCACTCTACGATGGTCGCGTCGCTTTCGAATTCGTCGCCGCTGTCCAGCGGGAAATATGCCTGTGAGGTCGTGATGCCCCATTTGTAGGTTCCTTCGTCCGGCTCCATCTCGCCGGTTAAGATCTGGAACAGGGTAGTCTTGGCAAGCTCGTTGCTTCCCACAAAGGCGACCTTGTCGTCGCGGTTCAGGGTAAACGTAAGGTTATCCAATACCTTCTCGCCGTCAATAGTCTTGCTTAAGCCTTCCACGGAAAGGACCTCGTTGCCGATCTCGCGGTTGGGGCGGAAATCAATATACGGGTATTTGCGGCTGGACGGCTGGATGTCGTCAAGCTGGATCTTCTCTAACGCGCGTTTTCTGGACGTAGCCTGTTTGGATTTGGAGGCGTTGGCGCTGAACCGGGAAATAAATTCCTGCAGTTCCTTGATCTTCTCTTCCTTCTTCTTATTAGCCTCCTTCATCTGACGGATGAGGAGCTGGCTTGATTCGTACCAGAAGTCATAATTCCCGGCGTAGAGCTTGATCTTGCCGTAGTCGATATCCGCGATCTGGGTGCAGACCTTGTTCAGGAAATAACGGTCGTGGGATACCACGATCACGGTGTTGTCAAAATTAATCAGGAATTCTTCCAGCCATGCGATGGCGTCCAGATCTAAGTGGTTGGTGGGCTCGTCCAGAAGCAGGATGTCAGGGTTGCCGAAAAGAGCTTGGGCAAGCAGTACCTTTACCTTCTCCGGGCCGTTTAAGTTCTGCATGATCTCATAATGCATCTCGGTTGGGATGCCGAGACCGTTTAACAAAGTGGCGGCGTCGGATTCTGCCTCCCATCCGTTCATGGCGGCGAATTCCCCTTCCAGCTCGCTTGCCTTAATACCGTCCTCGTCTGTGAAATCTTCTTTTGCATAAATGGCTTCTTTTTCCTTCATTATCTCGTAAAGCCTTGCATTGCCCATCATAACCGTGTCAAGGACCGGGAATTCATCGTATTTGAAATGATCCTGCTGCAGGAAAGAGAGGCGTTCGCCGGGGGTGACGGCGACCTCGCCCTTAGTGGGTTCAAGCTGGCCTGAGAGAATCTTGAGGAAGGTAGATTTCCCCGCTCCGTTGGCGCCAATCAGGCCATAGCAGTTTCCTTCGGTAAACTTAATATTTACATCTTCGAACAGGGCCTTTTTCCCAACTCGTAATGTTACGTTGCTTGTACTGATCATAATGTTTAAATACTCCTTTTTATTTGTGATAAATGCTTCCGTATTCCATGTATATAAGAAAATGTGTACCTTGCATATCTTACCAAATGTAGGAGAAAATATCAAGGCCAACCGTTGTACTATATAGGAAAATGGGTGTATAATAGCAAATGAGAAAGCGGGGTTTTAATTATGATAAATGCGACGATGGTATTAGAAGGGGGAGCGACCAGGGGGGTGTTTACTTCCGGGATTCTGGATTATCTGATGGAACAGGGATTATATACGTCCCATGTGGTCGGCGTGTCTGCCGGCGCCTGCAATGGTGTGGACTATGTTTCGAGGCAGCCGGGAAGGACAAGGGACTGCATGGTTCATAAGGAGCGGGAATATAGTTACTACTATGGTTTCCGACAATTTATCAGGGAAAAGAGCCTGATGAATATGGATATGATCTTCGACCGGTATCCCAACGAGATTTTTCCGTTTGATTATGAGACGTATTTTGCTTCCGATATGGTGTGCGAGATGGTTACGACCAACTGCGAGACGGGCCGGGCAGAGTATATGACGGAGAGACATGACAAGGAGAGGCTGATGAAAGTATGCCGTGCGTCCTGCAGTATGCCGCTGGTGTCGCCTATTGTCAATGTGGACGGCGTGCCGTATCTGGACGGAGGTCTCGCGGATTCTATCCCGGTCAGGCACGCGGTGGAGATTGGGAATAAGAAGATTATAGTGGTACTGACCAGAAACCCTGGATACAGAAAGAAGCCTACGTCCCACGCCGCGGCGGATCTGTACCGCAGGGCATACCGGAAGTACCCTGAGCTTGTGAGGACGACGGTTCGGCGCAACTACGAGTATAACCTGCAGATCCGGCAGGTGGAACAGCTTGAGAGGGAGGGGAAGATATTCGTATTCTGTCCCAGAATTCCTACGGTCTCAAGGGTAGAGAAGGATTACGATGCGCTGATGCATTTCTATGAACACGGGTATCAGCAGGCGAAGAGGAAGTATTCACAGCTTGAGGCGTATCTGGGCAGCTAACATGATATAAGGAGATAGAATTGGGAGGAAGAGATATGAATCTATACGAACATCAGATTTCGACAAGGGAGGCGCAGCAGATGGCCAAGGTGACGGACATGATCCGTCAGGATATTGCGAAGAGCGGGGTGAAAGAGGGGATTGTGATTGTGTATTCTCCTCATACGACGGCGGGATTTACGATTAACGAGAATGCGGATCCGGATGTGGTGCATGATATGCTGTATGGACTGGAAGAGGCGTTTCCGACCAGAACGGGATATTACCGGCATATGGAAGGGAATTCCCATGCGCACATCAAGACCAGCTTTGCGGGGCCGTCCCAGACATTAATCCTGCATGAAGGGGAGTTGGTGCTTGGGATCTGGCAGGATGTGTATTTCTGTGAGTTTGACGGGCCGAGGAACCGTCGGTTTTATGTGAAGGTGATGGAGGGATAGTGATAGTTCCCGGCGGAGTTTGCCAAAGATCTATAAATAGAGGGTTGCTGCGTAAAAAATACAAGATATGCAAATTCAGCATATCTTGTATTTTTTACGCAGCGGCTCTTAATATTTTGTAGGATTAGCCGATATAATAAAAAGTAGTATGTAATATAAACTTTCAAATTTAAGAAAGTTATTAATACATAGGTAAATTTGGTAGGGGGGGGGGTAGAACGATTATGAGAATTCAACATAACATTACTTCGTTGAACGTTTACAGGAATTTGAACGGAAATAATAATTCCATAGGCAAGACTTTAGAGAAGCTTAGCTCGGGATACAGGATCAACAGGGCCGGAGACGATGCGGCGGGACTTGCCGTATCTGAAAAGATGAGGGCGCAGATTACCGGTCTTACTCAGGCGTGTCAGAATGCGGACGACGGTATATCGCTGGTACAGACGGTGGAGGGCGCTCTGACGGAAGTACATTCTATGCTTGACCGTATGATGGAGCTGTCGGTACAGTCTGCGAACGGAACATATTCTGATGAAGACCGCGGAATGATGAACGACGAGGTTATGCAGATCAAGAATGAGATCTCCCGTATCGGGAATACGGCGTCGTTCAATAGCATCCGTCTTTTCCCTCAGGCCGGAGTCAACGGCTCAAGAGCAGGAGTAACAACCTATGGATATACGTTGGATTTGGCGAATAGGATCTGCGAGGTGAATTATGTGGCGGAGTCGGCGCTGGCCGGCAATGTAGGAAGGGCAGGCGGAGGTCATCGGGATCTCGCCGATAAGATTGCGGGGGAGTATGTCCCTAACGCGATTGATCAGATTCTCAAGGCGTTTCCGTCTTTAAATACTGCGATCGGCAGCGATAAGATCGGAATATCGATTGAGATCAGGAATATTGACGGTGCGAACGGAACGTTGGCGTATGCAAGTTATTCCTTTAATCAAGATGGAAAACCATTTAATATGAAGATCAGAGTGGATGCCGCCGATTTTTCCGATGCGTCTATGAGCGGTCCGGACGCGGAGAAGCTTGAGTCTACCCTTGCCCATGAATTGATGCATTCCGTTATGCAGTATACGATGACGGATCAGATGAGCGGCCGGGGAGGCAACGAGAGGTTCCCCGAATGGTTCGTGGAGGGAACGGCCCAGCTTGCCGGCGGAGGCTTTCCTACGAACTGGAATACGGGATTGGAGCAGATTGCCGGATCGTTAAATTCAGGAGACGCCAGCAAGGATGGAGCGATCGGAGATTATCTGAAGCAGTATACAATGGCAGGGCGTCCCTATGGACATGGATATCTGGCAAGCGCTTATCTTGGATATCTGGCATCCGGCGGTACTGGTGCGGTTACCAGTACGTCGATTGCCAATGGTATGGATAAAATATTTGAGGAAGTTATGAATGGCAGTACCCTCTACGGCGCATTAGATAAACTTACGGGCGGAAAGATCAAAAGCGAGGCGGATTTGAATCAGTTGTTTAGCAGCGGTGATGCAGATTTGGTCAAGTTTGTACGGGAGCTTACTATTGCGTCAAAAGGAGGAGCCGGTTCTGTTATTGCTCCGGCCTTGAATACCGGAGGCGATGCCATTATCGGCAATCAGACAATCGCAGCGTCACCGTTTCAAGTGGTTGACAAGGCGGTTTTCATTCCAAGCGAGATGTTAAGCGCTAAGGAGATTCAGTTGATGGTTGGAAGCGACAGCAATCTCCATAACCTGATCTCCGTAGAACTGTACGAGATGAGCGCGGACGCGCTGGGACTTATGGGGACCAATGTGTTAGGGGAAGACGATGCCCTGTTTGCGATAGAAGAGATAAATACTGCGATTGATATGGTCAGTTATATGCGTGGGTATTACGGCGCTCTTCAGAACCGTTTGGAGCACACCGTTTCGAATCTCGGCAATGTAGTCGAGAATCTCTCGGCGTCAGAATCCCGTATTCGCGATACGGATATGGCTAAGACCATGATGGAGTTTGTACGCGGCCAGATTCTGGTGCAGAGCAGTCAGTCTATGCTGGCGCAGGCTAATCAGCAGCCGAATTCGGTTCTTCAGCTGCTGGGCGCATAGGGAAGACCTGTTAGTTAGAAAGAAGGGATAGTGTGGGAAGGATCACTGAATATACATGTCAATCCTGCGGTGCGGCATGGCGGCTCCAACTGGGGCATGGTATGAGCCATTCGTCTTTGGAGGTTGTATTGGAGGAGTTCCCGGAAGATATCCGGCAGAAGATTCTGGCGGATACCAGGGAAGAGGAGATACCGTTCTTCAAGTTTGATTACCGGCCTGCCTTGTGCCGGCAGTGCGGGAAGATGACGGCAATTCCCACGGTCTATTTGAATCGCAGCGGTCGGATCTATGTTGGCCGTTGTCCGGTCTGCGAAGAGGAGGCCGAGTGTTTGGCGGAATACAGATGTCCTTGTTGCGGGAAGGATTCTTTGGCCATAGATGACGTTGGGTTTTGGGATTAGATGAAAGGGAGCTTGCAGGAGATTAGGTCTTGCAAGTTCCTTTTTTTATGATTAAGATAGTAATGTTCAATGAATTCCGGCGCATTTAGGAAAGGAGAAAAATTATGAAGAAATCACGAATTGCAGTACCGATGGGAGACCCGGCGGGGGTCGGGCCGGAGATCGCGGCAAAGGCGGCCGCTTCTAAAGCGGTATTCGACGCCGCGGACTGTATTTTTATCGGAGACAAAACCATTATGGAACATGCCGTCAAGATTACGGGAGCGGATCTTTCAATTCATGTAATAGAGGAACCCGGGGAGGGGGATTTTAGAGAGGGCGTATTAAACCTGATTAATCTCTGCAATGTTGATACGGATAATTTTGAGTTTGGGCGGGTCGACGGAAGGTGCGGACGGGCCGCGTATGAATATATTGCGAAGAGTATCGAGCTTGCCAATGCGGGGAAGGCGGATGCGGTGGCTACAACGCCGATCAACAAGGAATCGCTGCGTGCGGGCGGGATTGATTTTATCGGACATACGGAGATCTTCGGCGCGCTGACGAACACGAAAGACCCGCTGACCATGTTTGAGACGAATGGTATGAGAATATTCTTTTTGACGAGGCACGTGTCCCTGAGAGAGATGCTGGATATGATTACGAAGGACAGGATCAAGGACTATGTGAAGCGGTGTATGGAAGCCCTCAGGAAACTTGGTGTGTCAGAGGGTACTATGGCGATTGCAGGTTTGAATCCCCACAGCGGAGAACATGGATTGTTCGGTTGGGAGGAGGTCAATGAGATCGCGCCTGCGGTCAGGGAGCTGCAGGCGGAAGGATTTGGCGTGGCCGGACCGGTGGGTGCGGATTCCGTGTTCCATCAGGCGGCGATTGGTAACTACAACAGCGTACTGTCTCTGTATCATGATCAGGGACATATTGCCGCGAAGACCCTTGATTTTGAGAAGACCATTGCAATCACCAACGGGATGCCCATCCTCCGCACTTCGGTAGATCATGGGACTGCATTCGATATTGCAGGAAAGGGAACGGTAAGCGCGGTTAGCATGATAGAAGCAATCTTGCTTGCCGCGAAGTATGCGCCTAACTTTTCTGCAAGGCTATAGGCAGTGCAGCGTCTGCGTTAGTAAGAGATTTCCTGCAGGTAAAGCCCTTTCGGATCGCAGGGCGCGCTTGGGGGCTGTATCCCTTTGAAGATATCCTCGATATCCTCCTTGGGGCGGACTCCGTGTCCGATATCCAGAAGCGTCCCGACGATCAGGCGGGCCATATTGTGGAGAAAATCGTCCGCATACAGGATAATCTGCATCTCCTGAGCGGCGCTGTAGATCTCAATGTCGAAAAGTTTCCGGACGGTGGACTTGCTCTTTTTCGCAGTAGAGAAGTTCTTGAAGTCGTGGGTTCCCACGAGAAGCATGGCGGCTTGACGCATCAGCTGCTTGTCCGGAACCTTAAAACAATGGTAGGTATACTTGCGGTCAAATACGCTTGGAATGTCGTCAACGGTCATACGGTACATATAGGTCTTAGAGACGGCGTTAAGCTGCGAATGGAAACGCTGCGACTCCTCCTCGACGTTAATGATGGCAATGTCCATAGGAAGGTAACGGTTCAGATAATGTTTCATGTCCATGATATCCATATTGGAGCCGGTCTTAAAATTAGCGACCTGTCCGTAGGCATGGACGCCGACCTCTGTGCGGCATCCGCAGAATATCTCTATCTGTTCTTCTCCGGTCATCTTCTTCAAAACTTCCAGAATCTTGTTGGAGACGGTGTTGTTGGATTCGTCTTTACCGAGGCGGGTCCATCCCTGATACCGGCTTCCGTCATATTCGATGGTGAGTTTGATATTCCTAAGGGAGACCTGTACTTCTTTTACTTTATTTCTTCTTCTCATATTCAGAGACCTCGTCTTTCATACGTTGTTAATTCAGTATATCAAATTCTATGTTATAATAAAAGGGTTTCCGGGAAAAGAATAAAAAGAACAGGAGGTTGCAATATGAACGCAGAAAACAGAAAAGTATCGGATTCCATCGTGGAAACCGTCCATATCGTCCGTCCAAATCATCTTAATGCGGTGGGCCGTCTCTTCGGAGGAATCCTGATGCAGTGGATTGACGAGGTAGCCGCCCTGACGGCAAAACGCCACGCCCACATGAATGTCACCACGGCATCCGTAGATAACCTCCGGTTTCTGAAAGGAGCCTATCAGAATGACGTGATCATCATCACGGGAAAGATTACCTATGCAGGCCGTACGTCCATGGAAGTGCAGGCGGACACATATATCGAAGACTTAGAAGGAAGAAGGATCCATATTAATCAAGCGTTTTTTACAATGGTGGCTCTGGATGAAAACGACAAACCGGCGCCGGTTCCGGGACTGCTCCTTGAAACCGAAGAGGAAAGGACGGCCTGGGAACGGGCCGCCCTGCGCCGCAAGATGCAGAACCGTAAGAAGTAGCGTCTATTTCTTCATATAAGAAGAAACCATCCGCACCATCCCCTCGATCTGGTCTTGTTCCTCCTTCGACTTCCCGTCTTTTAAGACGGAGAGTACCAGCGAGAATTCATCCGGCGTAAACTGTATCCCCTTCTTGTTCGCATTGGTAATCAGCGCCATCATAATAGGGGCGAGAGATTTCCCGCTCTTGCCCTGCGTCTGCGCTGCTGCGGTGCGGATCAGCTCCATTTTAAGCGGATCCATATTCTGCATATCCGGGTGGTTCATCCATTCATTCATTTTCTGCGTCTCCTTTCTGGCCGCCCGTGTCGGGCGGATTGTTTCCGTGATTGTTTTCTTGGTTAAATTCCTGCTCAAACATCGTGCTGTACATCTCAAACATCTCCTGCTGCTCAGGGCTCAACATACCCTTCATCATGTCCATCGGGTTAAATGCGCCGAACCCCTGGGCGGACGAATCGGAGGTTCCCTCAGGCATGGACTGCATGCTTCGTACCATTTCCATCATATTCATCATGCTTGACATTTGTTCCATCATTTCCTTTTCTGCCGGATCCATATATGGTTTCAACCCCTCCAGCATGTTGGAGGGAGAAGAGGAAAAGCCCTGAAAATATTCCATCGTGTGGTGCAGCTCGAGGAATTTGATGTAGATCCCGATAAAACGCTGCGCGGAAGGCGGAGTGTATGGAAGCAGGAGTTTTAACGTATACAGAAACGGCGGCGTCACCAGATTGTCAAAAGGCGTCATTGGTTTCGGAGGTTTTTGTTCCATAGGCACTCCTTATCATAACGTTGTAAATATATATGACGGAGGAATGGATTTTATGAGATATGAGAAAACTAAATCTTGGGCATTTCATATATTAATAGGGGAATGTATGTCAGGAAAGGAAGCAGATATGAACCGAAAGCTGATTATCGACGGCAACGCAGTTTACGAGATTGACGAAACATGTATGCTGAGAAAACATTTAGAAGAAAAGCGGGAGAAGGAACAGGGAGAGATGAGGAACGAGGAAAGCGAAGGCTTCCGGATGAAGGATACCCAGAGACAGGACTATAGATGAAAAGAGGCGGAGTGTTGTACTCCGCCTCTTTAAAACTACCGTATTAGCATCCGCAGTCAAATCCGCCGCCGCATCCGCCGCCGAAACCGCCGCAGCAGAAGAGCAGAAGGATGATCCACAGGCAGCTGTCGTTGCCGCATCCGCCGCCAAAGCTGCTTCCGCATCCGCCGCAGCAGAAGAGCAGAAGGATGATCCACAGGCAGCTATTGTTGCCAAATCCGCATCCGCACTCTCCGCCTCTTCCTACACCTGACTCACAACCGCATCCACAGTTCGTAGCACTTAAATCGCTCATTTTGAAATCCTCCATTTATGATGTTTACAGTACATAATATGCGAGGGGTACGGATGTGTGAAAAAGAATTTAAAATTTTACCAGACGTTTTATGGAGTGCTGGTAATGGTAGGTATTCTTCTGGAGTTTCAGCTTATCCAGAGCGGAGATGTTCTCCTTGGCGTACTCGTCGTAGAGGGTCAGCAGATAGGAAACGGTGTAATTCCTGTGCTGGAACCATGTGAAGAGAAGCCAGTTCATTATATCCGGATACCAGTAGCGTTCCGGAATGGAAGAATTCCTGAGGAGGACGACGTGGGTAAGGGCTTCCGTGGATAACCGGGTCAGCTCTTCGGAATAATTCTTGTCCCGGAATAAGGGGTCGCTTTTTTGGATAATGTCAAACAAGGCGTTGGAGGCCTTCCAGTAGGCGACGAAATTAGGGAGGGACTCGTCGTCTTCTTCCATGCGGTGGAGGTCAAAGGTCTGCATGACGGGACGTTTGCGCCTGTGGCTCCAGTCGTATTCGGAACGTTTGTCCGGGTTGGACAGGATGCGGTACGCCTCTAATATCTCCTGCATCTTCTCAGTGGTATCGATTCCGTCCTTGATATTGACGTCCGGGTGGAACCGTTTGGCAAGCTCGTTCTTGGCGGCGGTAATGTCTTCTAAGGAAGCTTTCTCTGAGACTCCTAATATATCGTAATAATTTTTATCTTCCATTATATCCTCCTATTGCTAATATATGGACATAAACATTATTATCTTACGACATATCGGCGGAGAAATCAATTATAAATTTGCGGGGATTGACAGAATGTGGAGCGGGGTAAATCCGTATGAGGATGGCACAGGTTTCATATGTCCGGAATATGTTGGTAAAAAAGGTTTTTTTCAATGAATAAAGTAAAACAGCAGATCCACTATCGTTGTGACGACACAGTGGGGGGAGGCGTCAGAGGGAAGAATATAACGGCGGCTGTTTTAGATACGGGGGAACGTGTTATTATATTGCCAAGTTTTGTCCCGGAAAAATTATGAAATATCCCACTTTATGGAATCAGTATTTTCAAGATGCTATAGTAAATTCAGCTATGTAGTAGGAGGTATTGGCAACATAGAAAACGACATGAGAAAAAGGAGGAATCAGTGATATGAACTTTCTGGACGAATTTCAAAGTATGGTGCGCCAGTATCCGGACAAGACGGCAATTGTTGACCGAGGCGGAAGAAGAACCACGACATATCGGGAATTAGACACTTTAAGCCGCAGGATTGCGGCGAAGCTTACGCAGTCGGGAGAAATATCCGGACAGGCGGTCGTGGTGTGCATGGACAGGAGAATGGAGTATGCGGCGGCGGAGATCGGAATCCTGATGGCAGGGGCGGCTTTCGCGCCTGTGCTGCCGGAATATCCGAAAGAGAGGCTTGACTATATTCAGGAGGATTGTCAGGCGGCCGTACGGATTGACGCAGACTGGATTGGGGATGTCTGGATCTATGTCAATACTTTGGACAAAAAAAGTCGAAAGATTATGCTGCTTTTTTGAGTTCCTCATCCTCCTTTTGCTGAGGTGTCATATAACCAATTGCACTATGGATTCGTTTGCGGTTATACCAGCCCTCTATATATTCAAAGATTGCCCTGCGGGCC
>CAJTOH010000008.1 GCA_910577685.1 uncultured Dorea sp. | reverse complement strand
GGAATGGATGTAGTTTACATCTACCATGATACCATTGATGAAGCAAGCCACACTTCTGATACCGCTGTTTTTGCTGCCTGTGATAAGGCAATTTCAGAGCTGAAAAACCTTGTGCGTATTATTGTAAATGAATTTGGCGGTACGAATATTTTGATTACAGCTGACCATGGATTCCTTTATACATACAGCCCGTTGACTGAGGATGACAAAGTAGGAAAAAATGAGTTTTACGATGTGGACAGGGAAAACATCAATGATCTGAAAAAAGAAAGTACGAAACGCTGTGTGGAGTATGGCAGACGATATGCAATCATGCAAAAAGGCGTACAGCCAAACTACTTATTGCCTGTGAAGTTCCTGGACGGGAAGTCTGACTTTGGCGGTTTTGCACCAAGAGAAAGCATTCGTATTAAGATGAATGGCGGCGGCATGAACTTTGTGCATGGCGGTATCAGCTTGCAGGAAATGGTTGTCCCGGTCGTCGAGTATCACTATCTCCGCAACGATTCTATGGAGTATAAACGTAATAAGCAGAAATATGATACTAAGCCGGTAACGGTTAATCTGTTGTCAGCAAACCGTAAAATCAGTAATATGATTTTTTCTCTGAATTTCTATCAGAAGGATGCTGTTGGCGCCAACCGTGAAGCAGCTGCCTATCAGGTTTATTTTACGGATGAAAATGGCAAGCAGATTAGTGATGTTCAGAAGATTATTGCAGATAAGAGAAGCGATAATGGTGCAGAGCGTACTTTCCGTTGCCAGTTTAATCTGAAATCTCTGAAATACAGCAATACTGCCACTTATTATCTGGTCATTGCAGACGAACAGGGATTGCAGATGCCGCAGCGTGAGCCATTCCAGATCGACATCGCTTTTGCGGTGGATGAGTTTGATTTCTTTAGCTGACGGTAAGATTGTTCGGAAAGATCTGACAAAGAAAATCAAGGAAGGGGCTAATGTCCCGGTCTATGTGCTTGAGTTTCTGTTAGGTCAGTATTGTAGTTCGGATGATGAATCGATCATCGAGAAAGGCGTACAGAATGTAAAGCATATTCTTGCGGATAACTTTGTACGCCCGGACGAATCGCAGAAAATTCTCTCTCAGCTGCGTAAAAAAGGCAGCCACACAATAATTGATATGGTGACAGTCCGCCTGGATATGAAAAAGGACTGCTTCTTTGCAGAATTTTCTAATCTGGGAGTTGGAAATGTGCCAATTGCGGATGAATATCCAGAAAAGTTTGACCGGCTGCTCTGCGGTGGTATCTGGTGTATTGTTCAGCTGGACTATGAAGTGGAAGGCGACAACAATTTTGGCATTGAGGATATCGACGGAAATCCGCTTCGCTCCAAACAGAAAAAGCAGAAAGATATTTCTCCGATCAGTATCCGAAAGCTGACACCGATCCAGATGCCTCACGTTGATATTGATGAATTGAAGCAGGGACGAAAGGCATTTACCAAAGATGAATGGCTTCCGGGCAATGGAAAGATTGAGCGTACCGGATTGGGCAGTGATTCCAAGTGCAAGGAAGCTGTGAATACGGCATTTAACTATCTGAAAGCCAATGGCAACAGGATTAGCGGCTCTATCAGCACTACGACCAAGGACTATATCATCAATTATCAGGACTTGCAGGGTATCGGAATGACAGACAAGCTGGCACTTCCTACACTGATTGCTCTTTGCTCGATTGCACTGGGAAAACCGGTGGTCAGCAATCTGGCAGTGCTGGGCGATATTACGATCAGCGGCACGATGATAAAGGTGGATGAACTTGCCAATACGCTTCAGGTGTGCCTGGATAGCGGTGCGAAGAAAGTTTTGATTCCTAGTACCTCTTTTGGGGATTTCGCAAGTGTTCCGGCTGATCTGATGAGTGCATTTCAGTTGATTCCGTATCAGAGCGCGGAGGAGGCAGTGTTTAAGGCATTGGGGGTAGAGTAGGCATATAAATTAGGAGGGCATGAATGGCTATTCGGAAAAATTCAATGCTGATTATGAAAACTTGATTAAATCGGAAAAACTAACCATCCTACCTATTGAATTTTATGAAGCTAAGTGGTTCTCGTTTAGCAGAGGCGAGAAAATGCCGAGATTCATCCCAGTGAAATCGGTGCTGATTGATTCATCAGATTATAGATACCAAAACGGATCAGATGTTTATATTTCCAGGATGGTAAAAGATTTCCTGGAACTATAACAATTATTAAATTCCTTGAAATATGTGAAATCTCAATTCAGGTTGAGGGAGGTATAAAGGTGAAACGCTGTATTGTAGTTTCCGATATAGTCGCATAATAACTATCAGAACATGGAGGATTAAAAAATTGACTATATCGGAGAATAAAATTTATCCCCGGACGGGTGATGCTCAAACAGTTTATTTGAAAAATGTGATTACCAAAGACAATATTAAAATTGGCGATTATACAATGTACAACGATTTTGTGCATGACCCACGGGAATTTGAAAGGAATAATGTGTTATATCATTATCCGGTTAATGGCGACCGGCTGCAAATTGGTAAGTTCTGTTCTATCGCTTGCGGAGCAAAGTTTCTGTTTACCAGTGCAAATCATGTGATGTGTTCCCTTTCAACATATCCATTTCCAATATTTTTTGAGGAGTGGGGAGTGGAGGTGAAAGAGATTACAAGCGCATGGGACAACAAAGGCGGTATTGTAATCGGCAATGACGTTTGGATTGGCTTTGAAGCGGTTATTCTATCCGGTGTCACGATTGGCGATGGGGCGATTATTGGCACGCGGGCTGTTGTTACAAAAGATGTACCGCCTTATACGATTGTTGGAGGTGTCCCTGCAAAACCGATACGAAAGCGGTTTTCTGACGATGTAATTTCTGAATTATTGAAACTTCAATGGTGGAATTGGCCTGAAGACAGGATTAAGAAAAACATTGCGGTGATTCAAGCTGGTCGAATAAAAGATTTGGAATAAATTGGTTACTTTTTTCTTAAAAGCAAAAAAGTCGCAGAGTAAAATACTCTGCGACTTTTTTTTAAACAGCATAAATATTATAACCATTCATTTTTAATAAATCAATACTTAATTTAATTTTGTAATAATTTGGCGCAAAATCGCTGATATAGACATGTAAAAAATCTGGTAAAAGAAATAAAAATATATAAAATTCTGTATATATATAACAAAAGGCCTTAATTATCTGTTGTTTTTGGTGAAAAAATTTCGCAGAGTATTTTACTCCACGAAAGAGGGGATTGTTATCTGGTACGCATTGACTTGTCAGAAGAAGGAAGAGTATTCAATTATGAATATATGCAGTACTTTTTTGCATGAGAAAGCGTTTAATAGAGTATTTGTATTGACTTATGACCGCATGCGGCGTTTTGAAGGCGTATGGCATATGGAAAAAAAGCTCCTATTTCCTGCTCACATATTTTTTGAAAGCGAGGATCGAAAAGCCCTTACTGAGGAATTGAGAAGATGTCCTATTTTGAATGATATAGAAAACGAATTATTTGTAATAAGAAGAGAAGAAGAAATGCTGCTGAAAGAGTTATGCGATGAAAGTGGAAATTTAAGAATGTCAGAAGGGATAATCAGGGAAGGGATTCCACAGATCGTCAAGGGGCCGCTGAAAGGAATGGAGAGCAGAATACGAAAGATTGACCGACATAAGAGGCTGGCAAAAGTAGATGCGGCAATAGATACAACAGAAATGGAGTACACAGGTAGCAAGTGGAGCTTTAGATGTATACCGGCGGGGCTTGAAATTAAGGAAAAGACTGTATAAAGGAAGTATTTTGATCTAAAGCATGAATTAAGAGGAGTTTTATAATGAGAAATAGAGTGATACCGTTCAGTCCTCCGGATATTACGGAATTAGAGATTAATGAAGCGGCGGATGCGTTGAGATCTGGTTGGATTACAACAGGAATAAGGGTAAAAAAACTTGAAAATGAAATAGCTGAATGGATTGGAATGAAAAAATCTAATTGTGTCTGTCTAAATTCGCAGACTGCCTGCGCGGAATTGACTTTAAGAATTTTAGGAATAGGCCCTCAAGATGGTGGGACGGCTGAAGATGAAGTGATTACCTGCGCATATACTTATACCGCTACGGCATCGGTTATCGACCATGTTGGAGCACGGATAGTCTTAGTAGATTGTTCAATGAAAAACGGAACTATTGAAATGGATTACGATGCTCTAGAGGAGAAAATTAACGAACATACTAAAGCGATTATACCCGTAGATCTGGGCGGGATACCATGTGATTATAACAAAATATTTGAAATAGTAGAAAATAAAAAAGCGCTTTTCACACCTGAAAATAAAATCCAATGCGCACTAGGAAGAGTAGCGGTTATTGCTGATGCGGCACATGCGTTCGGTGCTTCAAGAAATGGAAAAATGGTCGGAAATATTGCAGACTTTACAAATTTTTCATTTCATGCAGTAAAAAATTTTACGACGGCAGAAGGAGGGGCGGTTCTATGGAGAAGCATTGATGGGATTCAAGATGAAGAAATATACCATAGCTATCAATTATTATCTCTCCATGGACAGTCAAAAGATGCTTTTGAAAAAATGTGTATTGGTTCATGGGAGTATGACATTGTAGATACCGGATATAAGTGTAATATGACGGATATTATGGCGGGAATTGGCCTTGCTCAGATGAAAAGATATCCTGATATGTTGATAAGACGAAAAGAAATTATTACTAAATATGACGAGGCTTTTAAACCATTAAAAATTAAGGTACTTAATACCTATACAAACGAATATCAATCCTCAGGGCATTTATATATCACTAGAGTTCCCGGTATTTCTTGTGAACAGAGACAGGAAATCATTATTAAAATGGCGGAAGCAGGAATTGCATGTAATGTCCATTATAAGCCCTTGCCAATGATGACGGCTTATATTAAGAGAGGGTTTGATATCAAAGATTTTCCTAATGCTTTTGAAAGATTTAAGAATGAAATTACTCTGCCATTACATACGAAACTGACAGATGAAGATGTGGAATACGTGGTAAATCAATTTTGTGAGATTGTTAATAGTTATAGATAAAAGGCGCTTGAAAAGAAAATAGGAGAACAGAATGTTAAGAAAATGGGACAATCTTCCAAGATATATGCAGACAGAGGCTGTGAGTATTTATTATGAAAGTTTAAGAAAAAAGAAAGCGCAATTAGCATTGAAGAGAAGTTTTGACTTTATAGCCGCCACAGCCATGATTATAATACTTTTTCCGGTCATGCTTCTTATCTCGATTTTAATTATTACGGATTCAAAGGGAAGCATATTTTTTTGTCAAGAGCGAATTACACAATATGGAAGAAAATTTTGTATTTACAAGTTTCGGACAATGGTAGTAAATGCGGAAAGAATAGGAGCGCATGTTACCGCTCAATGCGATAATAGAGTTACAAAAATAGGGCGTATTTTGAGAAAGTATAGATTGGACGAACTGCCGCAGTTAATTAATATTATTTTAGGGGATATGAGTTTTTGCGGAACAAGACCTGAAAGTACATATTTTGTTAAAAAATATACGCCGGAAATGTTTGCTACCCTGCTGCTGCCGGCAGGAGTAACATCTGAAGCAAGTATTTTATTTAAGGATGAGGATGAATTATTAGGAGATATTTCTGATTTAGATCAAATGTATGTAGAACAAATTTTACCGAAAAAAATGGAGTACAATTTGGAGAGTATTTTGCATTTTAGTTTGATAAGAGATATTAAAACAATGATAAGAACAATTCTCGTGATAATTAGATAAAAGGTATGAAGATGGAAAAGGGATTAGTGTCAGTTATTACGCCGACTTATAATTGTGCGGAATTTATTGGAAAAACTATAGAATCTGTGAGAAGTCAAACTTATGAATACTGGGAAATGATTATTGTGGACGACTGTTCAACAGATAATACGGAAATGGTTGTAAAAAATTTTACTGCAATGGATAAAAGAATAAAATATTTCCGTTTGGCCAGTAATTCGGGAGCGGCAGTTGCAAGGACAACGGCAATGAAAATAGCGTCGGGGGAATATATGGCCTTTATAGATTCAGATGATATATGGTATGAAAATAAATTGGAAAAGCAAATAAGATTTATGAAACGCAATAACGTGTTTTTTACATGTACTTCATACGAGCAGATAGATGAATCTGGAAAACTACTTAATAAAGTTATCAAATCTATTCCCAGAACAAGCTATAATCGTTTGCTGTTAGATTGTCCTGTTGGAAACTCGAGCGTGATGTATAACGTTGAAAAAATGGGGAAATTTTGTGTGCCTAATATTCTTAAAAGAAACGACGACGCCCTTTGGCTCCAAATGCTGAAAAAGGAAAAGTATATTTATGGAATTAAAGACGTTCTGATGAAATATAGAATTCGTCAGAATTCTATATCCAGTAATAAATTAAAAGTAATAAAATATCATTGGATTTTGTATAGAGAAATAGAAGGCTTGGGTATTATTAGAAGTTTGTTTCATATTGGATATTGGTGCTTCATTAAAATATTAAAAATTAAGTAGGAATTATAATGAAAATAACGATTTTGGTGCCGACGCTGGGAATAAGAAAAAAACAGATTGATAGATTGTTGAGAAGTTTAAATGCACAAGTGTATAAAAATTTTGAAGTCATATTTGTTTCTCAATGCAATCATGACTATTTGGAAAAGAAAATAACGGATTTCCCTGATATGGAAATTAAGCACATAAAATTATATGAGTTAGGATTGTCAAAAGCAAGAAATGCAGGATTAAAAATAGCGCGGGGAGATATCGTTGTTCTTTCGGATGATGATTGCTGGTATCCTAAAGACGCTCTAAATAAAATAGTAAATATTTTTAAAGCAGACGCGTCGGCAAAAATTGTTTTGACACAAATATTTGATAAGGAAAAACATTGCCCATATAAAGCTTATCCGCACAGAAAACAGTATATTAATAATAGATTTATGCTTTTGTCGAAATCGAGTATTGAAATTGCTTTTAAAAAAGATGAAGTAAAGCAGGCAGAATTTGATGAAAAATTTGGGTTGGGATCAATATTCGTTTGTGGAGAAGAAATAGATTTTCTAATCAAAAATTTTGAAAGAAATAAATATATTTACGTACCCACTATAACAGTGTATCATTCCCAAAAGTTAAAAAACAGTAATAAGGAACAGATAATTGCTAAGGGAGCTTTATATGCAAAAAACTTTAACATAGTAGTTAGTATTATGGTTCTAATAAAGGATTTGCTGTTAAAAAAAGAATGTAATTTTAAAAGTTTTTTTGAGGGATATATCAAATTTGAAAAAATTAGATAGGCAGGAGAAGTATAAACTATGATACCTAAAAAAATACATTATTGCTGGTTCGGAGGAAACGAGATTCCGGAAAAAGATAGAAAATGTATTGAAAGTTGGAAGAAATATTGTCCGGATTATGAAATAATACAATGGAATGAAGATAATTACGACGTATCTAAATGTAAATATATGTATCAAGCCTATACGCAGCAAAAATGGGGGTTTGTGCCGGATTATGCAAGGCTTGATATTGTCTACAATGAAGGCGGGATATATTTGGATACGGATGTAGAGTTGGTAAAGAGTTTAGATGGATTTTTAAATTTAAAAGGGTTTATGGGGTTTGAAAATGAAAATTATGTAAATCTCGGAGCAGGATTTGGAGCAGAAAAAAATAATAAGGTCATTAAAAAGATGCGTGATATATATGATGAACAAGAGTTTATAAAGGCGGACGGTACAAATAATTTGACTGCATCTCCTAAATATACTACATATGTTCTAAAGAAAATGGGATTAGTTATGAATAATATCACACAAAAAGTAGACGGAGTTACTGTACTTGCATCCGATTATTTCTCGCCGCTTAATTTCTTAGACGGAGTATTGTCGTTTACTGAAAATACATATGGTATACATTGGTTTAATATGTCATGGAAAGAGCAGGATGAAAAAAAATTAATACATATTCAGCAAGAGAATATTAGAAAATTTGGGAAAAGAACCGGGAGGTTTATTAATAAATTTTATATTTTGATTTATTATCTTAGAAAAGAAGGAGTAATAAAGAGTTGCAGGAGGCTAGTATCGAAGGAAAAGAAGGCGGTATAATACGAGAGGATGATGTAGTCAGCGTCATCGTCCCTTTATATAATGGAGAATTATATATTGAGAAATGTATGCAATTTTTATTAAACCAAACCTATCCTAAAATAGAAGTCATTGTAATTGACGACGGATCGGAAGACGGGGGAAGGGAAATTGCAAATAGATATTCCGCATCTGACAGTAGAGTGAGAGTCTTGTCTAAAGTAAACGGCGGAGTATCTTCAGCGAGAAATTATGGAATTGATAATTCGACGGGCAAATATATCCTATTCGTAGATGTAGACGATCAAATACCTAGTAACTCTATTGAGATATTATTAAGTTATATGTCCGATAAAATAGATATGGTCATCGGGAAAATAGAGGGTATAGAAACAAATGGAAAGATATTAGGCATACGTTCGGAAGAAATACATAAACCACATATTATAGAGCCTGATGAAAGTTATGGGTTTCTTCCAAAAGAACAGCATTTAAGCGCCTGCGGGGTACTGTATAAAAGGAAAGTTGTAAAAAATATTAGATTTTGTGAAGATATTTGTATTGGTGAAGATGCGTTGTTCCATAATGAAATATTTCTGCAATGTAATAAGGTTATGATGATACCGGAAGTGGTATATATATATTTAATGCGGGAAGGTTCCGCATTTAAATCAAGTTATTCACCAAAGAGATTTACAGAAATTGATGCATGGAATAGAATATGTAATTTATATAGAAATAATTATCGGGCATATAAGGCGGCGCGGGGAGAGTATTGTGTCAGATGTATTAATGTCTATAAGCAAATGATTCTGTCGTGTAAAAATCCTATAGATAATGAAGCATATCTGCGAAATGAAATAAAGGATAATTATAAGTATTTAAAGAATTGTAGGGCGAATACAAAATGGTATCTAATTGGAAAAGTAGAATGTATTTCGAAACCTTTATTGAAAATGATTTATTATTTATTACATATTTCCAAAAACAGACAAGAATAAAATAAGGATAAATACTGTTATGAATTTTCTTGAACAGGTTATAATGTATGACATTAAATATGTTTTTTGTGCAGGCATATTGGTTTTAGTTTATATTTCAATGGATAAAAAATATACAAAGAAGATTAGATTTATTGATATCATAGCAATATTTGCTTTAATATTTTTTTCTGCGTATAGATATAATGTTGGATCTGATTTTCAGGAATATTTTGCAAGATATAAATATATTAATGAATTTTGGTATAGTGTTTCTCCAAGAATTACACATGAGAAACTCTTTTATTATTTGTGCCATTTAACGAGCAAATTCACGGATCATCCATTTGCTATATTTCATATGTGCGCTTGGATGCTGTATCCGCCTTTTGTCGTTTTTGCTAGAAAATTGACTGGGAAACCAAGCAGAATAGTCGGATGTTTTGTATTTCTTGAATTTTATGCGGTTTCAAATAATATATTGCGTCAAGCGATTGCAATGGAGTTAGTGGTTTTCGGATATTATGCATGGAAATATAAAAAGAGAAAATTATCAATTATACTATTTGCGTTTTCAATGGGGTTTCATTTGACTGCAATTATAGGTATCGGATTAGTCTTTTTGAGTCAATTGATTAAGCCTTCGTACGATAGTCTTAGAGTTGCATTTATTTGTGGGATCGCATCGCTGTTTGTATGGAAAATATTGCTTCATTTTGTTAATGTTATTCCTTATATTAGTAGATATTCGTCGTATTTAGAGCATACAGGTGAAGATATCACAAGATTAGGAATGTGGGGGTACATATTATTTTATACTTGGATTTGCTGTTTAATGATAAAAAATTATAGGCAAATTCAAAATATAGACTCGCCTACGGCATCTACGATTTCTATGATTATTTTGGCGATTCCTCTCCTGTTTATAGCTACACAGATTACTTATGTGAATAGAATTGCGCTGTACCTATATCAATTTTCTATGTTTTCTATTCCTATTCTATTTGATATGCGCGTATTAAAAAAGCAAACTACCCGTTTGATTTTAGTATTAGTGTTGGTTTTATGGCTTGGTTTTTCTAATGTTGTGGCGATGGATAATTCCTTTTTTCAGTATAGTTTTCAATGGAATATTTAGTGTGTTTGAGGTATCGGACGATGAGAGAAAAGATTTTTATTCGGGCGTTTATTGATGGGAATTTTGGAGACGATTTATTTGTTAAGATTTTATGTAAAAGATATCCAAATAAGAAGTTTTTCATTATCGGTTCTGGAAAATATAAAAGTAATTTTTCGAAAATTGAAAATTTAGAGTTCATAGTTTGCGATAGAGTTATAAAAAAAATAATATGTAAAATAGTAAATGTTTTCGGTGATCTGACAGACATTACCGGAGCAAAATATTTTAATTTATTACGTTTTTACACAGTCAAATATAGTAAAATTGCAGAGTTGAATATTTTGATATCAGGATCTTATTACATTGAATGGACTGACCGCTCCGAATATTGGAGATATTATTTTAAACTGGAAGAACTGTATTATAGTAAAAGGCCATGCATTATAGGAATTAATTTCGGACCATATCGTACGGAATTATATAAGAGATTCTATTTGCAGCAGCTAAAAAAAGCAGTATTTATATCTGTTAGAGAAAGTAAGACTTTTTCTTTGCTTGAGGAATGTAATGCAGTATACGCAGCAGACGTAGCGTTTTTGTATAATATAAATGAAAAAGTATTGCCTGCAATAACGAATTATATTCTGATTTCTGTGGTCAATTCTAGTTATTGTAATAGTGACTATCTGGATAAAATGTGTGCAATTATTTCCTTTGCTTTGGTTAAGGGCTTAAAAATTGTACTGTTAGCGTTGAGTCAGGGAGAGAAGGATATAGAAACGATACAAAGTATATTGAAGATGTGTGGAAGTAAGAAAAATGAAATAATTGTCGTTGAATATGGGAAGGTATCAACTGAGGAGATTGTAGGATGGATGAATAATGCAAATATAGTAATTGCAGGTAGATACCATGCCATGATAGTGGCTTGGCTTCTCGGAACAAAAGTTCTGCCGATCTGCTATAGTGAAAAAATGACTAATGTAATTAATGATATTAATCCCCAGGCAGTTTATTACACGCTAAAAAATATTAGTGAATTAGATGAGAAGGGATTGTTTGAAATAAGGTATGCTATGCCGTGTCCGGATGATGTAATTTTAAAGGCCGAAAGAAATTTTATGTGGTTAGATAAGATATTTGAAATCTAAAAATAAGTGGTAAAAATGATGATTTCTAGAACAAAAAACAGTATCAGGAATATTGTATTTACATTGGGTTCATATTTTGTGATCCTTATACTTCAAATGATCAATCGAACAATGTTTGTTAAGTACCTTCCAATCGAATATTTAGGTGTGAACGGATTGTTTTCTAACATATTATCTTTACTTTCACTTACTGAACTTGGAATAGGGACAGCCATTACATATTCATTATATATGCCGCTCAGTAATGGGAATATAGAAGTAATTAAAAGTATAATGAAACTGTATAGAAAATTATACATGACCATAGGCTGCGCCGTACTTATAATGGGGGTGATCTTGGGATCCGTACTGCACATATTTATCGGAGATATATCAAATTTTGAAACGTATCAAGAGCTTCAGGTCTACTTTTTAATATATGTAATAAATACAAGTATATCATACTTGGGGAGCTATAAGAGAACTCTTTTAATATGTGATCAGAAACAATATATAACAAGTATAGTCTCGGCGGCATGTAAAGGTTTGCTTACTTTTGCTCAAATATTCGAAATTATAATTTTTAGAGATTATAAATGGTATTTGATGCTGATGATTTTTGCTACTGTAGGAGAGAATATTTTATTAACGTCAATATCAAATAAGAAATATCCGTATCTAAAAAGTAAATATACCCAAAAGTTAGATATGAAAATCCTTAAGGATATCAAAAAAAATGTATTTGCAATGATGTTCCATAGAGTAGGAGATGTGATTATTAACGCATCGGATAATATGATTATTACACGCTTTGCGTCCCTTTTATTGACAGGATTATATTCAAATTATGTAATAATCATTAGTTCAATCAGAACTATTTTGAATCAAATGTTTTCGGCGCTTACAGCTTCTGTGGGGAATTTGGTTGCGGAGAGCGATAGAAAAAATGACTATGAAATATTTAAAAAAATATTATTTATAAATTACATAATTTATTCTTTGTGCGCGGTTTCTCTCTCGATGCTTCTAAATGACTTTATTGAAATATGGTTGGGGCCGGAATATTTATTGGACAAAAAAACCGTAAACATAGTGTGTTTAAGTTTCTATATTACAGGTATGTTAAAGACTGTAAGAATATTTCGGGATGCCGCGGGTGTTTTTTATTATGACAGATATAAACCTGTAGCAGAAGCAGTGATAAACATAGCGCTTTCTATTCCGCTTACAATTAAATATCAGATCTTTGGAACCGTTATTGGGACTATCGTCAGTAATTTAAGTGTTTCGTTCTGGATAGAAGGATATGTTTTGTTTAAGTATCATTTTAGATTTAGTTCGGTAAAGTACTTTTTACAGCAGTTTAAGTACTTAATCATATACATCGTTTTACTTGGCTTATATGAGTTTATTTTTATGATATTTTCATGTACAGGAATCGGCGGATTATGTATTAAGGCAGTAATTATTTCAGTATCTGCAGTTTTAGTTAATTTTCTGCTTTTTCGTAAGACAGATGAATTGCAATATACGATAAGTTTGGTTAAAAAACTAATTGACGGCAAAATTTGACGGTGGGTTTAGTTGGAGAGTTTGATGAAGTATGACAAGAGAAAATATAATTCAAGTAAAAAAGTGGTATCAAGAGGGAAAGCTTTCAAAGAGCGCGAAAGAAGCTTTGTTGGATCAAAGAGATTCTTCTTTGGATGTTTTTGAAGAAGTCTTTAAAATTTCAATAGTAATAATAACGCATAATCGTGTAAAAAAACTCTTAAGAACAATAAAAGGAATAAAAGATCAAGAGTATAAAAATTATGAAATCATAATAATTGACGATGCGTCAACCGATGATACCTGTACTTATATTAAGAAGCTTAAGGACCCGAAGATTACCTATATTCAAAATGAATTAAATATAGGAGCCAGTGAAAGTAGAAGAAAAGGATATAGCTATGCATCGGGGGATATTCTTATCTTTTCTGACGATGATGATTATTATATAGATAATAAGTATTTTAGAGAGTTAAATAGAATATTTTGCGAAGAACAGGACTGTGTTATGGTTTGTGCATCTTCGATTAGCCATTTTGAACTTGAAGATGTATATCATGGTAATGAATTGAATTTTAGAGTCCCCATTACATCCGGAGAATATCTTAGAGGATTTAATACAGTTTATCATAAGCCAAACTCATCTTTTGCACTTGCACTTAATATGAGTAAAATTAAAGGCGTTGAGTTTCAAAACTTAAAATGTTTTAATGATACGTCTTTATATCTCTATGCGTTGCTCGCAAAAGGTAATGTTGAAGTAATCAATAGATTTATTGGTATTTACAGAGTACATAGCAATAATATGTCAGGAAAGGTAAGCGCCGACTTTATATTAGATAATTTGGAGTCTAAAAAAGATATATATGAATATGTTAAAAAGGCAAATCTTATAGAGCGGCCTGAACGTTGGCTGTTAGAACAGGCAATAATAACTATGAAATACTATTTTATTAGTGAAATTAATGAAAAAAAAGAAGATATGAAGATTCTTACTTGGGCTAATAAAACATTTTGCGGAATAAATAAAATAAGCATTAATCTGTTTTTGTCAAAGTACCTTCTTAAAAATACCATAAAAAGGATGAGAGAAAGACTAATGAAATGATAAGAAATAAGATGTCTATAAAGAAAAAAGTAACGTTATTGAATGAAGATAAAGTTCGATATGGAGCGGGAAAGTGTCCGCTGGTGCAGGTGCTGTTCAGAAAAACACAGAAAGTTAAAGGTATGCCTTCCTATTTTTTATACAAATTTTGGTACGTTTTGATAAAAAAGAAATATATGGTAGAGTTGGCGGAAGAGACGGATATAGGCGGCGGACTATATTTAGGTCATCCTTTTTGTATTACAATAAATCCGTCAGTTAAGATCGGTCGCAATGTTAATATACATAAAGGGGTTACAATTGGACAGGAAAACCGTGGGAAACGCAAAGGATATCCGGCTATAGGGGATTCGGTATGGATAGGGGTTAATGCCGTAATAGTCGGTAAAATCGTTATCGGCGACGACGTTTTAATCGCGCCGAATACTTTTGTAAACTGTGATGTACCAAGCCATTCTGTTGTATTTGGAAATCCGTGTATAATTAAAAGAAAAGAGGATGCAACAGAGGGTTATATAGAAAATAAAGTGTAATAGACTACATATAATTCAATTATAAGAAATATACCGAAAACAAGATTTTTATTTGTACATTTTATACCGAAAGCGAAGTTTTTACAGATTAAGGCTGTGAGAAGATACCGGAACATATCTCCTCACAGCCTTAGACCAATCAGAAATTAATATATAAACAGAATATTGCCGTCATCCTTAGACGCCTCTTTAGAATTATTCAGAACAACATCCCCGTTTTCAAATCTTTCCCGCTGCGCCATAACTCGCTTTTCTACGGACTCAGGCGCCTGCTGGAGTTTCTGTCCCCTTTCCCAGATATTTATCCGCTCGTCATATTTCCCTTCATAATAGATAAGAGTATTTGTATGAACGATAGGAGCCGATTCTACGGCCTCATAATCCTCCGGAACACACGCATATATATCAGGATCAAGATCCTCAGGGGCGATAATTTCCTGAGATGGAATCACAAAGGAATAATTTTTATTGTCCAGACGGCTAAAAAGTATGTGTTCTAATTTGGAAACCTTTTTAAAAGACAAACAGCTCTGCCCATTGTCATAAGATTCAGAATCAAAGGTACCGTCAGAAGAGGTGATGGTTCCTTCTTTCGCCAAAGTACAGGGATGCTCGCTTTCTAGCGTGACGTAGATATCCCCGCTCTCAAGCTGGTAAAGTTCTGTAATACGTACGTCCTCTGCCGCAACGCGTCTGTCGAACAGATAGAGGTCTTTGTTGTAGTCTTTTACTACGTACAAAATGGTTGAGACTACCAGAAGGGGAATGCATACCGAAAGAATTCCAATTACTTTCATCCAGTTAAGCCGTCGGTCAATCTTTTGGAATAGCTTGATACAATCAGAGGCCATGGAGGAGGAGTCGCCGCTCCGGCCGTCTATACCGTCCTCAGAAAGCGTGATCGGAGGAAGCTCCGAGTTCAGCGCGTCAAGATATCTTCTGCAGTCTTCACATTCGGTCAAATGGTTCTCGATTAGTTCCTTGCTTTTCTCACTGCACACTTCGTCTTTATAGAGGGGCAGCAGATCTTTTACAACATCACAAGATATTTTATTCATAATATTCTCCTTTCCTCCGCCCGCAGAGGGCGGCATAAATGATAGTGGAATCGGGTTTTGTCGTCAAAGTTCCCAGTTGCGGACGTCGGCTTAGGGCGTCGGTTCATCCGTCATATGCTCCCGGATCTTGAGCCTTGCCCGATGGTAGGTAACCCTTGCCCAAGTCTCCTGTTTTTCAAATATTTCTGCGATCTCTTTAAAGCTTAAGTCGCCAAGTACCCGCAGGGTAAATACTTCCTTGTAAGGTTCATCGAGGCAGTGAAGAACTTTGTAGATGGAAAGGGCCTCATCCTTTCGGATACAGATATCCTCAATGTCCGAATCATCCGGCAGTTCTTCCGTCATCTCGGAATGTACCGGTTTTTTACGGCGGGTATGGGAGATGAAAAGATTCTTGGCAATCTGGCAGAGCCAGGACTTGACGGAACAGTTCCCACGGAAATTCTTGGCTTCTTTCAAAGCTTTGAAGAATGTCTCCTGAGTGATCTCTTCAGCAATGTGCGGATCCTTACTCATTGCCAGGACAAAAAGATATACGTCCTTGAAAAAACGTTCGTAGAGATCTTCAAAATCAACCTTCATTCCCTTCCCCCCTGTTCTTAACCCGTTTAAAAGAGTATATTTTTAATGGAGCGCCTCCCATTTGCTTATTAGACGCACAATATGATAATTCGTTACAAAGATTATACGATTTTTTTTAAAAGAATAAAGTAACTAAATAAAAAAATTCGCAGAGTAGAATACTCTGCGAATTTTTTTCTAAAACAGCATAAATATTATAACCATTTATGAAAAATAAATCAATACTTAATTTAATATTGTAAAAATTTGGCGTAAAAAAATCTGTTTATTGTTTTTATATCTCAAAAAAATCTGTGTTTATCAAATAAATACCAACAATTACTCGTCAATGTAGTCAAAAAATTTTCGCAGAGTATTCTACTTCACGAAAGAGGGGATTGTTATCTGGTATGTATTAACCTGTCAGAAGCAGGAAGAGTATGCGGTCTTGAATAAATGCGGCACATTTTTGTCTAAGAAACCATTTCATAAGGGATTCGTACTCACTTATGACCGTATGCGGCGTTTTGAAGGAATATGGCATTTAGAAAGGAAGCTTTTGTTTCCGGCTCATATATTTTTTGAGAGTGAAGACCAAAAAGCCCTGTATGAAGAATTGAAAAAATGCTCCGTTCTGAATGAAATAAAAAATGGGCTTTTCTCAGTCGGTGAGGAAGAGCAAACCCTGCTGAAAGAACTGTGCGGCGAGAGCGGAAATTTAAGAATGTCGGAGGGAATTATTCGTAACGGAATTCCCAAGATCATTAAAGGACCGCTAAAAGGAATGGAGAGCAGAATAAAAAAGATTGACCGGCATAAGCGTTTGGCCAGAATAGAGGCGGCAGATTCCGCTAAAAAAGAATGTTTGGGTGATAAGTGGAAGTTGGGAAGTATTTCGGCAGGTCTAGAAATCATAGAAAAAATTGTTTGAAAGCCTCTGCGCAGCAAAAATAATTGTTGATAACAGGCGTATGTGTATACAGAGAAAAATAATTGCTGAAAACAGCCGTATGTATATACGCAGCAAAAATAGTTGTTGAAAACAGGCGCATGTATATGGGCAGAAAAAATAGTTGTTGAAAACAGCCGCGTATATATAAGCGAAAAAATACAGGGGAACATAGAAGTTATGTATGATTTTAGAACAGATCAAAGGTTTCAAAACTTAACGCCATTTAAAGAAAAACTTTGGCTTTCGTCGCCTACCATGCACGAGACGGAGCTTGAATATATGACGGAAGCGTACAGAACAAACTGGATGTCCACAGTGGGCGGAAACATTGATGAAATGGAACGATTACTTGAAGAGTATGTAGGAGTAAAAAGCGCGGTGGGGCTAAGCTGCGGAACGGCCGCGCTGCATTTGGCCGTCCGTCTGGCGGGAGAGAAAATATACGGAGCGCACCGCGCTGAGGTAGGGACGCTGGCGGGACATAAAGTATTCTGCTCGGATATGACCTTTGACGCTACGGTCAATCCGGTTGCGTACGAGGGCGGCGAGGCCGTATTTATTGATTCGGAATACGACACATGGAACATGGATCCTGCGGCGTTAAAAAAGGCGTTTGAGATATATCCGGAAACACGTTTGGTAGTGCTGGCACATCTTTACGGTACGCCGGGGAAGCTTGACGAGATTACGGATATCTGTAAGGAACATGGGGCGCTGCTGGTAGAGGATGCGGCGGAAAGCCTGGGGGCTGCCTATAAAGGGAAGCAGACGGGAAGCTTTGGAGATTACGGCGTTATTTCTTTTAATGGAAATAAAATTATCACCGGAAGCTCAGGAGGGGCGTTTTTGTCGAACTCGAAGGGCTGCGCCGATAAGATTCGGAAATGGTCTACCCAAAGCAGGGAGGACGCGCCCTGGTATCAGCATAAGGAACTGGGTTACAATTATCGTATGTCGAATGTTATTGCGGGAGTGGTCCGCGGACAGATGAAGTATATTGACGAGCATATTGCAAAGAAAAAGGCCATTTATGAACGGTATCAAAAGGGGCTGGCAGACCTTCCTGTCGCTATGAATCCATTGGGAGACGACAGTATTCCGAACTACTGGCTAAGCTGTATTGCGATTGAACCACAGGCTATGTGCGAGAATGTGAGATCCGAGAGGGGAAAACTCTACCGTCACAGGAAGGGGAAAACCTGTCCGGACGAAATTCTGGATGCGCTTGCCGGTTTCCATATTGAGGGACGTCCGATCTGGAAACCTATGCATCTGCAGGCGCTGTACCGCGGAAACGGGTTCGTAAAGGCGGAAAAAGACGGCTGTGAGGACGCGGTTACATACACGGGCAAAGAGAATAACGGTTCTGTCGGGGCAGATATTTTTACGAGAGGGCTGTGCCTGCCCTCGGATATCAAGATGACGGCAGAGCAGCAGGAGGTTGTGATCGACATCATTCATAGGTGCTTTGAGTAAATAGACTTGGAGATGAAACAAATTGTGAAAAAATATAACAGGCATTTTTTTCTTTTGATAGCCGGAGCAGCGGCAGGAATCATCGTTAATAGGGAAACAAAAAGAAGGCGGACGCAGGCGAAAGCAGAGAAGAGGCATGTTCCCTACGGCCCTTATGAGGCTGTGCTGAAGCGCCCCTTCTACATAGCGTTAAGCGGAGCGGCGTTAATACTTTTGACGCCTGTAATGGGAGCGATTGCGCTGGCTGTAAAAATAAAGCTTGGCTCTCCGGTCATCTTCTGCCAAACTCGTCCGGGATTGAATGAGAAAGTGTTTAAGATCATGAAGTTCCGGACGATGACGGAGGAAAGGGACGGCGGGGGCGGACTGCTTCCCGACGAAGAACGTCTCACGGATTTCGGGAAAATGCTGCGGTCAACTTCTCTCGATGAACTGCCGGAATTGGTGAATATTTTAAAGGGGGATATGTCTATTGTCGGCCCCCGTCCGCTGTTGGTCGAATATCTGGAACGCTACGACGACAGACAAAAACACCGTCATGACGTAAAACCGGGACTGACCGGACTTGCCCAGACATCAGGGAGAAATGGACTCACTTGGGAAGAGAAATTTGAAGACGACATAAGATATGCAGATCATATTACATTTCTTGGCGATATAAAGATTATTCTCGATACGGTAAAAGTAGTATTGAAAAGAGAGGGAATACATAGCGGAGCCTGTGCGACGATGGAGGTATTTACAGGAAAATAGTCTGGCAAAGCAGGAATAAAGGCCGGTACAGGGAGCGTATGGAGTAGATATAGATGTGGAATGAAAAATATTTACAGGAACTAAACCTAAAAAAAGAAAAGGCAAGACAGGGAGGCGGTCAGTCTCGTATTGACAGGCAGCGGGCAAAAGGAAAGATGACGGCAAGGGAAAGGCTTGAATACCTTTTTGACGAGGGATCTTTTCAGGAGGTGGGTTCTCTAATCGAGTCTCGGTTTACAGACTTTGATATGGATAAAAAGAAGCTTCCGGGCGACGGAGTGATTACGGGATTCGGAACCGTAAACGGGGAAGCGGTATATGCGGCGGCAGAGGATTTTACGGTGCTTGGAGGGACTTACGGCGAGTACCATAGCAAGAAAATTGTCCGGATCATGGACATGGCGTTTCAGAGTAAGGCTCCCTTTATTACGATAAACGACAGCGGAGGGGCCAGGATAGAAGAGGGAATCGCGGCGCTTGACGGTTACGGGGATATGTTTTTGCGCCATACAAGGGCGTCGGGAATAATCCCCCAGATTGCCGTGGTAATGGGGCCGTGTGCGGGAGGCGCGTGCTATGGTCCGGCTCTGTGCGACTTTGTGTTTATGGTGGAAAAGACAAGCCAGATGTTTTTGACCGGCCCCGGGGTCGTGCAGATCGTTACGGGAGAGAAGGTGACGGCGGAGGAACTGGGAGGAGCGCAGACCCACAGTGCGCTGAGCGGAGCGGCGCATTTCCATTATGAAGATGAGAAGCATTGTCTGGACGGAGTAAAGAAGCTTCTGTCCTACCTTCCGAAGAATTACCGGGAGAAGCCGCAAAGGGTGATCGGCAAGGCGAGGGATAATTCCGGGAGACTGCAGGAGATCGTGTCGGACAATCAACGTAAGACCTATGATATCCGTGCTGTAATTGAAACTCTTGCGGATGAAGATAGTTTCTTTGAAGTACATGCAGATTTCGGAAAAAGTATTGTCGCCGGGTTTGCCAGGATGGATTCGGAAACGATTGGCATAATAGCCAGTCAGCCTTTGAATATAGGAGGATCGTTGGATATTGATTCCAGTGAGAAGGCGGCGAGGTTTATCCGCTGTCTGGATTGTTTCGGTATTCCGATTCTTACGCTGATTGACGTGCCGGGATTTATGCCGGGGAAAAAGATGGAACACGAGGGGATTATCAGACGCGGAGCAAAACTTCTGTATGCGTACTGCGAGGCGTCTGTTCCCAAGGTCAGCCTGATTATCCGGAAAGCTTACGGCGGCGCTTATATTGCAATGAACAGCAAAGGCGTGGGATCGGATATCGTGTACGCGTGGCCCATTGCGCAGATTGCGGTGATGGGCGCGGAAGGCGCCGTTGGAATTGTATTTAAGCATGAAATCGAGTCGGCGCAGGACAGGGATAAGGTTACAAGAGAGAAGATCGACGAGTATAACGAGAAATTTATGTCGCCTTATATTGCAGCGAAACTAGGGATTATCGACGAGGTCATCGCGCCGGAGGACACAAGGCGGAAGATCAGGACGGCCTTTGAGAGTCTGGGCAGTAAGGAGCGAAGCGGGAATTCCTACAGGCACGGGAATATACCCTTGTAGAGAGAAACAGGATGTGCCGGGAATAAGGAGGATATTTTGAAAAATATAGTGGTCATCGGAGCCGGGGATCTGGGGAAAGAAGTGGTCTGGCTGATTGAGGATATTAACCGGAAAGAACCGACATACCTAATCTTAGGTTTTTTGGACGACGACGCGTCTAAGATCGGGAAGGAATTCTATGGATACGAAGTTATTGGCAGGGTGTCCGACTTGAGGTCTCTTAGCGGACGGATTCCCGTTTCGGCTGTCATTGCAATTCAGGACGGCGAGGCGAGGAAAAATATTGCGGAGCAAAATTCTGATTTCGGCGGATGGGCGTCTATTATTCACCCGACGGCCGTAATCGCGTCTTCCAGCAGGGTTGGAAAGGGAAGCATATTGTTCCCTCAGGTAACGGTATCGGTGGACAGCAGTCTGGGAGATTTCGGTTTGTATTATATCCGTTCCGTAATCTGCAACGACTGTAGGATCGGAAATTATGTTTCTGTCATGTCGGGCGTATCTGTGTCGGAACACGTCGAGATAGGCGAGGAAAGTTTTCTTGCCGCGGGATGCTGCGTATATCCCCATAAGCGTTTGGGCAGGAAGACGGAGGTCTCGGCAGAGGCCGTTGTTTCAAAGGATTATGGCGACGGAGCGGAGGTGCTGGAAAGAGGGTACGGACTATTCCGGTTTAAATAGAGACAGATTCTAATGAAATTAGGAAGTGATCAGTTTGAAAGATTTGATAATCGTCGGCGCCGGAGGATTTGGCCGCGAACTCCTTCAATGGATAAAAGACATTAATTATAGAATTGAAAATGCGGATGAAAAGTGGAATATATTAGGATTTATTGACGACGATCCAAATGCACTTGAAGGTTATGCCTGCGATTACGGGGTAATTGGGAGGATCAGGGATTGGATTCCAAAAGAGGGGCAAAGATATGCAATGGCAATAGCAAATCCGTCGATCAAAGAGCAGGTGGCAAATATGCTCAAGACACGGGGCGCTGTTTTTGCCCGCATCGTACATCCGACGGCGTCCATATCTGACTATGCCGACGTTGGAGAAGGGCTTGTTATGTATCCTAACTCTTTGATTAGCGTAAATACAAAGATAGGGGATTTTGTCACGCTGCTTTCTTCCAGCATTGGCCACGACGCAGAGATAGGAGATTACTGCACCATTTCCTCCTATTGTGATATTACCGGCGGCGTAAAGTTGGAAGAACGGGTGTTTTTAGGCAGTCATGCCGCGATTGTTCCGCGCAGGCGTATAAAGAAAGACGCTTATGTGGCGGCCGGAAGCGTGGTTGTAAGCAATGTGAAAGACAACGCCCGTGTTATGGGAAATCCGGCGGTGAGGATGGATTTTTGAGAAAGAGATAACGGTTAATTTTATGAAGGGGAATGGACTATGGCGGGAATCTTGGCAATCGAGTATGTTTTGCCGGAATATAAACTTAGCAATGAGGAACTGGCAGACGTGTATCAGGTATGGACTGCCGAAAAGATCTCTAAGAAAACAGGGATTAATGAGAGACGGATCGCCGGGGAAAAAGAGACGGCCGTAGATTTGGGCGTGGCTGCCGCGGAAAAACTATTTGACAGCCGGATAATAGACAGAGAGGAAGTCGGTTTTGTCCTGTTTGTTACCCAGAGTCCGGATTATATCCTGCCTACTTCGGCCTGCATTATTCAGGAACGTCTGAGGCTTTCCAAGAACTGCGGGGCCTTTGATATAAATCTGGGGTGTTCGGGGTTTGTCTATGGTTTGGCGGCGGCTAAGGGTCTGGTTGAATCTGGTATTGCAGGAAAGGTGCTTCTCATAACGGCTGAGACATATTCCAAGCATATTAATCCGTTGGACAGGAGCACGCGGACGATTTTTGGGGACGGAGCGGCGGCGGCCCTAATCGGCGGCGGAGGAATGAAGATTGGATCATTCGCCCTTGGCACGGACGGGACCGGCAGGGATTTATTGATGATCCCGTCGGGAGGAATGAGGACGCCCAGATCAAAAGAAACGTCAAAGGAAAAAAATGCGGGCGGAAATATACGTTCCGGAGAGCAATTATTTATGGATGGAACCGGTATATTTGAGTTTACGATCCGGGAGGTTCCGAAAAATGTAGAACAGATTCTGCAGAAAGAAGGGCTTACCAATCAAGAGATCGATCTATTCATTTTTCATCAGGCAAATAAGTTCATGCTTGATTATCTAAGGAAAACAATGAATATTGAAAAGGACAGATTTTATATGAATTTTTCCGATATAGGAAATACGGTGTCCGCGACGATCCCCATTGCGATGAAGCGGGCGATGGATGAGAAGATCATAGGCAGAGGCCAGAATATCTTGCTCTGTGGTTTTGGCGTAGGGTTGTCCTGGGGTTCTACAATCATTAAAACAGGAGATTATGTGGGGGAGAGAGTATGATCCGGTCTGCATTTGAGAATATTCGGATTGCCGGCATCGCCGCGGCAGTACCGAAAAACCGTGAAATATTGAGTGAAAGATATAACGATTTATTCGGCGAAGAATCGGTTCGGGCGTTTTCTAAGACAACAGGCGTCCTTGAACGCCGTGTGGCAAAAGAAGAGCAGACGGCGTCCGATCTGGCATATGTATCGGCAAAACATGTAATCAGAGAAAATTCTGTTGATAAAGAGAAGATTGGAATATGCATATTTATTTCACAGACGCCGGACTATCGCTTCCCGTCGACGGCCTGCGTATTACACCGCCGTTTGGAGCTGCCGAAGGATTGTATTGCGTTTGACGTGAATCTTGGCTGTTCCGGCTATGTATATGGTATTCAGATTATAAGTTCCTTACTGCAGAGTACAAACTGCAGATACGGCCTGCTCCTTGCAGGAGATACGCTCAATAAAGTAATATCCCCGCAGGACAAATCTTCATGTATGTTGTTCGGAGATAGCGGCTGCGCCACGCTTTTTGAAAAAGCTGATCGGCCGACGGCGATTGCCACGGCGTACAGAACGGATGGAAGGGGATTTCAGGCGATCATTACCCCGTCGGGAGGATATCGGAATCCTAATGGGAGCCATGAACGGGTAAAATGGGCGGACGGAAACGAACGTTCGGATTATGAGCTCTATATGAACGGTGTGGAGGTATTTTCCTTTACGATTTCCGAAGTTCCGGCCATGATCAATGAATTTATGGAGGACAGCAGGATCGGCAGAGATTCTTTTGACGCCTATGTATTACATCAGGCGAATTGCTATATTTTGAATCAGGTAGCCAAGAGGAGCAGGCTTCCGAAGGATAAGCTTCCCATTTCCATGGATCGGTACGGGAATACCTCCGTAACCTCCATTCCTCTCACTCTGTGCGATCGTTACGGCGCATTAAATGAGGACGGGGAAAAAAGGATTCTATCCTGCGGCTTCGGGGTAGGGCTGTCCTGGGGGATAGCGGCATTTACGGTGAATCAGAAAGAGATCTTGCCGATTGTGGAAACGGACGACTTTTTTAAGGAAGGAGCGGTCAGCCATGATTAATCCGATGGAACTGGCAGGAAAGCATTATCTGGTCACAGGCGCGTCCTCGGGGTTAGGGCGGCAGACCTGTATCACTTTGAGCAGGCTTGGCGCCAGAGTTTCCTTGATTGCGCGGAATAAAGAAAAATTAGACGAAACAATCAGTATGATGGATGGAAAAAGCCATTATGACTATCCCTTTGATGTGAATCAGGTTGAGGATATAGAAGGGATAGTTAAAAAAGCTGTAAGTAAAAACGGCCGTTTGGACGGGTATGTTCATTGCGCCGGAATATCGACCGCAAAGCCTTTATCGTTGACGAAGTATAACTTTATGCAGGAAATGATGCGCATACACGTATTATCATTTGTTGAGTTTGCAAGATGTATATCGAAAAAGAAGTTTTCAAATGAGGGCGGCAGTATGGTTGCCGTTTCTTCCGCCGGTACGAGACATTCTGATAAAGGGAAAACTGCATACGCCGCCGCCAAGGGGGCGTTGGACGCAGCGGTTCTGCCGCTGGCAATAGAGTTGGGGGAAATGCGCGGAATAAGGGTGAATACCGTAAATCCCGGGTGGATCAAGACGGATATGTACTATGATTTTATCCGTGAGTTTGGACAGGAAAGGATGGATGAGATTGAAGCTTCCCATATTCTCGGCGCTGCAAAACCGTCGGATATAGCAAAGGTCATTGCGTTTCTGCTGTCGGAGGCTTCCGCTAAGATAACCGGACAGAATATTTTTACGGACAGTGGATGGACAATACATTAAAAAAGTAAAGGAGAATAAAAATGGAAGAAAGTAAAAAGTTGGCGCTGCTTGAGGAAGCGTTTGAGATGGAAGAAGGCGAGCTTAAGGCAGATATGGAACTGGATGGGATTGATGATTATAATTCAATGGCAAAGTTGGCACTGATCGTGATGATGAACGACGAGTGCGGCAAACAATTAACAAACGAACAGATAAAAGGGTTTAATAAGGTTCAGGATATCTTGGATTATATGGGATAATAAACGGGTGGATTATGAAGAAAAAAGCGCTGTTGATAAGTTGCTTTAACTGGTATAAAGCAAGGCTTGAGACAGTCAGACAGATGATTCTTAAGGATTACGACGTCACTGTACTCATTGCAGATTATGATCATATCGGAAAGAAAAAGATTCGGGAAAGATATCCGGAGTGTACCTATATAAATGTTCCGGAGTATAAAAGAAACCTTTCAATATCCCGCGTCAGATCCCATATAATATTCGGAAAAGAAGTGGGAAAAAGGTTGAAAAGTTTGCGGCCGGATCTCATATTTCTGCAATTACCGCCTAATAACAGCGCATGGTATTGTACGCAATATAAAAAATTAAATCCGGAAACAAAATATTATATTGATTTGATTGATCTGTGGCCGGAATCCCTGCCGCTAAAGGGAGCAGATAAAACCTTAATTGTAAAATACTGGAAAAGTGTAAGGGATAACAGCCTGCCGGCCGCAGATCATGTGTTTACTGAGTGCGCTCTGTATCGGAAGAAGCTGGCAAAGGTATTGAATAGGGAGAAAACAAGCGTTTTATACCTGTATAAAAAACAGACGGAAGATGAGCATAAGCTTGTAAATCAAAAGATCAAAAAGAGGCGTATACATTCCGATAAGCTTTCCTTCGCGTATTTGGGCAGTATTAACAATATTGTAGATATGGAAGGGATTTTAAAAGTATTAAAGGGAATTACCGCAAGGGGAATAAGTACGTCTATACATATTGTCGGGGACGGAGAAGGGAGAAACAGATTTCTTAAAACGCTTAAAGCGGCAGGCGTAAAAGTGTACTTTTACGGCGCTGTTTTTGACCAGATGAGAAAGATAAAAATATTGGGAAATTGTGACTTCGCATTCAATATGATGAAAGAATCCGTTCTGGTGGGACTCACTATTAAGAGCATTGATTATTTTTCCATGGGGCTTCCCATAATTAATAATATCAAAGGAGATACTTGGGAGATCGTCCGCAGATATGGAGCGGGTGTGAACGTTGATGATCCGGAATATGCATGGGAGTCGATTTTGGACTGCGATGCGGGCGATGTTTCACAGAAGGCATATGCGCTTTATCTTAAGGTGTTTACAGAAGATAGATTTAAAAAATGCCTGAAAGAAGCCATGAGATTATAAAAACAGGAGTGTTGCGGTTGAAAGGATATACGTTTGCAGATTCGTTAAAATATGGATTTTTTCTAATCTATACGAAATTAGTTTGGAGAAAGGCAAGGCTGGTCAGATTGCCCGTCTTGATCCGAAACAGAAAAAATATAAGTTATGGGCAGGGATTTACATGCGGAACAGGATGCAGGATAAATCCGGGATCTAATGGGAGGCTTGTCATAGGGAAAGATTTTGTGATGGGGGATTATTGCCAGATAGAAGCCATGAATAGTATCAGGATAGGAAACGGAGTGCTTCTTGCAAGCAGGGTATATATCGGCGACGCGTGCCACGGCGTATATAAAGGAAAAGGTCAGTCCTCCCCCATGATTCCTCCGGACAAGAGAGAGATTGCATCCGGTAAACTTGTCATCGGAGACAATGTGTGGATCGGAAACGGCGTTGGAAATCCTATGCGGATCATAAAAAGATATGATCCGGATGTGGAAGAATGGGTTAAAGTAACGGAGACTAATTGAGGGATAGAGATGTTTAGTGTTGTAATTCCTGCATATAATTGTGAGAAGACAATATATGAAACGCTTGAGTCGGTATTCGGACAGACAAGGAGAGATTTGATCGACGAAATTATTATAATAAACGATGGTTCGTCTGATAATTCGGATACGATTATACGCTGTTATCTAAAGGAACATTCGGAAATTAAAAGCATATATATCATGCAGGAAAATAAAGGGGGTTCAAGAACAAGGAATACCGCAATCCGTATGGCGTCCGCAGAATGGATCGCTTTACTGGACGCAGACGATATATGGCTGCCTAACAAGTTGGAAAGACAATGGGAATGTATACATAATAATCCGGAGATCTGTTTTTTGGGATGTATCTATCCATTTAAAATTCTGTTCCGGAAATATAAGGCCGGATTATACAAGATCACTCCTGAGCAGTTGTGTATAAGAAATATGCCTTCTACCCCAAGCGTAGTCTTTAAGAAGAGCGTTGGGTTGGAATTGGGGCTGTATAACGAAGCGATGAAATATGGAGAAGACATCAATTTTTTTCAGAAATTTTTCCTCAGAGATAGTTATTTTATTTTGGCCGAAGAATTGATCCGGATCTCGGTAGGTAAAAGATATTTTGCAGAATCAGGACTTTCTTCGGACTTGCTTTCTATGCATAAAGGCAGAAATAAGAATACGGAAGAACTTTATGAGATGGGGCTTATCAGTAAGAGCTTTTTTCATCTAATGCTTATTATGAATGAATTGAAATTTGTCAGAAGACAGGGAATTAAGAAATTGACGAACATTAGATATAAAGATATGGGAGATAAGAAGAATAAATTATTGTAAACAACGGATCGACGGACGGCACAGACTGCGTGATTTCTGATTACATAAAAGATAATGCGGAAATGAATTTTAAATATATCAAACAAGAAAATCATGGAGTCTCTTACGCAAGAAATGTCGGAATAAAGCGCGCGTCAGGAGAATGGATTGCACTCTTAGATTCAGATGATATTTGGATGAAGAATAAACTTGAAAAGCAGGTTGGAATTATTCGGAGGAGCTTATCAATGAGAGGTAGTGTTTAATGATTCATGATAATAAAAGAGTAGGGATTGCAACATTTTATTGTAATAATAATTATGGTTCGTCATTACAATTATTCGCGTTATATTCTCAGCTGAAGAAAATGGGATATTCGCCATATGCGTTAGATTTCCTGCATCCTTCCAGACTTGGCGGAAAATTTATTCGTATAATGATTATCGGGAATAGAATCTTAGGGATGTTCAGAGTACCTAAGTTATTATTATATAGAAAAAAATCTCAAAACAAAGAGATGAGGCCGGAGACCTTTCGGAAATTTCAGGATTTTTATGAGGAGAATGTAAAGTATGACGATTCCATGTTTAGCAAGAAGGGCGCTTACTATGCATATATCGCCGGAAGCGACCAGGTATGGAATATTAATATTCCGAATCTTCATTATGTTTTTTTCCTCAGGTTTGCCCCAAAAAGAAAGCGAATATCGTATGCCGCAAGTTTCGGAGGAAACAGCGTGCCGGCATATAATAGAAAAAGGCTGAAAAAATATTTAGAAGGGATGCGGTATATATCTGTTCGAGAAGAGTCCGGCGTCGATATAGTGAAAGACTTGACAGGAAGAAGCGTTCCCTGTGTTTTAGATCCTGTTTTATTGACAGGAAAAGAATTCTGGTATCACTGCATTTCCTCGATGCATACATACCCGAAAGAATATATTTTATGCTACTTTTTAGACGATACAAAACTGGGATATAAAGCAATACGGAAATTAAATTTGGGGGAAAGATATATAATAAAGTGGATTGACGCGGGCGTTCCCTGCAGATGTAAAGAATACGAATTGGAAATGGCCGCGCCTCTTGAATTTGTATCCTTGATTAAAAATTCAAGATATGTTATTACGGATTCATTTCACGCCGCTGCCTTCTCCCTTTTATTTTCAAAAGAATTCTTTGTTATAGACCGGAATTATCTTATCTTTAATAAACAGTCCGATCGAATTTATTCGCTATTAAAATCCATGAATATCGAAGGCAGATATATTAAAAACGATTGTGATATAGAGGGAATAGAAAGCGTCCGGATGTATGACGCAGAGAATATAGAAAAGATATTGAATAAAAGGCGGACGGAGTCGGAAGATTATCTGATAAAGGCGTTAAAAGGAGTTGGGGATATCTGATAGAATATGAAGAGTGTGATTAGTAAAATAAATTGTTCAGGCTGTATGGTCTGTAAGCATAAATGTCCGAAAAAGTGTATTCATATATTGGAAACCAGAGAGGGATTTTCTTATCCCTATATAGAAGAGGAACAGTGTATACATTGCGGCCTGTGTACGCAGAATTGTCCCTTCAACAACGAACTTTTTTATTCAGCGCCCTCGAAAGCGTATGCAGTTCAAAGAAGCAATAAAGAAAAATGTATGAAAAGTTCATCGGGAGGACTTTTTTCCGCGTTGGCGGAAGCAGTTCTCATTCATAGCGGCGTCGTATTCGGGGCGTGCATGTCTGATGAATTTGAAGTATATCACAAATTTATCGATACAATAAACGGCATAGATGATCTTAGAGGTTCAAAATATGTGGAGAGCGATCTGAGAAATACATTCGAAGAAGCCTTTTTATTTCTGGAATCCGGAAAACAGGTTCTATTTTCCGGAACGCCGTGCCAGATTGCCGGGTTAAGAGGATATCTGAAAAAAGATTATAAAAATCTGATTACGATTGATCTGATCTGTAACGGCGTGCCAAGTTATAGAATGTTTAAGGAATATAGATTATGGCTGAACAGCCGGTACGGGGAAGTTAAGAAGATATCTTTCCGGGATAAATCGGCGCAGGGATGGGGATTAATCAGTTCCTTTGAATCGTCAAAGAAAAAGTTTTACAACACTGCGACACTGGATCCGTATAGTTATGGGTTCGAAAAACTATATTTTAACAGATTAAGCTGCTACGGATGTAAATACGCGGACGAAAGGCGTGTAGGGGATATTACGATAGGCGATTATTGGGGGATAGAAGAAGTAAATTCGAATCTCGATATACATAGGGGAGTATCTGTCTGTCTGCTGAATTCGGACAAGGGAGCGCAGTTATTTGACGAAATAGTCCAAGCAGGAGAAATAGAAGCCTGCCAGACGGGTATGGAGGCGGCGCAAAAGCATAATTCTAATATGAAAACTCCGAAGATGAAACCGCCGGTCCGGGACGTAATCTACGGCATACTTGATTCGGAGGGATTTGAAGCAATAAGAAAAAGATTTTTGATATCGAAAGGATACTGGGTGAAGAAAATACTGATTCAGGCAAGATTAGCTCTTAAGATCTATTTCAGAGGTAGAAAAGATGGATAATTTGATAAGTGTAATCGTTCCTGTATATAATGTGGAAGCATACTTGAATAAATGTATAGATTCAATTCTTAAAAATGATTACCAAAACATAGAAGTTATTTTAGTAGACGACGGTTCGTCGGACCATTCGGGGAAAATATGTGACGAATATGAACAAATCGACGGAAGAGTGAGGGTAATTCATAAAGAAAACGGCGGACTGAGTTCGGCCAGAAATGTAGGTTTAAAGCTTGCAAAGGGTGATTTTATTACTTTTGTTGACAGCGACGATTCCATTACAAGTAATATGTTTCGCGTTATGCTTAAATCCGCGCTTGAGCATAATGCGGATATTGTTCAATGCGGTTACGACCGGGTCAATGAATTGGGCAAAATTCGTTCAACAGAAACAGACAGCTTTCAGCTATTAACAGATCAAAAATCCATATTCAAGGCGTTTTTTGTTTCCGGAATGATAAGATTCCCGTCCCAAATGAAGCTATATAGAAGGAAGCTGCTGGAAAACCATTGGTTTGTGGAGGGGAAACTGCATGAGGATGTGATGTTTATAAGCGATATTTTAAACAGTATCAAACGTTATGTAATTATTCCGGACGTATGTTACGTCTATTTGCTCCGGCAAAATAGCATAATGAGAAGCCGGTTCAGTGAAAAGAGGCTGGACGTGTTATATGCGCATCAATATGCTATGAACAACTACAAGGAGTATGCATCCGGGTATATCTATTACTATGAAAGACACATTTGTTTATCTTGTTTTAACTTATATTATCTTCTCTATTTTTCAAAAGGGGAAAAGAGGTATTATAAAATAATCAATAATGTATGGGACCTTTACAAAGGAGATGTTATACCAAGGCTGAGAGAAGTATGCGGCTCGAAATCATCTCGTTTGGAACTGATTTTATTTTCGATTAATAAAAAAATGGCGGTTATTTTTTACCATTGGTATAGACATTCGGGGTTTAGCAAAATATGAAAATTCAAAAGAAGAATAAGAATATATGTTTAGCGGGTACGGTTGTTACCTTCATATGTTATTTTTTGTTCTATTTTATTTATAATAATCTTGATACGGCGGCAAATCATAGGACGTTGATTTATATGCTGTCTGTTGTGCAAATATTTATAATTATATACATAATAAAAACGTGGGAATATATATCAAATAAAATATTTACGCCGTACATCTTCATTGCCATGTTCCTTGTGCTGTACGGATGCGGTCAGTCTCTGTTATGGGTAGTCAATCTTAACAGGGATATGGGAATATTGAGAGGGCTGCTATACGGCGTATATGTTGTCCATTCTGACACGGAAATAGTCAGGATGATGTTATATATCAATATATGTCTTATGTTTTTTCACTTAGGAGCTTTGTTCTGCCTAAAGGATCACGGAGGCCATATTAACTCAGAGTCAAATGAAAAATTGACAAAAAACATTTTGTTCGCCGTGAGTGCGGTCATATTAGCCTTGTGCGTTTCACTTGTCTTTGGAAAATTAAATACTGTTATGGAGATTGTTTCGTACAAAGGATATGCCGCGCTTTATCATTCGGATTCAATGGAAAACACCCAGTTGCTGCAGATTGCAAATGAATTGTTTGTACCGTCCCTGATCGGTCTGTTGATAGGAAGCGATTATAAAAAAAGCGTGGTGGTCGTTTGCTACGTTATTTTCGGTATTTACGCAATAGGATATTCGATCGCAGGAAGCCGCGGAAGCTGGTTCCCGTATTTTATAGTTTTTCTTTGGCTGCATATAAGATACAAGGGAGGGTTTAAAAAGAAAACGGTAATATGGCTGCTTATACTAGGGTTCTTGTTAATGTATTTACTGCAGCTCATAATGCTTTTAAGGAGCGGCGGAGGCATAGACGATTTATTTACACTGGAACAATTTCCTTTGTTTTCACTTCTGTCGGAAATGGGAGGAAGCGCGGGCGTAACACTGATTGCCCTTGCACAGAAAATACATTGGCCGTACAGTAATTCGATTTTGGCGGCTGTTCTCAGTTCTGCGACGACGAGAGTTGCAACCATGTTCAATTTAGACGTAGTTGCGGGGGCGAACTGGTTTTCACAGGATGTTTTGCGGCTCAATTGGGGGACTGGTTTTTCAATTTTTGTAGAAATGTATGTAAATTATAATGAATATATTGCCCCGCTGCTTATGTTCATAATAGGATGGATGATCGCCTCGCTTGTTTATGAAAACGATACGGCGAGGGATACAAGTACGCTTAGATTATTCATTCTTTCTTCTACTATGGGGATACTTGTTGTGCTTGGCAGATGCGCATTACTTGAATTGACGAGAAAAATAGTCAGGGGAGTGCTGCTTTATGCATTAGTTGTTATTGTTATAAGAAGTTTGATAAGATCGAGAAGAGGTTAAACGTATGATTCCTAAAAAGATTCATTATTGTTGGATTGGCAAAGCGCCGCTGCCTGAAAAAGACAGGAAATGTATTGAGAGCTGGAAAAAATTCTGCCCGGATTATGAAATAATTGAATGGAACGAATCAAACTATGATTTTTCTAAATGTTTATATATGAAACAGGCATACGACGCCAAGAAGTGGGGGTTCGTGCCGGATTATGCAAGATTGGATATCGTATATAACGAAGGCGGTATTTATATGGATACGGACGTGGAACTGGTTCGAAGCATCGACGGCTTATTAGAACTGGAGGCGTTTATGGGTTTTGAGAATAAAAGCAGGGTTGCGTTAGGACTTGGTTTCGGGGCGGAAGCAAAAAATAAAATCATAAAACAAATGTGCGAGGATTATAAGGATTTACGGTTTATCAATGCCGACGGAACCTTAAATATTACCGCGTCGCCTACTTACACAACAAGAGTGCTGGAGCAAAACGGACTAAACAAAAACGGAAAAAATCAAATGGTGGGAAATATTAAGATCTTCGCACCGGAATATTTCGCGCCGTTATGCTATTCCAACAATAAATTGCAAATTACACAAAATACCTACAGCATACATTGGTTTAACGCGTCTTGGCATGATTCGGAACAAAAAAGGATAAAGAAAAGGATGCAATTAATAAACCGTATCTTTGGTATGCGTTTAGGAAAAGTGATTAACAAGGGATTTAACGGGGTTTACCGCGTAAAAAAAGAAGGAATAAAATGGCTGAAAAAATAAGTATTATTGTTCCTGTATATAATGGAGAGAAATTTATAAAAAGATGTCTGGATAGTTTGCTGCTGCAGACATATTCTAATATGGAAATTATTATTGTTGACGATGGTTCAACAGATCATACTATGGAAATATGCCGGGAATACGCAGAGAAAGACGGAAGGATTGTGTTTTATCATATAGTTAATTCAGGGGTCAGCGCTGCAAGGAACTTTGGACTGCAGTATTCAACGGGAGAGATTATAGGTTTTGTTGACTCGGATGATTATGTGTCTTGCGGGATGTACGGAAAAATGGTTTCGATAATGAATAAGCATGACGCGGATATAGTCGTCTGCAGATTTGCCGTCGTCCGCGATTCAAAACATCAATTTCAGTGTAATGATGAATCCATGATAATTTTCAATACGGATCAATTTCAGAAAGAAGTTGTTGAGAATAGGAATGTCGGAGGATATTTGTGGAACAAGATCTTTAGGAAAAGTATTTTAAAAGGCAGCAGGCTCAACACAAGGCTGAGTATATTGGAGGATATGGATTTTATATTTTCGATCATGCACAACGTCGGCAGAGCGGTCTATATGGATGAGGAATTATACGGGTATTATATAAGCAGTGAGAATACGACTCAAAGGCCGGACACGCTGTTTGATAAGTCGCTGAACCTAAAGTATGCGTTAAGTTATGATTATATGATTGAAAAGTATTTTAGTAATAACGGCAGAATGAAAAATGCCATATTGAACAATAAAACCGCCGCATATTACCAATTAGCCCACAAAGCAATTGCAAACGGGTGGGAGGACAAGTACAGGGAGGCGCTTGTCGAATATTTAAAAGCGCATAAATGGGACGCCATATTCAGATCTCAGATTCCCTTTAAAATTAAATGCCATATTTTACTGATCTGCAGACCTGACTTATATAAGACGTTATTAAAGACAAAAAATGCTGTAAAATATATTGCAAAGGAGATAAAATGATATGAGTTTCAGGACGCGGAATAGTATAAAAAATATTGTATTCTCTGAAATATCATATGTAGTGATTCTTTTATTACAGTTTATGAACCGGAGCGTATTCATACACTTTCTTCCGGAAGAGTATCTGGGGCTGAACGGTCTGTTTTCCAATGTGTTATCGTTTTTGTCGTTAGCTGAGCTTGGAGTAGGATCGGCAATTAATTTTGCGTTGTATAAGCCGTTAAAGGAGGGAGATGTTGAAGCGTTAAAATCCCTCATGTCCCTTTACAGGCATTTATATAAAGCAGTAGGAGTTATTGTTTTTATATTAGGAAGCATATTAATGCCGTTTTTACCACTTTTGATCAAAGATCTGAATTCGGATATAAAATATATTTATTTATATTTTATGCTCTATCTTTTTAATTCCGGTATCTCTTATTTTTATACATATAAAAGATCCTTGATTATTTGCGACCAGAAGGAATATATATCTACCGTAGCCACAACGATTTCAAGTATAGTATTAAAAGTTATGCAGATCGCAGTCTTGATTGTATTTGAGAGTTACGCGGCTTATCTGTCGGTTATGGTTGCGGCGACAATAGCCGAGAATCTTATAATATCGGCTGTTGCCGATAAAATGTATCCATATTTAAAGGATAAAAATAATAAGGAACTAGACCCGAAAGTATTAAGAGAAATTAAAAAAAATGTATTTGCGTTAATCTTCCATAGAACCGGGGAAATAATCGTCTATGCAACGGATAATATAATTATTTCGAAGTTTATCGGTTTGGTATCCGTAGGCTTGTACTCAAATTATACATTGATCATTCAGGCTGTTAAGACGGTTACAAATCGTTTTTTTAACGCCATAACTGCAAGTTTGGGGAATCTGGTCGCCTTTGACGATAAGGAATATGTAGAAAAAATGCTTTATAACATATTGTTTATAAATGCATGGATTTTTAGTTTCTGTTCAATCTCTCTTTTATGTCTGCTTCAGCCGTTTATAAAATTGTGGTTAGGTGAAAAGTTCCTTTTATCCGATTCGACTGTGGTTATTATTGTAATAAATTTCTATCTGACAGGAATGAGATCCACCGTGTTGATGTTTCGGAATGCGACGGGTATTTTTTGGTACGACAGGTATAAACCGATTGCGGAAGGAGCAATTAATTTGATCATGTCTGTTCCTTTAGCCTTGCGATACGGAATTGCAGGGACGTTATCCGGAACAATTATCAGTACATTATCAGTACCGTTTTGGGTAGAGCCATATATATTGTTTAAATATTACTTCAATAAGAAATTTTACGGGTTTATGCTGAGACAGTTAAAGTATCTGATTATGACGATCGGAATCTCTGCTTTGACCTATTTGCTGTGTATAACGGCGCGGTTCAGCCCATTAATGACTCTGACGGCCAGAATTATGCTTTGCGTATTCGTTCCTAATGTATGTATGAGTATTATATTCAGAAAAGACGATAGTTATGTATACTTTAAATCGAGTATCGCCCGAATCTTTATGAAATTAAGAGATTTTTGATTATTTGAGCTGCTGGAAAAGAGTGGAAAAGCAAACCATGGCATAAATATAATGACATGAGACAAATGTAAGAGGTAAGGCTGTATTTCAAATAGCAGTTGCATTATATAGGAAACTTGGTATACAATAAATAATAAGAAAGATGTTCTATCCATTGAAGTGGTAAAAAGAAGGTGGGAATGTTGAAAATATATTTAGATAATTGTTGTTATAATCGTCCTTATGATGACCAATCGCAGATTAGAATATCATTGGAGACACAGGCTAAGCTTTATATTCAGGGTTTAATAAAGGATAAGCAAATAGAGCTAGTGACGTCTTATATGTTTGATTATGAAAACGGGAAAAATAAGTTAGGTAAGAGAAAACAAGTTATTGCAGAATTTATGGAGTCTAATGAATCATATTATGTCGGTAGTGAAAGAGATACTATTAGAAGATTGGAGGTGGACAGATGATGTATAGTACGGCTGAAATTATGGATCTGGGTCTAGAATGTCTGGTTGAAAAATTAGGTATAATTAATGCAGAGCATTTTATTGCAACAATTAAAAGAGAAAGTTTTGATTATACGGCATGGCAGAGGGAATATTTTGATCAGATGCCTCCGGGAGAGATAAGGAGAGAAGCACGGGAATATGCAGAAAGTCATCCTCATAAAGGAAAGGGAAAAAGAATTTAGTTTTGTATGATAACACTTGAAAAATATTTAAAATAGTATATTGACAATCTCATCCAATTGAGCTATAATTAATTTTGTTGTAAAACAAGTTTATAATCATGTGGGCGTAGCTCAGCTGGATAGAGCGTCTGGCTACGGACCAGAAGGTCGGGGGTTCGAATCCTCTCGCCCACGTTAAAGTCCTTGTAGATTTTCTGCAAGGACTTTTTAAAAATGTGCTGATGTCTAATGGAGGAATCTTAAGATGGAAAAGATAGTGGTCATGTGCGAAGTATGCCGTAATAACTGCCGTATGGAGGCCGAAGTTGAGGATGGAGAAGTCATTGACGTTGCAGGCAACGGGTGTATGAAAGGCTATATATTTGCCCAGAATGTAGTCAGGGAAGAAGCAGAGAATTCATAGAGATCATTCATGGAGATCATGAGATTTTTTGTAGACATTTGCGATGAAATATACTAAGATAGTAATAGCGTCAGCAATTTATAAGAGAGAAAGGAATATGGACTATGAAGAGAAATGTTATTGTAGGACAGTCAGGAGGACCGACAGCGGCGATCAACTCAAGTCTTGCGGGAGTTTACCGTACTGCTAAAGACCGCGGGGCTCAGAAGGTATATGGTATGCTTCACGGAGTACAGGGATTATTAGAAGAGAATTATATCGATCTGGCTGACCATATCAAGACAGAATTGGATGTGGAGCTGCTTAAGAGGACACCGGCGGCATTTTTGGGGTCATGCCGTTATAAGCTTCCGGAGATTCATGAGAACCGTGAGGTTTATGACAAGATTTTTGCTATCCTTGAGAAGTTAGATATCGAGGCGTTTATCTATATCGGCGGGAATGATTCCATGGATACTATCAAGAAGTTATCCGACTATGCGATCATCACGGGATTCTCAACAAGATTTATCGGATGTCCGAAGACGATTGACAACGACCTTGCACTGACGGATCATACGCCGGGATACGGAAGCGCTGCAAAATACATCGGTACTTCTATGAAGGAGATTATCCGCGACAGCTTTTGTCTGGAGAATGAGAATGGAATCGTTACGATCGTAGAGATTATGGGACGTAATGCAGGATGGCTGACAGGTTCGGCTGCCTTATCCGAAGGAGAGGATTGCGAAGGTCCGGATCTGATCTATCTGCCGGAGACTACCTTCGATTTACAGGCTTTTGGTAAGAGAGTCAGAGACCTGTTGGAGGAGAAGACCTCTATCGTAGTTGCGGTATCGGAAGGAATCCGTACTGCAGACGGAACCTATGTATGTGAGCTTGGCAGCAATATTGACTTTGTTGATGCGTTTGGACACAAGCAGTTATCCGGAACGGCGTCTTATCTTGCAAGTTATATTGCAGGCGAGATGGGATGTAAGACTCGTGCTATCGAGCTTAGCACATTACAGCGTTCCGCTTCACATGCGGCGTCACGTGTAGACATTTTGGAAGCTTACCAGGTTGGCGGTGCGGCTGTAAAGGCGGCTGATGAAGGCGATACCGGTAAGATGGTAGTTCTGCAGAGACTTTCTGACGATCCGTACCAGTGCGGAACGGAAGTGAAGGATGTTCACAAGATTGCCAACGACGAGAAGCTTGTTCCGAGAGAATGGGTGAATGAGGAAGGAACTTATGTTACAAGCGAGTTCATTTCCTATGTAAGACCGTTAATTCAGGGCGACGTATCTCCGGTTATGGTTGACGGTATTCCAAGACACCTGTATACACCGAGGGAGTTAAGCTATAGACAGAAAAAGGGTAATATAGAATAAATACTTGATATTTATAACTTCCTGTGTTATCCTATTTTCAGAACACGACAGAATGGAGATGAAAGGATGATAGAGATTTCTTGCTAATTACAATCGTAACTGCATAGCGAAGGACGCGGAGTTATATTCCGTCTTTTTGTTGTGCCGATAGCAGGAAAGTCAGACATCCTTTTATTTAGCATTTAGAAATAGTAGTATAGAAGCAATGCCTCTGTCAAAGTGGTCATTGTGCGTATTTCATGAGGCTGTAAGGAGACTTTCTTGCAGCTTTTTTGTATTTTGATTCTTTTCCTCAGGAAAGAAGGGCGGGGAAACGCTCCGAATCGTAAAGAGGGGAGAATAACAGAATACGGATTAACAGGAGGTGCGCATATATGTCAATGATAGATGTTGTAAAATTGAGTTTTTCATATGAGGGAAGCTTTGAGGAAGTATTCAGAGACGTGTCATTTAGGATCGATACGGACTGGAAGCTGGGATTTGTGGGACGCAACGGGCGCGGCAAGACTACGTTTTTGAATCTTCTGCTGGGAAAGTACAAATATCAGGGGCAGATATCGGCGGGTATAGAATTCGCCTATTTCCCCTATGATGTGAAAGAGAAAGACCGGACGGTCCTTGAGATTCTGGAGGAGATCAATCCCCGGTTTGAAGAGTGGCAGTTGTTCCGGGAGCTGAGTCTGCTGAAGGTGGATGCGGAGGTATTGTACCGTCCATTTAACACGCTGAGCTATGGTGAGCAGGAGAAGGTCCTGCTGGCGGTTCTGTTTCTGGGGGAGGAGAGATTCCTTTTGATCGACGAGCCTACGAATCATCTGGACGCGGAGGCTCGGCGGCAGATCGCCCGGTATCTCAACAAGAAGAAAGGATTTATTCTGGTATCCCACGACCGGAATTTTCTGGATTCCTGTGTGGATCATATCCTTTCGATTAATAAGATGAATATTGAAGTGCAGAAAGGGAATTTTAGTTCCTGGTATGCTAACAAAGAAGCGCAGGATCGGCTGGAGGAGGCGCAGAATCAGAAGCTTGAGTCGGAAGTTAAGCGTCTAAAGCAGGCGGCAAGGCAGACCTCCGGCTGGTCCGATCAGGTGGAGAAGAGTAAGAAGGGGCAGCGTGTGGCGGGGCTGCGTCCGGACAGGGGAGCTATCGGGCATAAGGCGGCTAAGATGATGAAACGCGCCAAGGTGCTGGAGAACCGCAGGCAGCAGGCGGTCGAGGAGAAGTCGAAGCTTCTTAAGAATATTGATACCGTGGATGAGCTTGAGCTTCGTCCTCTGGCATACCATACGGACTTGCTGGCGGAATTGAAAGATGTGTCGGTTTATTATGGCGAGAAGAAAGTGTGTCCGCAGATTCGGTTCGATATCCGGCAGGGAGAGAGGGTCTGTCTTTCCGGGAGAAATGGATGCGGGAAATCCAGCATTTTAAAATTGCTGCTTGGCGAAAAGATCACATTTGAGGGGAACGTACATGTGGGATCAGGGCTCAAGATTTCTTACATTACTCAGGATACCTCGTATCTTAAGGGAAATTTAAAGGATATGGCCTGGGAGTATGGAATAGAAGAGAGCTTGTTTAAGGCTCTGCTTCGCAAATTGGATCTGGAGAGGGAACAGTTTGAAAAGGACGTGAGTTTCTACAGCGCAGGACAGAAGAAGAAGGTGCTTTTGGCAAAGAGCCTGTGTGAAAGGGCGCATCTGTATGTGTGGGACGAACCTCTGAATTATATCGACGTGCTGTCCAGAGTCCAGATTGAGGAGTTGCTGCTGAAATACCGGCCCACGATTCTTTTTGTGGAACACGATGCGGCGTTTGTGGAGAATGTGGCAACGAAAGTCATCGAGATGTAGTATTTTGCGGATCATTATGGAGAAAGTGAGGCAGAAAGATGAGGATTGAGAAAAAATTAGAGGAAATGGGTTTAAAGCTTCCAACGGCGGCGGCTCCGGCAGGGGTCTATGTCCTTGCAAGGAGAGTGGGAAATCTATTGTATCTTGCGGGACAGACGGCGCATGTTGACGGCGTGGTTCAGGTAAAGGGCGTCGTGGGAAAGGACCTGACGGTCGAGGAGGGGCGCAAGGGCGCAAGGCTGAGCGCCTTGAATATTCTGTCGATCCTGAAATCGGAGCTTGGAGATCTGGATAAGGTTAAGCAGTTTGTGCAGATGATCGGCTATGTACGGTGTACGGACGAGTTTGGAAGCTACACCGGAGTAGTGGACGGTGCGTCTGTGCTGCTTCAGGAATTATATGGAGAATCCGGTCTGGCAGCAAGGATGACGATCGGCACGAATGAACTTCCGGGCGGCAGCGTCACGGAGATTATGACGGTGGTCGAAGTTGAGGAGAGTTAATAAGTGAGATATGGAACAGATGACATTATTTGACGACAGGAAACGGACGGCGCCGCTGGCAAGCCGTCTGCGTCCGTCGTCTCTGGAAGAATTTGCGGGGCAGGCGCATTTGCTTGGAGAAGGGAAGATACTGCGGCAGCTTATTGAAAGGGATCAGATTTCCTCGATGATATTCTGGGGGCCGCCGGGAGTCGGGAAGACGACGCTGGCGGGAATTATTGCCGGCCGCACCAATGCGGATTTCATTAATTTCAGCGCCGTTACCAGCGGGATCAAAGAGATCAAAGAGGTGATGAATCAGGCGGAGGGCAGCCGGAGGATGGGGATCCGTACCGTTTTGTTTGTGGACGAGATACATCGGTTCAATAAGGCGCAGCAGGATGCGTTCCTGCCCTTTGTGGAGAGGGGGAGCATCGTGCTGATCGGCGCGACGACGGAGAATCCGTCTTTCGAGGTCAATGCGGCTCTGCTGTCCAGATGCCGGGTGTTTGTTTTAAAGGCTCTTACGGAGGAAGATCTGGAGAAGGTTCTGTCCCATGCGCTTAAGAGCCCTAATGGGTTCGGGCCCCAGAACGTCAGAATCACCAAAGAGCAGTTGGCGGCGATTGCGGCCTTTGCCAACGGTGACGCGAGAACAGCGCTCAATACGCTTGAGATGGCCGTGACGAACGGGGAGATCAGCGAGGAGGGAATCCTTGTGACCAACGCGGGGCTTGAGCAGTGTATCAGTAAGAAGTCTCTGCTCTATGATAAGAATGGGGAGGAGCATTATAATCTGATTTCTGCCCTTCATAAGTCCATGCGCAACAGCGACCCGGATGCGGCGATCTACTGGATGTGCCGGATGCTGGAAGGCGGGGAGAATCCTTTGTATATTGCAAGAAGGCTGATCCGTTTCGCCAGTGAGGATGTGGGAATGGCGGACAGCCATGCATTACAGGTGGCGGTGGCGGCGTATCAGGCGTGCCATTTTCTGGGTATGCCGGAATGTGACGTGCATCTGACCCATGCCGTTGTTTATCTTTCTATGGCGTCTAAGTCTAACGCCCTTTATACGGCGTGCGAGACGTGCAAGCAGGATGTGAGGAATCTGCGGGCTGAGCCGGTTCCTTTGGCGCTTCGAAACGCGCCGACCAGATTGATGAAAGATCTGGAATATGGCAAGGGATATGAATATGCTCACGATACGGAGGAAAAACTAACGCATATGGAGTGTATGCCGGAGTCTTTAAGTGAACGGGAGTATTATCATCCGACGGCGGAGGGGGAAGAAAAAGAGATCGGCGACAGGTTGGAGAGGATCAAAGAATGGAAGAAGAAATGAATACATTCGAAAAAATATACGACGTGATCCGCCGGATTCCCGAGGGCAAGGTGGCTTCCTATGGTCAGATCGCCGCGCTTGCAGGGAACCGGCGCTGGGCCAGAGTGGTCGGCTACGCCCTCCATGGGGTTCCGGGGGACAGCGACTTGCCCTGTCATCGTGTGGTGACTAAAGAAGGCAGGGTATCCGGCGCGTTCGGAAGCGGGGAATCTAACCGCCAGACGGAGCTTCTCAAGGCGGAAGGGGTGGAGTTTTTGGGGGAATGTGTAGATATGGAAAAGTACCGGTGGGAAAAGACCGTGTACTGAAGAAGAAAAGGGATGCCGGAAAATCAGAACTATGTTTTCCGGCATCCCTTTATACGGACAGTCTATTGCGTCCCTTTGGGCAGCGTCCCGATAACACAACGAATAATAAGTAACCGGCCATATAGCCGGAAACTTATTATTTAGGGTATCGCGAAGATCGTAGCCGCCAGTGTGGACAATTCCGAATTATCATTCCCCGCGGTGAGCATGGACGAGGCGTTAAAGGAGATGGTCATGGAGGTCTCCTCGCCGAAGGTTGGCTCGGCCGCGTACTTTTCCATTGCCGTCACAAGACCGGAGGAAACTTCTTCGATGGAGTAGTATGTCCCGCCCTCGAATTCACTGTATGCGCTGGTCAAACTGGTATTAGGCGTGGTCTTGATGTCTACCGTGTAGCTGTAAAGACCGGTTTCCTTTTTGGGGATGCCGACCGTGTACTTGCACTGCTTCAGCATGGATTTGAGGGCGTCCTTGTATCGGGATACGTAGTCCTCGCTCAGGTCGGAGGGCGGGTCGAATACGTCCGCCTCATACCATTCGAGGGCCTCTTCCTCCGTGCGGTCGGTATGCAGAGCGAAACGGGATACTTCGCCTTTGAAGGAAGCGTCTAAATAAGCCTTGACGAAGTCGTAACAGTCCAGGATGTCGCAGACTTGGTCGTAGGGCTCCATGACTCCGTATAAGGCTTGGGAAAGCAGGTTCTCAAGGCTTTCCGTGGAAATCTTGTAGGACTCCCCCTGACTGTATACGCTCAGTGTCGTTATGGTCTCTTCCTCAAAGGAAGGAGAAGCTTTCACGAGCTTGGCGTCCTTCTCAAGGATGGAAGCCACTGCCCCGGTAAGCTCCGTGGTCTCTAAGGAAGCGATATGTTCGATGTTGGCGGCCTCCACCGTGTTCTTGATATTCAGCGGGGTGTAGGTTACCTGAACGGAAAATGTCCCGTCGTTCATCTTTTTTGCCTTTGCCACCTCGAAGGAGATGGCGCTGAAGGAATCCTTCATGAATTCAAGATATGGTTCGCGCAGTTCTTCCGGAAACTGCAGAACGTATAAATCGTTGCTCTCGGCAATGCCCTCGTCCAGCATTGAGGCAAAACTGTCGGAACCGCTTTCCTTGATGGAAGAGATCTGTCCCCCTACATATTCGTCGGCTTTGTTGCCGCTGCAGCCTGTCAGCAGTGCGAAGGCGAATATGCAGGAGATAAGAAATGTTAGTTTTCGCATTAAACTTGTCCCCCTGTTTTTTATGATGTTTCTATTGTATCATTCTAAAAACACGTATTCAATAGAAAATACTACTGGAAAATGGGAAGTATTTTATATATAATAGATTAACAGGTCAAAATTCATCGAATAAAGGAGAATTCATATGAAAATGTTAGCAATCGACAAGGAACTCAAGGAGAATTCTTATCCGGGGCGGGGAATTATCATCGGGAAGAGCCCGGACGGGAGGCATGCCGTAACCGCTTATTTTATTATGGGGAGAAGCGTGAACAGCCGTAACCGCATTTTCGCGGAGGACGGGGAAGGGATCCGCACCCAGGCTTTCGACCCGGCGAAGCTGACGGATCCGAGTCTGGTTATCTATGCGCCTGTGCGGGTTCTCGGGAATAAGACCATTGTGACTAACGGGGATCAGACGGATACCATTTACGAGGGAATGGACAGGCAGATGACTTTTGAGCAGTCTTTAAGATGCCGTGAGTTCGAGCCGGATGCGCCTAACTACACGCCGAGGATTTCAGGTATCATGCACATTGAGAACGGGAATTATAATTATGCCATGTCGATTCTCAAGAGCAATAACGGATGTCCGGGAAGCTGTAACCGCTATACGTTCGCGTACGAGAACCCTGCGGCTGGGGAAGGGCATTTTATTCACACATACCGGTGCGACGGCGACCCGCTCCCAAGTTTTGAGGGCGAGCCGAAGCTGATAGGGACGTCTGATGATATGGATGAGTTTACGGAGATGCTGTGGAACAGCCTTAACGAGGAGAATAAGGTGTCTTTGTTCGTTCGGTATATTGACATTGCAACGGGGAAATATAATACAAAAATAGTGAATAAGAACCAGTAGGAGTACGCGGCCTTCGGGAGGCTTTCGTACGGCAAGGTATAGGAGGATGATTGAGATGAAAGAGTTGGAATTAAAATATGGCTGCAACCCAAATCAGAAACCGTCGAAGATCTATATGGCGGACGGAGGGGAACTGCCGATTCAGGTATTGAACGGCAAGCCGGGTTACATTAATTTTCTGGATGCGTTCAACGGATGGCAGTTGGTGAAGGAGTTAAAGGCTGCGACGGGTCTTGCGGCCGCTACGTCTTTTAAACATGTGTCGCCTGCGGGAGCCGCGGTCGGGCTGCCGTTGTCGGATACTCTGGCGAAGATTTATTGGGTGGACGATTTAGGAGAACTGTCGCCCCTTGCCTGCGCTTATGCGAGAGCGAGAGGGGCTGACCGTATGTCTTCTTTCGGCGACTTTATCTCCCTGTCGGATGTGTGCGACGTGGATACGGCGAAGCTGATTAAGCGGGAAGTGTCGGACGGTGTGATTGCGCCGGGATATGAGGAGGAGGCCCTTGAGATCCTGAGGGCGAAGAAGAACGGGAATTACAATGTGATCCAAATCGATCCGGATTATGTGCCGGAGCCTTTGGAGCATAAGGATGTGTTCGGCATTACTTTTGAACAGGGCCGGAACGAGCTTAAGATCGACGATGCTTTTTTTGCGGATGTGGTGACGGAGAATCAGGAGCTGACGCAGCAGGCGAAGAGGGATCTTGCGATCGCTATGATTACGCTGAAGTATACCCAGTCTAACTCGGTCTGCTATGTAAAGGACGGGCAGGCGATCGGAATTGGGGCGGGGCAGCAGTCAAGGATCCACTGTACGCGCCTTGCGGGACAGAAAGCCGATAACTGGTGGCTGAGACAATCTCCTCAGGTGATGGGGCTGTCCTTTGTTGATTCGATCCGCCGTGCGGACCGTGATAACGCTATTGATCTGTATATCGGGGAGGATTATATGGATGTGCTGGCGGACGGCGCATGGCAGAATATTTTCAAGGAGAAGCCGGAGGTGTTTACCAGAGAGGCGAAGAGGGAGTGGCTTGACAAGCTTACGGAGGTTGCCCTCGGGTCGGACGCGTTCTTCCCGTTCGGAGACAATATTGAGCGGGCGCACAGAAGCGGCGTTCGGTATATCGCACAGCCCGGCGGTTCCGTCAGGGACGATCATGTGATTGAGACTTGCAATAAGTACGGTATGGCGATGGCGTTCACAGGGCTTCGCTTATTCCACCATTAAGAGTATAACTATCCTTAATAAAAATTTACAGTTGTATATTTCTTCAAAACCTTATATAATAGTAAAGTATTTTGCGATGATTGTGCAAAAAAAACGGTTAATAAGGCAAATGATGTGAAGGAGTTAATGATTATGGGTAAATATTTTGGGACGGATGGGTTCCGTGGCGAGGCGAATGAGGTTTTGACTGTGGAGCATGCGTTTAAGGTCGGGCGGTTCCTTGGCTGGTATTACGGGCAGGATCACAAGGCGAAGGTGGTGATCGGCAAAGATACGAGACGGAGCAGCTATATGTTCGAGTATGCGCTGGCGGCGGGCATCACCGCGTCAGGAGCGAATGCATACCTTCTGCATGTGACTACGACTCCCAGCGTTTCTTATGTGACAAGGACGGACGACTTTGACTGTGGGATCATGATTTCGGCAAGTCATAATCCTTTCTATGATAATGGGATTAAGATTATCAGCGGGAAGGGGCATAAGATCGAGGCGGACGTTGAGGAGAAGATCGAGGCCTATATTGACGGCGAGATCGACGAGCTGCCGCTTGCAAAGAGAGAGGACGTCGGCCGTACCGTGGATTATGCGGCGGGTAGGAACCGTTATATCGGCTATCTGATTTCGCTGGCCACCCGTTCGTTTGAGGATATGAGGGTCGGTTTGGACTGTTCCAACGGAAGCGCGTTTGCCATTGCCAAGAGCGTGTATGACGCGCTGGGAGCAAAGACGTATGTGATCAACTGTGAACCGGACGGGACGAACATTAATACGAATTGCGGCTCTACCCATATTGAAGTCCTGCAGCAGTATGTAAAGGAGAAGAAGCTTGACGTTGGCTTTGCCTACGACGGCGACGCAGACCGGTGTATTGCCGTGGATGAGAACGGCAATGTGGTGGACGGCGACTTGATTCTTTATATTTGCGGGAAGTATATGAAAGAGAACGGGCGTCTCAACGGGGATGCCATTGTGACCACCATTATGTCTAACCTTGGGCTTTATAAGGCCTGCGACAAGGCCGGCCTTAAATATGAGAAGACGGCTGTGGGAGACAAGTACGTGTATGAGAATATGGCGCGCAATAATTTCTCTCTTGGCGGGGAGCAGTCAGGGCATATTATTTTCAGCAAGCATGCCACTACGGGGGATGGGATCCTGACGTCCCTGATGGTGATGGAGGTTATGTTGGAGAAAAAGATGTCTCTGGCGAAGCTGGCCGAACCGGTCAAGATCTATCCGCAGCTTTTGAAGAACGTCCGCGTGGCCGACAAGAAGACGGCCAGAGAGAACCCGGAGGTCACAAAGGCGGTCGACGCGGTCGCAAAGGCGCTGGGAGACGACGGGCGGATCCTTGTCAGGGAGAGCGGGACGGAGCCTGTGATCCGCGTGATGGTCGAGGCGTCTACGGACGAACTGTGTGAGAAATACGTCGCCCAGGTGGTGGAAGTGATCAAGGCGGAAGGGCTGATGGTCGGCTAACAGATCGGAGAAATAAAAATATCGGACGGCTTACGGATAAGTCTGCTCCGATATTTTTTATTTAAGTCCTTATTAAATTTTGTCAGATAGAATGGAAACCTTTCCCGATGATTTCACTGGTGTTTGAGATCAACAGGAATGCGTCCGGTGAATTTTCTTTGATGTAGTTCCGGAGGCGGACAGCCTCTAACCGGTTCAATACGGTGAAGATGATGTACTTGTCTTCGCCGCTGAACGCCCCTTTTGCCTGAACGATGGTAGCGCTCCTATGTATCTCTTCCTTAATGAAGTCGCAGATCGGCTGCGGGTTTTTGCATACCACGTTAAAGTATTTGGACAGGTTCAGGCTTTCGATGAATCCGTCGATCATAAAGGAGCGAAGCGAAAGCCCTAGAAAGGAATACAGCCCTGTCTGAATGTCGAATACGAAGAAGGCGGCTACGGTGATTAAAAAATCTGTGGCCAGCAATGCGTTTCCGATATTGAAGCTGGTGTATTTCTTCATGATCATAGCGATTACGTCCGTACCTCCGCCGGACGCCCCGATATTGAACAGGACGGCGGAGCCGATGGACGGCAGGGCTATGGCAAATATCAGCTCCAGCAGGGGCTGGTTGGTCAGGGGTTGGCTTAAGGGACAGATTCGCTCAAGTCCCGACAGGGTCACAGACAGAAGGATGCTGCTGTAGGCGGTCTTTGCGGCAAATTTTCTGCCCAGCACAAAGAAGCCGATGACGAGCAGAACCATATTTGCCGCGAAAGAAAAATCTCCTGCGGAGATGGCGCCGGACTTGGCCACTAAGACGGCAAGTCCTGTGATTCCCCCAAAGGTAAAGTTGTTGGAGAATTTGAAGAAATAGATTCCCACCGCCATTACCAGTGTGCTCAGAGTCAGATAAGTAAAGTTCTTAAATTTTGATTTCATGATTAACCTCGACAAAATATTCTTTTTATACCTCATCCGATTGTAACGCCGGCGCTGAGAAAAGTCAATGGAATTCCGGAATCTGCATTAGAATCGAAAAATCGGCGCATAATACCTTCTATAAAGGAGGATTTGAGATGCATAAGTATTTACCGATTACTGATGTATACGCAAGAGAAATCTTAGATTCCCGCGGGAATCCGACTATAGAAGTTGAAGTGCTTGCCGGGGACGAGTTCCTGGGGCGGGCAAGCGTACCTTCCGGAGCGTCTACCGGACAGTATGAGGCGTTGGAGCTTCGTGACAAAGGGGAACGTTACGGCGGGCTTGGCGTGGAGCTGGCGGCAGACCATGTGAACGCCAAGATTGCGCCTGCTGTTATTGGGGTAAATGTATTTGACCAGCCTTTGATTGACCGGATCATGCTTAAGCTGGACGGTACGGAAAATAAGTCGAATCTTGGGGCGAACGCCATGCTCGGCGTGTCTATGGCGGCGGCGCGGGCGGCGGCGGGCGCGCTTAAGCTTCCGCTTTATTCCTATCTCGGCGGCGTTAATGCGAAACGCCTTCCCGTGCCGATGATGAATATTATGAACGGCGGGAAGCATGCGGATAATACGATTGATATTCAGGAATTTATGATTATGCCCGTGGGGGCGTGTTGTTTTAAGGAAGGGCTTCGTATGTGCGCGGAGATTTACCATGCCCTTAAAAAGCTGCTGAAAAAACATGGGTATAGTACGGGGGTAGGCGACGAGGGCGGTTTTGCGCCTGATCTGCCGGATGCCAGAGAAGCGCTCCGGTTTATTCTGGACGCGACGCAGGCCGCCGGATACAAGCCGCGGGAGGATATTGTTTTTGCGCTGGATGTGGCGGCGACGGAGCTGTATGATAAGTGCGGGAAAAAGTACGTTTTCGAAGGAGAGAGCAAGATGCACGGGCATCAGGTGGCGCGCACGGCGGAGGAGTTGATCGAGTATTACGAGGAACTGGCAGAGGAATTCCCGATTGCGTCTATCGAGGACCCGTTGGACGAAGAAGACTGGGAGGGTTGGGAGCTTCTGACCGCACGCCTTGGGGCGAATATGCAGTTGGTAGGCGACGATCTGTTCGTAACCAACGAGAAGCGTCTTCAGAAGGGAATCCTGCGTGAGGCGGCCAATGCGATTCTGATTAAGGTGAATCAGATCGGGACGCTGACGGAGGCGTTCAATGCCATCGAGACGGCGAAAAATGCCGGGTATAGGACGATTGTTTCCCACCGGTCCGGGGAGACGGCGGATTCTGTGATTGCGGATATTGCCGTGGCTTTTAATTCTGGGCAGATTAAGACCGGCGCTCCCTGCAGATCGGAACGGGTGGAGAAGTATAACCAGCTTCTTCGGATTGAGGAACGGCTGGGAGATGCGGCCGAGTACCGGAACCCGTTTGGCCTGCGGAGGATGTAAATTTTTTTTTGCTGTGTCCCCATCTTGCTATTTCAGGAATCTTATGGTAGAATAAAAAAGGTTTAGCCGTAGGAGGTGTAGAAGGTGGAGATTCTAAAGATAATATTAATGATCATATTCGCAATAGACTGTATTGCATTGACAGCGATTGTTCTGATGCAGGAGGGTAAGTCTGCAGGGCTTGGGACGATCAGCGGTATGGCGGATACTTACTGGGGACAGAACAAAGGGCGTTCTATGGAGGGCGCGCTGGTGAAGTCTACGAAGTTCCTTGCGATCCTGTTTATTGTACTGGCAGCAGTGTTGAATTTAAAAGTATTTGCATAAGCGGCGTATTTTTATGAGAATGGCGGGACACTCCTGTATGGGAGTGTCTCTTTGTATATAGAGGGGAGTTGCGGTAGATGGACAAGTCGTTTGAAAAGAGAAAAAAGGTGGTCTACGATCTGATGTGTGACAGTCTGTACGTGCCTATGAAGTTTAAGGAGCTTGCCATGCTGCTGCAGGTTCCGAAGGAGCAGAGGGAAGAGTTGAGAGAGGTGCTTGAGTCTCTGGAGGCGGACGGCAGAATCTATTTGTCGAAGCGCGGGAAGTACTGTAAAGGAGAGGCGAAGCGTTTGACAGGGACGTTCCGGGCCAGCTTAAGAGGGTTCGGATTCGTGGCGGTGGAGGACGGGAATCCGGACGTCTATATCGGGGAAGCGGACGTAAACGGCGCGTTTGACGGCGATCAGGTTGAGTTTGTAATCACGAAGGATAATCAGGGGCAGAGACATAGCCGGGAGGGCAGGATTGTGCGGATTACTGCCAGAGGGCTTACGAAGGTCGTGGGTCTGTTCCGGAAAAAGGAGCGGCAGAATTATGGGTTTGTCCTGCCGGATAACCAGAGATTTCCGTTTGACGTGTTTATCCCGGCTGAGAAGGCGGGGGGAGCCGTCGACGGGCACAAGGTCGTGGCCAAGCTTACTTCTTACGGGGAAGGGGGACGTAAACCGGAGGGAGCGGTGATTGAGATCATAGGGCATGTCAATGACCCGGGGACGGATATTTTATCAATTGTTAAGGGATACGATTTGCCTGTAGAATTTTCGGAAAAGATTCTGAATCAGGCGGACCGCGCTGCGAAGGCGGTCGCTCCTTCTGACCTGGCGGGGCGTAAGGATCTGCGGAGCTGGCAGATGGTGACGATCGACGGAGAGGACGCGAAGGATTTGGACGATGCGGTTTCTCTCACCATGGAGGGCGGGAATTATCTTCTGGGCGTCCATATCGCTGACGTGGCTAACTACGTACAGGAGAACAGCGCCATTGACCGGGAGGCAAGGGAGCGGGGAACCAGCGTTTATCTGGCGGACCGTGTGATTCCCATGCTTCCCCATAAGCTGTGTAATGGTATCTGTTCGCTCAATGCCGGGGAGGACAGGCTGGCCCTTAGCTGCATTATGACTGTGGACAGGCGGGGGATTGTGGTTTCCCATGAGATTGCGGAATCTGTGATTCATGTAGATGAGCGTATGACGTATACCAGCGTTAAGAAGATTCTGGAGGATAAAGACCCGGCGGAGACGGAGCGTTACCGGGAGCTTACGCCTATGTTCGAGAGGATGGGGGAATTGTCGCGGATTTTGCGGGAGCGGAGGCAGAAACGGGGGTCTATTGATTTTGATTTCCCGGAGACGAAGATGACGCTGGATGAAGACGGGAAGCCGTTGGAGCTTACGCCCTATGACCGTAACGCGGCGACGCGGCTGATTGAAGATTTTATGCTCCTTGCCAATGAGACTGTGGCGGAGGATTTTTTCTGGCAGGAGATTCCTTTTGTTTTCCGGACCCACGAGCCGCCGGATGAGGAGAAGATTCGAACCCTTGCCGCGTTTATCAATAATTTCGGGTATTCTATGCATATCGGAGCCAATGAGATCCGTCCGAAGGAGATCCAAAAGCTTCTTGCTAAGGTGGAGGATACTGCGGAGGAGACGATGATCTGCCGCCTTGCGCTTCGGTCGATGAAACAGGCGCGGTATATGCCGGAGAATATCGGGCATTTCGGGTTGGCGGCAAATTATTATACGCATTTTACTTCGCCTATCCGGAGATATCCGGATCTTCAGATTCATAGGATTATTAAGGATAATTTGAGAGGGCGGATGAACGAGGAGAAGATTGCCCATTACCAGAGGATTCTTCCGGAGGTAGCGAAACATTCCAGCGAGATGGAGCGCAGGGCCGAGGAAGCGGAGCGCGAGACGGTTAAGCTTAAGAAGGTGGAGTATATGCGGCAGTATATCGGCGAGGAGTTCGAGGGCGTGATATCCGGTATGACCAAGTGGGGGATGTATGTAGAGCTGCAGAATACTGTGGAGGGTCTGGTGCATGTGGCGAATATGACGGATGACCATTATAATTATTATGAAGACCGGTATGAGATGGCGGGGGAGCGATCCGGAAAGGTGTATAGGCTGGGGCAGCGGGTGTGCGTGCGGGTGCTTAACGCCGACCGGATGCTGCGGACGATCGATTTTGAGATTGTGAAACTGTGTTTTTAGAAGGAGGTCGTGCATATGGCAAAGACGAATGGGAAGATGGTTGCCAATAATAAGAAGGCTTATCATGATTATTTTATTCTGGATACCTATGAGGCGGGAATTGCCCTGCATGGTACGGAGGTGAAATCTCTTCGGATGGGGAAGTGCAGCATTAAGGAGTCGTTTATCCGTGTGGAGAACGGCGAGGTCTATATCTACGGCATGCATATCAGCCCTTATGAGAAAGGGAATATTTTTAACAAGGATCCTCTGAGGGTTAGAAAGCTTCTTCTCCATAAGTCGGAGATTAATAAGCTTCTGGGTAAGACGAAGGAGAAGGGGGTGGCGATTGTGCCGCTTAAAGTGTATTTCAAAGGGAGCCTTGTTAAGATTGAGGTAGGGATGGCGAAAGGTAAGAAGTTATATGATAAGCGGCAGGATATTGCGAAGAAGGATCAGCAAAGAGAGGCGCAGAGGGACTTTAAGGTACAAAATCTTAGGTGATTTTGCCTTTAGTGTGTTGGGAATTGTATGATTTCAGCCGATGATCAAATGGCAGGAGGGGGATGATATGCGTGGTGCCAACCAATAAAAAGGATTTGAGGAAGATGGTTACGCAGACGACGATTGAAACGTATGAGGAGATGACGCCTCAGTTAATCCGGTTGATTGAGGAGACGAAAAGGGACGAGTCTCTTTCGGAGCCGCAGAAACAGGATGAGATTTCTCTGCATATGTTGGGCTATGTGAAATCTTGTACAAATGAGATCATTGTCGAGGTGTTGGCGGAGATTTTGGGACTGGATGATTGAGGAATTTTTCTTAAGATATTCAGAAAGGGATTGCGCGGCGGGCGTACTCGGAATACAATAGAATTATTCTAAGAGAGGAAGGGGCATAAAGATGGCTTATTGTGTGAAATGTGGTGCAAAGGTGGATGACGGAACCATGATCTGCCCGCAGTGCGGCGCGCAGATACCGAATGTATCCGGCAGCTATTCCGGAAGCAGCCAGGGCAGCGGAGGTTATGAGGGCGGCGCTCAGAGCGGAGCTCAGGGATATACATACGGTCAGCAGGGATATTCTCAGACCGGAGGGCAGGGTTATGGACAGGAATCTCAGCAATGGTATCAGTCGGACGGATATGGGCAGTCCGGACAAGGGTATCAATCGGGAGGATATGGGCAGTCCGGACAGGGATATCAATCGGGAGGATATGGACAGTCCGGGCAGGGATATCAGTCGGGAGGATATGGACAGTATGGATATGATGCGCAGCGGTATGGTTCGGCGGATTTTTTTGATCAGGAAGAAGTGCGCCGGAACAAAGCTATGGGCGTGCTGTCTTACCTGGGGATTCTGGTGTTGATACCGCTTCTTGCGGGGGATAAGCGGTCCGGATATGTCAAGCATCATGTGAATCAAGGATTAGTGCTTTTTCTGTTATCTTCTTTGGTAGATTTGTTAGAAGGAGATTGGGTGTGGGGCTTACATTCGATTATACATTTCGGTGGAGGGATGTTTTCAGGGGTTTTCGATATCTTGGGGCTGGTGTTCTTTATCTTGATGGTGATGGGAATTGTGAATGCCTGCAAGGGAGATCGAAAGGAATTGCCTTTGATTGGTAAGATTAGATTTTTTAAATAGCATGCTTAAACTATTTTTAGGGGCATCCACTTTGGAGTGGGTGCTTTTCTAATTCTTAATATTTATCCTCTCTTCACTATCTAGTGAAAAAGATATATAATAAAAGAAAAAATAAAAAGGAGAGGAACGGGACGATGAGAGAAAGAGGCAGAGAAAAACAAAGCAGGAAGAAGCAAAGCGGATCAATTCCGGCCAGACTGTTGGCCTTGACGCTGTGTCTCGGTTTGTCACTGGTTTTAAGCTTATCAACAGGCTTTGGGCCGGAGGGTGGTTTGAAAGCGCAGGCGGCAGAGACGACTCCGGTTTCCAGCCACGGCAAACTGTCAGTGAGCGGAACCCGTCTGGTAGACCAGTATGGACAGCCCTTCCAGATTCGTGGAATCAGTACCCACGGTCTTCAGTGGTTTTCCCGGTACAACAATAAGGAAGCATATTCAACACTGCGGGACGACTGGGGAGCGAACTGCATCCGGCTTGCCATGTACACCAACGAAAATGGATATTGCAGCGGAAATCAGGCAGTTATGAAGAATGAAGTAACAAAAGGCGTCCAATATGCCGCCGAGCTTGGAATGTATGCCATCATTGACTGGCATATCTTAAGCGACGGCAATCCCCAGACTTACAAATCTCAGGCAGTCAGTTTTTTCTCGGAGATGGCGGGCAGGTATAAGGATTACAACAATGTAATCTATGAGATATGCAACGAGCCCAATAACTGCAGCTGGCAGGATATCAAGAACTATGCTATGGAGGTTATCCCCGCAATTCGGGCCAAAGATGCGGATGCAATTATTATCGTAGGAACACCTACCTGGTCGCAGCTTGGAAGCGCGGGACATTTATACGAGCCTGCGGATGACCCAATTACGGGATACGGCAATCTTATGTATGCGTTCCATTTTTATGCGTCGGATCCCGCCCATAATCAATGGCTGTCAGAAAAGATTGGCACAGCGGTCAACCGGGGACTTCCGGTTTTTGTATCAGAGTTCGGACTTTCAGAGGCAAGCGGCGACGGCAATGTGGATATCAGTCGGGCAAAGGAATGGCTGAATCGATGCGACCAGTATCAGGTGAGTTACTGTGCATGGAGTTTATGCAACGACTGGCGCAGCTCTTCTCTTATCAAGAATAGCTGTGGAAAGACCTTTGGCTGGAACGCCGATGAGCTGACAACGGCCGGGAATTTTATTCGCGACTGGTACAGAGAGAAGGCTGGGACAAAGGATGACAGTATCAACAATCCGCAGGTAAACAATCTGGCGGAGGGAATTACAGTTTCTTACCAGACGCATGTCCAGACCTACGGTTGGCAGCAGCCGGTCAGCGACGGCAAAATGTCCGGTACTTTCGGACAGTCAAAGAGGCTGGAAGGGATACAAATTCGGGTGTCCGGAAATGCAAATTTAGGTATCCGTTACCGAACCCATGTGCAGAGCTATGGTTGGCAGGAATGGATGTCAGACGGAAATATAAGCGGTACCCAAGGGCAGTCAAAGAGGCTGGAAGCTATCTGTATCGAGCTGACGGGAGCAGAGAAGGAAAAGTATGACGTATATTACCGGGTTCATGCCCAAACCTATGGTTGGCTTGAATGGGCAAAGAACGGGGCAGAGGCGGGTACCGAGGGACTGGCAAAACGTCTGGAAGGTATTAATATCGTCATCGTTCCCAGAGGAGCCGACCCGGGAGTGCCGGTAGAAAAGCCTTTCGTAAGCGTCTATCCGGGAAATGTCAATTATCGGACCCACGTACAGACCTATGGTTGGCAAAGCTGGGCTTTCGACGGAGGAATGAGCGGAACCGAGGGACAAGCCAAGCGTTTGGAGGGGATTGAGCTGCGCCTGCGCTGGTATATTCCGGGAGGGATTAAGTATCAGACCCATGTGCAGAGCTATGGATGGCAGAATTGGGTGGAGAACGGAGGAATGAGCGGAACCCAAGGAGAGGCAAAGCGGCTGGAAGGAATCAAGATTTGCCTTACGGGAGAAGCAGAGCGGCAGTATGATATCTATTACCGGGTGCATGCTCAGACCTACGGTTGGCTTGATTGGGCGAAAAACGGTGAGATGGCCGGCACATCAGGGCTTTCCAAACGGTTGGAGGGAATTGAAGTGAGACTGGTACCTAAGGGAGGGCAGGCTCCGGGAAGTACGGACAGACCTTCTGTGGAAAGGTAGAATCCTTTTATCAATATAAAGCAGGAAAGAAAATCGGTTCTGTCCGGAGGCCGGCAGCAGGGGGCGCTATTGTCGGGGCTTTGGCCGGCGGGCGGGAGGCGGAACTGTAGAAACCAGCGGAAGGCGGATACTGCATAAAATATAGAGGGGCTGTTGCGAAATACAGTTTATACGCTATATGGGTGATATTATTACAAATAATATCCCATATATGGCGTATAACGGTTATTTCGCAACAGCCCCTTAATACTATTATTCGATGGTAATCAGCCTTGGCTGTTCTTCCTGTTTACGAACCTCCTTCGGGAATGAAAGATGAAGTACGCCTTCCTTAAATGCGGCCTTGATATCGTCCTGTGTCAATGCGTCTCCCACGTAAAAGCTTCTGTTGCAGGTGCCGGTATATCTTTCTTTGTGTACGCAGTTGCCCTTGGCGTCTTTCTCCTCCTTCGTCATGTTCTTATGAGCGGAGATGGTCAGATATCCGTCCTTTAAGTCTGCCTTGATATCTTCTTTGGTATAACCCGGAAGCTCCATCTCTACCAGATAATTCCCATCTTTTTCGTGTATATCCGTCTTCATGATTTGCGCGGATGTGTGGTCGTAGGAACGGCTGAAAAACGGGTCGCTGAACATATCGTCGAATAAATTGTTGAAACCTCTGTTTGCTAATAACATAAATCATTCCTCCTTTAAAATTGGCTTATGGTTTAGTATGTCCCATAAGGTATGAAAATTATTTATTGTTTTAATTGCTATATATATTATATAACATATATTGTTAGCAATATCAAGAGATGAGTGCTAAAAATGTATGAAAATTTTATAAAGTGCCGATTTTATGGGATTTCTAGTGCTTATATATTTCTATTTAACTCATTTTGACATATGATTGATATCTAATGAAAGGGGTTCTCTTCACTATGGCTTCCCATATCGGGATTATATTTTGACTGCCGATTTCTTTCAATCAGCTTATCTACTGCCCTCATTGCCTTATCCTTCTTTGTACTTTCAATCGGTATTCCGTTTCTGTCTGCGTATATCAAAGGGAAATAATATTAGAAGAGTTTATTTTGACAGACCTTCCGCTTCAATCCCGCTTTGGGGCGATTTCAGTGCATCGCAAAACGTATTGCTTCACGGAGTGACCAGCAATGAAAAAGGATAGGACAATCAAAAAGCTATCCTATCCATTCCATTATGTGCGGGATATCAATCATCCCTGAGCTATTTCATCTATAATATTCCCGTCCAGAACCTCTTTCCCCGCCCACAGCATAGCCGTGATACAGATTACAAGATTCAATACGACCATACCTAGAAGGGGCAGAAGGGGCAGGTTCGCGTTAGCATGCAGATACAGAAATACATGCTGAAGCCCATAATACAACACTTTATGCACCGCCAAATACAGGACAGCCATAAACAGCCCCGAGCAGATTCCATAACAGAACCCTTCTTTCACCAGTAACCTGCAAAATCCTGCATCGGTAATTCCCATGGCTCTTAGAATCCCAAATTCATGTTTCCTTGAGGCTACGAGATACTGCATACTGTTCAAAATATGGAAAATACTAATCAGAAGCAGAATAAATGCAATCCCGTAGAAGAAAAACATTTTCTGGCGCAGGTAAAGCTCCTGCTGTTCAATTAACTGAGTATAGTCCTTCACCAGACAGTTAGGGATTTCACCGGTAACATCCCTGATTTTATCAGAAACCTTATGGTGGTCGGCTCCTTTGTCCAAAGTAATCCCGATACTGTCGTATCCGTCAATCCCGAAATGCTCCTGCATCTGCTGATTAGTCATGATGACGCCGACGGTAGAAGTTCCGTTATCTCCAATGAAGTTATCATTTTTTCCCAAGGTTCTGCTGACCACGGCGGCCACTGTAAATTCTTTTTCCAGATACCAGTCTTCTGCCCCTTCAAAACGCAGGGCGGCTTCCGGTACGGACGCGTTTTTGGGGACTTTCAGCCGGATAGAATCGCCGGGAGAGAGGTCAATCCCGTCATAGTTACCCTGTCCGTCCATGAGGGTCTTAAGGATGACCGTATCCTTTTTCAGCATGGACTTAGGCTCAATGGACCCTTCCAGAAGATAGTCTGCCAGTTCCTCAAGCATTTGGTCTGAGTAGCCGTAAACATTTGTCTTTATACGGTAATCTTTCTCGCTTTGCCTTGTGATGGTTCCATGAAACCGTTCCATGATTAAGGGGTCTGGTTCAAACTCTTCCTCGCCCGCGGTTTCCGGATAATATTCCGGCCAGCGAAAAAGCCCGTTTTCCAGAGGAAGCTCTCCGAGAGTATAGCGGACCGGGTTCACGGAGGCGACGCCCTCTGTGGCTTCAAGGATATTTGCAGCGTTTGAGGGAATAACGTCGGATAGGCTTAAGGAGTCTTCGTAGACTTGGATATCCGAAGCAAGCCCGTCGTCGGCTTTAAAGGTAAGAGCATTGTGGACTCTTGCATTTTGGATGACGTAGGCGGTTCCAAGAAACAGGATTTGTCCTAAGGAGAGGGCAATAATAATGCCAATAAATGTCCCTTTCCGTTCAAATAAGAACTTGCGGCTCAGGATTCCAATCATGTCGCTGCGTTTTACACTGTAGATTCTGCGGTTTTGTTTCCCGGTATGGGTATTCTGAGTCTGCATTTCCGCAAGGGTAAATCTTCGCATCCGGTATATCAGGATACAGCTTACGGACAGCATCAGGAACATCAGGAAGACTGCGCATCCGACGAGGGTTCCGGTTGAAATGCAGAAGCTCCCGGGACGGACTTCAATCTGCGCCGCCACGTCGCGGATATGGGCGGTATGGGTGCCGTTTTGGATGGAGCCGATTTGCTGGTTTACGAAAATCTCACCCATGCGGGAATAGAGTGTCTTTGCCCCAAGGCTGCCCAAGGCCGCGCCTGTGGGATAGCCTGCCAGCAGTACCATGTACAGTTCTGAAAGAATTAGGCCGAAGGCTCCACGTTCGTCCATGCCAAGGGTCTGCAGGGTACTGTACTGCGAGGCGCGTTTCCGTACGGACACTTGGAACAGGCTGAATATGACGAAGGCGGAAAATATGCCGAGGGCCGCAAGGACGAGCTTTTCCGTCAGGTTGTGGCTTTGGTTCAGGGTTCCCCAGAAGTATGCAAGTCTCCCTTCCGGCAGAGACAGCGCAGTCCGGAGGACGCCTGGGAGGGAAGTAGAGACATTTCCGCCGACATAGGCAGTCAGGCTGCTGACTCTTTCTATTTTGTGGATATCGAAATCATAAGCATTAGAAAATGCCGTTGCCTGAGCGAGTACCCTGCCGTTTTCTTTGAATTTGACATAGAGATAGGAGTGGTCTTTCTCTAGCTTCGTATCGGCGCTTACAAAGGCTTTCATATCTTTGGCTGTTTCGTCCCATTGGTCCGAGAGGATTCCGCACAGGGTGTAGGCGTCCCCGTCAAGGACGACGGCGCTGCCCAGCGTATTTTCCATGCCAAGGTTGCGGAGAGTGCGCTCTGCAAGGGCTACTTCGCCCGGTTTTTGGGGGTAGGAGCCTTCTAGGAGATTTCGGCGGAACATTTCCAGATAACCTGCGTCGGCATGGACAAAGGTTATCTGGTAAGGGGCCTTCACTTCTTTTTTAACGGTAAGGATTCCGCATTTCTCCACCGTAAATGCTTTCGTTTCCCGCCATTGGTTGGAAGAGCCTGAATGAAGGTTTTCTTTCATGTCAAACCGGTAATGGGCGTCTCCGTATACGTCCCGGATTCGTTGGAGGTCGGCAGTCCTTCCACTGTACATCAGGGAGCCGACGCCGGTCATCAGTGCAGTGGACATGGCGGTTCCAAGGAGGAGGGCGAGGGTCTGCTTCTTGTAGTATTTCACGTAGGAAAATGCAAGTTTTATGATGTTAGTCAAGGTCATCACCGCCTTTTTCCATGATTTGCCCGTCCTCAATGGTGATGATTCTGTCGCAGGACTGTGCAATCAGTTCGTTGTGGGTGACCATGAGGATGGTCTGGTGGAATTTTCTGGCGCTCATGCGCAGAAGCCCCATGACTTCCGCCGTAGTACGGGAGTCCAGATTTCCGGTAGGCTCGTCAGCGAGAAGGAGGGCCGGTTTGTTCGCCAGCGCCCGGGCAAGGGCCGCCCGCTGCTGCTGGCCGCCGGACAGCTCGGAAGGGTATTTCCTGCGTTTCTCCCAGAGTCCAAGTTCCGTTAATAGTTCTTGGATAAAGGTGTGGTCGATATGCCGTCCCTTGTCGAAGGTGACAGGGAGGGTTACATTGTCATAGACGTTTAGGACGGGCATCAGGCTGTAGTTCTGGAATACGAACCCGATGTTGCGCCGCCGGAAGATGGTCAGTTCCTTTCTGGTCAGGGAGGCGATATCGTGTTTCCGGATTCGGATGGAGCCTGCCGAGGGGGTGTCAAGCCCTCCAATCAGGTTCATTAGGGTACTTTTCCCGGAACCGGAGGTCCCGACCACGGCGATAAATTCTCCCTGACTTACGGTAAAGCTGACGCCTTTGAGGGCATGTACCTGGTTTTCGCCGGTTCCGTATACTTTTTCAAGCTCTGTTACTTTCAATATATTCATAGCTGGCTCCTTTCTGTTTCTGACATTTTGAGATATCCTGTATGTTGTAAAATATCAGGTTCTCATGCTGTCAAGTTTACGGCGTCCAGCTTACAGCCATACTACAAAAGCAGAGGTCAATTCTTACGGTTTTGTAAGAAGACGGTAAAACGGCTTCCTTTTCCCTCCTGTGATTCTACTGTCAGGTAGCCGTATTCTTTTTCCAGTATCATTTTGGATAAATAAAGCCCAATGCCGGAGCCTTCGATGTTTTCCACCTGTTTGCTTCGGTAGAACCGTCCGAAGATTGCCTGATATTCCGACGGGGCGATGCCGATTCCGGTGTCGGAGAAGGAGATTTGCGTGTACATTTCCAGAGATTGTATGTCGATTTTTATCTTCCCCTGGGCAGGGGTATATTTGACTGCATTTTCCAGAAGGTTGGCAAAGACTTCGGCGGTCCATTGACGGTTGTGCAGAAGGATGGGGTTCTTCTTGCTTTCCAGCTCAATATGAAGCTGTTTTTGCTGGGCTTTGGCGTATATGGTGTTGAGGGCGTCCATGAGGGTGTCGTGGATTGGGAGTGGCTTGATTTCGAAATCTATGGCGTTTTGTTCTAACTTTGACATCTTGAACAGGGATTTTAGAATCCAGTCGATTTTGAAGGTCTGTGTATGCATTTTCTCAAGGAAACGGGCCTGCTTGTCAGGGGAAAGCCCGGGGTCGCCAAGGAGTTCTTCGTACATCATGACATTGGAGAGGGGAGTCTTTAACTGGTGGGACATGTTGGATATTAATTGTTTTACCTGCTCTTTTTCCTGTTCAGCCTGCTCGATTTCCAACAGAAGGTGCTCTTGTATCCGCTTGGCTTTTGCTGCCAGGGCGGAGAGGGGGCCTTCTTTTAAATCGGAGAGCGGGATTGTTTGGCGGGTGAGTACGGCGTCCAGCATCCGGTCGATTTCCCGGTACAGTCTTCGGTACCGGAAGATTAGGTATCCGGCAAATAGGGCCGGTATCAGAGTCAGGGGCAGCAGGGTAAAAAGTGGTGCGCAGATTCGTTCCATGGTTATTCCTCTTTCCAGAGATAGCCTAATCCGTAGACGGTCTTTAGGAACCGGGGATTGGAGGCGTCCTCTTCGATTTTTGTGCGCAGGCGGCGGATGTTTACGGATACGGTATTGTCGTCTACGTATTTGCCGCTGCTGTCCCAGATATGGTTTAGAATCTGGTCTTTGGACAGAACGCGGTTCTTGTTCTCCACCAGATACAAAAGCAGGCGGTATTCGGTCTGGCTGCATATGATTTCGTCTGTTCCTCTGGCCACGGTGCAGGCGTCTTTGTCTATGGCGATGCCGTTGGATAGGAGGAGGTTCGGGCGTTCTGTGTGCTGCAGGAGTTTTTTGATTCTTGCTTTCAGTACGGCCAAGGAGAAGGGCTTGCGCATGTAATCGTCTACGCCCAGTTCCAGAGCTTTTACTTCGTCCATCTCCGTTTCCCGGGCGGTCAGCATAAGGATTGGGATGGGGGTGGAGCGGCGGATTTGGGTGCAGAGGTCGAAGCCGTTGCCGTCGGGGAGGTTGCAGTCTAATAGGAGCAGGTCGAAGTGTTCGGCGTTCAGTAATGAAAGTCCCTGTCTGCATGTGGAGGCGCAGGCGGTTTCGTAGTTGTCTAGCTGCAGGGAGAAGGAAAGCCCTTCCAGCAGATCCGTATCGTCTTCAATCATTAATATTTTTTTCATTGCGGTTGTCCTCGTGGTTTCGTTTTTGTTTTTTGTCTAATGTAGACACTAGTATATCATTAATTTGCCTGACAGGAAAAGTCTTTCATGCGTTGAAAATGAAGTTACTTTATGATAACATTATTTTGTAAGGTCAAATAGGGAATTGGATAAGTTGTGGAGTATGGCGATGGAAAAAGAGGAAAATCCAATACCTTTCGATAAAACAGCCCCAATCCAGTGGCATCCGGGATATGTGTCGGCTATTAAGATGGAGTTTAAGGACGACAAAAAAGATTATTTTTTGGGCGGCGCCTTGAAAGTGGGAAATCTGCCGTTAAAGGTGGATATGATTATTTTGAAAAATGAGGGTGCAAAGGAGTCTTCGAGTATTATCGGCAGATGCTTTAAAAGGTGGAATCTGCTGGAATTTAAGTCCCCGGGAGATGAGTTGAATATTGATACCTTTGTGAAAGGGCTTGCTTATGTATCGCTTTACAAGACGAGCGCGGATAGGGTTGACGGGTATAAGCTGGAGGAGATTACATATACATTTATCCGGCAGGAGAAACCGGTGAAGCTGATGAAACGGCTGGCAGCGGAGATGGGGTATCGTATTACCAGTGAATATAAGGGGATTTATTATGTGAAGCGGGAGAATATCCTGGATTTCTTTTTTCAGATTATTGTGATTAGGGAATTAAATTTGGAAGAATGTATATGGCTTGGCGTTCTGCAAAAGGGCATCACGAAGGAGGGGTTCCGTCTGTTCCTTGAGTCGTCGGGAAAACTTAAGGATTTGGATGAGCAGAGGAATGTGGATACTATTAACGAAGTAGTGATTGGGGCGAATGTGGAGTTGATTCGAAAGTGGAAGGAGGATGCGGATATGAGTAAAGCGATGGAAGCAATCATGGAGCCGGAGATTCAGAGGCGGGAGACAAAGGCCAGAGAAGAGATGGCTTCGGAGATGGCTGTGAAAATGGCTGTCAAAATGTTACAAAAAAATGAACCTTTAGCTAAGATTAGAGAGTATACGGAGCTTGCAACGGACAGAATCATAGAGATTGCGAAATCAATCGGTGTATCCGTTGCGGCGGGATAAAAAACTCTTGACAAAAGCGAATATTTGTTCATATAATAGGATATATCTATTGGAGGGATACAATATTTGCGTATTCCTTCTGGAAGATATATCTGGAATCAATGTCTGCAGCCAGACGTACGGCATTTTATTTAGGGCTTGTACTGGTTTCGACGGAGGTCTGGAAGTTGGAGAAGCCATCCGTAGCGGGACACTACGTTAAAAGTTCCAATTAAATATAAACGCAGACAATAGAGAATTAGCGTACGCTGCTTAATTAGCGGCAGTCGGTCTTAGGTTATCCGCTGCCTGAGGTACCGGCTTCAAAGAGGCGGAGCACTTCGTTTCCAAAGCTTTGAGGGAATGGAAGAACTTATGAAGCTACTGAAACCAGAAGCCTGTCATTAGGCGTCTGGCAGAGGGAATGTCAAATTAATGACTGTGATGGGAGATGCTCTGGTGGATAGGCTTTCGGACGCGGGTTCAACTCCCGCCAGGTCCACTTATAAAAATCGCTTTTAATCCAGTAAAATCAAGGATTGAGCGATTTTTGTTTGCAAATATTTTGGTTATCTGCACTCCAATTGGAGTGCAACCGATTTTCAGAGAAACTTCTATATTTTGATTTCAATTGCCAAAAAATTTGAGTGAAAATCCACTTATCAAGTTATAAATATTATAACTTGATTTAGGAGACGACAATTTGGTAATTTCCTAAAAATCCATTATCCAACATGTACTAGTTAAAGCGTTTCACGATATCCCTTTGAAAGGAATCCGTATTGTGTCCATAATGGACATTTATTATAAGGTATGCTCTGCTTCAGGGGAGAGGTATCTATAATTTTAGAGGGTATACATTTCAAGATAATTCGTTTTAGGATTATAAACAAAAACGCTCCTAACCTTATCACCTTTTGAAAAACGTCCAGAATCATACTTCACATAGAATCCAAACGAATCAGATCCGTTTCCATCATCATTTAATACAGTTGCGTCAACCATTTTAATGATAATCTTGCCATTCCGGTTTTCAATAATAGATGTCAATCTGTCAAAATCTTCTTTTGTCTTGCTATGATACACATGTATATTATCTTTGATATCATTAATGATACTAATATTATTACATGTCATACTACATGATACATTACTTGTACTTGCTGTACTTGTATTACATCCCATTACTGCCACTAATACCGATGTCAATATCATACTTGCTATTCTTCTTTTCATATCTCTTGATCTCCAATACTTTATATATTATGAGGGCGTAGATAAGTCCACACTCTTTAATAATTCTATGCTTCTAACCTTATTCTTCCATTATCTTCAACTTCTGTATTGCCGTAATAACTACGGATATCGTCCATGGATAGATGTCTATGGCTTTTCTTTCTAAGGGACTCAGAGTGCCAGAACCAACACTTTTTCTGACTGGCAAACTTGAATCCAAGATCTTTCAATTCTTTTCTGTACTGGTATGTATTGCCAGATATCTATATCCAATTACCTATGATCTCAATGGTAATGTCAGAGAAATAGATATCCTTTTGTAACATTTCCCTCAGCAACTCATCTTCTGCATAATCATACTTCATGTTGTCATATGAATTATTATATGTTGAATGTTTGCCGTCTGTATTACCTTCTGTCGTATTTTGCCGTGAATGATTATTCTTTAATATCTTGAATAGCTTTTCATATTCAACATTGATTGCCTTAGTAGTATCTTCTGATCCATTTCTATTATCAGGGTGATACTTTTTAAGCAAATCCCTGTATTGCCTCCTGAGTTCGTCTAACGTCTGAACATTCTTAAAATAAGTATTCATATGCTCAACCTCCATAACATAAAAAGATGTAAAGCCCTTGATAATTCAATAAGACTTTACACCTTTTTAATTAAGTTATAGATTACTTTTTTATCCTGTCGATTTCTGTTAGATTGATACCAGATGATGTAAGTATAATTTTTAATTCAATATATCTTACTTTCATAGCCTTATAGGTTTCAGAATCTTTTTCAGCTAAAAGCATATAAGTTTGTAGTCTTGAAAACTCTTCGATATTCTTCTGCATCATTTCTTTTTCTGTCATTTCTAGTACCTTCATATTTTCACCGCCTTTATTAATGAAAGCAACTGTTATATACTGTATACTTATTATAGCGGATTAAGTGAAAGGTGTAAAGCCTTATTGAATTGTCAACGAATCATGAAGTGTTATCACAGCCCATAATGAAAATAGGAGGGGGCTGGCTCCACTACTGTTTTAGCTTCCTGTCTTGATTTATAATAGTTTTAGGCAGGATTAAGTTTGGACGCACCTTGGAGGATCTGCACCCCGTTTGTCAACGTAAATGTTTTGCCCTTGAGCACAGCATATTGTCGCGCCTTTTATGGTTAGCACGAGTAGCAAAGTCCGTATTACCTCGGGCAAATCTCCTGCCCATTCTATTGCAAAGGAGATACTCTGTATGAAAGACCTTCTGGAAATTTCTTGTGGGTTGGATGTCCACAAAGTTTATCATTATTGTCAACAAACACGATATTGTTATGCAAAATAGACAAAAATATGAATATGATAGCGTGTTATATTTAATATATTTCAATGTTGAAATAACACGATATCGTATTATGATACACTTACATGGTCACACAAAACAACACACAAAACGCCACACAAGAAAGGACGGTAACAGATATGGGTACAACTAAACTATACGGTTATACGGTATCAGCAGCAAAACGCATGATAAAACGAATTAAAAAAGATAGGCTAAAAGATGTCATATAAATTGGTTTAATTTCTTTCCTGGCGATCTGTTCTATACAGACGATGGTGATTACCAAGTTAGCATGGTAAACCACGAAAATAAAATTATATGGTTTTCACATGCAGACGATGAATAAATCCCCTGACGAGTCTTTGAGAATTAAGACGAAACTCCCATAACAGGGAGTCGGGATAATAAAAGTATCCAAAAGTTCTTTGATAATCGAATAAAGGCTTTACACTTAAAACACCGATTGATATAATAAGAGTACCAAAGTAAACGATGCTTTATAGAAGAAAGTAGGTGAAGATATGACCGAAAAAGAAATGATTCAAAAAAATATCGAAGAGTTTTCTAGGCTTCAAGATTATATGATTGAAGACGGAAAAGACGCAAAAGCGTATAAAACCATGTTAAGACGTTATTTGGATTTAAAAGCGATTCTTCAATCGTTTGGTATCAATCTCACAGACATCGACAGAATCAAAGAGTAATCAAAAAAGGTGTAAAGTCTTTATTCGGTTATCAAGGGCTTTACACCTTTTTTAATCTATACCATAAAAACCATGCTAAAACTACATAGTTTTTTCTATTCATTCTCCAGTTGTGTTTCAGTCGGTTCATCCGGTATATACTCCAGTAAATCCCCAGGTTGACAATTTAACAATGTACATACTTTGTTTAATGCGTCTTGTGTCAATAGCTTATTATCTCTCATTTGTTGTAATTGTGATTCATTGAATATTTTTTCTTTTCTTATCTTATTAGTGTTATAACCAGCATTCTTTAAAGCTGATAGTAAATTGATTTTATATCTAATCAAATATTATCACCATCCTTTTTAAAATATATACTACCATAAAACTACATTAAAATATAATGTAAAGATTGCACAAAAAAATAGTGTGCGTTATGTTAATAGAATTACACTAAAAATTAGTGTAAAATATAGCCATAAAATAAAGCAAGGGCGACAAGCCTGACAAACTTCTTCCCTTGCCTATCTTAAATAACTGAATAGGGGGTGATACCATGAAGGACTACTATACAGCCTACGGTTATATGGGATATGTAGACGGAAAGTATCAGTTGTTCGCCACTGAATCCGAATACATTGACTACATAACCGAATAACACCAACACGGAGCATAGCATAACGCTTGTAAGTCCCCGAACCCCTTATTAATTATAATAACACAAATTAATACAATAGAGCAAGATTAAAAACAATGAAAGTCGGTAAAAAATGTTATTTGAAAAAGAGATAAAAGGAGCACAAGAAAAGCTATACAAAAAAAGTTACTATGTATCTAACATGTCAGAGCCTTATAACGATTGCTATGAAGTTTCTGATGAGAATAACAACATTATGATCGACGATTTATCAGTTGCACAACTCATTCAACTATCAAATATGATTTGACAGGCAGACAGGACAACAATCCAAACGAGAGGCGGTAAACAATATGACAAGAGAGCAATTTGAAAACAATACCAGTTACAAAATGAGTTATAAAGAATTATTAGAGCGTTTAGAAATGGTAGATCAAGATGGTGGGCATGAAAAGCTTAAATCTCAGATTGCTTTTGAAAAGAAATGTATTGAGCGAAAACTTTATCAGAAACCGCCATTAAATAGTGATCACAACTAAACAGCAACCACATAAAACAAGGTGTAAAGTCTTTATTGAATTATTAAAGGCTTTGCACCTTTTTTAATTCTTCAAATATAAAATTTGATTACAACATTGATTGATAAAGGCGTAAGGGTTAATGTGCTTAATCTAGGTATTCTGGATAATTCATCTGTCAGTACATTGATGCGGAATATATTACTGAGTTTTGCACAATTTGAGCGAGATATGATTGTTGAGCGTACACAGGAAGGAAAAGCAATAGCACGACAAAGAGAAGATTTTAGAGAAGGAAGACCTAAGAAATATGGAAAGAAGCAGATAAGACATGCATTGGATTTATTGGAAATTCATTCATATAAGCAGGTGGAAGAAATAACAGATATATCAAAAAGAATCAAGAGCAAAAGAGTGAGGGGATAGCATATTAATGGGAAATAGGACTATGATAAAACAGGACATAAATTCAAAAGATCATAAACTGAAAAGCGTATATAAGTTTATTGTAGATTACTTTAGGAAGTAGGCAGTGTCATAAAATCTGTGTAATTAAGTTGTCTGAAAATTCCCTTTGGACTGCTTGATTACCTTGCTCAAAATGCCAGAAGCCAGTCAAGGCAAGGGTTCCAGCCTTTACGGGATTTTGGCATTTTGATAAAATTCATTATGGCAGTCCAGAGAACTTACACACATAATCTGACACACTCGGAAATGTCGAAAAAATATCATTTTACATACCAATTTACGACAATACACAGTTTATTTTACAGTCTCCAGTGCAGCCTTGCGGCTGCACTGTTTTGCTTCTGGCTGGTTTTTCCCCTCCGCCTCCGGTTACTGTTTAACTACACCTTCCGTTTCTTAAATTTTTCCTTTGCATACTCATAGGCTTCTTGGATATATGGTTTCAGTTCCTCGAAAGTCTGTTCAGAGGGAGTTAATGCACATATCCACGCCATCCATGCATAAACTGGATGGGGCAGTATCTTATCCAATGTGGTAAAGTCATAATTCATGTCTACAATCCCACCCTTAGATGGGCGTTTGGGTACAGCTCCAAATAATTCAGTAAAGGTCTTTTTCCGTATTCCCATATTTACACGATAGACGCCCTCCCTGCTTAAACCAGAGCCGTTGTCATTGTCGCCGTCTTTTTCCTTAACCGTCAGAATATAAACGCCGCGCTTCAGCACATGGCCTGGGTTATAGAATATCCCTTTCTCGCCCCAGCTTTCAACTAAGATTGTCCCATCAAGATTTTCAAGGCAGTAATTCAATATTTTATCTGGTGTCATTCTGGCTACTCCATTTCTAACTTAGTTATAATTGTTTTTTAGATGTTTCAGAATATCATAGCGGTTATATTCGTGTCAAGATTGGGGGCAGACTTTTTAGCATATTTACAATTGTGGAAATAGCGTACAGCCGAGGGCTTCTTCTTTTCTGACGGTTTGCCTCTTTTGAGGGAAAAGGTATTGTTTGGGACAGGGCCGCGTCTGTGGCTTTTCCTTTTCAGATAAGGAAAAAATATATTTAAAGCAGATGATACGAAGCCGAGGAAAAAAGGAGTAGAATTTATTGCTCGGAGGGTAAAAGCAGAAATCAAAGATATCAACTACGAAGGAAGATTGACTTAAAACAGTGTCCACTGGTAGAGCGGGCATCGGATTGTGGCTGACACAATCCCAGTTACAAACCATTTTTAGAGAAAAGATAGAAGCATTCTGCGTTATTTGTCTGAAAGTAAATGTGTCAGCCTAGTGGGTGCTTTGCTACTATAAAAGAAAAGAAGAATCCCCCGACTGTATTGCAATACGATCGGGGGATTCGTTTCTTCGTCAACGTAGACTTCTTACATCCTTTTTGCCTATAGGCATAATAGCATATGCAGAAATCTTTTTCAATATACTTTGACAATCTAAAATTTATTTTTTTTATTTATCTATAGCGGTTTCAGAGCTGAGATGGTAATATATGGAGGGCAATATTGGTGGTAATATTATTCTAAATTACGGCATACATTGAGAAAAAAGTATTTGGACAAGGGGTTATAGGTTGATTGAAAAGATATAATAGATACGGCGGTCCTTTCTGGTACGGAATGTTGATTCTGCTCTGCCTTTTCGTAATCGGAGGGCTGCAGGCGGCGCTTACCCATCGGGAAGAAGGTATACAGGAAAAGAAGAGAAAAGTGGAAAAAGAAGAGGAGACGCCCAAGGAAGAGAAGTGGGAAATCGTGGTAGATAACCCCAATATTCGGGTTCTGCTTATGACCGACGGATATGTGAACATCGTGCATCCCAGTGTATCGGTGTCCGCAGACGGCGGGCTTTCGATTGCCTGCGGGGAAGAGCGTCAGGAAACGAAGGCAGGCGAGACGGCGGAGTTTGCGCCGGACGACCCAAGGTTTCAGAGCGGCATTATCAGAATCAGCGCGAAAGACGGGGGAGAGATTACCCTGAACAGTATAAAGCGGGGGTATGGGACGCCCTCTTATGCCGGAACTTTAGAGCTTCGGACGACGGCGGAGGGGATTGTGATTATCAACGAACTCCCTCTTGAGACCTATCTGTGCAAGGTAGTGCCGAGTGAAATGCCGGCCTCCTACGAGCTTGAGGCGTTGAAGGCGCAGGCGGTCTGCGCAAGGAGTTATGCCTACCGTCAGATGCAGGATTACGGATATCCGGAGTACGAAGCCCATGTGAACGACAGTACGGACTATCAGGTATATGGAAATTCCAAGGCTCAGGAAGCCGCCAACCAGGCTGTCATGGAGACGCAAGGGCAGGTGGTACGTTATCAGGGTCAGATTGTCACTACTTACTATTATTCCACTTCCTGCGGGAAGACGGCGGGATTGGAGGCATGGGGGACAGAGAGCGGCGAGGGGAATCAGTATCTACAGTCCGTAGAGGTAAAAGATGGGGACGGAGACTATGAGGCAGGGCTTCCTTGGTATCGCTGGGAGGCAAAGATACCCGCAGCCGACCTGTCGAAGCTGGTCAGTCAAAACACGGGAACGAATATCGGGAACCTTAAGAGTATCGAGGTCACGAAGTCCGGAGCAGGGGGCGTTGCCCTGCAGATTTGCGCTGTCGGCGACGGGGGGACGGTTACTGTGGATACGGAGAATAAGATACGGCGGGCCTTGGGAGGCGGCAGTTATGAAATCGTCAAACAGGACGGTACGGCGGTGGGAAGCTCTGCATTATTGCCCAGCGCATTTTTCACGATACGAAAGGAAGGAGATACTTTCGTGATTTCCGGCGGCGGGTTCGGACATGGAATCGGAATGAGCCAGAATGGAGCCAATGAGATGGCGAAGAAGGGGAAAAACTACATAGACATCCTGACGCTGTTTTATCAGGATGTGGAGATTAAAGCCGGGGACAGTTAGGAAGCCTCGGCTTATATTTTTACATTTTTTTCATATAATAGTAATATCCAAGGAGATATGAATCCCGCATTGTTATTATCCGCGCCCAATGTTTCGGTTCACTTTTGCGACCCTTAACACGCTTCGGGATGCACGAAAATTGCAAAAAGGTGGAATTTCGCGCTGGAAAACTCAGGGTTTGCCGGCGCAATCTTATGATAGACAAATGATGGAAAATCGAGTAAAATATAGAGCAAATATGTGGGAGAATATTATGAAGAGACTAAAGGATATCTATCAGAAAATTACGGGCGTCACGTCAGGTTTTAATGAGGACCATGTGGGGGCCTATGCCGCGCAGTCGGCATATTTTTTCATGCTGTGTATGATTCCGATTATTTTGCTGCTGATTACCATGGTGCAGTATACCCCCGTGACGAAGGCGGATGTGATGACCGCCGTAATTCAGGTGTTTCCGTCGTCTGTGGAAAATCTGATAACGTCTATTGTGAATCAGGTGTATAATCAGTCTACGGGCGTCATCCCCGTGACCATTGTGGTCGCGCTGTGGTCGGCCGGAAAGGGCGTGCTGGCAATGGCGTCGGGGCTTAACTGCATATACCGGTGCCGGGAGACGCGGAACTATATTGTGCTGCGCATACGGGCCACGTTTTATACCCTGATGTTTATCATTGTTATTATACTGCTGTTGGTGCTGTCGGTATTTGGTAATACCCTGAATCTGTTTATTGCAGAGCATATACCCTTCCTTCGGAGGGTGGCGGACCAGTTGATTGCGGCGCGGGTATTTATCACGCCCACGGTGCTGGTGATATTTTCGCTGATGCTGTACCGTTATCTGCCCAACAGGAGAGGGAGGTTCCGTGACCAGCTTCCGGGAGCCATGTTTGCTGCTGTGGGATGGATGGTCATTTCCTGGGTATTTTCTGTCTATTTGGATGTATTTAAGGGTTTTTCCAACATGTATGGAAGTCTTACTACCATTGTGCTGATTATGCTGTGGATGTATTTCTGTATGTACTGCATCCTCCTTGGCGGGGAGATGAATGTGTTGTTGGAAGGAAAAATTTTTGAAAAGAAGTGAAACGGAGTTTGGGAGTATGAAGCACACGATTTACCTTGCCGGCGGCTGCTTTTGGGGAGTGCAGGCATATATGGAGAAGTTACCGGGAATTGTTGAGACGGAGGCAGGATATGCGAACGGGAATACAGAGAATCCGTCTTATGAGGAGGTCTTAAGAAAGGCTACGGGACATGCGGAGACCGTCAGGGTTGTCTATGACCCGGATATACTGCCGCTTATGCTTCTTCTGAAAGCATTTTTCAAGGTGGTAGACCCCACGCAGCTAAACCGTCAGGGCGGCGACGTGGGAACGCAGTACCGAAACGGCGTATTTTATGTGGAGAAGGCTGACAGGCCGGTTATTGAGGACGCCGTCGCACATCTGCGGGAGCTCTATGGCAGCCCCGTGGTGACAGAGGTAAAACCTCTTGAGAATTTCTATCCGGCGGAAGAATATCATCAGCATTACCTTGATAAAACGCCGTCAGGTTATTGTCATATTAATCTGTTTGACGCCGAAGAATTTATCAGAGAGAATGGATTGTTTTGAGATTAGGAGAATGTATATGGAACAGAAACCACGTTTATTGACTCCCGAGGAGGACTATCGTTTTAAGCTTGTGGAGGCGGTCGCCTTCGAGGGAACGATTGACTATGAGGAGGAAAAGAGAAAATCCCAGTCTTCCCCGTCCGCAGACGAAAACTGCAGGAAAATAGGGGTATTTTCAGAAGATGAAGCTGTGCTGTATGGATGTCTTCTCTATAATAAGTACCGTTGTTATTTCGACGGCAGGGAGATGCTGCTTGGGGGCGTGGGCGGCGTTGCCACACTGCCTCAATACCGCAGAAATGGGGTTATCCGTACCTGTATGAAGTTTGCTTTGCGGGATATGTATGAACAGGGGTATGCGTTTTCGTTTTTGTATCCCTTTAGTATGCAGTACTATCGTAAATTTGGATACGAGGCGAGCAAGGAAATCAACGTGTGGACGCTTCCGATGGCGGAGCTTCCGGATAGAGACATGGAGGGGAGCGTCGTCCAGATTTTTCCGGGGGACAGCTTAGAGCCGCTTTTGAGAGTCTATGAAAAGTTTTATGAGGGATATAATTTTTCTTCTGTCCGAGAAAAGTACAGTGCGTTGATAGAAAAAGAGGATATGCTAAAGCAGCGCCGGTATGTTTTTCTCTACCGCGACGCGGCTTTTAAGCCTCGCGGGTTTTTCATTTTTCATAAAAACAGAGGAACGGACGGCGTGATTATGGATTGCGAGCCTAAGTTCGAGGCTCCTAATGATTTTTTGTTTTTGGACGCCAAGGCTTTTGCGGAAATGCTTTCGTTTATTAAGGCCGCCTTTGGCTCCCGCTACGACAAGCTTGTGTTTTCAACACCTGCAAATATCTCGCTGTCTTTCCTTTTGGGAGAGAATATTGAAGCGGGCTGCGAGCGGTTTCATGGCGGGATGTCGCGGGTTGTCGACGTAAAGAAGGCGCTTGAGATGTGCAGGTGTAAAGGGAGCGGGCAGTTTTACATAGGAATTAAGGACGCTATGCTTCCGGAGAATGACGGCATATGGAGTATCTGTTTCTCGGAAGGGCAGGATAATCAAGTGGAAAAGGTGGGCGCTGACACAGAGGAAAAAGCGGATATTTTGCTTCCTATTAATGAGTTTTCGGCGTTAATCTGCGGCGACCAGAGCGCGGAAGATATTCGGTGGATGCCGAATGTGGTGGTGTATGGGAAAGAGGACGAGCTTGGGAAAATCTTCTCTCACAAGAAGTGCTATATCCCGGAATTGTTTTAAATTGATTGTTCAAAGAGTAATAATTCAGCCTGCAGCTTCGCATTTGCAGCGCGGTTGGCAGCCGATGAATTGGAGCAGCCGGGAATCCGGTAGGCTGAACTGTTACGCAAAAAGAAGTAAAAATGACTTGACATCACTTGCCCGTATGTTATAATTTGAAGAAGCATACGGTATTCCCTTGGTGTGAAGAGGGGGGATTCGTATCTATAGATTTGTATTTATAAAGAAAAGCGACGACCGTGTAAGTAGAGAACTGTTTTCCAACAGAGAGAGGGGATCGTGGGCTGTAAGTCTCCTTTGGTTCAGGCAGGAATCGAATTTCCCGCGCGAGCTGTGTTTTTGAAGCCGTTTTACGGTGGTAGGAGACGCCGTTTGATGCACGTTACGCATGTTTGAGTGTCCGTGTAGGAGTCTGTGCAAATATGCGGGAATCAGGGTGGTACCACGGGTAATAGCTCGTCCCTTTTGGGGATGGGCTTTTTTTGATTGTCCGCGGCATTTCCCGGGACAAGCTTGTAAATGAGCAGGAAAGGAAGAATAGCGATGAAAGAGAAATTGCAGAGCATCAAGGAAGAGGCGTTAAAGGCGATTAATGCTGCCGACATGCCGGAGAAATTGAATGATGTGCGTGTAAAGTTCTTAGGCAAAAAGGGAGAGCTTACCGCCGTTTTAAAAGGAATGAAGAATGTTGCTCCGGAAGAGCGTCCCAAGGTGGGGCAGCTAGTCAATGAGACACGGGAGGCAATCGAGAGTATTTTGGAAGAGAGCAGGGCGAAGATGGAGCGGGCTATCCGTGAAGAGCGGATGAAGCAGGAGGTGATTGACGTAACGCTTCCTTCCAAGAAAAATATGGTCGGACACCGGCATCCCAACACCATTGCGTTAGAAGAGGTGGAGCGTATTTTCATCGGCATGGGCTACGAGGTGGTAGAGGGGCCGGACGTAGAGTACGACATGTATAATTTCGAGAAGCTGAATATCCCAGACGGGCATCCGGCCAAGGATGAACAGGATACCTTCTATGTGAATAAGGAGATTGTGCTGCGTACCCAGACGTCCCCGGTTCAGGCCCGTGTGATGGAGCAGGGGAAACTTCCTATCCGTATGATTGCGCCTGGGCGTGTGTTCCGCTCCGATGAAGTGGACGCCACCCATTCCCCGTCTTTCCATCAGATTGAAGGTTTGGTTATTGACAAGAACATTTCCTTTGCGGATTTGAAAGGAACGTTGGAGGTATTTGCGAAAGAGCTGTTCGGGCCTGATACGAAGACGAAGTTCCGTCCCCATCATTTCCCGTTTACGGAGCCAAGCGCGGAGGTGGACGTTACCTGCTTCAAGTGCGGAGGAAAGGGATGCCGTTTCTGCAAGGGGTCTGGCTGGATTGAGATTCTTGGCTGCGGTATGGTACATCCCCATGTACTTGAAATGTGCGGAATCAACCCTGACGAGTATACCGGATTTGCGTTCGGCGTAGGGCTTGAGCGTATTGCGCTGCTTAAGTATGAGATAGATGATATGAGATTGTTGTATGAAAATGATATTAGATTTTTGAAACAATTCTAGCGTGCCGACATATTTTCTGTCAAATGCCGTAGAATGGATTTCCGGACTGCAAGGCGGCTGAACGGGTCGATGGGGGCATCGTTGAGCGGAGCTAATGCGGCAGATGGAAATTCAGGCAAGTCATTTGGCGAAATGTAAGTGTGTCAGCATATTTGGAAGGGATAGAAAGGAGCAGGAAGATGAATACATCATTATCATGGATAAAAGCGTATGTTCCGGGACTTTTAGTCACTGCGCAGGAATATACGGACGCAATGACATTATCCGGAACTAAGGTGGAAGGTTATGAGGTGTTGGACGCCGATTTGGATAAGATTGTGATTGGCCGGATTGACAAGATTGAGAAACATCCGGACGCAGACAAGTTAATTGTCTGTCAGGTTAATGTGGGAAATGAGTCTGTCCAGATTGTGACAGGTGCGAAGAACGTGCATGAGGGAGATAAGGTTCCGGTGGTTCTGGACGGCGGTCGTGTCGCCGGAGGGCATGAGCCGGGGAGCCGTGTTGCCGGAGGCGTGAAGATTAAGAAGGGAAAACTCAGGGGGATTGAGAGTCAGGGTATGATGTGCTCTATCGAAGAGCTTGGCTCTACCCGCGATATGTACCCGGAGGCTCCCAAGGAGGGTATTTATATTTTCCCTGAGGATGCGCTTGTGGGGGAAAATGCAGTTGAAGCGCTGGGGCTTAAGGATGTGGTGTTCGAGTATGAGGTGACCTCCAACCGAGTGGACTGTTTCAGCGTGGTGGGTATCGCAAGGGAAGCGGCGGCTACCTTTGGAAAGGATTTTCATCCGCCGGTGGTGACGGAGACGGGAAATGGCGAGGATGCGGGTGACTTTATCAAGGTTACGGTTAAGGACAACGACCTCTGCCCAAGGTACTGTGCCAGAGTGGTGAAGAATATTAAAATCGGCCCGTCCCCTAAGTGGATGCAGAGGCGGCTTGCGTCTGTGGGAATCCGCCCTATTAATAATCTTGTGGATATTACGAACTACGTGATGGAGGAATACGGACAGCCCATGCATGCCTATGATTTAGATACCATTGCAGGGCGGGAGATTATCGTGCGCACCGCGGCCAAAGGGGAGAAGTTTACTACTCTTGACGGACAGGAGCGTCAGATGGATGAGTCTGTGCTGATGATTTGCGACGGTGAGAAGTCTATCGGTATTGCGGGAATCATGGGAGGCGAAAATTCCATGATTACGGACGAGGTTCAGACGATGCTGTTTGAGGCGGCGTGTTTTGACGGGACGAATATCCGCAAGTCCAGTAAGAAAATCGGTCTGCGTACCGACGCTTCGGGTAAGTTTGAAAAGGGGCTGGACCCCAATAATGCGAAGGCGGCTATTGACCGCGCCTGCCAGTTGGTGGAAGAGCTGGGCGCCGGTGAGGTCGTAGGCGGTATCGTGGATGTCTATGGTAAGAAGAGGGAGCCTGTGAGAGTTCCTTTTGATGCGGAGGAAATCAACCGCCTTCTGGGGACGGACATTTCTAAAGAGGAAATGCTTGGGTATTTCGAGAAGATTGGCCTTGGTTTTGACGAGGCGGCCAGCGAGGTGATTGCGCCTACCTTCCGGCAGGATTTGTTCCGTCTTGCGGACCTTGCGGAGGAAGTGGCTAGGTTCTATGGGTATGACAATATCCCCACCACGCTCCCAAGAGGGGAGGCTACCACCGGAAAGCTGTCCTTTAAGCTGCGTGTGGAAGAGGTGGCAAGGGATATTGCGGAATTTTGCGGTTTCAGTCAGGGCATGACTTATTCTTTTGAAAGCCCGAAGGTGTTTGATAAGCTGCGGATTCCAAAGGATTCTCCTCTTCGCCGGACGGTGGAGATTATGAATCCTCTGGGTGAGGATTACAGTATTATGCGCACCACGTCTCTGAACGGAATGCTGACTTCTCTGGCGACTAATTATAATAGAAGGAACAAAAATGTCAGGCTCTATGAGCTGGGAAATATTTATCTGCCGAAGGAACTTCCGATTAAAGAGCTTCCGGAGGAGAGGATGCAGTTTACCCTTGGAATGTACGGGGACGGGGATTTCTTTAGCATGAAGGGCGTTGTGGAGGAGTTTTTTGAGAAAATAGGGATGAATGAAAAGGAGGTCTATGACCCTAATTCTAATAAGCCTTATCTTCATCCGGGACGTCAGGCGAATATTATCTATGACGGCGTTGTGGTCGGTTATCTGGGCGAGGTTCATCCGGATATTGCGGACGCCTATGGTATCGGGACGAAGGCCTATGTTGCGGTGCTGGATATGCCGGAGATTGTAAAGCGGGCGACCTTTGACCGGAAGTATACCGGAATCGCAAGGTTCCCGTCGGTCAACCGGGATATCAGTATGGTGATGCCGAAGGAGATTCTGGTGGGCCAGGTTGAGGATGTGATTGAGAAGAAGGGCGGCGAATATTTGGAGAGTTATGCGCTGTTCGACCTCTATGAGGGGGCGCAGATAAAAGCCGGATATAAGTCCGTAGCTTATTCTATCGTATTCCGCGCTAAGGATAAGACCCTTGAGGATGGGGCTGTTTCGGAGGCTATGGGTAGAATCTTGAAAGCGTTAGAAGGCATGGGCATCGAGCTGCGTAAGTAATCTTTTTGCAGAGGCTGCGGCATTAAGTATAAAATCTACAAGATATGGCATTTTCCGGAATTTAACTTCTGTCATATCTTGTAATCATCTTGTTTATTGCAGCAGCCCCTTGGTTTAGAAATGGGGATTGGAAATGAATAAAAAGCAGATAGGCGGTTTGGTCATTGCGGCGGTTTTATTTATCGTGGTAGGGGTATCCAGCGTTTTGACCAATACGTGGTCAGAGAAGCTGTTAAGTGACAGCATGGGTGATTTGTTGACGGATGTGGGCGGTTTTCATCCGCCAAGCGGCGATTATATTGCTGTGGTGACGGTGCAGGGTACGATTCAGGAACAGACGGAGACGGGGTTGTTCGACGTGCCTGTGGGGTATCAGCATATTACGACTCTTAATTATATTGACGACCTGATGGGCGACAGTAATAACAAGGGTATCCTGCTCTATGTGGATTCCCCGGGGGGAACTGTGTATGAGTCGGAGGAGCTGTACCTGAAACTGAAAGAATATAAGGAAGAGACGGGGCGTCCGATTTGGGATTATATGGCGCATTATGCGGCGTCGGGAGGATATATGATTTCTATGGCGGCGGATAAGATTTACGCGAATCCTAATACCACCACTGGCTCTATCGGGGTTATTATGTCGGGCTTTGACATGACCGGACTGTACGAGAAGCTGGGGATTCGTTATTTCAGCATTACCAGCGGGGACTATAAGGACAGCTCTAAGATGACAGAGGAGCAGATTGCCATCTATCAGGCTCAGGTGGATGAATATTATAATAAGTTCGTCGGTATTGTGTCGGAAGGTCGGGGCATGGACGATGCTGCGGTGCGTGCCGTTGCAGACGGGCGTGTCTACACGGCTAGTCAGGCTTTGGAAAAGGGGCTGATTGATGAAATCAGTCTGTATGAGGACATGACGGCGGCAATGAGCAGTGAGCTTGGGGTTTACCAATTCTATGAGCAGGAGAGGGAGATGGATTTCTTTACGTCTTTGTTTGCCAAAGTAGAGAGTGTGATTCCGAAGTCGGAGGCTCAGATTTTGAAAGAGACTGCGGCGGAGATGGAAAGCGGGGTGCCGATGTACTATGCGGAACAATTACGCTGATAAAGGCGGGCGGGAGTTGGAGTATGCGGGCTTTTGGGCGCGTCTGGCGGCATATATGATTGACCTTGGTATTGTCTGGATTGGTCTTTTGTTCGTTAAGCTGGTAATCAATATCGTGTCTTTTGCGGGCGGTGATTTGTTTCGGTCCAGGCTTCTGTTTCATTATACGCTGCGGGATATTATCCTGTATTTGCTGCAGGTTGCGTATTTTATTTTGCTTACCTATTATACGGAGACGACGCCGGGGAAGAGGCTTTTGAATCTTCGGGTGGTTTCGGAGGACAGGGGGAAGCTTTCTTTTGTCAATGTGGTTTACAGGGAGACTGTGGGTCGGTTCCTGTGCGGCCTGTCTATTGGGATTGGTTATATTATGGCGGGGGTTGATAGGGAGAAGAGAGGGCTTCATGATATGCTCTGTGATACCAGGGTTATTTACGCTAAGAAGATTAAAGTGATTCCCAAGTATCAGGCTTTGGCGTCTTATCCTCCTTTACCGCCGGTACCTCCGCCGCCGGCGCCTCCCTATGGAAGGCCGCCCGGGGGAAACGGACCAGGGGGTTTTGCTCCGGCTTCTCCAAATGAAAGGGCGTCCGCAGATATGTTTGGGAAAGGGCCGAGTCTGAATACGCCTTTGTCTCAGGAGCCGAATAGAGGTGAAGCGGATTATGACGGTGAGCGATAGAAGGATGGATACGGTTTTAGAATTTTTAAGAAGGGGTTCATATTAGAATGAAACGACAGGATTTTTACTATGAATTGCCGGATGAACTGATAGCGCAGGATCCGCTGGCGGACCGGGAAAGCTCCAGACTCCTTGTACTTGACAGGGAGTCTGGAGTTATTTCGCATCGTGTGTTTCGGGAGATTACGGATTATCTCCATGAAGGGGACTGCCTGGTGATTAATGATACGAAGGTTCTTCCGGCAAGGCTGATTGGTTCCAGAGAGGGAACCAACGGAAAGATTGAGATACTTTTATTAAAGCGGAAAGAGAATAATGTATGGGAAACGCTGGTGAAGCCGGGAAGGAAGGCGAAGGTCGGAACGAAGATTATTTTTGGCGGCGGGCTTCTGACCGGTGAGGTTGTGGATGTTGTGGAAGAGGGAAATCGTCTGATTCAGTTTTCTTATCAGGGGATTTTTGAGGAAATTTTAGATGAGTTGGGACAGATGCCTCTGCCTCCTTATATTACCCACCGGCTTGAGGATAAGAACCGGTATCAGACTGTGTATGCGGTGCATACGGGTTCGGCGGCGGCGCCTACGGCAGGGCTTCATTTTACTCCTGAGCTGCTTTTAAAGCTTGAAGGGCAGGGGGTGGATATTGCGAGAGTGACGCTTCATGTGGGACTTGGGACGTTTCGGCCGGTTAAGGTGGATGAGATTGCCGAACATCACATGCATTCTGAGTTTTATCAGATTGACAAGGAGGCGGCTGATAAGATTAACCGGGCGAAGGAGAAGGGGAAACGGGTTATCTGTGTGGGAACCACAAGCTGCCGTACGGTGGAATCGGCGGCTTGCGAAAACGGAAAGCTTACGGCGTGCAGTGGGTGGACCGAGATTTTTATCTATCCGGGATATCAGTTTAAGGTACTGGACGGGTTGATTACTAATTTCCATTTGCCAGAATCTACGCTGATTATGCTGGTATCTGCCCTGGCGGGGAGAGAGAAGGTGCTGGCGGCTTATGAGGAGGCGGTGAGGGAGCGGTATCGGTTCTTTTCATTTGGGGATGCAATGTACATTGGGTGAGAGGGAAGCGACCCGCGAGGGGGCTTTCGAAGGCGGCTTAGAGTCTTTAAAAGTAGAGATAGGGACAGTTGCCATAGGGCCATCCTTATAGGATAGCCCTGATATTTAGCAGTATTTCCACATCTGCTTGGAAATTTCAATCTGTTCCTTTGCTCTGCCATAAAATGTAGTCAATGGCATATCACAGAGATCGGCGGCTTCTTTCCCCAGAATCTGTCCGCTGCTCCAACGATGGCATATCTGTTCAAAATCATCCGGTACATTGCGCCGCGGCCGTCCGAACTGCACTCCCCGGGATTTTGCCGCTTCAATTCCTTCTTTTTGCCGTTCCCGGATGTTTTTCCGTTCATTTTCTGCTACGAAAGACAGAACCTGCAGTACGATATCGCTGAGAAAGGTTCCCATCAGGTCTTTGCCTCTTCGGGTGTCCAGAAGCTCCATATCAAGCACTACGATATCCACCTTCTTCTCTTTCGTCAGGATACGCCATTGTTCCAGTATTTCTTCATAATTTCTTCCAAGCCGGTCAATGCTTTTCACGTAGATCAAGTCGTCCTCTCTTAATTTCTTGAGCATCCTGTTATACATAGGACGGTCAAAGTCTTTGCCGGATTGTTTGTCGATATAAATATTCTTCTTTGGTACCTCTTTCTGATTCATTGCCTTCATTTGCCTGTCTTCGTTCTGCTCCCTGGTGCTTACACGTACATACCCGTATACCATTCATTTCAACCTCCTCTTTTGTATATCGCAGCGATGGTATGTGTTATCGCTTTCATAATATTTTAATCTGGAATGAGTAAAGAGAATAGATGTTGACTTTTGACACATATGAAAAAGTTGGCAAAATGATAAGAGGGAAAATATTCGAAAGAAGAGGAAATTTGCAGACATGTGGAATAAAAAATTAAAGGCATTACGAAAAAGTATACTTTTTCGTAATGCCTTTTTTCTTAAGATTTCTTAACCATTCTAATATATTATCGACAATTCGTCAATAAACTTAACTCTATTTTTTTGTTATATTTGTCTATAAATTTTTCCAGAAAATGAATTACGAAAACCTATACTTTTTAAGAATGAATATGCGCAAAGGAGTAAGGATGTCGGCAGAGAAGATATGCAAGACCATTCATCAATACAATCAAACCCCTGTTTCGGCTAAAGATATGCAGAAACTGTTGGAGATTGCCTTTGATTATAAGAAGGTAAAGAACTATGTATATGCACGGTTCGCTGGAATTGCCAGTCTGTCGAAGATTTATCCAGGCTATACGGTTCAGAATGAGATGACTGACAGCGGTTTTCGGGAAACATTGGGCATGCCGTCGGTATACTTCTATCTGGCGATTTTTGATGCATTAGGCGACATAAAATGTCAGTGGACAAGGACGAAGACCAAGATTTTAAAGCTTTTGAACCAGAATGAAAACCTTTCCGAAGAGGATAAGCATTATCTTAGATTTATACTTAAGGTCAATCATGCCTTTGATGCGGCAGTGAACCATAAAACAATGCAGTTACCCAAAGCTGTCCAAAAGCAGTACGAAAAGGTGGCTGCAAAGGTAGATGCGGAACAGCTGCATAGATATCTATGCAGACAAGTTCGAAAATATCATGTAAAGCTCCATACGGATAGAGAAGATGGATTTGCCATAGCAGAGAGGGCATACCGGTATGCAGACCACGGAATCTATATTTCCATTAAGGAAAAACGAAAGCGGGTTTTTATAGCCTTAACGGACAGTAACCAATATAAGAGCCAACTTTATATTAAGCTGTATCCGGAAGAACACAGAATTGAGATTAAAGTACCGCTTTTTGTATCGGTTCACAGACATAAGGACTATCAGAAGCAGGTAGGAGTGGCGTTGGGACTGTATACCATGCTGACGACAGACGAAGGGGTGTGTTACGGAGAAGAGTTGGGGAGATATCAGATCGAATATGCAGATTGGATTCGGGAGCAGACAAACAGATATAACCGCAACCGAAACGAAAATCCAGGCAGAAAGAAATATTATACAAAAAAGAAGCGTTTGGAGGAGAGGCTGCATGCATATATTAATCAGGAATTGAACCGCTTCTTAAAAGAGGAAAAACCCAAAACTATATATATCGTAAAGCTTCCGAAGCCCCATAGAGGAGGAAGAAATAAGAAGATTAACCATTCAATGGCCCAGTGGCAGAGAGGGTATATCCGAAAGAGAATGCTGCAAAAGTGTATGGAGCAGTCTGTAGAAATTGTAGAAGTTTTGGGAAGAGATATCAGTAACGAATGTAGCAGCTGTGGAGAACTTGGGAAGAAGATAAAGGGAGTATTTGCGTGTCCGGCATGTGGATATAGAGATGAGGAGAAGAGGAATACGGCTCGAAATGTAAAGAAACGAGGACAAGGGGAGGGAGCGCTGAATCCCAAGGGGAGTTATGATAGATCATAAGAACGGCCCTTTTAGATAAATTCAGGTGATGAACCAGGATTTTACCGACAGGACTAAGAGGCAGGTTCATGATATAAAAAATAAGAACGGCATTAGAAGTCAGATATATTTTGTATAGTAATTTGAAATATGTGCAGAAGAGACATCTGAGTATTGGGTATGCCAGGACCTTGTGAACATAAAGTGTTATGACGTAGCAGGGAGCGAAGCGGGAGAAAATCCGCATCATCTGATTAGATGACCAATGTGCCTTATTTTTAAATAATAAAATAAAATCCGAAGATGTAAAAGATGAGGACTATAGATGTTAAATGACAGATCAATTTTAATTACAGGTGGAACCGGCTCTTTTGGAAGTCAGTTTGTAAAGCGTGTACTAGACCGGTACAGGCCCAAAAAAGTGATTATATATTCAAGGGATGAATATAAGCAGTTTGTTATGGGAAATGAATATAAAACACATGGGCAAAATGATAGATTGCGTTTCTTTATTGGAGACATCAGGGATGAATCACGTTTAAAGAGGGCAATGAGAGAGGTAGATTATGTGATACACGCGGCAGCTTTAAAGCAAGTACCGGCATGCGAATATAATCCCAATGAAGCTATAAAGACGAATATTGGCGGAGCAGTGAATGTGATTAACGCAGCGTTAGACGCAGGCGTCAAAAAAGTTATTGCGCTTTCTACGGATAAGGCTGTCAATCCGATTAATTTGTATGGAGGTACGAAACTGGTATCTGACAAATTATTCTGTGCGGCAAATTCATATTCCGGTGCGGACGGTACGAGGTTTGCGGTCGTAAGATATGGCAATGTGGCAGGAAGCCGAGGATCTGTGATTCCCTTTTTCAAAAGAATAATAGAGCAAGGCGGGACAAAACTGCCGGTAACAGATTATAGGATGACCCGATTCTGGATTAGCCTGGATGAAGGAGTAGAGCTAGTGATAAAAGCATTGGAAGAAGCAAGAGGAGGAGAAACTTTTATTTCCAAGATCCCTTCGTTTAAGATAACGGATTTGGCCCAGGCGATGCTTCCGGGATGCGAAATGCCGATGGTAGGGATACGTGAAGGGGAAAAGCTTCATGAGGTAATGATTACACGGGAAGATGCTATGCATACATACGAATATGACAGGCATTTTATTATTTATCCTGCCTATAACTGGTGGGGAGAGAATCGTATTATTCCGGGAGGAAAGCCTGTAGAAGCGGAATTTGAATATAGTTCCGGAGAAAATCAGGAATGGCTGTCTGTAGAGAAGATTCAAGAACTGTTAAAAGGCGATATAGCCGGATATGAATAGAAGGAGAATAGATTGAGAAACTTGGCAATCAACGGCGGAAAACCGATAAGAAAAACACCGTTATATTATGGACATCAATGGATTGATGAGGATGATATCAATGCAGTAATAAGTGTATTGAGAAGCGACCATCTTACATGCGGCCCGGCTGTTGATAAACTTGAACGAAAATTGTGTGAGATTACAGGGGCGAAATTTGCTGTGGTATTAAGTAATGGGACTGCCGCCTTACAAGCGGCTTGCTATGCCGCCGGGGTTAGAGAGGGCGACGAGGTAATAACGACTCCTATGACCTTTGCGGCGTCTGCCAACTGTGCGTTGTATAGAGGAGCCAAACCAATATTTGCTGATGTTAATCCGGAAACCTACAATATCAGCCCTGAATCAATCAAAAGGAATATAAATGAAAAAACAAAAGCAATTGTAGCGGTCGATTTTACCGGACAGGCAGTGGAATTGGATGAAATTTGTTCCATTTGCAGAGAGAAGAATATTTTACTAATCGAAGATGGCGCTCATTCTATAGGAACGGAATATAAAGGAAAGGCAGTTGGTAATATTGCTGATTTCACAACATTTAGTTTTCATCCGGTCAAGACAGTAACCGGAGGGGAGGGCGGCGCCGTACTTACGAACAATAAAACATTTTATCAGAAGTTAAAATTATTTCGTTCCCATGGGATAACCAGAGATTTTGAATTGATGGAAAATAAGGGTGCGGGAGACTGGTATTATGAACAGATAGATTTGGGATACAATTTTCGGCTTACAGATATACAAGCTGCTTTAGTGACAAGCCAGTTAGATAAATTAACAAGATTTAAAAAACGTCGTCAGGAAATAGCGGCACAATATAATGAGGCCTTTTCGAAATTTCCAGGAATTATATTGCAAAAAGAAATATTAGAATCTGATACGGCCAGGCACTTGTATATCATACAACTGGATTTGGAACAATTAACAGTTGGAAGGAAGGATATATTCGACGCTCTTAAAGCAGAAAATATATTTTGTAATGTTCATTATATACCAATCTATTATTTCCCATATTACCGAAAGCTGGGATATGAAAAAGGAATATGCCCAAATGCTGAAAAGCTGTACGAAAGAATGATTACGCTCCCATTATATCCGGCGATGTCCGATGAAGACGTAGATAGTGTAATCATGGCGGTAAAAAAAGTGATTGAATTTTACCTGAAATAATATGAGGAAGGTATGCTATGGAACGCTTAGAATTATTTTATGAAAAAACCAATGGCTTGGCGCCTTTTTCATATACAGTTGCAGGCCAATGGTTATATTTTTGCGACCAGCATGTACCGGGATTATTTCGGTATCATTTTGAAAATAGAGTGTGTGAATGTGTTGCAAAAATCAATAAAAACTATATAAAGTCTCATTTTTATAAGTTTTATACAAATAGAAATATATTGTGGATGCTGCCGTTTTTAAAAGAGAAAATAGTCAGCTTTGATTTGATAACACAAGAGATGGCATATTATGATATTCCTCCTAAAATAGAAGAAGAAATTATCCCGTTTATAGATATGTTTTTTTGGAAAGAAAAAGCATATCTGGCTCCAAGAGGAAATAATAGATTTCTAATCCAATTGGATTTATTGACTCATGAAATGCAGGAAATAGAGCTTCAGGAAACAGAAAAAAGTAAGGACGAATACTTTTTTAATGGAGCAGTACAGTTTCAGCAGCGTATCTATATGATAGAAAGCTCTAAAGGACAGATTGTTTTATTTGATGTTGATGATAATAAAAAGGAAATACTAAGTCTGGGCGGGCATAAAGCAGAGGGAGTATTGGCAAGAAGTGTAGGAGAGAAAATATATTTTTTCCCGATTATGATTCATGGAGACGAGAGTGTATTGATTTATGATATCAATACGGGGTGTTTTGTGGAAAAAGAATATCCTATAAAAAATCTTCCTGAAGGGGATGTGTGTATTCATGTGGTTTTTGGGAGCGAAATTTGGGTTTTAGCAAACAAACAGAAGAAGATATACAAAATTAATGATAATTTAGATATTAAATCAGAAATATCAATCAGAAATTTTAATGAAAAAATGGAAGAAGTGTATGTTTCGGGGATGGAGTTTTCGGAACGTTTTTTTTGGAATGGACACAAGGGAAATCCACTAATACAAGTGAAAGATGGAAATGTAGAAATTTTGGATGTTAGTAAAAATAGAACACTTTTAGAAATATATATTGAGATGATAAATGAAAGTGATGGGAATAAAGAGAAGTTTGATGAATTTCATATTGGAAAGACAATTTATAATAAAACCATTATTTAATATATTTAAAATTAAAGGAGTATAGCATGAAACTTGCGCTTGGAACTGTACAGCTTGGAATGGATTATGGCGTACAGGGAGGGAGAAAACCGAAAGAAGAAGCGGCAAATGAGATACTGACATTGGCATTAAATAAAAAAGTTGACTGTTTTGATACCGCCAGCAATTATGGAGATGCGGAAAGTGTTCTTGGACGATATATAGAAAAAAATCCCGATAAGGCAGAGAGAATGAAGATTATCTCAAAATTAACGCCAAAAGCATTTTTAGAAGAGCCTAAGAAATATTGGAAAGATATTGTGTTAAGCAATATCAATGAGAGTCTAAAAAGATTAAATGTGAAAAAGCTAGAAGCATTCCTTTTTCATAATGCAGAATATATTTTTGACGACTATGCCGTACGTGCCTTGCAGTGTGTCTGCAAGGAAAATATGGCGAAGAAAATAGGAGTTTCTGTCTATACTCCGAAGGAAGCAATGAAAGCGTTAGAATATGATGAAATAAAAGTAATACAGATTCCCTATAACATATTTGACCAGCGGCTGGATAAATGCGGATTTTTTGAGGAAGCAGAAAAGAAAGAGGTTGAAGTATATGCAAGAAGCTCCCTTCTTCAAGGTCTTTTGCTCATGGATCCAGATGATCTGCCGGAAAACATGGGATTTGCAAAAAAATATTTGAAACGGTTTTTAACCATATGCAGAGAATATCAGCTATCGCCTCTAAAAACAGCAATTGGATATGTGGGAGAGCGTACGGGCATTGATTATGTAGTATTTGGCGTTGATAATAAAGCTCAGTTATGGGAATATTTATCGATGCGAAATGAAAAACTCCCAGAGGATAAAAGAAGAATATTTCAGAAGGAATTTGAAGACGTGGAAGAAAAGCTGGTAAATCCTGTTCTATGGAATCCTTAATTTAGGATGGATGCGGGTAAAACAGGGAGGTAGGAAATGAAGTATCTGGTCATGATACAGGCAAGATGCGGCTCGGCCAGGCTGCCGAATAAGGTATTAAAAGATATCTCCGGAAAACCGGATTTGCAATGGGTAATCGAACGAGTCAGTCGCAGTAGATTTATTGACGAAGTTATGGTAGTTACATCTATTGAGAAGAATAATTTACCATTAATTCGTTTATGTACAGAGCTGGGGATAAGGGTATTTGTTGGATCGGAGAACGATGTTTTGGATAGGTACTATCAAGGGACGAGATTATTAAAGCCCGAATATATAGTGCGGATAACAGCGGATTGTCCGCTTTTTGATTGGCGCTATCTAGATATGGCGATTGAACAATTAAAGGACGGGACAGATTATATGGCTGAATTAACAGAGAGCTTTCCGGATGGCTTAGATATTGAAATCATCAGGTACTCCGCTTTAAAAAGAATGTGGAAAGAAGCAAAACTCAGTTCAGAAAGAGAACATGTGACCCAGTATATCAAGAATCATCCGGAAGAGTTTGCAATTCAGAATCTTGAATGTCCCATAGCCGGGATTGGAGACAAGAGATGGACGTTAGATCAGAATGAAGATTATGAGCTGATTTGTAATATTTATAATCATTTTATATCCGAAGGAAAAGAAGATTTTGTTACAGAGGATATTTTGGCGTACTTGCAGTCAAACGGACATCTAGAGAAGTTAAATGAGAACATTACAAGAAATGAAGGGCTGGCGAAATCTTTAGCAAAGGATAAGGTCCTAGTGTGCTGACACATTTAACTGAAAGTAAATGTGCCGGCACACTAGAGAGTAAAGATTCAATTTGACAAAATGGAGTAGTAGTAATGTTGCGTGAAAATGCGAAAGAAGAGGTTTTAAAAAGCGAAGGAAATGCATATTTCCAAAGAAATTTAAAAGACGGAAAAATAGAGATTGCAAAAGGATGTTTGTTGTTTGACGAGTTCTTAGAAAAATATCAAGGAATCCATAAAAACATGAAAATCTTGGAAATTGGATGCTGCTATGGATATAATCTAACCTATTTGTGCAGAAAATATGAATTGGAAGGCTATGGAATTGAGCCTTCAAGAGAGGCTGTAGATTATGGAAACGATGTGATAAAACAGGATCAAATTAGCAAAGTCATTTTGAGTCAGGGAACAGCAGACAAGTTGAACTTTCAATCCGAATATTTCGATATTGTTATGATGGCATTTTGCATGTTTTGGGTAGATAGAAAGTATGTAATGCGTGCCGTTGCAGAAGCAGATAGGGTCTTAAAAACAGGGGGGGGGGTATTAGCTGTTTGGGATTTTGATACACGAACTCCATATCGAAGGGTAAATGTTCATAATGAAAAAGTACCAACATACAAATATGAACTGGCAGAATTATTTTTGGGAAATCCCCAGTATTATCTGGCAGAAAAAAGACCTTTTTCTCACATAGGGAAAGGTTTTCATCAAGATATACAAGAGAGATGTGCCTTAAATGTATTCTATAAGGATACGGTAGAGGATGCATATATGTTTTCTGAACAATGAGAATTTAAAATTTAGGAGAAATGGTTATGAAAAAGATTATGGCAGGTAAGGGACAGGAATTATACGGCCAGGCAAAAAAAGTAATACCTGGAGGCACACAGTTATTGAGCAAACGCCCGGAAATGTTTCTGCCGGATTTATGGCCAGCCTATTACAGAAAAGCAAAAGGTTGCAGGATATGGGATTTAGATGGCAGAGAATATATAGACGTCAGTTATATGGGCATTGGTTCCAACGTACTCGGTTATGCAAATGACGAAGTAGATGGGGCGGCAAAAGGTGCAATTGACAATGGGGGAATGTGTACGCTCAATCCGCCGGAAGAGGTATATCTAGCTCAGGAACTAATAAGGCTTCATCCCTGGGCTAAAGCAGTAAGGTATGCCAAAGCAGGAGGCGAGGCAATGGCAATGGCCTGTCGGATCGCCAGAGCATATACGAAGAAAGACATCCTATTATTCTGTGGATATCACGGCTGGCATGACTGGTATTTGTCGGCAAACCTGTCAAACAAAAATGCGTTAAACGATCAGCATATAGCAGGGCTTAAACCGCTGGGGGTACCAGCCGGGTTAGTAGGGACAAACTTGCCTTTCCATTATAATCACATAAAAGAATTTAACGCTCTTATGGAGAAACATAAGGGAAAAATTGGGGCAGTGGTTATGGAGCCAATCCGCAATGAATATCCAAAAGACGGGTTTTTGGAAAAGATAAGGGAGGCCGCAAAAAAGGAGGGAATCGTCCTTATCTTTGACGAGATTACCGCTGGGTTCAGGCTGTGCGCCGGAGGAAGCCATAAAGTACTAGGCGTAGAGCCGGATATAGCAGTATTCGCAAAAGGATTAACGAATGGCTATCCTTTATCTGCTGTTATAGGGAGAAAAGAAGTAATGGAAGCCTCACAGGGAACATTTATCAGCAGTACATTTTACACAGAAAGAGTTGCCTTTGCAGCCGCTTTAAAAAACATAGAGCTGTACCAAAAATATAAAGTATGGGAGAAACAAGACGAATACGGAGCGAGGGTTTCGGCGGGATGGAAGGAAAAAGCGAAAAAGAATGGTCTGAATGTAAAAGTAGAGGGAATCCATCCGTTAGTACATTTTTCTATTTTGGGAAAAGAGAATATGCTCGTCTATAAAACATTTTTTGTACAGGAAATGTTAAAACGGGGTTATATTGCTTCCAATGCATTTTATACGTCGTACGCACATTCGAAAGAATTGATTGAAGAATATTTGGAGAACGTAGACGACGTATTCAGGATGATAGCAGAGATAGACAGAAAGGATGAAACAGTGGAGTCGTACCTTGAAGGTCCGGTTTGCCACAGCGGGTTTGGGAGATTGAATTGACAGGGAGATGAATAATGTTCCGTTTATTTGAAAAGATCGACAGAAATGAAGTGTACATGATTGCAGAAATGAGCGCTAATCATGGGGGAAGCATAGAGAATGCGTTAGAGATTGTCCGCCGGTCTGCAGATGCGGGTGCGGACTGTATCAAGATTCAGACATACACTGCCGATACGCTTACGATTGACTGTGATAATGAGTATTTTCGTATTCATGGAGGACTGTGGGACGGTTATAAACTCTATGACTTATACCGGGAAGCAGCCACTCCATGGGAATGGCAAGAGCGTATCAAAGAAGAATGTGGTAGGTATGGCGTGGATTTTTTGTCAACCCCCTTTGACAATACGGCCGTGGATTTTCTGGAAAGTATCCGGACGGAAGCTTATAAGATTGCCAGTTTTGAATTGGTAGATATTCCACTAATCGAATATACGGCGTCGAAAGGAAAACCGATGATTATTTCCTGTGGAATGGGGAGGATAGAGGACATACAAGACGCGGTTAACGCCTGCCATAGAATGGGAAATAAAAAGATAGTTTTGCTAAAATGCTGCAGTGAATATCCGGCAGCCTGGGCAGATATGCATCTGGCAAATATACCAGATATGGCTCAGAGATTCCAGGCGCCGGTCGGACTCTCCGACCATAGCGAAGGCAGCCTTGGCGCGGTTGTCGGTGTGGCGCTTGGAGCCTGTGTGGTTGAGAAACATATCCGTTTGCCAGGAGTTAAGAGTGCGGACAGCGGATTCAGTATGTCAATAGAAGAATATAAGCAAATGGTTCAGGATGTAAAAAAAGCGAAGGAGATTTGTGGATTCGTCAGTTACGGGCTAAATAAGGGGGAAAGAGAGAATATCAAGTTCCAACGCAGCCTTTTTGCGGTAAGAGATATCCGTGTGGGAGACACATTAACAAAGGATAATGTTCGAAGTATAAGGCCTGGGCAGGGAATGAAGCCCAAATACTATAAAGAGGTGCTGGGAAAAACTGCTTTACGGGATATTAAATATGGAGAGCCAATTCAGCCGGATATGATACTTTAATAACTTTTATATTCAGATGGTTTGGAGTGAGGACGTATTGATATGTTGTTTTTAAGAAAAGTAACGAATGAAGATATTGACCTGCTATTTACATGGACAAACGAGGCTTCGACTCGATTGGACTCATTTCGTTCCGATCAAATCGATTACGAAGAACACAAGGAATGGTTTGAGGGGATGATCAATAGCACAGAACAACGGCAGTATATCCTGATGAGCGATTCAGAGGCTGTTGGCCAGGTGAGATTATCGATAAAAGACAGTGAAGCTGAAATAAACTACAGTATATCCGAACCTTACCGAAGGAACGGATATGGAAAAGAAATGATTCGCCTGATTAAACAAAAAGTCAGAGATGAACTACCATATGTCAGTAAATTAATTGCGAAAGTGAAACCATCAAATGTTGCTTCCGTATACTGCTTTGAAAAAAATCAGTTTGAAGAAAAGTTTCAACAGTATGAATACGCAATGAAGAATGATAAACAGTGTTCAGAAGAGGGACATAAGGACGAAGCAGATACAGCTGGGGGGGGGGGGTAAAAGTTCTTTACCTGACGAACAACAAAAATTGCCTGCCGCTGTTCAAATGGATTGCTAAAAGATGTAAGGCGGAAATATTTAGCGATAGACTGACGATAGATATCTTGTCATATTTTAAACCGGAACTTGTGATCAGTTATAATTATATCTACCTAATTTCAAAACAATGTATCAAATACGTAAACAATAATATTATCAATATGCACATATCATATCTTCCGTGGAACAAAGGGGCAAGCCCTAATATATGGAGTTTTATTGATGATACACCTAAAGGCGTCACCATTCATATGCTAACGGAAGGGCTTGATGAAGGAGACATTATTTTTCAGGAAACTATGCAGTTTGACGCGAATCTGGAATCCTTTGAAACTACATATAAGAAACTGAATGAGGCTATGGGCAAGCTTTTCAGGCTTCATTGGGACGAAATAAGATCCGGGAAGTATAAGGCGATTGCAAAAAAGCAAGAGGGGGAAGGGAGCTATCATACAATTTCTGATTTGAATTTGTTGAAAAGGCAGATTGATTTTAAGTGGTCTGATAACATTGGTGATTTTTTGAAAGCATATCGCCAAAAACAGGTAAGGAAAACACCCAAGATAGAGTAAAGAAATGATATTATTTAGAGCTGATGGAAATGCAAAAATAGGAACAGGCCACATTATGAGGTGTCTTTCTATTGCAGATACATTCCGAAAAATTGGAAAAGATTGTACGTTTGTCTTAGCGGATACCTCAATGCAGGAAACGATTTCTGCCAGAAAATACAAAACAGTCATTTTGGATTCGGATTATCAATTTATGGACGAGGAAACCGAAAAATTAAAGTCTGTTATTAAGAATATGAACCCTGAAATGGTTATTATAGACAGTTACTTTGTGACAAAACGGTATCTTGAAAGTGTAAAGAGTATGGTACGGCTTATCTATATAGACGATTTAGGAGCCTTTGCTTACCCGGCGGATATTCTTATTAATTACAATGCGTATAGTTCGGACATTGATTACAAAAATATGTATTTTGAAGAATCAGTCTCTTATCCTGAGGTTTTTCTGGGGGTAAAGTATGCGCCCATAAGAGAATGTTTTAAAAATATACCTACGAAAATCCAAAATCAAAGATGCAGAAATATATTGATATCGACAGGCGGTTCGGATTTGATTCATTTGGCGGTTGATTTTGTGCGGTTTATGAAAGGGAATAAGGACACCGTGGATTATCATTTACTGGTTGGCGGTATGAATCCGGACAAAGAAGAAATCTATCATTTGGCGGGAGAGATTCCGAATCTGCATATTCACTTCAATGTGGCTGATATGAAAACCCTGATTTCATCCTGCGACCTTGCCGTAACCGCAGCCGGAAGTACGATGTATGAGATAAGCGCATGTGGAGTGCCTATGATTACCTATATAGTAGCGGACAACCAGATTCCGGGAGCCGAAGCATTTGAAAAGATGGGAATGTCAGTATCGTGCGGCGATTTTAGGAGAGAACAAGGCCCTGGAAAAAAGATTTATGAGGGGATAGAAGAACTTGCTAAAAATTATGAGCAGCGAGTAAATATGGGAAAGAGGATGCAAAGATTTGTGGATGGACGCGGCGCAGACAGAATTGTCGGCGAACTAATAGGTTAAGGTGGACAAAGATGGATAAATGCATAATTTGGGGAGCAGGACAAGAATATGAAAATATTGTCAATCAAATCATGTATGAAAATCAATATAGATTTCGTCCATTTCGTCCATGCAGCATGTTATGAAGAGGCAAAGAAACTGTGGGATAGACGAAAGGAACGCGTAAATAGTATATACCCTGGATGGGATATTTTTCGATGATCGATCAGGTTGACGACTTTGTATTCCTTGATAGCGTACAGTTAGTTGGGAGAAGCTGGCAAGTACGTAATAAGATTAAATCAAATGGTCAAGAAAAGATGCTGACTGTTCCGATAGGTGTAATACCGCATATGACGGAGACCTATGACTGCATCTGTGGAATTTCAGATCATACGCTGGGAACAGAAGTTGCTATAGCCTCGGCTGCTTTAGGGGCAAAAATAATAGAAAAACATTTGACGCTTGGACGAGGAGACAGAGGCGTAGACGCGGCGTTTTCGATGGAGCCAAAGGAGTTTTCTGACATGGTCAGACAAGTAAGAAATATAGAGAAAGCCAAAGGAAGCGTTACTTACCAATTAACGGAAAATCAAAAGGAAGGAAGAAAGTTTGGAAGATCCCTATTTGTAGCAGAGGATATTCCGAAAGGCAGTATATTTACCAGGCATAATATTCGGTCGGTACGTCCGGCGGATGGAATTGCAACAAAACACGTTGACAATATCATTGGAAGAAAAGCGAGGTATGATTTGAAGAAAGGTATGCCATTATCCTGGGAGATGATAGAGTGAATAGAATTGGTATACGCGTAGATTCTAACGCCGTAATCGCTATGGGACATCTTATGAGATGTACGGCTGTGGCCGAAGCGCTGAGGGAAAAGGGGGAAACTCAAATTTTTATTTCAGCAGATAAATTTTCGGAAGCTTTTATTTTAAAAAGAGGGTACGAGTTTATTTCTTTAGAGTCTGATTGGAGTCATTTAGACGGCGAAATAGAAAAGATGCGGCAGGTAATCAAAGAATATAGCATAAAAGTTTTATTAGTAGATTCTTACTATATAACAGAAAGATATCTGAGCAAACTGCATGAGTTTACCAAGCTGGTGTACATGGATGATTTTGGAAAGAATATTTATGACATAGACGCAGTCGTCTGCTATGCAAATTATTATAAGGAGTTTAGGTTAAAAGAGAGATATCCTTTGGGGACAAACGTCTTACAAGGGATGAAATATGCGCCTCTTCGTAAAGTATTTTCAACACTTCCGGAAAAAGAAATATCTCTGAAAGTCAAAGAGTTAGTTGTATTGTCAGGCGGAACGGATCATCATAATTTTATGTGGGAATTTACAAAAAAAATAGCAAAGAGTTCCTTGTTTCAAAGATTAGAAAGAGTGAACCTGATTTGTGGGAACTATTCAAAACAGTACGATAAGCTGACGAAAGAATATGGAAAAGTTGGGAAATTTCATTTCTATCAGGCGGTAGAAGATATTGAGAACTATATGCTGCAAGGGGATATTGCTATATCGGCAGGCGGTGTGACATCGTATGAGCTGTGCGCGGCGGGGGGGGGGCCATTCATAATATATGTTGTGGCAGATAATCAGCGGAGGAATGCAGAAACGTTTCATAAAAATGGGTTGATGGAGTATGTTGGCGATTTAAGATATGACCCGGTTTTGAATCGGGTAATGAAATTGTTGGAGGGGAAATATGAGGATTATTCTTACCGCAAGGAAGTGTCAGAGATGATGAAAAGAGAGATGGATGGGAGAGGGGCATGGCGTATCGCGGAGGAAATAAAGGCAATGTAAGATACAAAGAGGTAGAAGAAGTGGATAAAAGGCTATTAAAAAAAGTTAAAGAGATATATGGGAATGGAGAAAACATAATTGAATATTTGAAAAAGAAAGATAATCGTAGTGAAAACAGCTTCGAAGATATTATGATAAGCTATGACTTCCAGGCAGGAACCTATGTAGAAGATTATTACAGATATTGTAATGATGAATTATGGATGGAATACTATGATAAAATCGCAGAGATAATAAGCAGATATTTGGTCAAATTTAAAGATGCAATTCTTTTTGAGGCAGGCTGTGGCGAAGGGACAGCGCTTGCTTCGTTGTATGCGAAATTCGATAAGAGTAGGATAAAAAGTTTGTATGGCTTAGATGCTTCTTTTTCCAGACTTATGGTAGCAAAGGAATTTTTGAAAAGAAGAGCAAATGTTAATTTAATTATGGGTGATATGTTACATATGCCGGTATGTGATAATGCGTGTGATTTAGTTTTTACTATTCATGCCTGTGAGCCTAATGGTGGGAATGAAGAGATAGTATTAAAAGAGCTTCTAAGGATAACAAGAGGTTATTTGATTTTATTTGAGCCAGCATACGATTTGGCGGGAGAAGAGGCCAGGAAGCGTATGGAGAAACATGGATATGTGACTAGATTATATGATGTTATTAATGAAATGCAATGTAAGGTAATGGAACATCATCTTTTAGGGATAAATCGTAACGAATTAAATCCAACAGGAGTTACTGTTATAGAAAAAAATATAATAAAAAAAGATGAGGGAGAGGTATTGGCGGATCCAGTTAGCCAAAAGCCTGTAATGCAATTAGAAAATGTTTTGTGGAGCAAGGAAAGCATGCTTTTGTTTCCTAGGATTGACGGAATTAATTGTATGTGTGAGAACAATGCAATCATAGCAACTCAATATGAAAAATTTAGAGAGAAATGATGTAAAAGATGTGTTAAATATATCTGGATTTTTATGCAGAATTGTTAAGATACAAAGTGGAGTGTATGTGAAATGATTCTAAGAAAAGGTAGTTTAGATAAGTCAAAAAAAATAGAGGTTACCGATATAAAAGGACTTTTAGCAGAGGATAATTCTTATTTGCGACCCAATTATGTGGGAGCATATGGTGTGTCATACCAATTAAAGAGATTTTCAGGAATTAATACAGAGGTTCTTCTTAATAAATGTATGATTGAACATGGGCTTGGACTTAGAAGGGCTGTATGTCAGATAGAAGTGATGCATCCAGTATCAAGTATTTTGACATTTAGTCCGTTTAGGGAAGAAGTGATAAAAGAGTTGACAGATATATCTCCAATAGCTATCGGACCCTATATTGCCTATGCGGAGGATTATCGATCCAAAGAATATATAAAAGGCATAAAAGGAAAGAAAAGAGTGTTACTTGTGATGCCAAGCCACTCTATTCCTGGAATGGTAGCAGATTATAGTATAAGTCAGTTTATACAGCAAATTGAAAGTATAAAAAAGAAATTTGATTTAGTAATGGTTTGTATGTACTTTGAGGATTTGAAAGGAGGCATGTGGAAGCCATATCATAGAAAAGGATATTGTATAGTTTCAGCAGGCAATGCAGGAAGTCCGTTTTTTTTAAGTAGATTAAAATATATATTTCGTTTATCTGATGCAGTGATTGCGAATGCAGCCACTACCGGAATGGCATATGCTATGTATATGAATCGTCCGATTAGTTTGTTTCAGCAACCTATAAAATATAAAGTGACTAATTGCAATAATGCTTATGATCTTGAGCTTGGATTGGAAGAACAAATTGTAAAAATGAACGATTTATTTAATAATACTAATTTCATAATAACTAAAGAACAAATAGAATTTAGTAAATATATGTTTGGTTTGGAAAACAGAAAAAGTAAAAAAGAAATGAAAGAATTGTTAATGTCATTATCAAGAATGGATAGGAGTAGAAGTGTATGTTAAAGCCTAAATATATATTTTTATTAGCCGGATTTTTGGGATGGATTAATTATTTAGTGCAGTTATTCAAATGTAAAAAAAGTATGAATCAGACTCAAAATCAGATGAATAAATTACTGCTATACTACCAGATATTAAATATGTGGTTGGAAATGAAACAAAAAGGAAAGTCAGCGGTTACATATTTAGAGAAAAAAGGAGTAAAACGAATAGCAATTTATGGAATGAAAGAATTGGGAGAACGTTTTTTTGAAGAGATAAAAAATACAGACATCGAAGTAGCCTATATTATTGATAAAAATCCCGGAGAAGTTATAGGGGATTTCCAAGTGATTTCACCAGAACAGAACCTTCCACAAGTAGATGCCATTGTTGTGACGGCAGAGTATTATTTTAAAGAAATTGTTTGTCAAATATCAAAAAAAGTTAATTGCCCGATTTATTCGTTAAATGCTGTACTTGGAAACAGTTTTGGGAGAAATTTGTAAAGGGATGATTATATATGAAGATATTTATATGGGGAACAGGATATAGAGCGAATCAAATATTAGATGAATGTAATGTTTTTAATGCATATGATGTTATCGGATTTATAGATAATAATCCAAATAAAAATGGAAGTAAATTTAGAGGGATTAAAGTTTATCAACCAGACATCTTAGAAAATACAGAACCAGATAAAATAGTGATTTTGACGGATTCTTTCGAGGAAATTAAGCAACAGATTATTGATACGTTTCCTATGATGCAGGGGATAATCGAAAACAAAAGTTTTTTCTACCGAGATATAATAATAGAACGGTATAAAGATATTCACGATTCTGAAATTAAAGAAGTAATGGCATATATTCAGAAAAATGATATTCAGATATTTAATTATGATTTTGTAGATAAGTATAAAAAAATGGATATAGAGGTTCAATATAATCCTAATTGCAAAATGTTTTATGTTTATCATCAAAATAAAAAATTATATTTTGCTAAATATTTAGATACTGAGGAGAAAGTAAGAGAATATTATTTAGGACTATTAATTGAGCAAGATAATAGATCCCCACATAAATATTTGTCATCTGATTTTAATGTAAATGAAGGAGACATTGTTGTTGATGTTGGCGTTGCAGAAGGAAATTTTTCTCTTGAGGTGATAGAAAAGGCAGCGAAGATTTATATGATAGAAGCTGAGGATATGTGGGTGGAGGCGCTTAATGAAACATTTAAAGAATATCAAGATAAAGTTATAACTATAAAAAAATATATAACATCAATAAATAAAGGGAAATATGCTACTTTAGATGATTTAATTAATGAACCAGTTAATTTTCTTAAGATGGACATAGAAGGAAATGAGTGGGATGGACTTTTAGGAGCAGAAAAACTGTTTAAACGATCAAAAAAAATGAAAAGTGCTATATGTTCATATCATTCTAATTCCGATGAGATTTTAATTAAAGATTTATTAGGAAAATATGATGTGAAATGTTCAACTACTTCTGGATATATGTGGTGGCCATTTTTGAATAATCAAGATTATGTGTCAACAAGATTGTGTAGAGGGATCGTCAGAGGCGTTAAGTGAAGTTTTATAACGAGTGTTTATCGGTAAGAGAGTAAAGAAAAGAGTTCAGAAATGGAAAATATTTATAAGAAACTAGCATTTGTTTAGAAAGAGCAGACATTTACACTCTATTTAGAAAGGAATGAGAGATGAAAGTATTAGCAATGTATCTTCCGCAATTTCATAGAGTAAAAGAAAATGATAAATGGTGGGGCGTGGGTTTTACAGAATGGGTGGCTGTAAAAAAGGCCAAAAAAATATTTGAAGAACATTATCAGCCAAGGATTCCGCTAAATCATAATTATTATAATCTACTTGACAAAGAAACAATGTTATGGCAGGCATCACTAATGGAAAAATACAATATTGATGGAGTCTGCATGTATCATTATTGGTTCAAGGAGGGGAGACAGATCCTTGAAAAACCGGCAGAAAATTTGTTAAAGTGGACAGACGTTCATATGCCATTTTGTTTTTGCTGGGCAAATCAAACATGGGCAAGGTCATGGAGTATGCTTCAAAACAAAAACGTTTGGTCAAATACTTATGAGCAAGAAGATACGACATTAGATGGGATTTTACTTGAACAAAGTTATGGATATGAATTGCAATGGAAACAACACTTTGAATATCTATTGCCCTTTTTTAAAGATGAAAGATACATCAAAGTAGACGGAAAGCCGTTGTTTTTAATATACAAGACCACTGAGATTTCTTGTTTACCTGAGATGCTTGATTACTGGCAGCAACTTGCTTATTTATATGGATTAAAAGGTATATATGTTATTGGGTCTAGCTGTTATACGAACCAGGGAAAAGGACTTAATGCAGAATTGTATTATGAACCTGCGGAAGCTTTTGGATGTATGTCAGAATTATGTAGAGATAATAGAACAGTTGTGTCTACTTGGGAATATGATGATCTTTGGGAGAGTATTTTATCCAAAGAGAGTTTAGAAAATATCTATTTTGAAGGTGTGGTCGGCTATGATGATACGCCGCGGCGTGGGGGCGAAGGGGATATAGTGATACATGCTACACCAGAGAAATTTTCACATTATTTTACCGAATTAATGGCAAAAAGCGCTGCCTATGGAAATGATATTGTGTTTTTAAATGCATGGAATGAATGGGGAGAAGGAATGTACCTGGAACCGGATGAAAAATATGGGGAAAAATTTTTAGAGGCAATTCCTTATGCAAAAAAGAACTATCAGAACAAAATTATGAAATATAAAAACAGCCGGAACCGTATTGATATACAGTATGAAAGCACGGAGCAAATATTAAGAAGAGAATTGGAAAAAAATGTACGCTATTTACATATTATGGAAGACTGGATGGCTCGGCGTGTAAAAGGTGTTTCGCTAGCCTGCCGTCTAAAGTCAGCAGGCTATAAAGAGATAGCAATATATGGTTATGGAGTTTTAGGAAGAAGTCTGTATGAGGAATTGGCACTTAGTGATATATTGGTGAAGTATATCATTGATTATAAAGGTGAAAACCTTCATACAGAAGTTAAAGTATATCTGCCATACGAGAGTCTTCCAGCGGTAGATGTTGTAATTGTAAGTGTGCTCTTTGAATATGGAACGATATATAGAGTGTTAAAAGATAAAGGTATTTCTAATATTTTATCGTTGGAAAGATTACTATATGAATAGAGGGAAAGATAAATATGAAGTGTCCTAAAAAGAACATGAGTTAGATGGATATGAGATAATAAAGAATTTTAACATAAAACAAAAAAGAATATATATTTGAGGCAGGCATTAGAAGAAGAGATATAAGTGGCATGATTAGAAAATTAAGAGGCTTAAAAATGCGCATATGGAGGCATGCAGTTGACAACAATATCCAGATATGGAGCTTATAATGGAAAAAAAGTGTTGATATTTGTTTTTATCATGTTAATTTATAAAAAATTCTGTTTTATAGGAGGACAACCTTTTTTCTATCAAAATCTTGGAAAAATTATTTCATATATTGGTGATAAATACTGAAATAATATTGATATTTTCAATAATGCCTAATGGTACAATAATACCAGAACAAAGTATCTAAGATATATGAAAAAAATATGATGTTGCAATTCGAATATCCGATTATTCTGTTGCGTTAAAAGGTTTTGAAAATGTATGCCGTAAATGTGAGGAAAAAGAATATCGATACTATTATTGTGTAATGGCAAGAAGGGTATTGGACAATTTAAAATTTGAATTAATTGAAGCTGGATATTTAGAACTGGAAAAATTGGATAAAAAATATTTTTAGAGTTTCAAATAGGATATCTTGATATGTGCAATCATTGTAATGGTGGAGATATTGCTATTTTCCAATTCCAGCAGCAGAACAATTTTAAGGTTGGTAAATATTATGATGGTGAGAGTAACTGTTGTTGTGCCAATATATAACGTAGAAAAATATTTAGAAGAATGTTTGAAAAGTTTAATACAGCAATCAGAAAAATTTGATGAAATTATCTTAATCAACGATGGTTCAACAGACAGCAGTGAGAAAATATGCAAAAAATATGCTGCCCAATGTTCCAATATTATTTTTATGAATCAAAATAATATTGGGCCTGCGGCAACAAGAAATATAGGACTAAAAAAAGCAACAGGTGATTATGTCATTTTTGTCGATTCTGATGACTATATTCATAAGAATACATGTGCTGTTATAAAAAAGACATTACAGAAAAGAGAAGTGGAAGTTCTATATTATAACGCTGACATTCAATATGATATTCTATCAGCAGAAAAAAAAGATGCATTTAAACATAAAGATAGTTTAAATGAACAAAATATGACAGGTATAGACTATTTAAAAACTGCGTTTCCCGGAAGATATACGGTATCTCCATGTGTTGCGGCATATAATAGAAAGTTTTTGGGAAAATATAGGATTATATTTCCAGAAGGAATTTATTTTGAAGATAATTTTTTTAGCTTGCAGGTCATATCCAACGCAAAGTCTGTCACTGGTATTATAGAATCTTTGTATATCAGGAGATGCCGTGATAATTCAACTATGGGAAGTGGATTGAATGACAAGAAGTGCTGGGATCTGATTACCAATCAAAAATTGATATGGGAATATATGTTCCACCACTGGAATTGGGCCTCAGAGAAAGAGCTAATAAGAAGATACATTTCCTTTGATCTTTTACATACTTTTTTTAAACTTTCAAAGTACCATGACAAGAAACTAGTCTCCCATTTAAAATGTGAGCTGGCAGCTACTTTTTTACGATTTTGGACGCCTGTTTTTCAAGAAGAGTACAATAGTTTAGAAGAACACCTGGCTTTCCTTCTGGTACTAAAGGAGTTATGGAAAAACGTAAAAATAAAGCAGCTTCCTTCCCAGGTTCCATTATATGAGCAGATAGAGAATACAAAAAGAAGGGTATGTGAGGAATGTAGAGAGAGATTATCCCGATTGCCATTTAACGGCGGTAAAGTAGGGATTTATGGGATGGGGGAACATACCCGGATTATCCTGGAGCTATATCAAAAGAAAGTCGGTAAAATCCAGGCAGAGTTCTTTTTTATTACTTCACAAGAGCATGAAAATCAGGAACAGGTTTTTTTCGGCAGGAAAGTTCTTTCATACAAAAATATACCAAAGGATGTGGACCATATCCTGGTTTCCAGCTATGTTTACCAGGAAGAAATGTATAGGAATTTGCTGAATCAAAATATTAAGAAGGAAAAGATTATTCTGCTCTATACGGAGACCTCTGTTTGTGATTGGGTGATGATGCAATGGATGATGGACTATTGATAAAATAAGGACTTGGAATGATGTTGGGGAAATTTAATTCAGAAAAAAAATTCATAGATCAAATCAAAAAAAGTAAATACGTCATTATCTATGGAGCCGGAATGGTTGGGGAATTGATATACAATCGGATTTTGCGATATGGCTTAGATAAAAAAGTCATAGGTTTTGCAGTGACACAAAAACAGGAAAATAAGGAAGAAAAGGAGGTTGCCTGCCTGCAGGATGCGTTTCCTTGCAGGGTATGTAAAGTTCCGATTTCTGAAATCAGAGATTTGGGAAAATACAAAAAAGATGCAGTTGTGATCATTGCCACATTACCGGATCTGCATAAAGAGATTGGACAGTCTTTGTCAAATTTGGATTTTCAAAATGTTGTATTTATTTCGTCAGGGTTATATCAAAATATATGTCAAAATTATATAAGTGATTTCAAAAAACAACATATTTTCAGTTTTGAAGAAAATGCTAAGATGAAAATCCTATTTATGGCATCGGATAACAGCCATGTCTCAGGCGCCTTCCGATGTATGGCCGAGTTATGCGGGCTGCTGAGAGAAAGAGGCGTGGCTGCAGCTGTAATCCTCCCTCATTATGGTTCTGGCGCCGGTCTATTGACACAAAAGAAGATACCCTATACATACATAGAGTCAAAGGATTGGGGATATGAGCTGGAAAAAGCTCATAACCTATTGGAAAAGTTAAAGTTTTTCATAGCATTGCAGCAGAACCATAAAGCAAAAAGAGAATTGATTCAGCTAATTAGGACATATTCTGTGAGCTTAGTCCATTGCAATACGACCTATACGTATATCGGCGCCAAGGCAGCCAAAGCATGCGGCGTGCCCTATGTTTGGCACCTTAGAGAGAACATGGAAAATCAGGGATATAGAATATTTGCCAAAAAGAAAGCAATGAGATTGCTGCAGGGTTCAGCTCAAGTCATCGCAGTATCACAGTATATAAAAAGCCTTAGGCTTTTCAAAGGCTGGGAAGCAATCCAAGTGGTTTATGATGCGGTAGAGAAAGATGGAGCGTCTGTTGGCAGTAGGGAAATATTTGAAAGCAAAACGATTCGAATGGTGATTGTAGGGGCAATTACTCCATTTAAGGGACAAAAAGAATTAATCAAGGCATGCGGGATTTTGCTGAAAAGAAATATGACGAATTTTTGTCTGCAAATCGTTGGAAAAGGAGAAAGGTCCTTCCTAGAGGAGCTACAGAAGGAAATCGAAAGATATCATTTGGAAGAGAAGGTTGTGTTTACGGGTACAAGCAGCAATGTCTATGAGTTATATGAAAAATCGGATATTGCGTTTACCTGCGGCGCTAAGGAGGCTTACGGAAGAGTTACCATTGAAGCTTTGCTGTCCGGATGTTTCGTAATCGGGATTCGTGCAGGCGCAACGCCGGAGTTGATTCAGGAGGGAAAGACAGGCCTACTCTACGAGGCTGGAAATCCTGAGGAGCTTGCAGAAAAAATAATCCAAGCGGCGGAGAGCCCCGAATTATCCCGAAGAATTGCCAAGGCAGGGCAGGAATATGCAAATAGGACGTATTTAAAAGAGAACAATGTCCGTGAGATTATGGACATCTATGAGAAGGTTCTGGAAAGAAAAAGGAGCAGTTAGGTTCATGTATTATGCAAAAGAATTAATGGAAAGATTAAGGGGCAGCCATCAGGTGGTTATTTTTGGCGCAAGGCTTGTTGCGTTTCAAGTAGTAAATTGTTTGATGAGTAAACCGTATCAACTGCACATTGATTATTGTCTGGTTTCCAGCCTGAATGAAAATCAGAAGTGCCTTATGGGGATTCCGGTGATTGAGCTGGAAGAGGCGGAAAGTTGTATTGATAAGGATGCTATGATAGTAATTGCGACCTCGGAAAAGTACCGCTGTTCGATAGAAAGCAGTCTGAGGGCATTCGGATATTTTCATTTGATTCCTATGACATTTGAAAGCGATTTGTGGAGTGAGGTACAGGGGAATTACTATCAATCATTTTGGGCGATGAGGGGGAAAAAGTATCTGACCGTGGAGGAAGAATTATCGGTTGTCAGGCAAAGAAGGGAAGACAAGAATCCGTTGGTTCATATCTACTCTGTGAAAAGTCATGTAGACAGGACTTTAAAGGAGGACTGTTCCAGGTTTGCATGGGAGATACCTATTCAGGCGGGAGCGGCGTTGACGGAACAAAGGATTTGTGAGGTCAGTGATGACTGCGGAGATAATATTTCCCATAAGAACAGAGAGTATTGCGAGTTGACGGCTTTATATTGGATTTGGAAAAATGATAAGTCTGACTATGCGGGGCTTTGTCATTACAGACGGCATTTTGAATTGGAAAGGGAGGATTTGGAGAAGCTTTCTTTTTCAGATATTGATGTAATACTGACGCTTCCGGTCTTAAATTTTCCCAGTGTCCGGGAGGTATACCGGCACGACCATGTGGAACAAGATTGGGAGATGATGCTGGAGGCTGTTAGAAAGCTTGCGCCGGACTATCTTGCGTCGGCTATAGAATTGCAGAACGGTAATTTCTACTATGGTTACAATATGCTGATTGCAAGGAAAGAGATTTTAAATGATTATTGCGGATGGCTGTTTCCGATTTTGTTCTACTGTGAAGAGCGCTGTGAGAAAAAGGAGGATGCTTACCAGAGTCGGTATATAGGCTTTTTGGCGGAGCGTCTGCTGTCTATTTATTTTATTCATCATGAAGATGATTTTAAGATTGTCCATGTAAGAAAGCATTTCATTGAATAAGGATATTTTCAAGGAGAGGAATCCTATGGATTTAGCGATATATGGGGCTCAGGGAATGGCCCTTGGAGCTTATGCGGCAATACATAATCTATATCCGATCAGAAAGATCCGTTGTTTTCTGGTCACAGAGAGAGGCTATAACGCCGAGACTTTATCGGGCCTTCCTGTTCTGGAGCTGTCGTCTTTTTCTGGTTCGTTATCAGAAGAAGAGAAGGGGAATATTGAGATATTGATCGCAACACCGGAGAATCAGATGCCGTTGATTGAAAAGCAGCTTGAGGCGTTGGGCCTTGCCTGCCATGTCCGATTAACTTCTCTTAGATGGGCGAAGCTTCAAAGCTACCATTGTACCTGTGACAGAGAATATATGCCCCTGCAGGCGCTGCCGGTTGGATACCATAAAGCCAATATGCATGTATTTCTGGCAAAATTTCACAGGGACAAGCCCTTAACCGAAGGATATGAAAAGCCGGAGTGGATTACTCCGATCCAGGTAGGGGCGGCATTATGTAACGAGCGTGTGGCAAATATCTTGGATTGTGACGGGGATAACATTTCTGCTAAAAACGGGAATTATTCGGAACTGACAGCGCTATATTGGATTTGGAAAAACCGCTTGCAGTATCCGTCTGCAAATGAGGAATATGAATACTATGGATTGAGCCATTATCGGAGGATTTTGGAGCTTACGGATGACGATGTACTAAGACTTGCGGATAATGGAGTGGATGTGGTGCTGCCATATCCGATGCCCTATGAACCGGATATGGAAGAGCATCATAAGAGGTATTTGAAACAGGAAGACTGGAATGCGGTACGAAAGGCGGTAATGGAAATGAGCCCGGAGTACGCCGAGGCTTTTTCGAAAATTTTAAAGCAGAAATATTTCTATAACTATAATCTGGTATTGGCAAAAAAAGAGGTATTGGAAGAATACTGTAATTGGCTGTTCCCTGTTTTGGAGCGGGTGGAGGAGTTAAGCAGTCCCAAAGGAGGAGAACGAGCAGATCGGTATGTGGGATATATAGGGGAAACCTTGTTGACGTTGTACTTTATGTATCAGAAAGGGAAGCTGAATATCATGCATACGGGCTGCCGTTTCCTGACATGATGCGGTATTCATAAATATGAGAGGCCCTTTTTAGAGCATGTTGACGCGTCGCAAGGGTAATAATGAGGGAGTTGAGAGAAGAGATATGCAGTTTGAACTAATGGCATCCATGATGTGTGCAAACTACGGTAACTTAGAAAATGAAGTGAAAAATCTGGAAGAAGGCGGTATAGATTCTTTTCATATCGACATCATGGACGGACGCTATGTCCCTAATTTCGCCATGTCTCTAAATGATATGCGATTCATATCCCACGCAGCATCAAAGCCGATGGATGTACATCTAATGATTGAGCATCCCAACAACCGCATCGGATTATTTCTGGATTGCCTGCGCAAAGGGGATACGGTTTATATACACCCGGAAGCAGAATATCACCCATCCACAACATTACAGAGTATCATCAATGCAGGAATGATACCAGGAATTGCCATTAATCCGGGAACATCTGTGGAAACGGTGATGGAGATGCTTCGGATTGTAAAAAAGGTATTGGTCATGTCAGTAAATCCCGGAAATGCAGGGCAGATGTATCTGCCCTATGTGGGGAAAAAGATTACGAAATTACTTGCATTAAAAGAAGATATGGATTTTGAAATTTATTGGGACGGAGCGTGCAGCGCGGATAAGATTTTGGAATATGCGCCCAAGGGTGTGAAGGGTTTCGTGCTGGGTACAACACTTTTATTTGGCAAGGAACAGGCTTATGGAGAAACCTTGAATAATATACGTAAACTGCGGTTTTAGATTGAGCGAACAGCCCAAAGATGTTACACTGGGAACAACTTTGGGCTGTTTTTGTTTTAATAATGGAAGCGAACAACAGCGCCGATCTATTGACTGCCGAGACGGCTTCTTTCACCCAATCAAAACCTTCTTCCCTTTAAAAGCAAATCCATACTTCCGAATCCGTTCTGCGCTGATGCCTTTGGCTTCTAATGCGGCGCAATAGCGTTTTCGTTCAATCTGCGCCGACGCTTCTTGCAAAGTATCCGTAAGGGTATTTTCTTCATCAGGGTCATGAACTTTAAATTCCAGAATGATTGCATTATCCGAACTGTAAATCGGCTCCAGCATTACGTCATATCTTCCGAAACCGCTTTCCCTGTTAGATGAAATCATGTAGCGATTAGCAAGCTCTACCATCAGTCCAAGCACAAAACCATGATAAAAGCGTTCCGGTTCTGTTTTATCGGAGGGATGTTTGCCTGTATCAAAATAGCTAAAAGTTGTGAGGGCAACCCGATTCATGTAAATATTCATGGCTTTTGTATCGTCTGCTAAAAGCGCTTTGATAAAATCATTATATGCCGGAGTAAATGTAGAGAACCAGCCGGTTATCAATCTTTTAAACATACTTCGAACCTCTTTGTTGGTGAGGGCAAGCTCAAATTCCTCTTCGTCCCATTCTTCCTCCAGATGATAGCTGACAAGCCGTAGATAACCGCAAGCAAGAAGGAGACTCCAAATGGCGGTTTCATTATGGTCTAACTGGCTGAATACAACCTGTTCATCAAGCCGCGTGCAAAAGGTCCTGCCTGACAGTAGGTCTTCCATGACAATTTTTGTATTTGCACTTCCTTCACGAATTAGTCTTTCGATTAGACTGTTACTGCTGGTATTAGCCCAGTAGGAAGAAAATTTCTTAAACTTCAGGTAATTAGTGATTGACCAGGGATTATAGATGTCTGTCTTTTTGCCGAATGAAAATCCATTGTACCAATCCTGCACTTTGTCTTTGGTGGAAGATAAACCATATTCTTCCAAAACCTCCCACACTTCTTGCTGTGTAAATCCAAAACAGTCTGCGTATAGATCGGAAGTAGTTGTAATTACGACCAGATTATTCAGATCAGAGAAAATAGATTCCTTGCTGACACGGGTAATACCTGTCATGAGGGCTCTTTCCAGAAAAGAGGTCGTCTTAAAAGTAGAGTTGAACAGATTCCGGATAAATGAAACCATTTCATTCCAGTAGCCGTTTAAATAGGCTTCCTGCATGGGAGTATCATATTCATCCAGCAGGATGATGACTTTCTTGCCATAATAACGCATCAGGTAATCAGACAATGTATTTAAAGATGCGGATGCCAAATAGTCCTCCATATCGGCAGATACATTGCGGTATGCTTCTTTTTCATCCTCGTTCAAATAATCGCATTCCAGAAGAAAATCATATTTATTATATTGTTTTTTTATAATCTGGCAAATACTTTTTCGTGCATTTGCGAACGTAGTTTCTTTTACATTGGCAAAACTTAAAGAAATCACGGGATAGCTTCCCTGAAGTTTTTGGTATTTTTCTTCCTTCCAGATGGAGAGAGAACGGAATAAATCGCCTCTTTCCGAATAGTTGACAGAGAAAAAGTGTTCCAACATGTCAAGATTCAGTGTCTTGCCGAAACGCCGGGGACGGGTGATTAGGGTTACTGCATCACCATTTTCCCACCAGTCTTTTATAAACATCGTCTTGTCAATATAGAAATAGTCATTTGTAATCAGATGCTCAAAGTCTTGATGCCCGATTCCAACGGTTCTTGCCATAGCTTCTCCTCCTAATCTTTTTTGTATCTTATCATTAATTGGAGGGAAATTCAATAATTGTGGAAAAACTAAAAAGCCATTACGAAAAAGTATTCTTTTCTGTAATGAAGTTTTTAAGAGGTATATACCGTTCGAATGAGGGAGAAGGAATGTCGTCAGATAAGATATGCAAGACAGTCCATCTTTCCCTTCAGGGATGGAGGAAACGTCCGTTATACTATTGGGAATGTGACAGGCCGGCAGAAATAGAGTACAGCCGTCAGAGAAAGAAGGTTTTACTCTTGTCTCATGACCTGGAGCTTGGAGGTCCATTAACTATTATGTATTTCTATCAGAGAGGCAGGAAAATATTCCGGTGATTTGGTGGCTGCATGATTCGGAATTTTTTTATGATGGTGTGGACGAAAAGAAGCTTAGAGGCATCAATCAAAAAAAACTGCAGATTGTGTCAGTAGGACCAGTACCCAGACAGGCAATGAGAAAATATCTGCCGAATGTTGAAATTTCGGATTTGTTGTACAGGGTAGAAATGTATGATGAATACTAAGTTTAGATGTTTAACCATTGGTTATATTGAGTCGCGAAAAGGACAAGACACCTCCATTCTTGCACAGGATTTAAAAAAAAATATCGTAAATCTTCCGGCAGTTCAGATGCTTGGAACGATGGACAGGAACGGAATCCATAGTATCCTGGAGACGGCGGAGCTTATAATTGTTCCTTCAAGAGAGGACCCAATGCCCACAGTGGCGGCGGAGGCAATGATGCATTCTTTACCTTGTATCGTGTCAGACGCCGCAGGAACGGCAAGGTATCTCACAGAGGGCAGAAACGGATGGGTTTTTGAGCAGGGAAATGTTCCGGAACTGTCTCAGAACTCGGCATAGAGACGGAGAAGGCGCTGGAGGAGTTGGCGGATAAGTTCCACATAGCAGGGCTTCTAGACAGCTTTAAGGAATCAGGAGAATTATATGGGAAGCCGATTTTATCATTACAGCAGGTAATTGACATGCAGGTGTCCCAGATTATTGTAGTCGCGCGCCAAGGTTCCTGTAAAGCAATCGCAAAACGAATGAAAGGGACTTGCATTCAGCATAAAATTGGGCTGTTCATGCTTATTATTCAGGGGTAGCCTCTTCCGTGGCTTCCCCTATTCGGTCTTTCGTATACCATATCTGGATTGATTCTGCATATGTTCTCTTCATATTTCGATATTAACTGTGTAGTATTTCGGAAATTTCAGAAAAATTGATGTAAAGGTCTTCATAAATATTGGCTTTGACTTTATCGAAAAAGGAATAGATAGCAGGGGCGGCAGCGTTTTCCATGTCATAAACAAGAACGACTTGTTTCAACGGATCCACAATCCAATATTCCCGTACACCAGCGGAACGATACAAAAATAATTTTGTGTAATAATCCATAGGGCGACTGCTTGGAGAAACAATTTCAATAATCCAATCAGGTGCGCCATTACATCCATGGTCATTTAGCTTTTTCCTGTCACAGATCACAGAAATATCTGGTTCTAGATATTTGGAATCATCTGCGGCAAGAAATACGGCGAAAGGAGCAGGGAAAATCTCGCAGGTTCCGTTATTTGCACGAATGAAATTCCCGATTTCTAAATGTAAGAATGATAATATTCTCTGATGTGTGGTATTTGGCGGCGCCATATAGTATATTTGCCCGTCGATTAACTCTGCCCTTTCACCGTCCGGCAAAGAATAGATATCATCGATAGTATAGAACTTTTTCTGGGTTAGTACGTGTGCCATAGCAACACATCCTTTCTTTTTAACTAACACGGCTCTTTTGGTGAAGATGTTATTATTATATAACTATTTAGAAATTTTAACAATTAAAAACTCTTTTGATTGAAAAAAATTTAATGGTCAATGAGAGATTTTATCGCTGACATGAAGAAACTTCTGCCATTTGTGTCTCATTTTGAAGAGAGTGACTTCATTCAGGCAGAGCTGTACAAAAATAACCGGAAAATCGTTGAGCAGCCTAAGGATATCGTTTACTACGACGATACTAACTCCCTTTTCATGCTTGGGTTGGACTGGTACCTGATAGGTGGCAGTAAGACCTATAATATAGATGAACTATACTGTCAAAGATGGAACCATATCATTAATTTAAGGGAAATTCATTCTCCCTCTACCCTATTTATGCTTACACTTTAAAAGTTCTGTTTTGTGAGAAAGCAATAATGATAGTTGCAGCATATTTTCTGCTCATATGTATCTGTGTGCCGTCAATAAGATTGATATTATCACTATGTATGGATAGGATATGATTTAACGATACAATACAGTTTTTGGTACATTTTAGGAATCCATAAGGGGACAGGTACTTTAATTCATTGACTAATGATCCGTATTTATGGTATATACCTTGCGCTGTATGGACAGAGATATCATGTTTTTGAATTTCAAGATAAATAATGTCATAGATATTGATTTTTGTTATAGATTGTTTCCCTTGCTTGATTTTGCATATATAGGTTTGATGTTCGTCTGCTGAAATTTTCTCTAACCAATTCATTGTTTTATTTTCCTTTGCGTTTCTATATGTCAAGACATGTTAAAATTGAAAAACTGGCGTGGTTTTTATGGTTTTGGAGCGGGATTGGTAAAAATTTCCTGTTGTGTTGTAGGAATGGGGTGTCGTGATGTGTCGGAGAATGTAGGTAATTGTGGAGAAATGGAGAAGAATGTATAATTAGAAAATAATATAATGAAATAGGAGATGTGGAGATTATGTTTGAAAATGTAGATAATGAAGTTAAAAAAAATATAGTTGAATTTTATAACTTACATAAAAATGAGTGTGATGAATTATATTCAGATGCAACTAACATAAATAAATTAAAAATTTATCAAACAACAAAAAATGATGAATGGGTAAAATATTTACTAATTAAAACAGATATAGTCATTTTAACAGCTAATTTTTTTGAAAAAAACATATTGCACCTAATGGCATCGTGTAACAATAAATCTAAAATTATTCATTACACAATAAATTCATATAATAATCCCCAACGTCCCTTGTATGTAAATGTTTATTTTTTTGATATTGGTGATTATCATATTCTTCATATGGAAGCAAAACAAACAGGTTCGTATTCAATGGGAGGTTCATCAGATCTGATAAGATATATTTTAAAAAATGAATTTTGTTATCCATCTGCTATTATTTCATATGGAATATGCTTTGGGAATAATTATCATGAATATAGAATTGGAGATACAATTATAGCCAAAAAGTTGTATCCTTATTTTATGTCAGCTAAAGTAAAAGAAAAAAATTTTTTCATAGAAGATTCCAATATTTTTAATATTGATACACAGTTAGATACTAAAATCCAATTTCTGATAGGAAACAGTGAACTGAGTAAAAATAACCGTATATTTTATGGAAATATGGTAACAGGAGAGGCAGTTATAAGCAATGCACTGATGAAAGATATTTTTATAAATGCGGCAACCAATCAACCTGTGTTGGGAGGAGAGATGGAGGGATATGGATTATTTAAAGAATGTCAAGGATTTGATTGTTTTATGCCGTGTATGCTTATTAAATCTATATGCGATTGGGGGGCTTATAAAAATATTGACGAAAAAGATATAGAGATTGAAAATTTAAAAGATAAATTACAGGCGTATGCATCAAAACAAGCATATAAAACATTAGAGATACTATTAAAAAAGGAAAATGACATTTTTGAATATTCTTTATACAGACAAATAACAAATATGGTTATTATGCTGTCTTTAAAAAAGGGGGAGGTGTTTCATGAGGCGGTTTTAGAAGATATGTTAAATCGTGACGTAAATAAGTTTAAAAAATATAATAATGAAAAATTTTTGTGTAAAAACATTTTCAATGCTTTAGTCAGAGATGAAATAATTGAGGAAGTAAAAGAAGGGATATTTTCTTTTAAAGAAAGGAAATAATTATATGGTAGAGGAATTATATCACGATGAAGTTAAGGTTAAACATTTGCTTAAAGCAGATTCATTTGGTCAAATTGTAACAGTGTATAATAGAGAAAATAATGATAAGGCAATAAAATTAGTAGAAGATATTGATGATTTCTTTGGACATATTTATGAGGAAGCAAGTGGGGGATTATATGTAAATGGATTATATCGTAGGACTACTATTGATAAATGGTTGAAAGAGAACAATAATTTAAATGATTCTTTAAATTGTTTTCTATTTTTTGTCGAAGGATATGCAGGATGTGGAAAAAGTACTTTAGTACAATATATTTTGTATAAAATTTTAGAAAATAGAAATTATGAATATAGTTATTATAATTATGATATAGGATCTTATCCAGAAAATCAGATTGGTAGTCAAAATGCAGATTTTATTAAATATTCTATTCTTCATAAATTAAAAGATCAAATTAGTGATACAATTACTACAATAAATGGTAAGGTTACTTTCGAAAAGTTTTTGGCCTTAATGGATAATGAAGAATCATTAAAAAAATTAGATAGCACATTGATTATAAAGATGAATTTTGGTACAACAAAATCATTTTTAGCAGCAGTTAATGCAGTGCTTGATTGCGAAGATAAGGATAAAAATCAAAGAATTTTGTTATTAAAAGCATGTATAGAGGAACAATTGAAAAATTTTGCCACATATCAATTGCTTTGTATTGATTATTTGTGGAGATTGTCCCAATACTTAAGTGATATGAAATCTTATAAAAAGAATATGTATGTTTTGATAACTTAGATTCTATTATGAATTATGATTTGCTATGTGATTTTAAAGAACAGCTTATTGTATTTCGTGATAATTTGAATTCTTATATATCGACCCTTAATTCAAAAACTAGCCTGTTGAAGACACTTCGGAATGGAACGAGTAAAAGGCTTAGACCATATATTATTTTTAGTACATATAGAAAAATTACAGCGGTTCGTTCAAATTATAAAAATACGGAAATGTTCGATGACATAATTTATAATCATTCATTTATAAAAGTCGTTGATGTTTCAAATCAATATGACTTTACAAAAATTGCAGAAAAACGTATTGCTCATTTTTCATCAAAACTTAATACAATAAATGTTTGTGGCAGTAGAGCTAAAAGTTTAATTGAACAGATGGAAATTGTTAATGAGTTAAAAGGAATGGAATTTGTGAAAAATATATATGCTGGTCTTTGGAATAACAATCTTAGATCATGCAGTAATGTTTTGAGTGATTTGATTGAATATTATGAAAACGAGATTAGTAAATGTAGGGATTTTTGTAAAGAGAATTTTGATGGACATATACAGGATAAATATTGCTATTATGGAGCAAGTTCATTATTTTTATATGCGATTTGTAAATTGCTAATTGAACAAAATCGCTGTGCGATGGCCTGCCAAGGCTGTGGCATAGCGATTTTC
>CAJTOH010000007.1 GCA_910577685.1 uncultured Dorea sp. | reverse complement strand
TAGATATCTTGTCATATTTTAAACCGGAGCTTGTGATTAGTTATAATTATAACTATTTAATTTCAAGACAATGTATAAGATATGTAAATTATAATATTATCAATATGCACATTTCGTATCTTCCGTGGAACAAAGGCGCAAGCCCTAATTTATGGAGCTTTATTGACGATACGCCTAAGGGCGTTACCATCCATATGCTTACGGAAGGGCTTGATGAAGGAGATATTATTTTTCAAGAGGCTATACAATTTGATCCAAGTCTGGAATCATTTGAAACTACATATAAGAAATTGAATGATGCTGTCAGGAAGCTTTTTATGCTTCATTGGGATGAAATTAGATTAGGAAAATATAAGGCGGCTGCGAGAAAGCAGGAGGGAGAGGGAAGCTATCATACAATTTCCGATTTGAATTTGCTGAAAAGACAGATTGACTTTAACTGGTCTGATAATATTAGTGATTTTTTACAAATATATCATCAAAAACAGGTTAGGAAAACTCCAGGGATAGAATAAGGTTATGATTTTATTTAGAGCAGATGGAAATACAAAAATAGGAATGGGTCATATTATGCGGTGTCTCTCTATTGCAGATACATTCCAAAGAATTGGAAAAGACTGTGCGTTTGTCTTAGCGGACACATCAATGCAAGAGACAATTTCAGCCAGAAAATACAAAACAGTTATTTTGGATTCCGATTATCAATATATGGACGATGAAATCGAAAAATTAGAGTCTGTAATTAAGGAAATGAGTCCTGAAATGGTTATTATAGACAGTTATTTTGTGACAAAACAGTATCTTGAATGTGTAAAGAGTATGGTACGGCTTTCCTATATAGACGATTTAGGGGCTTTTGCTTACCCGGCGGATATTCTCATTAATTATAATGCATATAGTTTGGCCATGGATTACAAAAGTATGTATTTTGAGGAGTCAGTCTCTTATCCGATGACTCTTTTTGGGGCAAAGTATGCGCCTATAAGAGAATGTTTTAAAAATATACCTACAAGAATCCAAAATGACAGATGTAGGAATATATTGATATCGACCGGCGGTTCGGATTTGATTCATTTAGCGGTTGATTTTGTGCGGTATATGAGGGGGAATAAGGACGCCGTGGATTATCATTTATTGGTTGGCGGTATGAATCCGGATAAACAGGAAATCTATCAATTGACGGAAGAGATTCCGAATCTGCATATTCACTTCAATGTGACTGATATGCAAACGCTGATCTCATCCTGCGACCTTGCCGTAACTGCAGCCGGAAGTACGATGTATGAGATATGCGCATGTGGAGTGCCTATGATTACCTATGTAGCAGCGGACAACCAGATTCCGGGAGCCGAAGCGTTTGAAAGAATGGGATTGGCAGTATCGTGCGGCGATTTTAGAAAAGAAAGCGACCCCGGAAGAAAGATTTACGAGGGGATTAAAGAACTTTCTAAAAATTACAAGCAGCGTATAAATATGGGGAAGAGGATGCAAAGATTTGTGGATGGATGGGGTGCGGATAGAATTGTCGATAAGCTTATAGTTTAAGGTGGACAAAGATGGATAAATGTATAATTTGGGGAGCTGGACGAGAATATGAAAATATTGTTAATCAAATATTGTTTGAAATAGAAAAAGGCAATCTGGAAGTGATTGCAATAGTTTCAGATATAGATCACAAATATTTTTATAATAAAGATGGATTTTCTGTAGTAAAAAAAGAAAAATTACATGAACTTGAATTTGACTATTTAATTATTACAAGTACAAAATGTTACACAGAAATAGAAAATGAAGCAATTTTATTAGGGATAAATAAGAATAAAATTATTCATGGAAATGTGTTTAAAATACCTTTATTTGATTGGAAAAGATACATATCTTTGGTGAAAAGCCCAATCAGTATATTATCTGATGATTGTTGGGGAGGTTATTTGTATCATAAATTATATTTACCATTTTCTTCACCATGCATTAATATTTCATGGCCAAAGGAAGATTACATAAAATTTGCTCAGGATGTATTCTACTATTTAGAGCAGCCTTTGGAAATGGAAAGAGAGGGAGAGCTTAGAAAAAATTTGTATCCCATAGGGCGCATAGGGAGCGGCGATAAAAAGATTCATATGGATTTTGTCCATGCGGCATGTTTTCAAGATGCAAAGAAATTGTGGGATAGACGAAAGGAACGCGTAAATCGGGACCGTATATTTGTAAAATTTTCTCTTCCGGCATATTTAGAAAACTATAAGGTATTACTTAGAGAGTTTAATAAGATTCTGTTTCCTAAGATAGCTTTTTTTTCAGGGGGGGGGGCAGAATTAGAAAATGTTATATATTTGCCAAGATTTGAATGGTATGTAAACCAAGGAGAAAGGGTGGATACGGTGATGTTTAGCGACTATGTAAGGAATATGGAGTATCTGCTTAAAGATATCGATATTCTAAAATTGCTGAATCATGAAGAAGACTATATTCGTTCCAAATAATTTCTCTATAATTAACGTATTTAATGAAACTTGCTTCTTAAAATTGTTTTGAAGAAAAACGAGACGGAGGTAAAATCAGTCAATGAAAAAAATGAGAATAACTGTTGATGAGATTGATGCAATAAAAAAAATCGCAAAAGTTCAAAATAAGATTGACAGTATAAAAGGTAAAAATGTTTTATTCTACGGTGGAGGTCAGCATACGGACTATATTCTAAACTGTTGTGTGCTTGACAATTATGTAATCAGAGTTTGCGATTCCTTTAAAACCGGTACGCTGTATAGTTATGAGATTGAAAAAGCTTCCAAAGAATTGATTTTATGGGCGGATACAGTTGTTATTTCTAATTTCTATGAGCGAGAGCAGATATATGAGGAATTAAAAAAAATCATTCCCGATGAAAAAATTCTTTTGTTATATAGCCATGATGAGCAGGAGCCTATCTATATATACGAGGTTGAAATGGACGCAGAGAAACTGACCGACTTATGTAAGGAAGATGAGTGGGGAAAGCAAAACAGATATATACCATGGCAGGCAAAAGGAATGGGAGAGAGATATGAAAGTGTTGTTGAAAAATATTTCTTTGATGAAGTGACGAAACAGTATTATTTAAAGTGGATTCATCAAGGAGATAAAGTATTAGATATTGGAGCGGGAACAGGAAGATTGTCAATTGAGCTTCAAAAAGCGGGAGCCTATGTGACGGCAGTAGACACCAGCGAAGATATGCTGAATGTCCTGAAGGAGAAAAATTCCGATATTAATACAGTTGTAGTTGACGGAGTACAGCTTCCGCTGCCTGACGCTTCTTTTGATAAGGTTGTGTCTTGTGATGCGATGGTTCATTTCTTAAATTGGAGAGAATTTTTGAAAGAGCATATCAGAGTTGTGAAAAAAGGCGGGGTTATTGTTTACAATATGTTCAATGACGATCATTTGAAATACATTTCTGATAAAAAATACATACGAACAAGCTATATTTCTGATTGCGGGGGCTATGGCGCAAGTGTAAGCAGAAAAGAGTTGGAGGCGGTTTGCAGGGAGTTGGATATTGAACTTGTTGAGATGATACCTTATGGGGCTTTTTCTCAAACAGCGTTTTCTTATGGTATATTATCGCATCAAGAGATGCTGAAATTACAGAGGTGGTATTCAGAATTTTGCGGTCAGGAAAAACTGCGCTACTTAATAGGGCGTTTTGAACGGGAGATTGTTTCAAACTGTGACGAAACCTTTGCCGCACTTAATATATTGGTATTTAGGAAAAAATAAATCCATTTAGAAGGAGTTGCTTTTGAAGAAAATATTGATGAAAGCACATTCTCCATTTACCATTTTTGCCTGCGCAGTAATTGGAGAATTATATTACAAAGAAGACTATAAAATTTTGATCATGGGAAATCCGGTAGATGAAGGATTTGAAACAAGAGTAGAAGAATCCGGTTTTTTTCAGGAAGTCTGTTTATTTGATCAGAGGGAAAAGACAATTAAAGCTATAGAGCATACCGTAGATAGATTTTTAGTCAGCCATTCAGATATAGATGAATATTTTATGTGTGTGTTTAGCGATGGTTACAGTATTGTTTTGGCTCACAGGCTGCGAGAAAATACGAAGATAAATATTTCCCCGGAGGGATGTTCAGCGCTGCAACTAAAAGAACGCATAGAGTTAGTTTTTAACGAAGTGTATGGTAAGGACAGCGGACTAAGAGAAGTCTTTCAAAAATATAAGATAGATTTTAAGCTGTTTTCTTGTACATGGGTATTTGATTCCGGAATAGAACAGGGAGAGTTCAGAGCAGAAAAAAAGATAATTGAAGTAAGGAAGCTATTGAAAGGCAGAGGAGAAGACAATATTATAGAGCGTTTGAATACCTTATATGGATATAAACCGAAGGGAGATTACGACATTTTTGTTCTGGACGATACTTTGGCGGCATCGGATTTATTGGACGGGGAAGCGGAAATAAAAATTTTTGATTTTCTATTTGGATTATTAAAAGAGGAAAAAATTTTAGTAAAAGGACACCCAGGACAAGACTTGCTTGTATCCAAATTGCGTTACGAAAAATACGGAGTTGAATTTTTTCAAAATTCAGATATTCCGTGGGAAATAATGTTGATTAATTTAATGAAAAATCGTATGAGCGGTATTACGATTATTTCTCCATTACTGGCGACCTCAGTTATGAGTACCATTAGTTTGTTTTCCTGTATGGTTCCCATTACGATTATTTCTCTGCATTTATTGGAGAAGCGTTTTTTTGGCGACTATATAAAAAAAGCTATTCGGCTTAATGGAGCTTACTATGAGAAGGCAGTTTTGGGAAATGAAAATATTCGGCTATTGCTTCCTAAGAATTTTAAGGAATTGGAGGCATATTGTAAGGAAATGAAAAGAGGGATTAGAGAAACGAAGAAGCCTTGCGAACTTGGAGAACCATCAGATTACTTCTTTCGGATCGGAAATATGCTTGCAAAGACGGTCGCTTTTTCTCCGGACGGACAGTTTTTCGTAGACGCCGCTTTTTATTTCCTGCATTATGATTCAGAAATTATATTTGCCGTGGAGAAATATATTGATATTACAGAGTTTGTCTGGAGACCGTCTAAATGTAATCTCTTTTCAGCTGTAAGCGGGCTGATTGTTGAAATTGAGAATGAGCAGGGAAACAGGCGGGAATATGTATTAGGCGATTCTCAGACGAACCGTTTTTTGGATGACGGAAAAATTACGTGTGAGGTCGAATACTGTGGGTACTGTAAGAAGCTATATGTTAAAGGGCATCTTATGGTTGAACATAAGTATTGCAATTTGAATTGGCTTTATCATGATTGTAAATGGCGAGGATACTTTTGGGAACAATGGTTTGAAATTGAGAAGAAAAAGCTGCTAAAGAAATACCTTGAAAGCAAGGGTATCAAAGATGTATGGATATTTGGAAATGGCAAAATCGGACAGGAAATTAGAGGTAGTCTGGAATTATGCAACGTTAAAACAACATTTATAATTTCCAAAACACCTGCTCTTAATGATAATAAGGTGATTTCCATAGAAGAGGTTTGCAGAAGGGAAAAGTTGCCGGATATCATGGTAATTACTCCAATGAATGATTATGATTTGATTTATTTCAGGCTGCAGGAGAAATTGAAAGAAGTAACTCTGGGGTTGGAGGAGTTTGTAGCGGAAGTGATGGAAGCGTGATTAGTTAATGGGGGAGGTAGATTTATAGTGATAGAAAATATCGGAAATATTATGATTGATTATACCTTTTATGACGGTAAGGATATTTATTCGGATGGGGAGATAGAGGATAAATTATTGGAAACTGTCATGAAAGGCAAAGAGTTAGACGCGTTAAGAGCTGGGACAAGCTGGCCTGTTTTATACCACTTGTCGGATATACGGGAAAATCTGCTGGAATGGTATCCGATTCGCAAACATGCAAAAATATTAGAGATAGGAGCGGGCTGTGGCGCTTTGACAGGACTTTTGAGCAGTAAAGCAGAAAAAGTGGTTTGTATAGAATTGTCGAAGAAGCGTTCCCTGATTAATGCCTATAAAAATGCAGATTGCAGCAATGTGACAATTTATGTAGGCAATTTCAAAGATATTGAACCTAATCTGACAGAACAATTTGACTATATTACGCTCATAGGTGTTTTAGAGTATTCATCTTTGTATTTGGAAGGGGAGAATCCTTATTTGAAGATGCTCGAAACAGCAAAGAGGCATCTTGCAGATGACGGCAGACTTATTATAGCTATAGAAAATAAGATGGGGCTTAAGTATTGGAATGGCGCTGCAGAGGATCATACGGGGCGGATAGGCTCCGGATTGAATGATTACTCAGAGGGAGAGGGAGTAAGAACATTTTCGAAAAGGGAGCTTACGGAGCTCATTAAGAAGGCTGGGATAAAGTGTCATAGAATGTACTATCCGACGCCGGATTATAAATTACCGGAAGCTATTTATTCTGAAAGTTTTCAGCCTGGCCCCGGCGATATTAGAAATTATGGTAAAGATTATGATATGCCAAGATTTTATCAGTTTAACGACGCGGCAGTTTCCGACCAGATTTGTGAAGACAAAATGTTCTCATATTTTTCTAATTCATTTCTTATAGCGGCCGGCGAGGATAAGGAAGAATTTTTGTTTGAAAAATATGGAAGGTGCAGAAGAGATAGATTTCAGATTCGGACAGAAATAATCAAAAAAAACGGGGAGAAATTTGTCAAAAAGACGGCGTTACATAAAGATGCAAAAGAACATATTTTAAAGATAAAGGAAAATGAACAGAAGTGGACAAATAGATTGCCGAATATCCAATGTGTTGAAGGATATTTGGATTGCGGCTCGTATGTAACGCCGTACATTAACGGGCAGGATTTGGATAAGATTTTCTATTACTGCAGACATGATTCGGCAGCATTTATAGAAAAATTCAAATACTTTATTGGGAACTTTTTAACGCCTGATGATAAGGAACTTATACCCTTTGAAGTATCGCCTGAGTTTATCCAAGTATTTGGTGAGCACCGACTTGATGGAAAGAAATCTTTGAAATATACAAATATAGATTTAATATTTTCCAATTTTAAGGTGTCAGATGACGGACGGATGTATGCGTTTGATTATGAATGGTGTTTCGACTTTTCCATACCTTTTGAATATGTGATTTGGAGAGCTGCCTGGCGTTTGCATGAACAGTATAAGCCGTATTTTCGTAACGTGCTTCGTAAAGAGGATTTTATGACAGCAATAGGCATTTCTGGTGAAAGCTCAGAGATTTATATGAAGATGGAACGAAATTTTGGCATCTATGTTTTTGGAAATCAGGAGGGTGAAAATTATCTTCCGAGATACCGTAAAAATGCCGTCATGCAGAATATTACCTTTAGATAACAGGATGTGCAAAGGAGAGAATCAGATGGATTTATTGGCCTACTATTTGCCACAATTTCACCAAGTACCGGAAAATGATCAATGGTGGGGAGAAGGCTTTACAGAATGGACGGCGGCAAAGAACGCAAAACCTTTATATGAAGGGCATTATCAGCCGCATGAGCCATGGAATGATAATTATTATAATTTGCTTGAAAAGGAAACCATGAAGTGGCAGGCAAAGCTTATGCATAGATACAGTATAGATGGGATATGCTTTTACCACTACTGGTTTGGAGAGGGGCAAAAAATCTTAGAACGGCCTGCTGAAAACTTATTGAAATGGACTGATATTGATATGCCGTTCTGCTTTTCCTGGGCAAATCAATCATGGGTTCAAGCATGGAGTAACCTAAAAGGATTTTCATGGATGTCCGAATCGAAAAAGGAGCCGTCGAAAAAAGAATCCAGTGTTATTTTTCAGCAGAAATATGGACGGGAAGAAGAATGGGAAATACATTTTCGGTATTTGTTGCCGTTTTTTAAAGATAAAAGGTATATACGGTATGAAGGGAAGCCTTTATTCGTGATTCATGTATTGAAGGATGTGCCGTGTTTGTATGAGATGGTAATGTATTGGGAGAAGTTGGCAAAGGAGAATGGGTTAGAGGGACTCTATATCATTGGAGGCGGACAAGCCGGTATTAATTACGGAGTAGACGCCGTTATGACCCACGAGCCGGGAGACATTAAGCGAGTCCTTTGTAATTCGAATATTGAAAAAGAACCTACTTATTATTCTTATCGTGAGGCATATGAAAGAATATTAGCCCAAAAATATCCTCGGGACATTAAGATGATTTATACGTCATTCTGTTCTTATGATACGACGCCGAGATATGGAAGGGAGGGCTGTGTTTTTCAAGGCGGTTCTCCTGAAATTTTTGAAGAGTATTTGACCAAATTAATGGCGAAAAATGCGGCGGTAGGAATGGACTTGTTTTTTATTGACGCGTGGAATGAATGGGGAGAGGGCATGCATCTGGAACCGGATAAAAAGTACGGATTTAGATGGCTGGAGGCAGTACAAAGGGCAAAAGAAAGATATAAAGATTATATACCGGATTTTGCAGCGCAAAATAATTATATGAGTATGGAAGAACATGTGCTGCGCCGCAATTCAAGCAAATATGAGATGTATTTGAATACCTTAAGCGATTGGATGCATGTTCGGGAGAAAAAGAAAAATATAGCCTCTTTTTTCAAAAAATATAAATTAGAGAAAATATTAATTTATGGATATGGTATCTTTGCAAGACATCTTATTTCGGAATGTAACGAGCTGGGAATCTCGGTAGCAGGCGTTATAGACCAGAATCCGCCCCATTACGCGGAGGGAATCAGCACATATAAAATCAGCGAGAAGACTCTTCCCGATGGAGATGCCATCATTGTGACGTCATTTTATTATATGAGCGAAATATGTACGGAAATAAGAAAGTATAATAGCAAGATACCGATTTACTCGATTAACGAAATTATCTATGAAATGCTTTCTGTGTGAGAAACAGCTAAAATAATGAAGATTGGGGCGGATAAAACACATGAAGAAGATTCTGGTTTTTGGAACAGGTAATGAATATAAAAACTATAAAAAATGGCTCCAAACAGCGGAGATTGCTGCATTAATTGATAATGACGAAAAAAAGCAAGGAACAGTTGTTGATAATCTTCCGGTTATCGCCCCAAAAGACTGTGCGTCCTATTCCGTGGATTGTGTGTATATTATGAGCAGCCGCTATGTTCGGAAGATGACCGAGCAGTTGACGAAATTAGGGATTCCGGAGGAAAAGATATACTATTTATTTGATTTGGCTGATTTGGGAATGAAATACAAGGCGCCTGTCTGCAGGATACCAGTGAGAGAAAAAGCGGCAAAAAAGATTGCGCTACTCTCTGACAATCTACAGTTGAGCGGCGCCCAATTTGCATTATTGAACGCAGCTATTCTGCTAAAGAAAAACGGATATTTCGTTATGATGGCGTCTCCAACGCCGGGAAAGCTTCGGAGTTACATAAGCGATGAAGGTATTCCTCTGATTATAGACGAAAGGCTGCGCACTGGAAAAATTCAGGATGCAGAGTGGCTTAAGGATTTTGATTTAGTCGTCGTAAACACTGTTTTGAACTATCATCTTCTGCTGAATAGAGATACGAATATACCTGTAATCTGGTGGCTGCATGAAACGGAGTATTTTTATTCACTGGTTATGGAATACAAAATCAGAATGATAAATCCAAAGAATCTGAATATCTATGCGGTTAGCAGTCTGGCAAAACGACCATTATTGGAAATCAGAGATGATTTCTCCATCGAAGATTTGTTTGTCTATGTGAAGGAAGATTTTCATCAGGAGGAGAAAATAAGAAAGGATAATGGGAAGATAGTGTTCGCCGTAATTGGCGTAGTTTGCGAACTTAAGGGGCAGGATCTTCTTCTGAAAGTATTAGATGTACTATCGGAAGATGAAAATAAGCAGATTGAAGTCTGGTTTATTGGACGGGAGGACGAGGAATTTATTAGGGAATATGGCGAGGTAATTGAAGAACACAGCAATGTACGGAAATTCGGAGAATTGGGGAAAAGCGACTTAAGAAAATTGTATCGTGAGATAGATGTTGTAGTCTGTTCTTCTCGAAGTGAAAATTTGTGTATGGCTGTTTTGGAAGGCGCGCAGCAGAGTATTGTTCCAATAATCTCGACAGCAGCAGCGGTTTCCGATTATTTTAAGGATGGTTGGGACGGGATTATTTTTCAGTCTGAGAATGAGGTGGAATTAACTGAGAAAATCCGATGGTGTCTCCGGAACTCGGACAAACTTCCGGAGATGGGACAACGTGCGCGAAAGGTATATAATACGAATTTTTCGGAAGCAATTTTTGAGTATAATCTTCTACAGGCAGTTGGAAAGGTTTTTGAATATGTATAATCAGGAAGAATATATATATACGGAATTTAAAGAAAATTATACGGATGTAAAGGAACCAATTGTCATTTACGGAATTGGTGTCGACGCAGGAAAACTAATTCCAAGGATTCAGGAATATAACATTGTCGGGCTGATGGACGGTAAACAAAAGAGCGGTGAAATATATGGGAAGGTTATCGTCGACTATAAAGAAGTACTTGAGCTTAACGTTAAAAAGATTGTGATTGTCGCCCGTCCGGCTATATTGGGGATGATTTATCATCGGATTGAAAAGTTTACAAGTGAGAACAATATTTTTGTTGGAGACGTAAGAGGGCGAAATCTTGCAGAAATATTCTGCAATCATGAGAATGACATCCCGTATTTTCATAAAAATTGGTGTGATTTAAAAAGCGCCTGTGAAAGCCATGATATTGTGACTTTTGATATTTTTGACACGTTACTTGTGCGAAAAACTATGTTCCCAAAAGATATTTTTGAAATTGTCGAGGCGGCTCTTATAAAGGCGGTGGATGGGATACAAGAGTTTGCCCGGATTCGAATAAAGGCGGAGGACAACTGTTATAAGAAAGGAATGAATCCGACTATTTATCAGATATATGATGAGATTGGAGACATGACGGAATGTTCCAAAGACGTCCTGTTAAGATATTTGGATAAAGAAATAAAAACAGAAAAGAAATTTTTGTGTGCAAGAAAGAGTATGCTGAAGTTTTTTGATGAAATAAAAGAGAAAAAACAAGTATATTTGATATCTGATATGTACCTGCCGTCTGTGATTTTAAAGGATATATTGCAGGAATGTGGTTATACGGGCTACAAGGATATCTATGTATCCTGCGAACAGGGATATTCTAAAAGCGACGGGCTGTTTGAAAAATTTATTGAGCAGGACACGCGCCGAAAAAATGCAATTCATATAGGAGATAATGAAAATGCGGACGGTAGAAGCGCAGAAAATGCCGGATTAGATGTATTTCTCATAATGAATAAGATGGAAATGCTTGAAAATTCATCGTATAACGTAATTATTGATAAAGCAGAAGCCTTATTGGACAGAGTTTCTATAGGATTATTCTGCAATCGGGCTTTCGATAATCCGTTCGCCTTATATGGTACAAAAGGTAAATTGAGAATAGAGGATTTTAGAGATATTGCATACTTGTTCATCGCACCGGAAATTTTATATTTTTCATGCTGGCTGATAAAAAATATAATCGAGAGTAAATGTGACTGCGTCATCTATCCTTCAAGAGATGCTTTTGTATTACAAAAAATATGTTCTGTTATTTCAAAGAATCAAAAAATTATGGATTTCCCGGAAGGTAAATATATATATGCGTCAAGGCGGGCTTTATACGCGGCATCCACTTTTGAACAAAGGGATATAGACTTTGTTCTGTCCCATGAATATAGAGGCTCCATATTAGGATTGTTCGAAAACCGTTTTAATTTGAGGCTTCCGGAATCGGCGGAAGGTTATGATTGGGATACAATTATGAAACTGGCGGTGAAATATTCTTCATGGATTTTAGAAAGGTGTCTGGAGGAACGGACAAATTATTTGAATTATCTGAAAAAGAACGATATCCATACAAAAAAGAAACTGGCCTTTATTGATTTTGTGGCTGCCGGCACGATTCAGAATGGTATGAGGAAATTATTACAGAATGAGCTTCAAGGCTTTTATTTTTTGAAGCGGAATACAGAGGATATTGAGCGGGAAAATAATATTAATGTCGTATCATTTTATCCGCCGAAAGGGGATTTTGAGTTAGATGTCAACATATATAGATTCTACCTGTTTTTTGAACTGATGCTTACGTCGCCGGAGGCAACCTTAAATCATATTTCTGAGGATTTGAGGCCTGTGTTTTTCCAAGAAAAAAGGAGCCGGGAGGAAATAGATATGGTTATGGAAATGCAGGAGGAAATGCTTCAATTTGCAGAAGAAATTTCTAATCTGCATCCCTCAATTCTGTCAGAGTGTATCAAAAAGACGATACCGGATATGCTAGTTGGATTTATAGGAAAAGAATATACGGATATAGAATGTGAAAAAATGATGTCTATGGTTTTAACAGACGAATATTTTTCAAGAACATTTAACATTTTTGATAGATAAGAAGAGATGTATGCGAAAACCAAGGCGGATTGCATCTGATGTATCAGAAAAGATTACATAAGAAAGACGGTGAAGGTAATATATGAACTTAATCATCTACGGGGCGCAGGGGATGGCGCTTGGAGCATATGAAGCTATACGCAGCATCTATCCTCAGAGGGAGGTTTCCTGTTTTCTGGTCACACAGAGGGGGACAAATGCAGAGGCGCTTTCGGGTATTCCTGTGTTAGAATTGGAAACATTCGCTCATACGCTTTCTGACGCCGAAAAAAGTAATGTTGAAATTTTGATTGCCACGCCTGAGAATGTTATGCCGGAAATCGAAATGGCTCTCGACAGGCATGGCCTGCATTGTCATGTCCGTCTGACTTCCTCAAGATGGGCTAAGTTAATGAGTTTTTATAATGTTTGCTGCAAGGCGTTTCTGCCTCTGGCAGCGCTGCCTGTTGGGTTTCATAAGGCAGAAATACATATGTTTATGGCTAAGTCCTATAAGGACTGGCAAATCGCCGCCGAATACCGGATGCCGGAGTGGATTACTCCGATTCAGGTCGGAGCGGCGCTTTGCGAGGAACGTGTCGCAGATGTTTTAGACTGTGACGGCGATAATATTTCTAAAAAGAACGGAAATTATTCGGAACTTACGGCGCTTTATTGGATATGGAAGAATCTGCTGCTCCCCAAAGGAGAGACAGATCAAAATGAATATTTCGGTCTGGTGCATTACCGCAGGATTTTAGAATTGACAAGAGACGACGTCCTTAAATTGACGGATAATAACGTGGATGTGGTTCTTCCGTATCCGATGATGTATAGACCGGACATTGAAGCTCATCATGAGAGATATCTGGCGGAGGTGGATTGGGAAGCCCTTGTGTCGGCTATAGAGGAGCTGCAGCCGGAGTATGCGGTAAAATTACGGGAGGTCTTAAAGCAGCAATATTTATATAACTATAATATTATGCTGGCGCGGAAAGAGGTATTGGAGGAATATTGTAAGTGGCTTTTCCCAATTTTAGAGCGGACAGAAGAACTCAGCGTGCCGAGAGGTGAGGAAAGACAGGACCGGTATATAGGGTATATGGGAGAAACTCTTGCGACCTTGTATTTTATGGTCAACAGAGACAGGCTGAATATTACACATTCGGGTTGCAGATTTTTGACATAGAAAGAGATAGAAATGGGGAGTTGAAGTATAAATTATGCAGTTTGAACTAATGGCATCTATGATGTGTGCCGATTACGGGAACTTAGAAAAAGAAGTAAGGGAACTAGAGGAGGGCGGTATCGACTCCTTCCATATAGATATTATGGACGGACGTTATGTTCCTAATTTTGCCATGTCGCTAAATGATATGCGTTACATAGCGAGAGCGACGGAAAAGCCGATGGACGTGCATCTTATGATTGAACATCCGAATAACCGGATACATTTATTTCTGGATAATCTGCGAAAGGGAGATACGGTCTATATTCATCCGGAAGCAGAATACCATCCCTCCACCACTTTGCAGAGTATTATCAATGCGGGAATGATACCGGGGATAGCGATTAATCCGGGGACCTCCGTGGAAACTGTGATGGAAATGCTGAGAATAGTAAAAAAAGTACTTGTTATGTCTGTAAATCCCGGAAACGCAGGACAGATGTACCTGCCTTATGTGGGGAAAAAAATCACGAAATTGCTTGCTTTGAAGGAAGATATGGATTTTGAGATTTATTGGGATGGAGCTTGCAGCGCGGATAAGATTTTAGAGTACGCGCCGAAAGGCGTAAAAGGATTTGTCTTGGGTACGACCCTTTTGTTCGGTAAAGGGCAGCTCTATGGAGAGACATTGCCGAATATACGAAAACTAAAGTTTTGATAAAATATAACGCCGAACCAGTCAAAAAAGCGTCGGAAAATGTTTGTTTTTTTTAATATTTTCCGGCGCTTTTCTTATTATCCAATCAAGATCTTCTTCCCTTCAAATGCAAAATAAAATTTACCCTTTCCAGACCTTACACTGTTCAATTCTCTTCCCGTTATCCCCCTGCTTTTCATCATAAGCAAACTGATTCAAAAGAGCGCATGGGAAATTCTCACAGTTTCCGCAATGTTCCTGCGGTTTTTCCTCGCAGCAAGATTTCACAGGACAGCTATCGCCCCAAAACGGCTTTTGAATATGTACGCAGCCAGCGCAGTTCATCTGCTCGCGGTAGGCGCACTCGCTGCATAAAATTCCGCACCGCGATTCGGCAGCAGAGCTTTCTTTTAATCCCACATAAATATGAATCTCCGCATTATCCATGCAGTCGTCCTGATATTCTTCGAAATCACACTGGAAAGCCCTGGGCAGATTCATCTGCCAGATCTCCTGCCATGCAGATGCGACAGCCTGAACCATATCGCCGTGAACAATAAACTTCGCATAGCGGCCTGCCGGAATCCGGCAGACGCTATATTCACCCTCCGCCGGTTCCGCAGCCGTCTCACAGGCAGCCATAGCGGTGTAATCAGACTTATCATCCCCCTTATAACAGGTGTAAATTCCCAGCGATTTCGCGTTCGTCTTTTCCGGAATGGAAGCATAGATCCCCTCATTATAAAAACGCTTCCAAAGTCCTCCGATCACAGCCTCCATGTCGGGAGACATATTATTCGTCCGGGCAGAAACGCCCACTGCAATTTTTTCCTGTAACGTAACAACCTCGTACTCCATAGTAAAAATTCTCCTTTCTTTTGATGAAGCTATTCTATCAAAAAAATCATGACAACTGTGTGTCATGATTTTTGGGGATTTTATATACTCTAAATATGTTCTTCTAAAAGCTCCGATAAAGCGTATCAACGCCCTTTTCTTTCATATCCGTACGGACCAGATTCAGCAGCTCTCCCGCAATACCTCTGCAGCGGAAGGATTTCTCCACGTATACTGCGCAGACGTTCGGCGTTAGGTCTTTGCGGTTATGGTAATCATTTTCAATTACACCTAAACCGCCTGCAATGATATCCCCGTCCATGGCAAGATACCATTGGGGGACGGCCAGTTCCTGCGTTATGCACGCCTCGATACTTTCTTCATATGCCTCCAAAGGATATTGCCATTTCTGGTGAAACCACATGGCGGCTCTTTTGGATAATTCGGGATGCTCTCTTAATTTTATAAGTTGTATCAAGATACTTACTCCTTCTGATAAAATTGGTTTGAGTTCAGCAGCTTTTCTTTCTGGATCTCAGTGATTTGGTCGGTGATGTCCCTGACGAATACATAGAACAGCCTGTGTTCTTCGCCCCATTCGGAATTCTCCAGATGTCCGCAATCGTCCAGCCAACGAACCTCTCCGTCTTTCCGTGTAATCCGGTACTGGACATAATCCATGTTCTCCTTGGAGCGCCTGATCTGTTCCTGGATCTCCCATTCCACACGGTTGAAGTCGTCGGGATGAACCAATCCTCTAAAGGAGCCGTTTACCAGTTCCATGAACTCCTCCATCGTATTGCATCCGAATATAGTCATAATAGCCGGATTCGCATACAGAATACGTTCGTCGTCTATTGCCCGGTAGATAAAGAAATCGTCCGACATATTCGCAAGAGACTGGGCCATGCGCAGATGGCGTTTCTCTTCCTCCTCCTTGATGATGTTGTCAATACTCCGGATGGTGACCACTGCGGTTATCGGGATACCCTTTTCACGCTCGCTGACCGTAACACTGGTAAGACACCATTCGTCTGCGATGCCAGAGTCCTTCGCACTTCTACGGTAACGATATTCCGTAGAATCCTGATTCATAAGAGCCGCCCTCAGATTATCCAGCGACAGGAAGCTGCGGACATTTTTCTCGTCGTATTTTAAAATCTTGCCGGTTCCAAAGTGACGATTCACTACGGCGGCATAATTCCCGCGTTCCATTAGCCCGTTTGCATCAGGATAGATCATACGGCAGTAGTTGTCGCGAAGGTGGAGGAAATAAACCTCCCGGTAGGCAAGCACCATACTGTTTAAGGCACCTTCGTGAATCTGCATATGGGTGACGTCCCGCATCAGGCAAGCGACATAGCCGTACTCATGCTGATAAAGCGTAAGTTGGAGATAATGGCTGGAAATAGAACTATATGCATAGTGGGTCAAGGTCTCTCCGTTAAAAGCTGCCTGAAATGCTTTGGTAAACAAATCCTTCTGGTCGTCCTGAAATGCTTTCAAGATCAGATGACGCAGTAATTTCCTGTCGCCGCCGCAGGTTTTGGCCATCTCATGGTTAATGTAGATGATTTCGTAATCCACCGGAGATCCGGAAGAATCCGTAATTATCTTAGCTAACCCAAATCCGCAGGGAATACTGCCGTAATAGCGTTCCAGCTTGTCCTGCTCCTGATCCGTAAATTCAGTGACTTCCGATCTGCACCAAGTGGTTTTCATTTCCTTTTCGCGGAAAGTAGTAACGTCTATGAGAGAACAGTAGAACATCTTATGCCCGTTCTTTTCCCGCAGGAAAAATACTTTCATGAACACCCAGATGACTCTGCCGTCAATACGTATAAAATGTATGTATCCTTCCGCGCAGCCGGGGCGTTTGTCATATGCCTGTTCAAAAAGTGAAAACAGCATAGGCCTGTCGTCGTCCCGGACGTGATCCCAGAGCTTCTTGTCATAATTCTCAGCGTCGCCGGTTCCCACGCCTACAAGTTGAAAATACTGTTCATTGACACGGGTAATTTCAATTTTGTTCTCATATACGTCGTAAAACGCCGCCGCTCCCAGAATATTATTGACCATGGTATCGGTAAAAAGGTTGCCGTCTATGAATTCTCTGGTATGAAGGGCCTCGATCTGTTTGACGCACATACCGTTTAAATCCAGATTCCGCTCATCGGCCAGAAGATTTTCAAGCTGATGTATGGGCAGAGGCTTAGAGTAATAGTAACCCTGCGCGTAGCGGCATCCCATGTTGCGCATGAAATTCTCATGCTGCTGGTTTTCCACGCCTTCTAAGACAATCGGAATTCCCAGAAGACGCGCCATGTTCACGACAGATTCTAAGATACCGATACCTTTTTGTTCTTCTTCTATACTCATCTCGAGAAAACCCATATCAATCTTAAGGACGTCCACATCCATGCTTTTCAGCGTGTTCAGAGAAGAATAGCCGCTTCCGAAATCATCCATCATAACCTGAAAACCGGCTTGCTGCAGCCGCGTTACCGTGTCGTTGACTTTCTGTCCGTCTTCTGCGTAGGCGCTCTCCGTAATTTCACATTTAAGGTATTTGCGCGGTACCTGATATGTATCGGTCAGGGAAATCAAATATTCCGGCACATCAATAGTCAGAATATCCAGCCGGGATATGTTGATGGAAACAGGAACGGGATGATATCCTTTGCGGATCCAGTTATGCAGCCATTCCGCTACTTTCGTCCAAACAACCTTGTCGAGGGGCGTAATCGACCGGTTTTTTTCAAGCACAGGGATAAACACCCCGGGCGGTATCAGTTTGCCGTAATGGATCCAGCGCGCCAAAGCCTCCGCCCCTACGATCTTTCGTGTGGTGATGTCGTACTGCGGCTGTGCGTAGAATGTAAATTCGTCGTTCTCGAGAGCTGTCTTTACGTCTGAAAGCACCTTCCATTCCTTCTCTAAGGAATTCTCCATGCCCGGCTCATAGACGCGGATCCGGTTCATATGGCTTCCAAGCGCATAGGAAAGGGCCATGGTTGCACGGTCATACATTGTCTCCGGCGGAAGGGTAAGGTCCTCCAATATGTAGATGCCGATAGCCGGAAAAGAGTGGGCAATACCATTTAACTGCCCCATATTAAGTGAGATTTCATCCCATATGGCCCGGAACAGTTCTAGTTGAAATGGCATGATGATACAGAAATTATCTCCGTTAAAACGACCGGCGACGCCGCCATGCTGTTTTATATAACATTTAAGACAATCTGCAATGAAGATAAGAAGCTCGTCCCCCTTATCTCTGCCGCAAAACGTATTGATCATCCGAAAATGTTCAATATCGATTGCAGCCATGGCATAAGAGCCTGGCTGGATATCTGCTAAATAATTCCTTGCCGCGTGCATAAAGCTTCTCATATTATGCAATCCTGTGATATCTTTTTCCACTCTGTGTTACCTCCCGGATAAACGGATTTTATAATGAAATATTGTACTACGTTCCACTAATAAAATCAAGTAATGCGTTAGATCCGGAAGAGGGAGGTGCTTCTTTCAAGGATCCCTTTCATATATGCAATCGCCGTCCCATAGTTTGTGATTGGCGTTCCGGCATCCTCCGCGCATTTCAGACGATATTTCATTTCACGTTCATTCAGCGTACAGCCTCCGCAGTGTACGATCAACTGATATTTTGCCGGATCGGCCGGGAATTCGGTCCCGCTGGTGAATTCAAAATACAGTTCCTTTTTTGTGTGCTTCTTTATCCAGTCAGGCAGTTTCTCCGTACCGATATCCCCGCATTGCCTGTGGTGTGTGCATCCCTCGGAAATCAGCACGCGGTTCCCGTCCTCCAGAGTATCGAGAGCCCTTGCGCCCTTCACGACAGTCTCAAGATTCCCTTTATATCTTGCGAACAGGATGGAAAATGAAGTAAGAGGGATATCTTTTGGGACATCCGCGTCAACCTGTTCGAATACCTGACTGTCCGTGATAACAAGGGACGGTTTTTGGACAAGGGAAGACAGCGTATCCTTAAGTTCGGTATTCCTTGTCACGACGGAGACTGCTCCCGCCTCCAGGATATCCCGGATGGTCTGCTGCTGGGGCAGGACCAGCCGTCCCTTGGGAGCGGCTTTGTCGATAGGTACGACTAGGACGACGAGATCCGAAGGACGGATCAGGTCGCCGATAATTCTGCGTTTTGGATCTTCCGCAGGGACGAGGGAGGCAATCACCTCCTTTAATTCGTGTATGTTAGTATGGTCCGAGGCGCTGACCCGGATAACGGGCATGGCCGGTAGGGTGTCGCAGGCGGCGGGCATGCCCGTTATCAGGTCGGCTTTATTCATTACGACCACACAGGGAATGGACTTGGCGGTTATTTTCTTAAGGATAGCCTCATCCTCCCGTGTCATGCCGATTCTGCCGTCTACAACGAGAACTGCGATATCCGTCTTATTTAAGACCTGATATGCCTTCTGTATCCGGAGAACTCCCAGTTCTCCGTCGTCGTCGATCCCCGGCGTGTCGATCATAACGACCGGGCCGAGGGGAAGAAGCTCCATTGCCTTGAGTACCGGATCGGTAGTAGTTCCCTTAATGTCAGAAACAATGGCGAGGCTCTGACCGGTCAGCGCGTTAATGAGGCTGGATTTTCCGGCATTGCGTTTCCCGAAGATGCCGATATGTATGCGTTCGCCGGAGGGCGTGTTGTTTAAGCTCATGATGTAAATTCTCCTTTATATTTTAGAAACGGAAATCCCGCCTGTTATTTTCACGGATCAGCTTAAGGTTTTCAAGAACAACCGACCGCGCTTTTTCGTTAGGTACATTTAAGACCTCCTTATCAATAAGCTTATCGCCGATCGCCTTAGTTGCAGGGGAAGCGTAGTCCATCAGGTATTCTTCCAGCGTCATCAGCGCATTGGGATGGCAGCAGTTCTGAATCTGTCCGCTTTTGCACAGGGACATGAAGCGGTCGCCTGTCCGTCCTTCCCGGTAACAAGCAGTGCAGAAGCTTGGGAGATAGTCCATCTCCATCAGCCACCGTACGACTTCATCCAGAGTACGGTTATCTATTACGTCAAACTGTTCTGACTTGGCATCTTCCGGTTCCGGTTCGCAATACCCGCCCACGCTGGTCTTTGAGCCGCCGCTGATCTGGGAAATACCGAGGTGGAGGACTTGCTCGCGGGTTTTTTGGCTTTCACGGGTGGAAATAATCATGCCGGTGTAAGGAACCGCAATTCGGATACATGCGACGATCTTTGCAAATGTGTCGTCGTCGATTCCATTTGCAAAGGAATCCGCGTCAATATCATCGGCATTGCGCAGCCTCGGCACGCTGATCGTGTGAGGGCCGACGCCAAAGGCGGCTTCCAAGTGTTCCGCATGCATCAGAAGGCCGGCAAATTCATAGCGATACTTATCAAGCCCAAAGAGAACCCCAACGCCCACATCGTCGATTCCGCCCTCCATAGCGCGGTCCATGGCTGTTGTGTGGTAGTCGTAGTCATGCTTCGGACCGGTAGGGTGGAGGTTCAGATAGCTTTCTTTATGATAGGTTTCCTGAAACAGGATATAGGTTCCGATTCCGGCTTCTTTCAGCAGACGGTAATTGTCTATCGTAGTTGCGGCGATATTGATGTTGACACGGCGGATAGCCCCGTTTCTGTGCTTGATACTGTAAATGGTATTAATGCAGTCCAGATAGTAGTCCATAGTGTTGTGAACCGGGTCCTCTCCTGCTTCTAATGCAAGCCGTTTGTGCCCCATATCCTGCAGTGCGATCACTTCCCGGCGGATTTCTTCCTGAGTCAGCTTCTTCCGTGCTATATGCTTATTTTTCAGGTGATAAGGGCAGTAGGTACAGCCGTTGACGCAGTAGTTAGACAGGTACAGCGGAGCAAAAAGTACGATACGGTTGCCGTAGAAGTCTTTTTTGATTTGTTCCGCAAGCCGGAAGATTTTCCGGTTCATCTCCTCGTCGTCACAGGCGAGAAGAACGGAAGCCTCCCGGTGGGATAATCCCTTGCGCAGCGCGGCTTTTTCGATTAAAGATTCGATGAGTTTAATGTTGTTCTTGTTCTCATCGGCGTAGGCGAGGGTACTTAAGATCTCCTCGTGGTTGATAAAGTCTTCGGGATGTTTGGAATTAACATCATACATGGTTGTTTTCCTCCTATTTTATTATTTGGGTCATTATCTGCTTTATTTATATAAGCGCGCCGTATGCATGGAGCGCCGTATTCAGATCTTAGAAAAGGATATTAGATTACAAATTAAGAGAGTCGCCTCTTTCGGTGACAATCTTGTAACCAATGCCTTCCATACGTTTTTCAAGACAGTTTCTACATTCGGCGGCTTCGGCTCCCGTACAGATCTTATTGTCGTACAGGGAATAGTCTTTGCGGACGCTGGTTGGCGACAGGTTGGGCATCACGACGTTTGCGCCGGATAAAATCCCCAATTCCCGTCCGTTGGGCGCGATGGTTCCAAGCGCCGTGGTCGCGGGAAGCAATACCTTCGGAAGCATAAGCCTTAGAAGGCCCAGCATAAACAGCGTCAGTTCCAGCGTCCCGGACGCCTGATCTGCAAACGGGGTGTCATGGTGGACGATAAAGGGGCCGATTCCTACCATCTGGGGATTCAGTTCCCGGATAAACAGCATATCCTCTGCCAGATGCCTTGCCGTCTGGTAAGGGGAGCCGACCATAAACCCTGTTCCGACTTGGTATCCGATTCTTTTCAGGTTCCACAGACATTCCTTTCTTGCCGCCGCAGTCAGAGAAGAAGGGTGAAGCTTGGAATAATGTTCTGCATTACTGGTTTCATGGCGCAGAAGATATCGGTCGGCACCCGCTTCAAAGTACCGCCTGTAACTGTCGCAGGTTTTTTCGCCGATAGATAAAGTGAGGGCGCAGTCAGGAAAATGTTTCTTGATCTTTTCAATTATCCGGACCATCTTTTCATCGGTGTAAAAAGCGTCCTCTCCTCCCTGCAGAACGAAGGTGCGGAAGCCTAACCCGTAGCCGGTATGGCAGCAGGAGAGAATATCCTCTTCCGAGAGCCGGTAGCGGACGGCGTGGGAGTTGCTCCTGCGGATTCCGCAGTAGAGGCAGTCGTTCCGGCAATAGTTGGTGAATTCGATCAGACCGCGTATATATATATCGTGTCCGTAGTGAAGGCGTCTCTCTTCTCTTGCCAGTGAGAACAGATATTCCGCAAGCTCCGGCGTGCGTTCTGCAATCAGCCGGGTCCATTCATCTTTCGTAAGAGTGCGGTTTTCTTTCAGTTTGTCGATAAGAGCATAGTTGTCGGTAATTGTATATTTTGGCATAGACCACTCCTTAAAACGAATTTTTCAATATAAAAGGACCTGATGCACTTTGGCGTCAGGTCCTTTTATGCTGTGTGTACAGCTCTAAAGGGCAGAATATCCCTGCCCAATAATATCTTACTTCGAATCTGCGCGCCTTCCCGCTTAGAATACCGAGGAGTACCTTTGCGGTCAGTACATTTATTATCCGGATTCATTATATCATATTATGGCCAAAAGGGGAAGCTTGGCGATGGGAATTTAGTATATGAAGCCTTATAGGGAAGGGAACGGAAAATTTTTGCAGTTTTGCCGCTCCCGGCCAGTAAGAAAATTGTGTTTACGGATTCTGCGTATACGGTACGATTTGTCTTTCGGAAAAGATTTTCTTTGCGGTAAATACGGCGTTCAGCGTTCTGGGGAAGCCGACATAGGGAATACACTGGATAAAGGATTCAATACAGCTGCTTTACACCTGTTTCATATCGTGTTTGTTCCATTTGATTTTACCTCCTGCTTGGGTTATAATGTGAATATATTTCTTGAACTATGGTTTAAGTCAAGGACTTTTGGGGTGTAAAATGACAATCGGAGAGATGGCGGAAAGAACGGATTTACCAGAAAGCACCTTGCGCTATTACGAGAAAAAAGGGTTGTTAAAGAGTCGCGAGGGACGGCGCGGGCAGACGTAATTATGAAGAAAGCGACGTTGAATGGGTGAAAGAATACCTGCAAAATTTAGAGGATAAAATATTTTTTTACCTGCAATCCATTGAAAAATGCGGGATGGGCGGGAGATGATCCGAAAAGGAAAAAGCGGAATTGAGACGGCTTATTTATGAGGAGGGGAAAGGATGACAAGACAAGAGCGGGTCGAGAGTCTGGTTCATTTTTTGAAGCACGAAAGGGAAGGGTATGAGGCGGTTCCTGAACCTGTAGACTACGAGGGAAAACGGCGGCTTCTGCGAAGCCTCATGAACGTCCGCTTCCCGGGGGAGGTGCCGGAGGATTTCCTCAGGATGCAGGATGAGCTGCTTAAGGAAGAACTGGAAGAAAGAGGGATTGTCAACGTTCAGGATATTCCCGTAATCCGGGACGTCTACCCGTGCAGACAGATCCGCAATGCGGACAGAATCTCTCTGTGGCGCGGAGATATTACAAGGCTTGGGGCGGATGCCGTCGTTAATGCGGCGAACAGCCAGCTTCTCGGGTGTTTCGTGCCCTGCCATGGATGTATTGACAATGCAATCCATTCGGCGGCAGGAATCGAACTTCGCAACGAGTGCGCTGCGGTCATGGAGGCGCAGGGGCATGAAGAGCCGGCGGGGAAGGCGAAGATTACGAAGGGGTATAATCTTCCTGCGAAATATGTCCTCCATACGGTAGGGCCGATTGTAGGGACGAAGGTGACGGATAAGCAGAAGGAAGAACTGAAATCCTGCTATCTGAACTGCCTGAAACTGGCGGAGAAGAAGGGGCTTGAGTCTGTGGCCTTCTGCTGTATCTCGACGGGGGAATTCCACTTTCCCAACAAGCTGGCGGCTCAGATCGCGGTAGATACGGTAGACCGCTATCTGTCCTCTTCAGCCATTAACCGGGTCGTATTCAATGTATTCAAAGAAGAGGATCGGAACATTTATAAGAAGATCTTTCAGTGACGGGGGGATAATCCCCTGTGTAAAGCAAGGATGGCGGATCCACCCTTGCTTTTATCATTGGGAATGATTTGTGAAGGAGGCTTGCTGTGTATGGAAAATCTAATTTTTAGCCTGAATGTGACGGTTCCGGTATTTTTGATGATGGTTCTGGGAATGGCGCTCCACAAAATAGGATGGATTGACGATGAGTTTGCGTCTAAGATGAATCAGTTCGTATTCCGGGTTCCCCTGCCCCTTCTGTTGTTCGGCGATTTGGCGGCGGTAGACTTCGGCGAAGTCTGGAATCCGAAGTTCGTGCTGTTCTGTTTTGTTGTGACGGTGCTGAGTATCAGTATTGCGGCGGGGATATCATTTCTCTGGAAAGACAAGTCGATACGGGGGGAATTTATTCAGGCGTCTTACCGCAGCAGCGCGGCAATCCTTGGAATCGCATTTATCCGGAATATCTACGGGACGTCGGGGATGGCTCCGCTTATGATTATCGGGAGCGTCCCGCTGTATAACATCATGGCGGTTCTTGTGCTGTCGTTTGGCCTTACGGGACGGGAGGAAAGGAAGACGGGGGTTCTGCTGAAAACTTTTCAGGGAATCATGACGAATCCGATTATCCTAGGGATTGCGGCGGGGCTTTTGTGGTCTGCGCTTGGAATCGGGATGCCGCGGATTTTGGATAAAATGCTGTCAAGTGTGGCGGGGATGACGACCCCTATGGGGCTGATTGCCATGGGAGCGGCCTTTGACATAAGGAAAGCGTTTGCGAAAATGAAACCGGCGTGCACGGCCGCATTTATTAAGCTTGTGGGATTCTGTGCGCTCTTTCTTCCGGCCGCCGTGGGGCTGGGATTCCGAAGGGAGGAGCTTGTGGCGATTCTGGTCATGCTTGGGTCGGCTGCGACGGTGAGCTGTTACGTGATGGCAAAGAATATGGGGCACGAAGGGGCGCTTTCTTCCAGCGTGGTCATGCTGACTACGCTGTTTAGTGCATTTACACTGACGGGATGGCTGTATGTGCTGCGAAGTTTTGGATTGATATAGGGACTTTTTCTTCTTTTTAAAGGAGGGAATGGGTTGCTAACTTTTGTTACTAATGTTAGTATAAAATTATAAAAAAGTATTTTCCGGGAAAGCTATCCAAGAGAAATGTTTAAGGCAATGAAGAATCTGGGAATGGAGATTAAAGAGTATTATCCGGGAATATATTATATTAGTGGCAAGCAGGCTTTATTTGATACCCAGATTGTGGTAACAAAACAGCTTGACAAAGAAACGCATCAAACATTGCGTGTTCTATCGAAACATGTGAGAGAAGAGGATATCCGGGCATTTGTCGAAAGAGCTGCAAAGCTATCCGAACCGGGAGATAGAAACAATGTAGATGCAGTTTTGCAGGTCAGTGTTTCTGCAAACAAGGAGCTATATGAAGCTATAAGGAGGTGCGATAAAGTTATGTGTGAAGCATTGAGAGAACTTATGAAAGAGGACTTTGAAAAGCAAGAGCGAGAAACTAGGCAGAAAACAAAGCAGGAAACATTGTTGGAAGCAATTAGAAATTTGATGGAAACAATGAAATGTAGCGCGGATCAGGCAATGGCGGCACTGAAAATTCCGGATGCCGACAAAGGAAAGTATATTGCAAAATTGTAGAAAAAATACATTTGAGACGGGCAGTATATGCAGTCAATCTGTTTGACACCATATACTGCCATTCTTTTATTATTTAGGAAGTTCCTCATATAACAAATTCACCCGATTTTCAGGTAAATAAAGAAGAAAATTTTTCAAAATAACATCTTTTTGCGATTTCTGTGCATCGCGAAGCATCTTACTGGTCACGGAGCGATTAGTAATAATGATTTGGTAAATATATATGCCTGTGGGTATAAATATATGACAAATTTTCCATAGTGTGGTAAAATAGGAACATACGAAAGCAGAGTAAGACCCTTCGAGGTATCAGGGAGTAGGAGATAATGTATGAGAAAATGGGTTGAGTATGCCGTAGAGAATTATAAGGGGAAGAATTCATTTGGATTTCAGCTTGCAAAGGATTTGAAGGAGAAACAGATTGACCGGGCGATTGAGCGGTATGCGAGGGGTGTGCAGCACAAGGAAGTTGCGGCGGTTCTGGATACGTCTGCATTTAAGTCCGGAAAGACGGGGTTCTTATTGACGGACCGCTATCTGTACAGTGATAAGTGCAAGGAAGAGGGGCCGGTCGGCCTGATGTACTTGAAAAGCGTTTTCGTAAAGCCGGAGAATAACAGCTGCTGTGTGCTGGGATTTGAGGATGGCAGTACGAGGGAGATTGATATTTCTGTGTTTCTGGATGTGGCGGACGTACTGAAACTGATTATTGAGCAGAAAGAGAAGTACGAGGCTGAGGAAAAAGAACGGGAACAGGGAGAGGAAGATTCTGCCCCGGAGGCGGCAGAAGCGAAAGAGAAGGCCGCAAGGGCGTACCGAGGAGCAGGCGGGCCGGCTTCGAGTGAGGCGGAGGATTCGAAACATATGGCTGTTTCAGGCGGCTTAAGGAGCCGCAGAGCGGAAAAAGTGTCCTTGGAAGGGCTTGGAGTCAGGGTAGAATTTGGCTCCGCGGATAATCTTTCGGATGCGGAAAGCCCGGGAGTGTCAAAGAGAACAGAGATAGAGAGCGGAGAAAGAGCCTCGGATAAATCCGGAATAAAGAGCAGCGGAAGAATTGCATGGAAATTAGAGCTAGAGGCAGCGGAAAGGGTATCCGGGGAGTCCGGGCTAGAGATAGAGGAAAGAGTATCCGGGGAGTCTGGGCTAGAGATAGAGGAAAGAGTATCCGGGGAGTCTGGGCCAGAGATAGAGGAAAGAGACTTAGGGAAGTCCGGAATAGGGATAGAAGAAAGAGGCTTTGGTAAGCCGGGAATAGAGATAAGAGGCTTAGGGAAGTCTGGAATAGGGATAGAAGAAAGAGACTTTGGTAAGCCCGGAATAGGGATAGAAGAAAGAGGCTTCGGTAAGCCCGGGGTAGAGGCAGAAGAAAGGGGCTTTGGTAAGCCGGTGCTAGAGGCGGAAGAAAGAGGCTTCGGTAAGCCGGTGCTAGAGGCAGAAGAAAGAGGCTCCGGGAAATCAGGGCTGGACATAGTGGAAAGGGCGTCCGGTAAGCCGGGAATAGAGATAGAAGAAGGCGGTTTCGGTAAGTCCGGAATAGGAATAGAAGAAAGAACGCTCGGGATAGAGAGTAAAACAGGAACGCCCGGGAAGTCTGGGATAGGGATCGGAACAGAATTGACGGATGATTCCGGAATGGGGATCGGAACAGGGATCGAATCAGGAACTTTGCCGCAGGATGGAAAGGCGGCGAATACGGAGCCGCCCAAGGGAAGACTGACAGACGCGGAACCGGGAATATCCGGGACGGCAATCGAGTTTATACGGATGGAAGACCTGGATGAGCCGGAGGAGACCGAAGAAGCCAGGGAGATGCGCTGGCTGGCAGACTTTATCCAATCCGAGGAACTGGATTGGGGAGACGACGCGGGGACTTCAGCTGCGTCGCCCCTTGAGAAGGATTGGATTGACGAGATAGACGAGAGGCAGGAAAGCGCCGCAGAAGAGCAGAATCTGCAGGAGAGGCAGAAAACGGCAGAGGAAGAGGCGGCGCGGGAAGAAGCCGCATACGAAGAGCTGCTCGGCAAGGCTGCATCAGGGGATGCAAAAGCGATGTTTGAGGCGGCGGAACTTAGTCATACCGGCCGTCATCCGGCGAAGGATCAGAAGCAGGTTCTGCGTTGGTTCCGTGAATCAGCGAATTTAGGTTACGTACCGGCAATGCTCAAAATGATGAGCTTCTACGAAAAAGGCGAGATGGTAAAGCAGAATTTAAAACTCAGCATGAGCTGGGCGAAGAAGGCGGCGGCGACGGGCGAGGCAGAAGGGCAGTATGCCCTTGCCGAGGTATATATCTACGGAGGCGCAGGAAAACAGGATGTAGAAGCCGGATTGAAGATTCTCGACGACATGGCGGCAGAGGGTGACGAGAGGGCGCAGGAGAAAGCGGAAGAGATCCGAGAGAAGGTTAAGCGGGCAAAAGAACGATTTGACGCCGGAATCCGTCAGCCCAGTACGGCGTCCGGCAATTATGAGATGGGAGTATACTGCCAGACCGGGGACGGTTTCTATACATATCCCAAAGAGGCGGTTCAGTATTTCAGGAAAGCCGCGGAGAAGGAGCATGTCCATGCCCAGTATGAGCTTGCGTTGGCGTACCATACAGGCGAAGGCTTGAAAAAGAACGAAGACGAGTGTGTAAAATGGCTTGAGAAAGCGGCGGCGAAGAGCCATAAAGAGGCCACGGAGCTGCTAAAGGAGATTCTGGAGAAACAACGGGTTAAGAGGGAGAAGACGGAATTTAAGAATCATCTCAGGCAGGCGGAAAAGGGCGACGCCTATGCACAGGCGAAAGTGGCTGAGTTATACCTGAACGGAGTCGGAGTTGCGGCAGATGTGGAGAAGGGCGTCGAATGGTACGAGAAAGCAAGCGAGACGGACGAGGGCTACGCGGCGCGGCAGTTAGCAAAGATTTACAGCGAGGGAAAGTATGTGCCGGAGGACAGCGAAAAAGCGGCTTATTGGAGGATGATTGGCGGGGTGCTGGATGAATTGTAACATCTTAATACTTTCTGAAAATTCCTTAAACTCCTTGACAAACATCTTTCCGGTGTCTATAATCCTGTTTAAAGTTTAAAGAACAAAAGTTTATAGCACAAAGGCGTTGAAGAAGAGGAGTATGCATAGGTTCGTCTTGACAGAGAGAGTACCCGGTGAGACAGCGGCAGATACCGGACATAGCTGTTGGCGTTACTGGCTGAGAGGTATTTAAGATTGAGATGCAGAAGGTAGCTTCGGAGCCGGATATCTGACCCTTTTGAGGCTGCGGTTTCTTACGGATCCAATGAGGTTTAAAGGACGCGGCAGAAAGCGTAGGATATCCCGGAGTCGTTCCCGTTAAAGAATAAGATGAGAGGTATAGAAGTCTTTCTTCTATACAGAATAAAGGTGGTACCGCGATTTGATTCATTCAATCGCCCTTTACACGGTAAAGGGCGGTTTTTTAATACCTTGAAAAGTTGCTTTAAGGTACATACGCCCTTAGGTGATACAGATGCCAACAGGAAAGAGAGGAAATGTACATGAGCCAGAATTTGGAGACAACCTACAATCCGAAAGAGATTGAACCGAAGTTATACCGGAAATGGTGCGACAACAATTATTTTCATGCGGAAGTAGACCGCAGCAGGAAACCGTTTACCACGGTGATGCCGCCTCCGAACATTACGGGTAAGCTGCATATGGGACACGCGCTTGACAATACCATGCAGGATATTATCATCCGCTACAAAAGGATGCAGGGATTTAACGCACTGTGGGTGCCGGGAACAGATCACGCAGCCATTTCTACGGAAGTGAAGGTAACGAACCAGCTTAAAGAAGAAGGCATTGACAAGAAGGAGCTTGGACGCGAGAAGTTCCTTGAGAGGACATGGCAGTGGAAGGAAGAGTATGCGGGAACTATCGAAGGACAGCTTAAAAAGTTAGGCGTTTCCTGCGACTGGGACAGAGAACGTTTCACTATGGACGAAGGATGCTCGAAAGCCGTGGAAGAGGTATTCATAAGTCTGTATGAAAAAGGATATATTTACAAAGGCTCCAGGATTATCAACTGGTGTCCGGTCTGTAAGACAGCCCTTTCCGACGCAGAGGTTGAGCATGAAGAGCAGGAGGGGTTCTTCTGGCATATTAAGTATCCAATCGTAGGGACGGATGAATTTCTTGAGATTGCTACCACCCGTCCGGAAACTATGCTTGGGGACACTGCCATTGCAGTGCATCCGGACGACGAGCGGTATCAGGGTATTATTGGAAAGAAAGCGTTATTGCCGTTGGTGAATAGAGAAATCCCGATTGTGGCAGATTATTATGTAGACAAAGAATTCGGAACCGGAGCGGTAAAGATTACGCCGGCCCACGACCCCAACGATTTCGAAGTGGGCAAACGTCATAACCTTCCGGAAATCAATATCATGAACGACGACGCCGCCATTAACGAGCAGGGCGGCGAATATGCCGGAATGGAGCGTTACGAGGCGAGAAAGGCAATCGTCAGGGACTTGGAGGAGAAGGGATATCTGGTGAAGGTGGTTCCCCACTCCCATAATGTAGGAACTCATGAGAGATGTAAGACGACGGTAGAGCCGTTAATCAAGCAGCAATGGTTTGTTAAAATGGACGAACTGGCGAAGCCTGCCATCGAGGCGATTAAAAACGGCGAGCTTAGATTCGTGCCTGAGCGGTTCGACAAGGTTTATCTGCGTTGGCTTGAGAATATTCGCGACTGGTGTATTTCCCGACAGATTTGGTGGGGACACAGGATTCCGGCGTATTATTGCGGCGAGTGCGGCGAAATCGTGGTGTCAAGAGGGACGCCGGAAGTATGCCCGAAATGCGGAGGTAAGCATTTCACTCAAGATGAGGATACGTTGGATACTTGGTTTTCTTCTGCTTTGTGGCCGTTTTCCACGCTGGGATGGCCGGAGCATACGGAGGATTTGGATTACTTCTATCCGACGGATGTGCTGGTAACGGGATATGACATCATATTCTTCTGGGTAGTGCGGATGGTATTTTCCGGGTACGCGCACACGGGTAAATCGCCGTTCCATACGGTATTCATCCACGGGCTGATTCGGGATTCACTAGGGCGTAAGATGAGTAAGTCTCTGGGTAACGGCATTGATCCGCTGGAGATTATCGACCAGTACGGCGCGGACGCCCTCCGTATGACGGTAATGACAGGAAATGCTCCCGGCAACGATATGCGTTTCTACAATGAACGGGTGGAGGCGAGCCGTAATTTCGCCAACAAGGTGTGGAACGCATCCAGATTTATACTAATGAATCTTGGGGATAAAGAGCTAAAAGAGCCTAAAGACTTCAAACTCCGTCCGTCGGACTGCTGGATTCTGTCCAAGTGTAACAGCCTGATTCGGGAAGTAACCGACAATATGGATAAGTTCGAATTGGGGATCGCGCTGTCGAAGATTTATGATTTCCTGTGGGATGAGTTCTGCGACTGGTATATCGAGCTGGCAAAGTACAGGATCTATCATGCCGAGGAAGACTCAGAGAGCGCCAATGACGCGCTGTGGACGCTTCGGGAGGTGCTGAAGAAGTCTTTGAAGCTTCTGCATCCTTATATGCCGTTCGTGACCGAGGAGATTTACAGCAAACTCGTGCCTGAGGAAGATTCCTTGATGATGTCCAAGTGGCCTGTATATGAAGAGAAGTATCATTTCCCGGCGGCAGAGAATATTGTGGAGCATTTCAAGGAGATTATCCGCGGCGTTCGTAATGTGCGCGCCGAGATGAATGTTCCTAATTCCCGCAAGGCGACCGTATATGTTGTCTGTGAAGACGGACAGTTATGTTCCGGGTTTGAGTCCCTTGGCAATGCGGCGATGATGATGGCGTCGGCGAATTCTTTTATTATTCAGAAGGATAAGGCGGGGATCGCGCAGGATGCCGTATCTATCGTAATCCCGGATGCGACTGTGTACGTTCCGTTGGAGGAATTGATTGATTTCGCGCAGGAGATTGAACGTCTGACGAAAGAGGAGTCGAGACTTTTAAAGGAGATTGCCCGGGCGGAGGGGATGCTGAATAATGAGAAATTCATAAGCAAAGCCCCGGAGGCGAAGGTTCAGGAAGAGCGGGCAAAGCTTGAGAAATATAGGCAGATGAAGGAGCAGGTAAGCGAGAGGCTTTTAAGCCTCAAGGCAAAGCAGGCGTAAGGATAATACGGCTGTAAGGATCGGATGGTCATAAGGGGAGATTATGAAAGAGTTTCAATTTAAGAAGCCGGACATAAAAGGCTCATTTCACAAACTGAAAAATATAAAAATAGAAGATGTGAAGCTATACTGGAAAGCCAGGAAAGAGCGGCGGGCGAGGATTCTTGAGGAGAGACGTAACAGCGCATTTGCCAGAAGGATGAGGCCGGTATATCTGTTTATGAACCGGATATCCCTGTTGCTGCACGGGGTTCTGGCATGCGTTATTAATTTTGTGATTGAGGCTATTTCCAGACACTCGGCAATGGAGGCGTGGGCGTATATGACAGGGACGCCGCTGGTGTTCCTGTATAATGCGTTCATGATATTTATCACATTTTCTGTTGTCTACCTGGTTAAGCGGAGGATGTTTGTGCGTATCATTATCAGCGTGCTCTGGCTTGCCCTCGGCGTGGCGAACGGCTATATGCTTATGAAGCGGGTGACGCCGTTCAACGCGCAGGATTTTAAGGTGGCAAAAGACGGGATTACGCTGATTAATAATTATTTTAACGGTGTGGAACTGGTGGTGCTTGCGGTCGGGATCGGCGCGGTGGTAATCTGGGTGATCTCTATGTGGAGGCGCGGCGGGCAGTATAACGGTAAGATCCGCCGCCTTTGGGGACTGGCGATTGTCGCTGCATGTTTTGGCCTGTATGGGATCATTTCTGATCTGGCGGTAGAGAAGCGGGTCGTGTCAACCTATTTTGGCAATATCGCATTTGCGTATGAGGATTATGGGCTTCCGTATTGCTTTATGGCCAGTGTGTTCAATACGGGGATTACGGAGCCGAATAATTACAATGAGAATACCATTGTAGAAATCAGCAATAACAGGGAGATTACAAAGAATGAGACGGGGCGCGCGCAAGAAGAGCTTCCGAATATCATCTTTATCCAGTTAGAGTCGTATTTTGACGTGGCGGAGGCAGAATTTTTTACGACGTCTGAGGATGCATGCCCGAACCTCCACGCCATGTATGAGAATTTTTCTTCCGGGTATTTCAAGGTGCCGTCCATCGGCGCGGGAACTGCGAATACGGAGTTTGAAGTGCTGACCGGCATGAACCTCAGGTATTTCGGTCCCGGAGAGTACCCTTATAAGACCGTATTGAAGAATCAGGTGAGCGAAAGCGCGGCGTCCGCCCTCTCTGCGTTGGGGTACGGAACCCATGCGCTCCATAATAACGGGGGTAATTTTTACAGCCGGGCCAAGGTGTTCAACAATGTGGGCTTCGACAGCTATACCAGCAAGGAGTTCATGAATATCTTACAGACGACGGAAAACGGTTGGGCAAAGGACGATATCCTCATCCAGCATATTTTAGAGGCAATGGATACCACGGAAGGTCAGGATTTTGTGTTCGGGATCAGCGTTCAGGGACACGGGGACTATCCGGAGGAGAAGAAAATAGAGAACCCTAAGATTCTTGTGGAAGGTATTGAGGACGAAGGTACGAAGAATAAATGGGAGTATTATGTGAACCAGGTCTATGAGATGGACCAGTTTGCCGGAAATCTGGTGAAGGCGGTGGAAGAGCGGGGCGAACCTGCGGTTATTGTGTTCTATGGCGATCATCTGCCGACAATGGGATTAAAGGCGGAGGATTTAAAAGGCCGGTATCTCTATAATACGAATTATGTGATTTGGGATAATATCGGGCTGCCTAAGGAGGACAGGAATATTCCGTCCTACCAGATCATGGCGGATGTGCTGGCGCGGTTGGATATCCATTCCGGCACGGTGTTCAATTATCATCAGGAGAGAAGAAAGACGAAGAATTATCTGGCGGATCTGGAGATTTTACAGTATGATATTCTGTATGGGGAGCAGTATGTGTATGACGGCAGGCCGCCGATTACCGAGGGGCACATGGTGATGGGCGTGCGGGATGTGACGCTCCGGAATGTGATACCGCATCTGGGGGAAGGGTACAGTCTCTATGGGGAGAATTTTACCAAGTCCAGCAAGGTATTCGTCAACGGAGTAAAGCAGAAGAGTACGTTTCTGAATAATACCCGTATTGATCTGCCGGAGACCGAGTTTTCGGAAGATGATGAGATTGTGGTTATCCAGATGGGGTCGAGTAATACGGCGTTCAGGAAGTCGGATGCGTACCTCTACCAGAACGGAGAACTTACCGTACAGTTAGGAACCGGGACGGATAAGGGGAGGTCCTGGGTAGAGCAATTAGAAGAGGAAGAGTAGGCATGGCATATCAGGAGGCAGTAAGATATATAGAGAAGATTCCGAAGTTTACGAAGAAGCACAGCCTTGAGCATACGAAGGAATTTTTGAAAAGGCTTGGCAATCCGGGCATGGACAGGAAGATCATCCATGTGGCGGGGACGAACGGAAAAGGGTCTGTGTGCGCGTATCTGCAGGCGGTTTTGATGGCGGAGGGGAAGAGAGTAGGATTCTTTACTTCTCCGCATCTTGTGTCTGTAAATGAGCGGATACGTGTGGATAATGTTCCCATTGGCGACAGGCAGTTTGCCGGGATCTTTGACGCTGTGCTTGAGACTGCCGTGCAGATGGAAGAGGAGGGATGGGGACATCCTTCTTATTTTGAGTTTTTGTTTGGTATGGGGATGAGTGCGTTTGCAGGGACGGATGCGGAGTATATTATATTGGAAACAGGGCTTGGCGGAAGGCTGGATGCAACGAATTGCACGGAGAGTCCGAAGCTTACGGTAATTACGTCCATAAGCCTTGACCATACGGAGATCCTGGGGGATACAATTGAACAGATTGCCGCAGAGAAGGCGGGAATTATCAAGCATGGTATTCCTGTTTTTTTTGACGGGAGCTGTCCGGCGGCATCTGAGGTTATTCGCAGAATTGCCTATGAAAACGAAGCCCCCTGTAGAGAAATATCGAATCATGCGTACGAAATTCAAGAAGTTACCAGAAAATATATTGCATTTTCACGGGTGAATGCGTATGATAAAGATGTTATCATACAAGTGCCGATGTGCGGCTGCTATCAGGCGATGAACGCTCAGATCGCCCTTTGCGCGGCGGAGTATCTGCTGGAAGGGGAACAGATCCATGAGGAACGCTGGCAGGAAGCGCTGGCTTCCCTCCGGTGGGAAGGAAGGATGGAGAGGGTCTCCCCTCATCTGGTGATTGACGGAGCCCATAATCCGGGAGCGATCGAGGCGTTTGTAGATAGCATGAAGGCTCTGGGGGCGGATTCGGCAGAAGGCTCTGTGATTCTGTTCTCGGCGGTTCGGGACAAGAATTATGAGCGGATGATCCGCTATCTGTGCGGCAATCTGGATGTGAAGGCGTATGTAGTTACGGAGGTAGAGGACGCAAGAAGGGTTCCCGCCGGGGAGCTTGCGCAGGTTTTCCGTAAGTATACCGGGAAGAAGGTCGTCTGTGAGGCGCGCGTTTCGGACGCACTTCGCGCGGCAGAGGAGCAGCGCAGCGCAGACGGGGACGTCTATTGCATTGGTTCCCTGTATCTGGCGGGAATGATAAAGGCTGCGGTATGCGGGCCGGACGGGCGGAGCGGATCGCTGTTGTGAAATATAATGCGGGCGTAAAGGAGGCATATGTACCATGCTTGATTTTGAAGAAGAATTGAAGAAGTTCCAGCCGAGCTTGGAAGTGGAAGATATAGAGAAGGCGATCTATCAGGAAGACCTGACGGATATGACGGATATTCTGCGGGAAGTGATGGAACAGGCAAAGTAGAAGAAGAATTGAGGATCGCATATGGATTATACAACAAAGCTTTCCTACCAGTCGATGTACTGGTATAACGACGGATTGAAGAAAGCGAAGATCCGGGATTTGTCCGGCGCAATCACGTCTTTGAGGAAGAGTTTACAATATAACAGGGGAAATATTGCGTCCAGAAATCTTCTCGGGCTGGTCTATTACGGCAGGGGAGACGTGGTGGAGGCATTGGTAGAGTGGATCCTGAGCAAGAATTTCCAGTCTCATGACAATATTGCCAATTATTACATACAGAAGATGCGGGAGACGGCGGGAGAGTTAGAGGCGATCAACCAGGCTGCGAAGAGGTATAACCAGTCGCTGGATTACTGCAGACAGAACGGTGAAGATCTGGCGATTATCCAGCTTAAAAAAGCCGTGACGGTACATCCGTCGTATGTAAAGGCGCATCAGCTTCTGGCATTGATCTATATGCATACGGAGCAGTATACCTTCGCAAGGCAGTCCATCCGGACGGCGTATAAGCTTGATACTACGGATGAATTTTCCCTGCGCTGCATGCACGAGCTGAACCAGATCCGCCGTGCAAGGAATGTCAAGATCAAGGAGAAGGAAAAGAAGGACAGGCATACCGTCACCTATAATCTTGGAAATGAAACCATTATCCAGCCGGTATCCAACAGTATCAAGGAGAATGCAGGACTGCACACCGTTCTGAATATTGCGCTGGGGGTGGTGGTAGGCGTCGCGGTTATGCGGTTTCTTATCATGCCGGCCATCGATGCGTCGCGTCAGGAACGGTCGAACCGGCAGACGGTAGAGTTCAGCGACCAGATCGCCACCCAGACGGCGCAGATCAGCGCGCTGAAAAAGGAACTGGAAGAATACCGTTCCACCAGTGAGGAGACGGAAAACGTACAGGCAACGGCGGCGTCGACTCAGGAGAGCTATGAAATCGTGCTGAGCATTGCGGCTCATTTCCGCGCAGACGATATGGCAGATTCGGCGATGGTGGAAGAACTCTTGAAAGTAAACCCGGAATCTCTGGGAATAGCGGGCAAAGAAAGCTACGATGAGGTTACCGGCGAACTGTTCCCCAGAGTCTGCGCCGACCTATACGGTACATCGCAGGCCAACTTCGAGGTTGCCAACTATACGTCCGCCATCACGAATCTGGAGCAGGTGATGAAGATGAACGAAGGCTACGAAGAGGGCGCGGCTTTGCTCCTTCTGGCTCAATCTTACGAAAAAAGCGGCGACCAGAATCAGGCAAACCTCAAATATCAGAAGCTTACCGAGAGCTATCCGGACACTGAAGCCGCCCGGACAGCCAGGGAAGCCTTGGACGCTCAGAACGGCAGCAGAGGAGCGGGTGAAGAAGGCGCGGACGGCAGCGGAGAAGGCGGGGATACCGACGGCACGGACGGCAGCGGAGAAGGCGGGGACACCGTCGATACGGACGGGTATGAAGAAAGTGAGTAACGTAATCGTGGCAGCCGCGGATACAACAAACAATAAGATAAGTATAACGATAGTACACGAAGGAAAAAGGATATGCAAAAGCAGCATATCCTTTTTTTCGTACCGATTTTATCATAAAGGGCTGCCGCTGAATCGGGCAAGCAAAATACGAAAAAGGAAAGAAGGAGGACGAACATGAAATATCAGGTTCAGGAAAACTGCCTGACAGTATTTTTACCCAACGAGCTAGACCACCACAACGCAGAGGAGATCCGCAAAGAATCCGATCATCTGATCGAGCACAACCATATCCGTTACGTAGTCTTTGACTTCAAGGAAACGAATTTCATGGACAGCTCGGGGATCGGCGTAATCATGGGGCGCTACAAACGCATTTACCTGCTTGGAGGAGAAGTGTGCGCCGTGCATACCAATGAAAGAATGAGGAAGATATTAACCATGTCGGGAATAACGAAAATCATGCAGATATATGAGGAGGAAGAATAGATGGAACATACCAATGAGATGCAGTTAATCTTCGACAGCCGTTCATCAAACGAGTCGTTCGCCCGTGTGACGGTTGCCGCATTTATGACATCCTTAAACCCCACCGTTGAGGAAGTTTCCGATGTAAAGACGGCGGTATCGGAAGCCGTGACCAATGCGGTGATCCACGGCTACGAGAATGAAGTACATAACATCTATATACGCTGCCGCACGGAGGGAAGGACTCTGTACCTTGAGATTGAGGACGAGGGCAAAGGAATCGAGGATGTGAAGCAGGCGATGGAGCCTCTATTTACCACGAAGCCGGAGCTGGACCGTTCGGGGATGGGATTTTCCTTCATGGAGGCGTTCATGGACAGCCTTGAGGTCTTGTCGGCTCCGGGAAAGGGCACCACGGTAAAGATGGAAAAAACAATCGGAAAAGGACGCAGGCTATGGACCACACAATCGCTTTGATTCAGAGATCTCACGAAGGGGATGAAGAGGCGAGAGCACAGTTAGTAGAGGAAAACACGGGGCTTGTCTGGTGTATTGTCAAAAGGTTCTACAACCGGGGCGTGGAGGCGGAGGATTTGTTCCAAGTGGGCAGTATCGGGCTTCTGAAAGCAATCGACAAGTTCGACATGTCCTTTGACGTAAAATTTTCCACATATGCGGTTCCTATGATTTCCGGAGAGATCAAACGTTTCCTGCGGGACGACGGGATGATTAAGGTGAGCCGTTCTTTAAAGGAGCTTGCCTACAAAGCCTATCTCTGTCAGGAGAGGCTTCAGGAGAAATGGGGCAGGGATCCGACGGTCGCGGAGATTGCCGGGGAGCTTGGGGTAGAGACGGAGGAACTGACGCAGGCTCTGGACGCAAGCGGGGATATCGAATCCCTCCACAAACCCATTTACCAGAAAGAGGGACAGGAGGTGCGGCTGATGGATAAGCTGCAGGAGAAGGAGGGAGGCGAGGAACAGATCCTGAACCACTTACTGTTAAAGCAGTTATTGGCGTACTTGAACAAGGAGGAGAGGCGGCTGATTTATCTAAGGTATTTTGCAAACCAGACGCAGACCCAGGTAGGGGATACCCTTGGGATTTCCCAGGTTCAGGTATCGAGAATGGAAAAGAAAATTTTAAAAAATCTGAGAGAACGAATATAACAGGCATACCATGAATATTTTTCTTGAAAATATCCATACTAATCCGCAAAAGGAATAAAGAAGGTGGAAAGTATGGATAATGCAAGAAGAAAACTCAGGGTATGCCTGATTTGCGTCGTGATGGCGGCGGTGGTGATTGGGCTGATCTATTATTTTAACGATATGAGGAGCCGGGATAAGATTAACGAAGGTACGCTTGTGGAAAACTGTGCGCCATATATGGAAGAGGCGGCGCGGCCGGACGGCGGCGCGTGCATACCGGGAAGCAGGAGCTAACCATGGCGAGCGGTGAGACAGTATATATTAAGGCGGACAGGGATGTTGAGGTCACGAAACCGGAGGTTACGCTTGGGGACGTAGTTCAGATGGAATGTCCGAACCCGGCAATCGTTCCAAGGCTTAAGAGCCTGAAACTGCTGACATTTCATCACACGGACGATAAACACCAGAACCGTGTTGCGGTTTCTATCCTGAAAATCATAGAACGTATCCATGAGGAATGTCCCGGCGTTGAGATCCAGAATCTGGGTGAGACTGATTTCATCATTACTTATGAAGAGCAGCAGACTGCCGGAGGAATGGTTCATTATACGAAACTTACGGCCGTCGTTATCATCAGTTTCATGGGCGCGGCATTTTCGATCATGGCGTTTAACAACGACGTTGATACGACGAAATTATTTTCGCAGATTTACGAACTTCTGACCGGGCAGAAATCGGACGGCTTCACGATTCTGGAACTGACATACTGTATCGGTCTGGTAGTCGGAATCCTGACGTTCTTCAATCATTTCGGCAAGAAGAAGTTTACCGTTGATCCGACGCCGATGGAGATTGAGATGCGTCTGTATGAAAACGATATTCAGACAACTCTGATCGAGACGTATTCCAGAAAGGAGAAGGAGCTGGATGTGGGCACAGGTTCTAATGGCGGTCATCGGACTTAGCGCAGGTATGGTAGTGGCGGGAGGGCTTTTCTCGTTCATCAGTGAGCTTGGAGTAGTCTCGGATTTTGCAGACAGGACGCACACGGGCGAGCATATCCTTCTCTATGAAAATAGTGTGGCCCTGGGAGGGATTCTGGGAAATATATTTTTTATCTATGGGATCAGGATCCCGTTCGGGGCGTGGATTTTGCCGGTATTTGGTTTATTCGGCGGTATTTTTGTAGGATGCTGGTCGATGGCTCTGGCGGAGATGTTGGATGTGTTTCCGATCTTTGTACGCAGGGTGAAATTACTGCGGGGGATACAATATCTGATTCTTGGGGTTGCGATTGGAAAAGGCGCGGGGGCGTTGATTTTCTTTTTTAATCGTTTTTAATTGAAGAATTTGTCATGAAATTGAAGGTGAGGAGGAGAGGGAATGGATAAACAGAAACAGCAGCAGGCATATGAGAATTATGTCAAGAAGAAGACGCCGGTCCATAATCTGCCGATGAATATGGCAAAAGCCTTTGCGGCGGGCGGAGTGATCTGTACGGCAGGGCAGGCGATCCTGAATTTCTGCATGAAACTAGGGTTTGACAAGGATATAAGCGGCGGGTGGACGTCCATGATTCTGGTGGTTTTAAGCGTCGTCCTGACCGGATTCAATATCTATCCCCGGATTGCAAAATGGGGAGGCGCCGGGACATTGGTTCCGATTACCGGATTTGCCAATTCTGTTGCGGCTCCGGCGATCGAATATAAGAAGGAGGGGCAGGTCATGGGAATCGGATGTAAGATTTTTACGATAGCGGGTCCTGTGATCCTGTATGGAATATTTACGAGCTGGGTTTTGGGATTCGTCTACTGGCTTTTGAAGGTCAGCGGGATTATTTAAAAGAAAAGGCAGGTAGGGATGAATGGTAAAAGGATTGCAAAGTATTGCTTTTAGAGAGTCCCCGTATCTGGTCAGCAGTGCGTCGGTTGTGGGGAAGAAGGAGGGAGAGGGCCCTCTGGGGAAGATGTTCGATATGGTGGAGAAGGAGAATCTGTTTGGGGAAAATACATGGGAGGAGGCGGAAAGCACCATGCAGAAGGAGGCGTGCCTTCTGGCGATGGGGAAGGCCCATGTTGAGGCGTCAAGCGTCAGGTATTTGTTCGGCGGAGACCTCTTGCGTCAGGGAGTTGCAACCTCTATGGGCGTAGAGGAACTGGGAATCCCGATGTTCGGGCTGTTTGGGGCATGTTCCACGTCGGGGGAGGCGCTTGCCCTTGCATCTATGAGCGTAGCGGCAGGGTACGGGGACTATATGCTTGCCGTTACTTCCAGCCATTTTGGGAGCGCTGAGAAGGAGTTCCGCTTTCCGCTGGGTTATGCGAACCAAAGACCTTTATCCGCCCAGTGGACGGTCACGGGAAGCGGCGCGTTTCTGGTTGGGACGAAGCGGAGCCATGTAAGGATTACGGGGGTAACCGTGGGGAAGATTGTGGATTACGGGCTTAAGGATTCTCAGAATATGGGGGCGTGTATGGCTCCCGCCGCATGTGATACGATTATCCGGAATCTTGAGGATTTCGGAAGGACGGCGGAGGATTATAACCGGATTGTGACGGGAGATCTGGGATATGTAGGGCAGAGTATCCTGTTCGACTTGATGCGGGGGAAAGGGTATGATATTAAGAAGAATCATATGGACTGCGGGATGACCATATTTGATCAGGTATCCCAAGATACCCATGCGGGAGGAAGCGGCTGCGGATGTGCGGCTACGACGTTATCTGCGTATATCCTTCCGAAGCTGAACCGGGGCGAATGGAACAGGGTTTTGTTTGTGCCGACGGGGGCGTTGATGTCGACGGTTAGTTATAATGAAGGATCAAGCGTACCGGGAATTGCCCACGGAATTGTGTTAGAGCATTGTTAAAAATGTCATCTGCCGACCAGCCGCCGAGGCAAGGCCGAGGGGGCAATACCATATAATTTGTTACCGGAGGATAAGGAGAGTAGTTATGGATTATATAAATGCATTTTGGATCGGAGGCGTAATCTGTGCTTTAGTGCAGATTCTCCTCGACAGAACAAAGCTGATGCCGGGCCGCGTTATGGTGCTTCTGGTATGCAGCGGCGCAGTGCTCGGAGCGCTGCATATCTATCAGCCTTTTCAGGATTTTGCAGGCGCAGGCGCAAGTGTGCCGCTGACCGGATTCGGTAATCTCTTATGGAAGGGCGTAAAAGAGGCTGTTGATCAGGAAGGATTCATCGGAATCTTCATGGGAGGCTTTAAGGCGAGCGCTGTGGGAATATCCGCAGCCCTGGTATTCAGCTATCTGGCGTCACTGGTATTTGAGCCGAAGATGAAGAAGTAAGCCCTTAAGATTTATCAAATATTCAAAGGAGCTGCCGTAAAATAGTATTTCAGTCTTTCACGGCAGCTCCGCCAATAAAAATATAGAACCATAAAATAGTAGTTGTTTTCTTTGAACATAGATGTTAATGTAAAAGAGTACGCGAGTCATGTATATCCGGAATCATTTTACTTAGGTTTTGGAGCTACATAGGAAAAGAGCTGCCGTCCGGCTGAAGGCGGGGCGGCGAAAACTACGTTAGGGAGGAAAACAATGAATTACTTAGATATCATTATACCATTTGTCGGCGGACTTGGAATGTTCATATATGGTATGCAGATTATGGCTCAGGGCTTGGAAAATGCCGCCGGCAACAAGATGAAGTCCTTACTGGAGGTTCTGACCAAGAATAAGCTTATGGGCGTGCTGTTAGGAGCGGTGATTACCGCCGTGATCCAGAGTTCATCCGCAACGACAGTCATGGTAGTCGGATTTGTCAACGCCGGAATCATGAATTTGACACAGGCCATGGGCGTGATCATGGGTGCCAACATCGGTACAACCGTGACCGGATGGTTAGTGTCTGCGGTAGAATGGGCGAAATTCCTAAGCCCGTCCAAGTTAGCCCCCATTGCGGTTATGCTGGGAGTCATCATTATGCTTACGGGAAAACGCCGGTCTTCCAAAGAGGTTGCGAGTATCATCGTCGGTTTTGGTCTGCTTTTTATCGGCATTACGACCATGTCGTCGGCAGTTGCGCCCCTGCAGGACTCAGAGAGCTTCTGTAATCTTTTCGTTACCCTTGGGGACAATCCGCTATTGGGAATCCTTGCGGGCGCTTTCGTGACAGCCGTAATCCAGAGTTCATCTGCGTCCGTGGGTATTTTGCAGAGTCTGGCGGCGGCGGGGCTGGTTCCGTTCAGCGCGGCCGTCTATATTATCATGGGACAGAACATCGGTACTTGTGTCACTGCAATCCTTTCAAGTCTCGGGGCGAAGAAGAACGCCAAGACTGCCGCGCTGATGCACCTGTTGTTTAACGTTATCGGGACGGTATTATTCAGCGCGGTTGCAATTATTTACTATGAATTTGTGAACCCGGAGATCGGATTCGGTTATATTACACAGACGCAGATTAGTATGGTGCATACGGCGTTTAATATCGGTACGACAGTACTTTTATTCCCGGTGTCCGGCTGGATTATCAAACTGGCGAAGAAAATCGGTAGGGTGGACGAGGATGCGCAGGACAATAGTATCGTACTGCTGGACGACCGTATCCTGGAAACGCCTGTGATTGCTTTGCAGTCTACGGTCAAAGAAGTGGCGCGCATGGCGCAGATTGTAGAGGATTCTTTGATGGTGGCAAAAGACGTGCTGTTTACGCTTAAGGAGGATGATATCCATTTCCTGAAAGAAGAAGAGTCGACGGTGGACAAGCTGAGCGCAGGGATTACCGAGTATGCGATTAAGCTGAGTTCTCTGCAAGTCAGCGAGAAAGAGCATCAGGACGTGGCCCATCTTTTGCAGATGGTGTCGGATGTGGAGCGTATCAGTGATTACTGTGAAAATATTTCCGAGTTTGCGGAGACGCTCCATGAGAAGAAGGTTTCTTTCTCAGAGGTGGGAACCAAGCAGTTGAAGGAAATGTTCGAGGTGTGTACGGACAGTTACCGGTATGCATTTGAAGCATTTGTGGAGCAGAACAAAGAGAAGGCGCTTCTGGTTATTGAGAAAGAGACGCAGGCGGACGATTTGGAGATTTCTCTCAGGAGCAAGCATATCAAACGTCTGGCAAATAACCAGTGCAACACGGAGGCGGGAATCGTGTTTCTGGATACGCTGGTCTGTCTGGAGCGTATTTCAGACCATGCGCGGAATATTGCGGAGGAGGTTCTTGGGAACTGATGCAAAAGCGGGACTTTTATTATTTCCCGGTTTCGAGAAAAATCTGCATCTGGTCTTTGCTGATGCGTTCCCAGTTATCCCGGTCGGTTTCGTATCGTTCGTTCATCCATGCAAGGGCGTCGTTAAGCCCTTCCTGGGTGAACGGAAATTCTTTCAGCTCCTTTTGCTCTTCGGGGGTAGCCTCAAAGCACCAGGGTTCGGGATAGAGATATGCCTTTAGGATATCGTCAGAGGTGGTTAAATAATAACGCATGCCGCAATGAGAGCCGGAGAAGGGCTCTTTTTTTAATGCTTTCAAGGAAAGTCCAAGTGTTGGAATCATAAGTCGTACCTCGCAATTTAAATATATTTATATTATAATACCGGGGGAGGATGAAGCGCAAGAGAATAAATTTGGTCTGGTGGAGAAAAGGAATTTAGGGCGTGCATAAATTGTCGAATTTTACCTGATTTTATTGAATTTCCTTCTTTTCTGTGATAAATTATCTTTCATATAGTTTCCAGAAATTGGTAATTTTTAAGGTCGGGAGATGAATATGGTACGAGAATATTTATGTCAGAGCGTTTATGAAGCGTTTATGGAGCGGATTCGGTTTATCTTTGAGGAATTTGACAATATCTACGTCTCTTTTTCCGGTGGCAAAGACAGCGGGCTTCTTTTGAACCTTGTGCTGGATTATCAGCAGAAATACGCCCCGGAAAAGAGGATCGGCGTGTTCCATCAGGATTTTGAGGCGCAGTATACGGTGACGTCGGAATACGTAGAGCGCACTTTTGAGCGGATTAAGGATCGGGTGGAGCCGTACTGGGTGTGCCTTCCAATGGCTACCCGTACGGCTCTTAGCAGCTATGAAATGTACTGGTATCCATGGGATGACAAGAAGGAAGAGCTGTGGGTCAGGAAGATGCCGAAGAAAAAATATGTGGTCAACCTGAACCGAAACCCTATTACGACATACCGTTACCGGATGCATCAGGAGGATTTGGCGAAGCAGTTCGGCAGGTGGTACAGGATCGCCCACGGCGGCAGGAAGACGGTGTGTCTTCTGGGCATACGTGCGGACGAATCCCTGCAGCGGTACAGCGGATTCCTGAATAAGAAATTCGGCTATAAAGAAAAGTGCTGGATTACGAAGTATTTCAAGGATTTCTGGTGCGCGTCGCCTCTCTATGACTGGACGACGCAGGATGTCTGGCATGCGAATTATGTATTTGATTATGATTATAACCGACTGTACGATCTGTATTATAAGGCGGGGCTGAAAGTTTCGCAGATGCGGGTGGCGTCGCCGTTCAACGATTATTCCAAGGATTCCCTGAATCTTTACCGGGTCATTGACCCTGAGATCTGGGTGAAGCTTGTGGGCAGGGTGAAGGGGGCTAACTTCGGAGCTATTTACGGGAAGACGAAGGCGATGGGATATCGGAATATCACCCTGCCCGAAGGTCATACGTGGAAATCTTATACCATGTTCCTTCTGGATACGCTGCCGATCCGTCTGCGTAATAATTATGTTAAAAAGTTTAATACTTCGATTAAATTCTGGCATGAGACGGGAGGCGGGTTGGACGAGGACGTCATACGGGAGCTGGAGGAGCATGGATATCAGATTAAGCGCAACGGTGTCTCTAATTATACGCTGAGTAAAAAGTCCAGGATTGTTTTTCTGGGAAAGATTCCGGACGATACGGACGACATTAAATCAACCAAGGATATTCCGAGCTGGAAGAGGATGTGCTGCTGTATTCTGAAAAACGACCATATCTGCCGGTCTATGGGGTTTGGGATGACGAGGGAGCAGCAGAGGAGGATTGACGCGATTCGGTATAAATATAAGAGTGTGGAGGAAATGAGTTATGGAGTATAGAAGCCCTGCGTACCATGTAATTGCGGTTCCGGTTGAAAAAGTGGTTCCGAATTCTTACAACCCAAACACGGTTGCTCCGCCGGAGATGAAGCTGCTCTATGAGAGTATCAAGAACGACGGGTATACGATGCCCGTGGTCTGTTATTATAAGAAAACGGATGACAGATACGTGATTGTGGACGGATTCCACCGTTATCGGATTATGTTGGAGCATCCGGATATTTACGAACGGGAGAAGGGGCTGCTTCCAGTGTCTGTGATCGACAAGCCGTTGGAGCAGCGGATTGCAAGCACGATCCGGCATAACCGGGCGAGGGGGAACCACGATGTAGACCTTATGGGAAATATTGTGAAGGAGCTTCACGAACTGGGACGTTCGGACGCGTGGATTTCCAGACATCTGGGGATGGACAGGGATGAGATCCTAAGGCTTAAACAGATTACGGGGCTTGCGGCGCTGTTCAGGGACGTGAAGTTTGGGCAGGCCTGGAGGCCGACGGAAGATGAAGAGGACGGAGAACTCGTATAAGGAGATCCTTTTGCCGTACAAACGATAGGAAATTCTGCTGAGAGCGGAACCAGATGCTCGCAGATACACATCATTCCTTGAATTGAAAATAGGTTTAAGTTATAGAAGATAGGGAGACAGGGGCTGTTGCAATAAGCGAGATAATTACAGGATACGGCAAAATTCAGTTTCCGGGAAATGCCATGTCTTGTAGATTTTTTGCTTAATGCGACAACCCCTGTCTCGCTGTCGGAAATGGGAATTTAACTCTTCAAATGGAACATTCCAACCAGATCTTTCATCAACTGCGACTGATTAGATAATTCCTGACTGGCAGCCGCGCTTTCTTCGGCGGTTGCGGAATTGGTCTGGACAACGCTGGAAATCTGGTCAATACCCAGCGTAATCTGGGCGATTGCTTCCGCCTGATTGCCGCTTGCCTCGGAAATCTGGCTGATGATGCCGGCAACCTCCTCGACGCCTTTTACCGTAGTCAATAAAGAAGCGGCAGTCTCATCGGCGATTAAGGTTCCGTTTTCAACGGCCTTTAACGAGTTTTCAATGAGGACGGAAGTATTCTTAGATGCTTCGGCGCTCTTGCCCGCCAGATTACGAACCTCGTCGGCCACAACTGCAAATCCTTTTCCGGCGCTGCCGGCACGCGCTGCTTCAACAGCGGCGTTCAGCGCGAGAATATTGGTCTGGAACGCGATATCCTCAATGGTTTTGATGATCTTGCTGATCTCGTCCGAGCAGTCGCTGATATTGTTCATGGCCTGAATCATTTCCTGCATCTTCTGATTGCTCTTCTGCATCTCATTTCCTACGGCGCCAGCCATGTCGTTAGCCTGATGCGCGTATTCTGCGTTCTGCTGTACCTTCTGAGAAATCTCGTTAATGGATGCGGAAAGCTCTTCGACGGAGCTTGCCTGTTCCGTAGCGCCTTGGGAAAGCGCCTGCGCCCCGCCTGACACTTGGTTGGAACCGCTTGCCACCTGGGCAGAACTCTGGCTGATCTGCAGGATGGTGCTGTTAAGCTTATCGGCGATTGCACGGAAGGAAATCAAGAGAGGGTGGAAGCCTCCGATGTATTCCTCTTCGCAGATAGAATCTACGGTGAAGTCGCCGCTGGCCATACGTGCAAGGAATTTATTCTCATCGTCAATGATGACTTGAAGTTTGCGGATCAGTTCGCGCATCTGTTTGGAGAGAACTCCTAATTCGTCCTTAGAGGTATAGGATATCTCTACATCCAGATCGCCCTGTGCCATTCTGGAGGCCGCGTTTTCAATCTCGAAGATTGGATATTTGATTCCGCGTATAATTATAACTGAGAAGTAGGTGCCGATTATGAATATGATTACCATAACGCCGACCTGGAGGATTGTCGCATCCCGGTAAAGGTTTTCGCTTGAGGCAGTCTCTTTCTGGCTTCCTTCTTCGGTATAGTTGATAATGTTATCAAAAGCTCCGTTCAGGGTTATGTAGAGATCCACACATTCGCCTTCCAGGATAGCGCGGGCACCGTCTATGTCGCCCTGCTTTGCCAGAGCCATCAGTCTGTCGTCGGCTTGGCTGTATTGAGTCCAGGCTTCAAATGCCGCATCGTACAATGCTTTCTCTTCCCCGGTAACTAATTCGTTATATTTTGCAAAAAGTGAATCCATTTCGCCCTTTTCTTTTTCTACGTATTCCAGGCTTGTTTCGGTTACTTTGTCGGAAAGGGCTGTAAGATACCTTAATTCATTAAGGCGAATATTGGAGAGCGTACCCGCCATATCCCGTGCCGTGTCTATGCGCGGAAGCCATCCTGCTGAGATATTGTCGGTTTTGCTGTTTAATCTGCCCATTAAGAAGAACGAGATTCCACCAATAATGAGCATGCCTATTAGGGCTACTCCAACGAGAATATAGAGTTTCAGGCTGATTTTCAGGTTTTTAATGTGTGCTGCCATGTAGTATTTTCTCCTTTCATTTCCACAATCTCTTTTTGCATTTGACACATATTCATTATTTCGAAATAATATCGGCAAAAGACAGGCATTGGATAAGAAGTAATTTTTTCAAATTTATTGTAATTTTTTTGTTAAATTTGTTGCACTGTGCTGTGTCTTTTGCTGTACAAACCTTGGAAAATTAGGTATATTATTAGGTAATGGAAGCCGAGAGGGTATTGGACGGGCAAGGGGTGTGTAAAAATGGGAATTTTTTGAATCCGACGAATGATAAATTCTCTATGGCGCTGAATTCGCCTATATACGTTGACAAATCGGAGCTGATATCTTTTACGAACCGTGCGGTAGCTACGGAACAGCGCTATTTATGCGTCAGCAGGCCAAGTTTGGATAAACCGGCTCTGCTGGCTGAATTGAAGTGGGATAAATCGGCAGAGGGGGCTGTCGGCCGGATTAAAAAGAAGCGGTATGTAAAAGCGTTGGAAGCGTATAAGGGAAATATTTTATTAGTTAGGATAAACTATAGTAAAAAAACGAGAAAACAAGAATGTAAGATAGAACCATACAAAATATAATTATGCAGAAAGAGAGGAACAAGAATTATGAGAAAACCGCAAAGTTTCCAATGGGACTCCATTTCGCTTGGGACCTGTTATTATCCGGAGCACTGGGATAGGAGTTTATGGGAAGAAGACCTTGAACGGATGAAGGCCGCCGGTATCAAAACAATCCGAATCGGAGAGTTTGCATGGAGCAAGGTAGAGCCAAGGGAAGGGGAATTTACCTATGAATTTTTCGACAGCTTCCTGGAAATCGCATGTAAGGCAGGCATGAAGGTAATCTTCGGGACGCCGACGGCAACGCCTCCGGCGTGGCTGACAGAGAAATACCCGGAGGTATTAAACTGCCGTATGGACGGGGTGAAATTCCGCCACGGCATGCGCAGGCACTATAATTATAACTCGCCGGTATACCAAAAGCTATGCGCGAGGATTGTGGAGAAATTCGCAGGGCATTATGCGTCCCATCCAAGTGTGGTCGGATGGCAGATTGATAATGAGATGAACTGCGAGGTGGACGTGTTCTATTCAGAAAGCGATACGGCGGCGTTTCGTGAATATCTGAAGAATAAATATAATACACTTGAGAAGCTGAACCGAGAGCTGGGGATGATTTTCTGGAATCAGGAATATACGGATTGGGACCAGGTCTATGTGCCGCGCACGACCATCCATGATTCCTCGAACCCCCATCTGACTCTTGAGTATTACAGGTTTGTTTCCGAGAGCGCGATTGCATTTTGCAGAATGCAGAGCGATATTATTCGAAAATATATGAAACAGGGAGATTTCATCACAACGAACGGCATGTTCAACCATCTTGATAATCACAGGATGATGGATGAAGCGTTAGATGTATATACCTATGATTCTTATCCGAATTTTGCGTATTGTCTTGAGGAAGATCCCGTACATAATACGAGTCTGAATGACAGAAAATGGAGTAACCACCTCTCAAGAGTGCGGTCTGTCTGTCCTCATTTTGGTATAATGGAACAACAGTCCGGAGCAAACGGATGGAATACACGGATGGAAGCCCCTGCGCCAAAGCCTGGACAGATGACGCTCTGGGCAATGCAGAGTATCGGCCATGGGGCAGATTATGTCAGCTTCTTCCGCTGGCGTACCTGCACTGTAGGAACGGAAATCTACTGGCATGGGATTCTGGATTATGACAACCGGGATAACCGTAAACTTCGGGAAGTCGCAGAACTTTATAAGCGGGTGCAGTCTATAAAAGAAATGGCGGGCGCCGAGTATGAGGCAAGTTTCGCAGTTCTGGAGGATTACGACAATCTCTGGGATGCGGACGTGGACGTATGGCACAGCCGACTGGAGAAGGCCAGCAAAAAAGAGATTTTTGCCGCGTCACAATTAAGCCATACGCCCATGGACTATGTACTGCTGTCGGACTATACAGAGTATGAAGATTTAAAGAAATATCCGGTTCTGTTCTACCCTCATGGGCTGCTTCTGACAAAGCCGCGGGCAGAGCTTTTAAAAATATACGTGGAGAAGGGCGGATGTCTGATTATCGGCGCGCGTACGGGACAGAAGGAAGCGCATGGGCGGTGTGTGATGGAGCCCATGCCCGGGCTTCTTTCGGAGTTGACGAAAACGGCGGTAGAGGAATTTACATTTGTAGGGGCTGTGGACGGAAAGGTTTGCATGGACTGGCAGGGAGAGCAGCTTGATACGGGGATATTTAACGATGTTTTGGAAAATGTAAGCAAGGATGCGAAAGTACTTGCACGGTATTCGTCCAATTATTATGCAGGGAAACCGGCGCTTACAGAGACAGCGGCAGGAGAGGGGAAAGTGCTTCACTTCGGCGGAACCTTTACACGGGAAAGCGTGAAGGCTATGCTTAGGTATGCAGGCGCGTTAAGTCCTTATGAGAGCCGGATTATTCTTCCCAAAGAGTGTGAATTGTGCGTCAGGAAGAAGGAAGGAGTACACTACTTCTTCGTACTGAATTACTCGGATAAGGAACAGGAGATTGTCCTGAAAACGGAGATGACGGAGGTGGATTCCGGGGAGAAGGTGCGGGGAAATATCCGATTAGCCGGGTATGGCGTAGCTGTGCTGAGACTTTAATGGAGCTGTATTTATGACAAAAATTTTGCTGGTAGAGGATGATGAGACAATTTCTTTCGGTATCCGTTCGGCCCTGTCGAAAAAGGGTTATGACGTGGTGTTTTGTTCGGGGGTTAAGGAAGGCAAAGGTTTCTTTTCGTCGGAGTTTGACTTGATTCTTCTGGACCTCAACCTGCCGGACGGAAACGGCTATGATTTCTGCAGTTGGGTGAAGGAAAGGAGCGAAAGTCCGGTTATCTTTCTGACGGTGAGGGACGATGTTAAAGATATTACCCGAGGGCTTGACATGGGGGCAGACGATTATATCACGAAACCCTTTCATATCGCTGTGTTGGAATCTAGGATACAGGCGGTTTTAAGGCGGGCGGCGGCTTCCCATGTGCTTGCCTGCGGCAATATCCGGATGGATAAGAAAAAGATGCAGGTGTGGGTGGGGGAGGAAATCATTTCCCTCACCGGCCTTGAGTACCGCCTTCTTCTGCTGTTGATGGAGAATAGAGGGTGTATTCTGCCCCGAAATCGGCTTTTGGAGAAATTATGGGATGCAGATGGGAATTTTGTGAATGATAATACATTGACGGTTGCCATGAAACGTCTGCGGGAGAAGCTGCATCACACAACCTGCATTACCACGGTAAGAGGAATCGGCTATCGGATGGAAGAAAGAGCATGCGTGTAACGGGACGGCCAGGTGCAAGAGGGGATGGCGCCAGATGGAGGAGACAAAAATGAGCGCAGGGAGGAAAGCGGCGGGACATTTTATGTTCTGGCTGCTTATAGGATTAGCCGCCGGAGTTTTTCTGGCGGCTGTATTAAGTTATGGTGAATATCAGACGGTTGCGGATATTGCCGGTTCGGTTTTAGAGACGGATTCTTTGGCGGAAGGGTTGAAGAAGAGTTTTACCGGGCAATCCTTACGGCAGGAGGGAAAAGTATTTTTGGATACCTATGGATACCGCCCTATGGGAAAATGGAGCGCATACCTGCCGTTTACTGCGGGCGTTAGTATCCTCTTGTTTCAAATAGGGGGATGGATTACATTTAAAAGGCGGCGCGGGGAGGATAGGCGGGTGAAGAGTCGGATTCGGGGGCTGACCGAATATCTCAGGGCTGTAAATTCTGGGGAGGGCGCGGCTTTGAGCCGTAATGAAGACGATTTTTCACATCTTGAGGACGAGATGTATAAAACCGTAATGGAATTGAGGAGTACGAAGGAAGCAGCGGTAAAGAATCATGAAGTTTTGGCAGAGCGGATTGCGGATATTGCCCATCAGTTGAAGACGCCTTTGACTTCTATGTCGCTGATGACCGAGCTTTTGGAAGAGTATCAGACCGCCGAGACAAAAGTGTATTACAGCAGGTTATACGGACAGATTGAGCGGTTGAAAAATCTGGTGAAAGGGCTTCTGGCGTTGGCAAAGCTTGACTCACACGGGCTTGTATTCTGCAAGGAGAGGCTTGTTGTGTCAGAGCTTGTGGAAGCCGTGGGGGAATCCCTTATGGAAATGATGGAAGAGCGTCGGATTACCCTTGTTATAGAAGAGAGTTGTTGTGATGGACAGGCGAAAGAAGAGGCGTTTATTTTTGCAGACCGGCAATGGACGGAAGAGGCGTTGCTGAACTTATTGAAAAACTGTGTGGAGCATACGCCAAAGGGAGGCAGAATTGTGGTTTCCTACGGCAGGAATCCGATTTATACGGAGCTGCGGATGGAAGATGGGGGCATAGGGTTCGCGGCGAAAGATATTCCTCATTTATTTGAACGGTTTTATCGCGGAAAAGGAGCGGCGAACGATAATGCGGGGATTGGATTGGCATTGGCGAAGGCAGTGGTGGAACGGCAGAATGGGCGGCTTCTTGCTGAAAATACGGCGGAGGGGCATGCGTGCTTTCGGGTGAAATGGTATTGCGGATAATCCCATTTTCCATAGTTTTTTGGTGTATGGGCGGTTGACAAAGGAGGCGGGGGAGAGGTAATATGAAAAGGTAGATTTTTCCAGTATACTGGTAAGCTACGGAATAAAGAAAAGGAGATTTAGAAGGACATGAGGAGAGCAAGAAAAGTACTTTCCATATTACTGCTGATGGCGCTCGTTGTCAGTACGTATACGGTTCCGGCCTTTGCCGCGGATACGACGGCAGCCATGGAGGTCACAGGAACTTATGGACAGGATGATGCCAGAGCTATGCTGGAATTAGTGAATAATTTCAGGCAGGAAGCGGATGTTTGGCAGTGGAATGGGGACAACAGTACTAAGACGATTTTTAACCAGAACGGCGCAAAGGAAATAGGTGTGCTTACTTATGACTACAATCTGGAGCAGATTGCGATGCAGCGGGCAATGGAAGTAGCTATCAGCTTTTCACATACCCGGCCGGATGGTACGAGCTGCTTTACAGCCACATATGGAGGAACCAAATCCGTTGCAGAGAATATTGCTGCCGGCAGTGCAACCTACGAGGGTGCGTTTACTCAATGGCGTGAAGAGAACGAAGACTATAACGGACAAGGGCATCGCAGGGCCATGCTTAATAAACAATATACGGCAATCGGAATAGGACACGTCGTTTATAAGGGAACACATTATTGGGTTCAGCAGTTTGGAAATCAAAATTCCAACGCAGCGCAGACAGCTGCAGTCAATAGTAATAAGACCGTTGGGATAGATGTTGTAAGCAGCCAGCTTAGCGGGACTCCTGTAGTATCGGCTAACCCGTCAAGTTATCAGATTGACAGCAAAGAAACGGTAAATCTGCCAAGCGTAGAGATCCAGTTCCAGTTAAACGAGACTTGGCCGAATCGTACTAATACCGCGACTGTTGCTGCAAACTGGACTGCCGTATCGGACGTTATTACCGTAGCAGACGGAAAATTAACCGGAAATAAAGGCGGGAAGACTCAGATTAAGGCAGAAGTTTTTGGTCAGACGCTGACGGTAGACGTTGAAGTGACGTCAACCTGCGACCATAAGTGGGATGCCGGCGTTGTGACGAAAGAACCTACCTGCCTTGCCCCAGGAACAAAGACATTTACCTGCAGTATCTGTAAAGAAACAAGAGAAGAAGAGATTGCAGCGCTTGCCCATGACCTTCAGGTTACGCCTGCCGTAGAGGCCACCTGTACGAAGGCAGGAGCCACGGAAGGTAAGGTCTGCAAAGTTTGTAAAACCGTTGTAGCGGAGGTAAAGACAGTTCCGGCGTTAGGCCATGATTTAAGCGACTGGAAAGTAATCACTGAGGCGACATGGGATACGGAAGGAAAAGAGGAGCGGTCCTGTTCCAGATGTGATTTTTTGGAGAGCCGTCCGATTGCAAGTCTCTCATCCGGACATAAACATTCCTTTACCGGGACAGAAAATGTTTTAAAAGAAGCAACTTGTACGGAAGCAGGCGAAAAGCAGGTTGCCTGTATCGACGCGCCGAATTGCGACGCTGTCCAGAAATCTACGATTCCTGCATTAGGACATGATTGGGGCGAATGGAAGGTTGAGATTGAGGCGACTTGGGACACGGAAGGAAAGCAAGTACACAGCTGCTCCAGATGTCTGATTGAAGAAACGGAAGTAATTAAGAAACTTTCCGAAACCCATGAACATGCTTTTAATGGGGCCGAGACCATTTTGAAGGAAGCAACTTGTACGGAAGACGGAGAAAAGCAGATTGCATGTTTTGAGCCAAAGTGTAAGGAAGTAAAGAATGAGGTTATTCCTGCATTAGGACACAAGTATGGTAATCCGGTGTTTGAATGGAGCGGAGATTATAAATCCGCAGAAGCAGTATTTACATGCAGTGTATGTGATGATACACAGAAGCCGGAGGTTGAAGTAACAACGAAGAAGAATGGGAATGTGGTAACCTACACGGCGTCGGTTTCCTTTGAAGGCAAGGATTATACAGACACAAAGATGGTTACAGTGCTGCCGGATAAGACAGAGGACGGCAGGGAAGTAAGGGTTGTGAGCCAGCCGGGGATTCGGGATATTCCGGAAGAGTTGAAGAAGGTCGAGATTAACGGCACGAAGCTTGATACGGAAGAGGCGATTTCAAAGGTAATGGCTGATGGACTTTTTGCACAGGTTAAGTATGAGAATAAAGATAATGTGCAGATTTATGATGTAGAACTTCAGGTCTACAATGAAGCTTCTAAAGCATGGGAGAAAGTTGCCGCAGACAATTTCCCTGAAAAAGGGCTGGAAGTTACGCTTCCATATCCAAATGGGACGTCGAAAGAAAAATTTGATTTTGCAGCAGCGCATATGTTTACTCACAGTATGAATGGACACAAGGCAGGAACGATTGAGTATCCGACGGTTGATAAGGCTGAGGACGGTATCCGGTTTACGGTAAACGGCTTATCTCCGATTATGGTCGCATGGCAGGAAAAGCCGCAGGAAAAACCGGAGGGCGGTGGAAATACTGGGAATAAACCGGCAGCGCCGAATAAGGAAGAGCAGAAATCAGCGAATACTAAGGCAGCGCCTAAGACAGGTGATTTGGCTGATACAGGTATGTTATTGTTGTGCTTGACGGCAAGTATGGGAATGATGGGCTGTGTCTTGGTGTATAGGAAGAAGAGAAGTTTTTAAGTAAAGTATAGTAGGTTATGGCGATGGGAGAATTTAGACAATTTCCCGTCGCCTTTTTGTATATGAGGAGGCGGTGGAGCTTGAGCTCATGAAAGTGAGCGATGAATACCTAGAATGTGATACCATAAAGGGTTGTCGTGAAACGTTTGCGGGAGTAGGGGCTCAATGATTGTAGGATAAACTAGAGAGGAAAATGACTTCGATGAAAGAGAAGTTGCCGAACATTTTTTATAAATTTTCGCAGAGTAATCTACTCTGCGATTTTTCTTTTTATAGCACATTTATTATAACCATCTAAATCTAAGAAATCAATACCTAATTTACGTTTACTAAAATTTGGCGCATATTTGGAAGGTAATTGTATTGATATAGTCACTCTATTCTGTTTTTTTGCCGGTATATCATATATTTTCATACAATATATAACAAATACTGAGGGAGATGGTCTTAACATTTTCGTAGAGTAGATTACTCTACGAATGTGGAGGGGTATTTATCTGGTATTTAATGGACTGCTGTGGGCAGGGAGAATTGGAAATGCTTGCTTTATGCAAAGAACAAGTGCCAAAAACCGCAATGAAAGATATATTTGTCCTGACATATGACAGAATGCGGCGCTATGAAGGGGCCTGGCATATGGAACAGAAGGTATTATTCCCTTCATATATAATTCTGGAAAGTAATGATGGAGTATTGCTGGAAGAAGAAATTAGGAATCGGAGCCTGCTGGGTCCGGGCAGGGAATTTAGCCCAATAAGTCAGGATGAGGAGAATTTTTTAAGGCGTATATGCGGAAAAAAATATCATCTGAAAATGTCAAAGGGTGTAATCCGGCAAGGAGTTACCACGATTACCGACGGTCCATTGAGAGGAATGGAGAGACTGATCGATAAGATTGACAGGCATAAGCGAATGGTAAGGCTGCGTACGCCGAAAGGTGAGAATATACGATACCTTCCGGCAGGATTGGAGATAGTGGAGAAGAGTTGAAACATAAAAGATAAATAAAAGGGAGACAAACACAAATGTTTAATCCGAAAAAGCATAATTTTAAACCATTTGAGTCCAAAGTGTGGCTCTCCTCACCGACTATGCATGGTGAGGAATACGAATATATGACAGAAGCATATACCTCTAATTGGATGTCTACGGTTGGAGACAACATTAATGAAGTGGAGCGGATGGCTGCTGAAACAGTGGGCGTAAAGTATGCTGTGGCCTTGTCTGCCGGTACTGCTTCATTACATCTTGCCATACGCTTAGCCGGTATTGAGGCATACGGATTGCCGGTGGGAAGCCGCGGAACTTTAGAGGGCAGATATGTATTTTGCTCTGATATGACATTTAATGCAACGGTGAATCCAGTGGTTTATGAAGGGGGGATTCCCATATTCATAGACACAGAGTATGACAGTTGGAATATGGATCCGTTAAGTCTTAAGAAGGCGTTTGAGATTTATCCGGATGTAAGGATAGTTGTTATGGCACATCTTTATGGTACGCCGGGCCGCATAGATGAAATACAGAAAATTATAGATGAACATCATGCAATTCTTGTGGAAGACGCTGCGGAATCTCTTGGCGCCGTATATAAGGGGAGACAGACCGGAACATTTGGCAAGTACAATGCGATAAGTTTTAACGGCAATAAAATTATTACCGGATCCGCGGGGGGATGTTTCCTGACGAATGATTTGGAGGCGGCGGATAAAGTAAGAAAATGGTCTACGCAAAGCCGTGAAAATGCTGCGTGGTATCAGCATGAAGAGATTGGGTACAATTACCGAATGAGCAACGTCATTGCCGGCGTAATCAGAGGGCAGTTTCCACATCTCGGAGAACATATAAAACTGAAAAAGGATATTTATATACGATATAAGGATGGGCTGGAAGGGATTCCGGTATCTATGAATCCAATTCCAAGCTGCTGTGAACCGAACTATTGGCTGAGCTGCATGTTGATCGATTCTGAGGCAATGTGCAAGACTGTGTGCGGCGAACAGGAAGCGGTGTATGTGGCAGAAGAAGGGAAAAGCTGTCCGATGGAAATACTTAAAGCAATTGCCTCGATAAATGCCGAAGGGCGTCCGATATGGAAACCTATGCACATGCAGCCGATTTACAGACTTAATCCGTTCGTGGTAAGAGAGGGGAACGGGAGGGCAAGAAGTAATGCATATATTGCAGGAGATATATCGGTTGTCGGGGAGGATATTTTTAAGAGAGGCCTTTGCCTTCCAAGCGACCCCAAAATGACGGCAGGGCAGCAGGAGGAGATTATCCGGATTGTCAGGGCATGCTTTGAATGAGGATTACAAAAAGAGATGAAGAAGAATACAGGCATTGCCGGAAGCTGTGATATGAAAGAACTATCAGATAGAAGAAAGAGTTTTTATGAGAAATATGTGAAGAGATGCTTTGATATTCTATGTGCTGTGGGAGCTATTGTGTGCTTTTTTCCGCTATATATAGGAGTTGCTGTGTTGGTGAAACGAAAGCTTGGAAGTCCGGTTCTATTTACACAGAAACGGCCTGGGATGGCTGTTGATGGTAAAGAAACCATTTTTAAGGTGTATAAGTTCCGTACAATGACGGATGAGCGGGATGTCCGGACAGGTGAATTGTTACCGGACGATTTGCGGCTGACGAAGTTTGGCAGCTGGCTTAGAAGTACAAGTCTGGACGAACTTCCGGAAGTGTTTAATATTTTGAATGGAACAATGAGCGTAGTCGGACCAAGGCCTCAGCTTGTCAGGGATCTGGTGTTCATGACGAACAGGCAGCGGATGCGCCATACGGCAAAACCGGGATTGTCCGGCCTTGCCCAGATTAATGGAAGGAATGAAATCGGATGGGAAGCGAAACTTGATTGGGATTTGAAATACATTAAAAAAATTGGTTTTTTAGAGGATGTAAGGATTATTCTTTCTACGGTAGGGAAGGCGTTTATCAGAAAAGAGGGCGTTACAGGAAGAAATATGGCTACTGCGGAGGACTTTGGAGATTACCTGCTGCGGATTGGGAAAGTCAGTGAAGAAGAGTATCGGGAAAAGCAAAACATGGCTAAGAAAATATTGGAGAGCAATTAATGAGAAATGGATGGAAGTATTATAATCATGCAATGATTCCTGATTGTGCTCCGCACGGAGCCGTTAATATGGAACCTGTTAAGGATGGTACGATCTGGAAATCTGGCAGGGGGATTCCGTTGTTCGCAAGATGGACTTCGGAGTTTGACTGTGGTTATGAAACATCATTTTGGTATTGCATTAAGGATGAAGTTTTTGATATTCAGGCGTTGAAAGCAAAAAGAAGATACGAAATTGTAAAAGGATGCCGGAATTTTACGTGCCGTCGGATTGCGGCGGGGGATTACGTGAACCAGATTGTGGATATTCTGACAGAAGCGGCGAAAGGATATCCGCAAAAGTATCGCTGTGAGGTGGATTCAGAAGAGATGTGCCGGAAGATACCTAACTGGGACAGGCTGTTTGCCGTATATGGCGCATTTGACAAGACGGGGAAACTCTGTGGTTTTGCTTATCTTGAGAAATATGAGGATTATAGTGAATTTAGGGTTATAAAGGCTTATCCGAAATGTGAAAGACAGGCGGTTAATGCAGCGCTTATTGCATGTATTTTGGCGGATTTTGAAAACGACTTGAAGTAGGGGCATTATATTTGCGACGGTTCCCGGCCGATCCAGCATGAAACAAATTTTCAGGATTATTTGGAGAAATATTTTTGCTTTCGGAAGGCGTTCTGCAAATTGCATATAAGATATCGTTTTCCTATAGGATTTGCTGTGAAGATTCTTTACATATTCAGAAATGAGATAAAGAAATATGACAGTGGCAGAGTTATACATCATGTTTTAGGCGTCTTAAAGATGGAGGAGATTATCAGAGCACAGAGGCATTTCTGATAGCACGGAAGATAGTCCTAGAAAGGAAAGATAGTTATGACAGATACAATCGCTTTTAATGTGATATCCATAAGAAATAATGTAGGTCACGGAATGGCGAGAAGGGCATCGATAAAAAACTGTAAAAATAGTCTTGTGGCCGTTATGGATGCAGATGACATTTGTTTGCCTACAAGGTTTGAAAAACAATTATATAGATTTATGGAGGATAAAGAGCTTAGCGTAGTGGGCGGCCAGATTGCAGAATTTATCGGCACGACAGACAATATTTCAGGAATACGAAAGGTTCCCTATGACCATAAAAGTATATGTAATTTTATGAAAAAGAGATGTCCTTTTAATCAGATGACAGTCATGTTTAGAAAGTCAGATGTGGAAAAAGCAGGCGGATATAAGGATTGGTATTGTGAAGAAGATTACTATCTCTGGCTTCGAATGATGCGGAAAAATTGCAGATTTGAAAATGTGCCGGATGTTCTTGTAAATGTCAGAGTCGGTGACGCAATGTCTGCCAGAAGAGGGGGCGTGAAGTATTTCCTAAGCGAATATAGGCTGCAGAAGTATATGCTGCAAAAAAATATTATTACTGTGCCGCAGTATGTATACAATGTATTGATTCGGTTTGTGGGAGAAATGGCGGTCGGAAAAAGGTTAAGAACTAGGCTTTTTAGATTTTTTCGGGCCAGAGTCAGCGAAGAAGAAAAAAAGATATTAATAAAAAATGAAACAGAAAATTGGAAGACAGTTTGCAGTGAAGGCAAGAAGTTTCCTCCTTTTTCTGTGGCGATGTCTGTATATGAAAAAGACAATGCAGGATGGTTTGATAAGGCTCTTTCCAGTATTATCAATCAGACAGTGAGACCAAATGAAATAGTTCTGGTTGTAGATGGGCCGGTGCCGGAGAGTATACATACAGTAATTGAGAAATATCAGGCGCTTTTGTAGCAGGGCGGTGATATTAAAGAAGCGGCGGAGGATAAGAATGATAAGCGTTAGCTATGTTCTGGATAAGTTAAGAGATGTAAAGCTACAGGATTATTTGGCAGTATTCCCGATGACGGCTGCACTTATAATGAAACCATTTTATAAAAATAAGTATGAAGGCGGCTGGTTAGTCTGTGAGGAACCTAGCGAAGCACGGGATAACGGTTATCATTTTTTCCGGTATATGTGTAGGAACCAAAAAAGCCAGAAATGTTTCTATGCCATTAAGAAAAGTTCTGTGGACTATGAAAAGGTAAAGGAGCTGGGGAATGTAATCGAATACGGAAGCATTCAGCATTGGCTGGCCTATTTTTTGTGCGAGTATAATATTAGTTCTCAGAAAGGCGGGAAGCCGAATGCCGCTTTGTGTGCATTTATGGAGCTGAATGGAATAATTAAGCGGCGGAATATATTTTTGCAGCATGGAATTATTATTAATAATTTGCGGTGGTTATATGCAGAGTGTTCCCAAATTGACAAGTTTATTGTTTCGACAATACCTGAATATGATTATCTGGAAGAGAATTTTGGATATCCGAAAGGAACGGTTACTCTGACCGGCATGCCCAGACATGATGCATTACATGATATAGCAGTGACGCCTAATCGGGTATTGATAATGCCGACATGGAGGTACTGGTTTAATATCAATTCAAAAAAGCATAAAGATATAGATTGTAATTTTGAGACATCGGATTATCTAAAAAAGTGGCTTGAAGTATTGGATAATCCTAAAATGGCAGGGATGATTGAGAAGTATAAGCTTGAGGTTGTTTTTTATCCCCATAGGAATATGCAGAAGAATCTTCACGCATTTAGTCAGGTAAAGACCCCGATAACAATTGCCTCATGGGAACGGTATGATATTCAAGAGCTGCTAAAAACATCAGCGTTATTAATTACGGATTATTCAAGTGTATTTTTTGATATGGTATATATGAAAAAGCCGGTGATTTTCTACCAGTTTGATGAAGAAAAATATCGGAATTACCAGTATGGGGATGGATACTTTGACTACCATAACAATGTTTTTGGAAAGGCCTTTGAAGACTGTGAGGGTGTGATGGGAGAACTGGAAAAACAGATTATGCATCGCTTCGAACCCTCGGAAGAATTCTTAGAGGAACACCGAAGGATATTTAAGTATTGGGATATTAAAAATTCTGAAAGAATATTTAATATGTTGTCTGCAGAAAGGATTTGTGGGGATGAAATATGAGAAAACTTCTATACCGATATTGATTCTATTCTGCGTATTTGTTTATCCTGTAATGTTTAAAGAGTGGGTTATTTTATCTTATGTTTATCAGTATGGAATACCATTTGTATATGTTGCTTTTAACTTTAAACTTTTGAGAAAAATTTCCGGAAAACAGTTATTTATTATCGGATGTTTAGTGTTGCTTTTATTTTTAAGCGTTTTATACCCGACGCTCCATAATACGGGAGACTACAGTTATGTAAAGGTTTCGACATTCGTTTTCCGAAAGCTGGCAGTCTATTTATTTTTGGCTATGGTGTTGGTGAAAAAGTATAGGGAGCATACAGGTGTAGAACATTTTATGTATTATTACATATTAACACATGTAGTCTTTGTTATTGGAACAATACTGATTGTTTTTGCTCCCGGATTAAAGTCAATATGGTTTTCGGTATTTGCGGAAACAATTGAATCTGAGACACTTCTTGAGTCTTATGGCTATACGTTCCGAATCGGCTGGCAAGGGTTTGCAGGATACAGAATGACGCTGCATTGTACATGGTGCTGTATCTTTTTGCTTTATATGTATTATGCATGTAAAGAAGAACTCCAGCTAAAGAGAAGTATTTTTCTAATATCATATGTATTATGTTTCTTAGGAAATATGTTTTACGGCCGGTCAGGATTAGTTATATCAATTATAACAAGCCTGATTGCTGTTTTGGTGTGGAATCGAAAACATTTTTTCCGAATATTGCAATTCATAGTTATTGCTGTAGTATTGGTATTTTTCATCTATCTTTTAAGAAATCATCCGCTTTTTTCAGAGTGGTATACATGGATGGCGACACCGATTATTAATCTGATTACCAAAGGAGAATTCAATAACGCTTCCTTTAATACGACGCTTGAAATGGTTTTTATGCCAGAATGGAAGACTATTTTATATGGAGACGGGTATTTTACGCAAGGCAACCATTACTATACAATGACGGATTCCGGAATTATGAGAAATATTTTATTCTGGGGGATTGTAGGGGCGGTTATTTCTTATGGGGTAACATTTTATTCCCTATTAGATATGAAAAAGAAAAATATGCTTATGTGGATTCTTATGTTTGGATCGTTTTTAGCGTTTGAATATAAAGGAGACGTCTATTATGAGTACATCGCATTGACGTTTTCAATTTCTTTTATTGATACGGCCCTGCCGGTCAGGTATTCAGGTAAAAGTCTGATGGAAACGCCAAAATGAGCAGAGAATTTGATAAAGGGATGAAATAGTAATGATCAGTGTAATTATGAGTACGTTTAGAGAGCCGATTGAATATATCAGATGCGCCGTAGATTCTATTATGAATCAGACATATCAGGATATTGAATTTATTATCATAGCAGATGACCCGGAGAATAAAGGCATTATTTCATATCTGAGAGATTTGGAAAATAAGGATAACCGCATAATCGTTTCGGTAAATGAAAAAAACTGCGGGTTGGCGGAAAGCCTCAATAAGGCAATTATGCTATCACATGGAGAGTATATAGCAAGAATGGATGCAGATGATATTTCGGAGCCGGACCGCCTCGAGAGTGAACTTAATCTTCTTTTGGATAAGGAATTGGATTTAGTAGGATGTAATATTTGTGATATTGATGAGCAGGGAAAGCTTTTAAATAGAACAGGGACAAATTATCCGACAGCGGACAATATCATAAAAAAATATTTAAAAACCGACAGTGCAATCCCGCATCCGACCTGGATGGTGAGAAGAGAGGTATATATTAATTCCGGCATGTATCAGAAATTTCCGGCAGCGCAGGATTATGAATTTTTAACCAGAATCGCTTTAGAGAATAAGAAGCTAGGAAATGTAAAAGAGCCAAAACTGAGATATCGGATAAACGGAGCGGGGATTTCATCAAAGAAAAAAGTCTTACAGAAAACTATACAATACTATGTAAGACAAAACTATCGGAATGGGAAAAAGAGTTCGCTGAAGGACTTTGGTGAATTCTTAAATAGCATAGAGGGAGAAAAAAAGAGAGCAGGATTACAAAAATATTATCAGAGTTCAGCTAAATTGAAATTTTTTTTGGCAGAAAAGAAATATTTTTCTTTTTTTGTAGAGGGTATCATAACATTTATGCTGTCAAAAGAAGGAAGATTGGTTGTTTTCGGCGTTTTGAATAATAAAATTTTGAAATTAAAGCATAAATACGAATATTAAAATAGAAATTTGGGGGGGGGGGGGGTAAATCTGAAAAATCCGAAAACCTTTAATGAAAAGCTGCAGTGGTTAAAGTTATATGACCGTAATCCGGAATATACACAAATGGTCGATAAGTGTGACGTAAAGGAATATGTCGCAAATATAATCGGCAGACAGCATATAATTCCGACATTGGGCGTATGGACTCGTTTTGATGAGATTAATTTTGATAAACTTCCCGAAAAATTTGTTTTAAAGTGTACGCATGACAGCGGAGGAATCGTGATCTGTAAAGATAAAGATAAGTTTGATAAATCGGCTGCAAAGTCCAAAATAGAAAAAAGTCTGAAGCGTAATTACTACTGGGCGGGAAGGGAATGGCCGTACAAAAATATAAAGCCCAGAATTATTGCTGAAAAGTATTTGGCAGATGCGGCGGATAATCAAATTGCGGGCGAGCTTCGGGATTACAAATTTTTTTGTTTTCATGGAAAAGTAAGATGCTTCAAAATTGATTTTGACCGGTTCACAAATCATAGAGCAAATTATTATAGCAAGGAAAAAAAATTACTGAAATTTGGAGAGAAGGAATTTCCGCCAGATTTTTCGAAGAATCTTGAGATTCCGTCGAATATTAACGACATGATCCGGTTAGCCGAAAAACTTTCGGCAGGATACCCTTTTATGCGTGTGGATTTGTATGATATTGCAGGACAGATCTATTTCGGTGAACTTACTTTATATCCTGCTTGTGGGTTCGGGGCGTTTATACCACCTGAATGGGACTTAAAACTTGGAGAATATTTACAATTACCTGCGAAAAGAAGCCATAAATATTTCAAATGCGGAGATAAAAAATGAAGAATGATATATTGGTATCGTTTTGTATACCAACATATAATCGTAAAACACAGTTAGTTGAATTGGTAGATTCAATTTTATCTATTGATAGAGACAATATAGAGATTGTTATCACGGATAACTGTTCGACTGACGAGACTTTATATGAATTAAGTAAAGTAAATGACAGGAGGTTAAAAGTTTATACAAATGAGGCGCCGCTGCCTGCGCTGCAGAATATGATACAAGCGATTTTTAATGGAAGCGGAAAGTATATATTTTATTTTAACGACCGGGAAATTGCATATCCTGATAAAATAAGAGCCTTTATTAGTTTTTTGGAGGACAGGCAATTAGCGTTTGTTCATGTAACGCAAAAGAAAAAAGATACGCGCAATACTTGCAGTTTTTACCGAAAAGGATTCGAGTCACTCCTCCATCAACAGTGTACGCATCATCCGTCGGGAATGGTCTTTAACGGAGAGCTATTGAGAGGAAAATTAAAAAAAGAACATTATTTTAGTTACTTGGCGGACCAGTATACTTACTCATATCTGATGCGCGATATGCTGCAATATGGAGATTCTGCAATATATGATTATGGATGTTGGAATCAAAGGCCTCCGGAATATCTTAAAAATACAAGAAGCGGATCAAATACTACAAAGACTTTGTATTTTTATCCGGAAATTTCTTATGTCAACGTCAAGGATGTTTTTAATCAGGTATTTGCAGAAAATGATTATGGGTTAAGCAGAACTCAGCGCATAGATACGGCAATTTATATAGGAAAGTATTTTGCAAAAAGAATTCTCGACTATAAATATTATATGATGAGCGATACCGAGACGGCGCACTATCAGATTGATATGCGGTTTGTTTCTTATATGGAAATGTGTTCAATCATGAATCGATATTGCAGATTAACAGAGAATTTGTTAGAAGAATATGGGTTTGATAAAGCCGCAAAAAAAAGATGGAAGGCAGCTGAAATAACGGCTCATCTGAATAATTTAAAATCGAGCCTTTATCTTTATTATAAGAGATACATAAGGCGAATGATATGGTAGATGTCTTAATACATAGAAGGCGGGAGTAAATAGATGATTAGACAAAAATGGGCGGGGATACAGCTGTATTATAAAGAATTATCGCTGCCCTTCAAAGCATCTTTATGGTTTTTTATATGTAACATTTTACAGAAAGGTTTTTCTTTAATCAGCACACCGGTTTTTGTCAGGTTAATGTCTTCTGCTCAGTATGGTAAGTGTATGACATATTATTCATGGTATGAATTACTGTATGTTTTTGCAACATTAAATATGTCTTCCGTTTCATACAATAATATCTTGGTAAAATATCCGGATGACCAGAGTAAAACAACACTTTCATTAATGTCTCTTTCCGGTTTTACAACGATATTTTTGTTCATGATATATATTTGTTCCTTTGGGTTTTGGAATCAGACGTTTCGGATTACAACACCGATGATGTGCGTCATGTTTCTCCAATTTTTTTTCGAACCTGCATTCATGTTTTGGGCCGTAAGGGAAAGATACAGTTATTCATATAAGAAATTGACTGCCGTAACACTTTCTATGTCGGCGCTTACGCTTGCGGCTGGCGTTTGTTCAGTAATGATTTTTCCGCAGAAATATGAAGCGAGAGTAGCTTCAGGAGTATTTATTTCTGTTGCTGTTGGTATTGTAATATATGCAAAGCTCGTAAAAGAAGCAGGATTACAGTATATTACAAAATATTGGAAATTCGCTCTAAAAATAAGCGTACCGTTAATACCGCATTACCTAGCGATGAAGATATTAAATCAGGCGGACCGTGTCATGATCAGCAGAATGGTTGGGGAATCGGAAACGGCGATATATAGCCTTGCGTATACGCTTTCCATGATAATGACAATGCTCACGAATGCCATAAATAATACTTTAGTTCCTTTTACTTATAAAGGTATAAAAAGCGGCGATTGTAAATCTGTCAGAAAAACTGTCAATATGATGATTGTATTGGTTCTGGTTGTTTGTTCTTTTATGATGCTGACCGGCCCGGAACTTATTAAGATTTTTGCCACGAAAGAATATCTGGATGCAATATGGATTATTCCACCGATTTCTCTGTCAGTCTTCTTTATGTTTGGTTATGTCATATTCAGTACGGTTGAATTTTATTATGAGAAGACATCCTTTGCCGTGGCGGCATCAGGGATGGCGGCGGTGACAAATGTCATTTTAAACTATATTTTCATTAAGAGCTATGGATACTACGCCGCAGGTTACACAACTGTATTGGGTTATATATTGTTGATGGCTGCACATTATGTATTTTTTGCCGGAATTGTGAAAAAGCATCCGGAGATTAAAGGGATATACAACATTAGACTAATCTTTTGGGTAAGCGCAGCGGGAATTGGCGTCATGCTGCTGTCACTGTTTCTATATAGGTATATTATGATTCGCTACATGACTATGGTAATTATTTTTGCGGCTATAGTTTGCGCCAGAGGAAAAATAATCTCCCTCGTAAAAAATATGAGGCGGTGATAAGGGGTGGAAATATGAATGTTTTATTAATTGTTGCATCAGGAAAATCTTCAAGGTTTGGAGGATTCCCGAAGGCGTTTTGTGATTTGGGGGGCAAGACCAGTCTCGCCCATACAATAGAAAAATCAGGCGAAATATTTGATAAGATATATGTTGGCGTAAACAACCAAACCTATGAAAAGTTCCATGATTCCACAGCGGGATGCGAGATTTTTGCTATATCTACCGGGCAGGGAGACGCCCATTCTTTATTGAAGTGCCTTGATATCATAAAGGCAAAGGAATCAGGATTGAAGAAAATTATGGTATGCTGGGGGGACGCGGTTTTTGTTGATTCCAGCCCGTTTCTTTGGCTTATAAAGTATGCGGATACTGCGCAGGTGGCCGTAGCTTGCGCAGTGGATGCACATCCTTACGCCTGGTTTGAAACGGATGAGAATGACAGGATTATTAAATCACATTTTGCGCGTGAAGAAGGGAACATTGAATACGGATTGCATGACCAATCACTGTTTTTGTTGGATTTTGAATTTGCACGGCAATATTTGGACGAGTACCGTTTGGCTTTGCAGATTCCATACAATAATGATGAGAGTACTGCAGATATTAATGAGATGAGGCTTCTTTATTCATTTGAATATCTGAAAAAGGCGGGTTACGAAAGTGCAAAATGTGTCCGGATTCCGGCGGGTAAAGTTTTGTCGTTTAATACTCATGAAGAGTTGGAAAATATAAAAATATCGATAGGGAGGTGAGCCGGAAACATGTATAATATTGTGGTTTTCAGCGGAGGAACCGGCAGCATTGCTATTCAGGAAGGCTTTTCCGCCATTTACGGAAATGATAATTATAATCTTGATATTATTATTAATGCTTATGATAATGGAAAGTCGACAGGCTTTTGCCGAAAAGTATTCGATTCTAAAATCCTTGGCCCTAGCGATTTAAGAAAAAATCATATGACACAGTTTAAAATACAGCACAGCGCCGAGTTAAAGGATTTTTCAAGCAGGGAGTCGGTGATTTACAGGATGTTTAATCTTAGGATGGATGCGGCCTCCAAAGAGGATTATTATAACAAGGGGTGTGAATTGCTGGAAAAGAGCAGGGATGCGGTTGGGGACAAGGATACATACTATCTTAAGAGTCTTTTGGACTTTTTTTTCTTTGAAAATATACGTAATAATGTATGGAGGAAGACGGTAGGAAATGTCCGGTTTGACGACTTTTCTATAGCTAACGTATTTTATTCTTCGGCGGCGGCAATGAACGGCAATTCGCTTAGGCTGGCTGGAAAGGATATGGCGGCGGTACTGGGTATTAAGGATAATGTTCATCTTATTTCTGATGTAAACTTATACCTTGAGGCTAAAACGGAATCCGGGCATATCATTGCAGATGAGGGAGAGATTGTCGAATGGGACAATCCTGACGATAAAATTGAATCGGTCATGCTGCTTAAAGATGGAAAGGAGTATGTCCCGACAGTTGATGAAGAAACCGATTTAACTAAAGTCCGGAGTATTAAGGATATTGTTGAAAAGGCTGATATTATGATTTTCAGTTCAGGTACACAATGGTCATCGCTTATTCCCTCTTATATGCATTCAGGACTGCGCAGGTTACTTGCGGCGTCCAGAGCAAAAAAGTATGTGGTGATAAACAATGTAGAGGATCGTGATATGAAAGGCATATCAGCCGACGGTATTATTGAAATTCTAGGGAGATATATTCCTGTTGAAGATATAACGGCTGTTGTTAATGAGGATGCGATGCCTGGGATAAATCAGGTTTCCGGGATCAGATGTATTTCAGGCCATATCGGGGGTGAGAAAGCAAAACACAATCCTGTTAGGCTAATAAGCCTGATAATGAAAGATTATTTTGATGTGAAAGATACAAGGGCGACATTTGTTTATGATCTTGACGGTACGCTTTGGGATGAACGGGTCAATAACATTGGCAAAGCGGTAGGCGCGGAAAATATGAATCTTTTTTCCGGAATGATACATTCTGGAAATGATTATGAGCATGTCAGGGATGTGTTCAAATATCTTTACCATAGAGATGAGCTGGTGCAGATATATTCTGATTTTGGAAATGTACATTTTACATCGGAGGATGATAAGACAGACTTACTTTTAGAAACTTATATTGTAGATTCGGAGGTAGTCAGGGAATTGGAAAAAATCAATGAATTCAATCACAAAATAAAAATCAGAGGGCAGGGATGCGTAGTTACGATGAAACCTCTGGTAAACCGCGAGGCGCTTCTGAGAAAAGCGGCGGAGTGTTTGGAGAAATTTGACGGCGTTTATGTCGCGCGTATTTCAGGCTATACATCAATTGATGTAATGCATAAGGATTACGGTAAAAAGACTATGCTGAAAGAAATTATGGAGAAAAATGGTCTTGATATTAATCACGTTATTTTTGTCGGCAATGAAACTATCGTTGGAGCTGAGGCGGATATTGCGGAATTGGGCGTACGTACAATTCAAGTAGACGACGTTTATGAATGTAACATTTTATTAAAGACATTACAACAGGATTAAAGCGTCTGTGTTTCGTCAAGATATTTGGGGATGGAGCTATGTAAAGGAAAGAGTAGGAAGATGAGTGAAACAGATATTGTTTTATGTATGCTATTTATTATGGTTGTTGCTGCAGATACAAAAAAGCTTCTGTATGGCATGTTCTGTCTGTCGAGACAACAGATTATTTAAAGGGAATCTTTGCAACTATGATTCTATTCCATCATATTACACAAGTGACAGGAGGCAGTATTTTTTTGAATATGGGATATCTGGGCGTATCCGGGTTCCTTTTCTGCTCAGGATATGGTTTGTTTTGTTCATATAATGCGCAAAAAGATTATGTATATAAGATTATTTATCGTAAAATACCGGAAATTTTGCTGATTTCATTTATTACAATTGTTTATTCTGCTATGTACTTTAATTTCTTGGGGGGGTATTACTGTCTGAGTTTGCAAAAATATTAGCAGGAAATAGATTGTTAAATTGGTATTTTACAGAAATAATCGTCCTCTATATTTTATTTGCCGTTAGTATCAAGGCGGCACGAGATTCGCATAAGGTTCTGGCTATATATAATTTTATTTTAACTACGGGCATGGCGGGGATTTTGTGTATTATGTACTTATTTGGGGGCGTTGGGCTGCATTGGTTTATTAGTTTATATGCGTTCCCGTTTGGGGTTCTTTTTGGTGTAACAGGGGATAAAATATTAAAGCTCGTAAGTAGTAAAAAAAGAACTTTTTTAGTTGGAATATTGTTTTTGATAGTATTTTTGTGTATAAACTATGCAAAAATTTGGAGATACCATATCCTTTTAAAATTAACAAGAATATTAATTCTGTGTCTGAGTTCTGTGATTTTTTGCGTTGTAATATGCGGGATATTCCGTATGTACCAAAGCAGAGGAATTTTAAGCTGGATTGGGAAGAGGAGCGCGGAGATGATTCTGACGCAGCAAATTGCATTACATGTGTTCCGAAATAATATAATATATGTTAAAAATGATATTATGTGGGTATTGGGGTCTCTAGTGATGCAAATCGGTTTAATGATGGTTGTTCGGCCGCTCTATAATCAGGTAAGGCTGAAATTCAAATGAATTGTAGGCAGGGTTCCGCTTCAAATGAAATCTCCTTGCAACAGGTGTAGAGGTTGGATATAATGGAGAAAAGGTTGGGAGTGTGAAATATAATGAACATTTATGTGAACCCAGGAAATACAGCCTTCCAAAAAGCTTTGAATTCAGATATCTATATTGATAAATCGGGGTTGATTACCGTCGTAAACAACAGAATAAATAAAACAAATTGCTATATGTGCGTCAGCCGGCCTCGCCGTTTCGGAAAATCCATGGCGGCGGACATGCTGGCAGCCTATTATAGTAAAGGCTGTGATTCAGGAAATTTATTTGCAGGGCTGAAAGCGGAGAATGAAGATTCTTTCGGCAAGCATTTAAACCGGCATAATGTAATTCGGTTGGATATCCAGCGATTTCTGGAATCAGAGGAAGATATTGATAGATTTATCAATGAGATTGAAAGTAGAGTAATTGAGGAACTGATGGACAGTTTTTCGGACTGTAAAGGACTTTGCGCGGATGTCAGGCTAAAAGTAGCGCTTGACAGAATATTTAATCAGACAGGGAAAGGATTTATTTTCATTATTGATGAGTGGGACTGTGTATTTCGTATTGCAAAAGAAAGAAAAGATATACAGAAGAATTATCTGGATTTCCTTAGGGGACTTTTTAAAGGGTCAGATTATGTAGAATTGGCATATATGACGGGAATCTTACCGATTAAGAAGTATGGTGATCACTCTGCAATTAATATATTCAGAGAATTTTCTATGCTTAGTCCTAAGGGGCTTGCCGCATATTTTGGGTTTACAGAAGATGAAGTGAAAGCGCTCTGCTTACAATTTCAGGTAGATTATGAGGAGACAAAGAAATGGTATGATGGATATAGTCTGGGAGGCTTGCATATCTATAATCCTCAGGCGGTAGTAGAACTAATGGAGAGCGGCCAGTTTCACAGCTATTGGACAGGGACGGAGACGTACGAGGCGCTGAAAACTTATATTGACCGTGATTTTGATGGAATGAAGCAGACGGTCGTTGAAATGCTTGGCAATATGCATTGTAAAATTGATCCGTCCACGGCTCAGAATGACATGACCACGTTTAAGACAAAAGATGATGTATTAACGTTGTTGGTCCATCTTGGATATCTTGCCTTTGACGAGGCGGCAAAGGAGGTTTTTATCCCGAATCTGGAAATTACGCAGGAATTTATGCGTGCGGTCAAAGTCGGCGGCTAGGATGGGCTGATGGATTCGCTTGAAAGTTCAGAACGGCTTCTTCAAAATACATGGGCATTGAATGGAAAAGCAGTTGCTGAAGGGGTGGCTAAGATCCATAATAAAACTGCCTCGTTGCTGAAATATAATAGCGAAAACTCCCTTACATGTACAGTTCTTATTGCATACTATAGTTCCCAGCTATATTATATGAATCCCGTTTTGGAAATGCCGTCGGGAAATGGGATCGCTGATGTTGTGTACCTTCCAAGGAGGAATGTGGAGCGTCCGGCGCTGCTTGTGGAGTTAAAGTGGAATAAGTCAGCGCAAGGCGCAATTGATCAAATTAAGAAAAAGCAGTATGCGTCATGGTTTGAAGAATATACCGGGGATATTCTTTTAGTGGGAATTAACTATCATGTAAAAACAAAGAAACACGAGTGTATCATTGAAAAATATGTGAGAGAGTAAAGAGGAAGAACCTGTGGAACGGAGAGGTACCATGCAGAAAATTTTAATTGTAGAGGATGACCATGAATTGAGCGGGGCAATCTGCTATGCATTGGAAAAGCAAGAATATCTGGCGGAGGCCGCATTTACTATTAGAGAGGCACAGGAAATCTTTGAGAAGGAACCCATTTTGCTGGCCCTCCTCGACGTCAATCTCCCTGACGGGGAAGGCTTTGAATTATGCCGATGGATAAAGGCGCAAAGGGAAGTCCCAGTATTATTCCTGACAGCTCGCGATTTGGAAGAAGACGTTCTTTCAGGCTACGATATGGGTGCGGATGACTATGTGACGAAGCCATTTTCCATGAAAATATTGCTTAGGAAGATAGAAGTCATTCTTAAAAGGGTTCCCCAGGGGAAGCCTGAGACCCATATCCGCCGTATATTCGAGGATGGATTTCTCTCAATAGATTTAGACAATGCGAAAGTTCGGACAAACGGGACAGACTGCTGTGTTACGCCCACGGAACTGAGGCTTCTTAAGGAATTTATCCTGAATCAGGGACGGCTCCTTACCTACAATATTCTGTTGGAGCATCTATGGGAGAATGGCGGACAGTTTGTGGATAAGCACGCATTGGCGGTAAATATCAACCGGCTCAGAGGTAAGATTGAGGATGAAGAGCACAAATATATTTCAAACGTATACGGGATGGGATACCAATGGATTGGCTAGGGGCAGGACTAATGGTACTCGCCGGAGGGATGGCGGCAGTATCCCTATGGCGTGTACATCGGCTGAAACGAGAAGTCTATCGTTTTACGGAACAGGTAGAGCGGGGGCTTGACGATATTATTGCCGGCAAAGGCTTTCCGGAAAGCAGGGAAAGCGAGAAAGATTCCCTCTGGGGGCGGTGCAGTGAGAAATTGTGGCGGGTACATCACATCTGGGAGAAAAAGGAAGAGGCGAATGTCCGGGAAAAACAGTTGATGAAGGAGCTGATTTCAGACATTTCCCACCAGACCCGGACGCCCATTGCCAATATGCGGCTGTATCTGGAATTTTTGCAGGAGGAAGAAGTCTCGGAAAAGGGAAGGGAGTTCCTGGCTCATCTGGAAGGGCAGACGGAGAAGCTGGATTTCCTGCTAAAGAGCATGGTCAAGATGTCCCGTCTGGAAGCTGGAATCCTCCATATACGAAAGGAACAGGCGAAGATTTACGATACCATAGCCGGGGCGGTGGGGGAAATCGTACCCTCGGCGGCGAAGAAGCAGATTCAGTTGTCGGTGGACTGCGGCGAGGAGATACAGGTAAAACATGATAAGAAATGGACGGAGGAAGCGGTCTTCAACGTGCTTGACAACGCCGTAAAATATACGGATTCTGGCGGGCGTATCCATGTCGTGGTCAGATGCCAGGAAGTATTTACAAAAATCAGCGTACGGGACACCGGGAAAGGAATTGCCAGGGAGAGACAGGCGGAGATATTTTCACGCTTTTACAGAGAACCAGAGGTTCACGGCGAGAATGGAGTCGGCATCGGGCTGTATCTTGCCAGAAAAATTCTCGAATTGCAGGACGGGTATATTGAGGTTCGTTCAGAGGTCGGGGAAGGGGCGGAATTTTCGCTGTATCTGCCGAATGGAACGGTATGAGACAGCGGCAGCATAAGAATAGAGTTGCGCAACTTACGTAAAGGCTCAAATAAAATGAAAAGCCGAACAGTTTGATAGGAGATACTGTTCGGCTTTTTCACTTAAGAAATATGATGTTTGAGGGTTGATGTCATCCGATTAAGACCGTTTTCCCTTCAAATGCGAAGCCATATTTCCGAATCCGTTCCGGCGGGATACCCTTTGCTTCCAGCAAAGCGGCATATTTCCTGTCTTCAATCTGCTTAAGCGCTTCCTGCACCGTATCTGCAAGGGAAACTTCCTTGTCCGTATGGACTTTAAATTCCAGAATGATGGCGTTGTCCGTGTCTGAAAGAGGCGTAAGAACCACGTCGTATCTTCCGAATCCGCTTTCACGGTTAGAAGTAATCAGGTACCGTCCGGCAAGCTCCACCATCAGCCCAAGAACAAAACCGTGGTAAAAGCGTTCCGGCTCGGTTGCCTCGGAGGGCTGTTTCCCGGTATCAAAGTAGCTAAAAGTGGTGAGGGCGACCCGGTTCATATACAGATTCATCGCCTCTTTATCATCCAATAAAAGCGCCTTGATGAAGTTGTTATATGCCGGTGTAAAATCAGAAAACCAATCCTCCACCATCTGCTCAAACATAAGCGAGACTTCCCGGTTGGTTAAAACAAGCTCATAAATCGTCCGTTCTCTTTTGTCCATACTTAAATGTTTCACGCGCAGATAGCCGCTGGCAAGCAGGAGGCTCCAAATGGCGCTTTCTTTACGTCCCAGATGGTTGAATACAATCTGTTCGTCAATCTGCGTACGAAGCGCCTTGCCGGAAAGCAAATCTTCCATAACCATTTTGATATCCGGGCTTCCCTCCCGAATCAGCTTTCCAACCAGGCCGTTGCTGCTGGTATTCGCCCAATAAGGGGAGAATTTTCTTTTGTCCAAATAATTTATGATAGACCATGGATTGTAAATGTCCGTACTTCTTCCGAAGGTAAAACCGTCATACCATACTTTCACATGGCCGCGTTCGCCAAACAGGCCGTATTCCTCCAACGCCTCCCAGACTTCATCCTGTGTAAAGCCAAAAGAGGTTTCATATTTTTCCGAGGTTGTGGTTACTGCCTCAATATTATTCAGGTCAGAAAAAATAGACTCTTTGCTGACTCTGGTGATTCCGGTCATGAGGGCTCTTCCAAGGAAAGGATTTGTTTTAAATGTGGAATTGAACAGATTGCGGATAAAGGAAACCAGTTCATCCCAGTATCCATACATGTATGCTTCCTGCATAGGAGTATCATATTCATCCAACAGAATAATCACTTTTTTCCCATAATAACGCATCAGGTAATCAGATAATGTGTTCAGGGAATTGGAAGCAAGATAGTTTTCCATGTCCACAGATACTTTGGCGTACAATTTTTTTTTCATTTTCATTCAGATGGCCGGTTTCCAAAAGAAAATCATATTTGTTATAAAGATTTTCAATAATCTGGCAAATGCTTTTTCGTGCGTCCGGGAAAGAGGCTGCCTTCACGCCTGCGAAGCTCAAAAAGATTACAGGATAGGTTCCCTGTAAACTCCTGTATTTTTCATCCTCCCAGATAGACAGGCCTTCAAACAAATCACTTCTTCCGGAATGGCTGACAGAGAAAAAAGAATTCAGCATATCCAGATTCAGTGTCTTAAGTTATTACTTGTAATCATTTGTTCAAAATGTTGATGTCCAATACCCACTGTCCTTGGCATGATATACCTCCTCTTACTGTCTGTATTCTATCATTCTTTTAGGCAAAATTCAATTACATCCCAGCAGGATTTAAAAATCACAATTTCGTGATTATTCCATTTTGTGACTGCTTTGTGATTTTTATATGCTATTCTGTCCTTACAAAAAGGACCGCGGTATCCGAAACATCACAAGGAGGGAAAATAGATGGAATCATGGATTGTTGAGACAAGAGGATTAAAGAAATATTACAAACAAGGCGGCAACACCGTCAAGGCTTTGGACGGCGTGGATTTCCGGGTAAAAGAGCAGGAGTTTGTGGCAATCATCGGAAAGTCCGGAAGCGGGAAAAGCACCCTGCTCCACATGGTAGGCGGCTTAGACACGCCTACGGAAGGGGAGGTTATTGTGTCAGGAAGGAGCCTTAACGGGCTTACGAAGGAAGAGCTTGCCATTTTCAGGCGGCGGAAGGTAGGCTTCATATTCCAGAATTACAATCTCGTCCCTGACCTAACCATATATGAAAATATCGTACTGCCCATAGAGCTTGACGGGAAACGGATTGATTACGGTTTCGTGGAGGAACTCCTAGACGTCCTGAAACTGACGGAAAAACGGGAGGCTTTCCCGGGAAACCTGTCGGGCGGGCAGCAGCAGAGGGCGGCGATTGCAAGGGCGGTTGCCTCCAAGCCCGCAATCATCCTTGCCGACGAGCCCACCGGGAATCTGGACACGGCGTCCGGCCACGACGTGCTGGGGCTTTTGAAGGCGGCGGCGAAACAATTTCAGCAGACCATCGTCCTCATCACCCACGACCAGGACATCGCACAGCTTGCCGACCGGATTGTGTGTATCGAAGACGGGAGGCTAAAGAAGGGAAGTGATTTCCATGCTTAGGAATAACAACATGCAGGTCGTTTCCCGCATGGCCGGGCGGTCCCTTAGAAGCCGCAGGCAGCAAAGCCTTACGATGATTCTGGCGGTTCTTCTGTCCTCATTCATGCTTTTTAGCGTCATGACGGTAGGCGCGACTTATTTTAAAATGCAGAGGCTTGAAAATCTTCGTATGAGCGGAGGCGATTTTGACGCAATCATGTACGGCGTCACGAAGGAACAGAAAAAGAGCTGTGAGGACAACCCGGATGTACTGAGGGCAGGAATCAGCGCCATGTCGGGGTATATTGAAGAGACAGAATTTGACAGTACGCCCAATGTGGTGCTTCAGTGGGCGGACGAAACCTGGTGGAACGAAATCATGGCACCGGCGCGGGAGTGGGTGAAGGGAGCCTATCCGACGGAAGTAAACGAGGTCATGGTTACAGAGTATGCGCTGGAAAAATGCGGGTTACAAGGGTTTGAGATAGGAGATGAGTTTACTGCCGTTTACGGGGTAAGGGACAAAAAGCAGGAAATGACCTTCCGTATCTGCGGGATTTGGGACGGTTATGGTGATAAAAGTATGTTTTTTGTTTCGGAGAAATTCTACCAGGAGACGGGTCTTGAGCCGGCGGACGCAGCTTCCGGGCGTATCTGTGTGAAGTTTGGGAAGAAGCTGATTACACAAAAGATGCAGGATGGGTTTATAGAATCAATGAATTTAGGCAAACAGCAGAGAGTGCTTTTCACGATGGACAGCGCGTTCTCTGTGCAGATACTCTGGGGGATTGCCGGACTTGTCTTTGTGACGTGTTTGTGCGCCTACCTGCTCATTTACAATATCCTGTATCTGTCCGTGGCGGGAAATATCCGTTATTATGGCCTGCTGCAGACGATTGGGATGACGGGGCGGCAGATTCGGCATCTGGTGTGGCGGCAGATGCTCCTGATTGGCGGCAGCGGGCTTGCGGGCGGCGTCCTGTTGGGCGTCGGCGTGTCGTTTTTCCTGGTTCCGTCGGTGGTGAAGGCTTTGGGCGTCCGCATGGGCAAAGGCGGGGAGATTACCGTAACGTTTCACCCGGGGATTCTTATACTGACCATATTGATTACGGCGGTTACGGTTTACATTGCCGGTAGGAAACCGGCGAAGATGGCGGCGGCATGTTCCCCCATAGAGGCGTTGGGATATCGGCCTGGGACGAGGGTGAGGAAGAATCCCGGGCGCAAAACCCGCCCTGCAAGCCCCAAGGGGAGAATCTGGCGCATGGCGGCGGAGCAGATTCGGAAAGATAAGAAGAAGTCAGGGATTGTCATGCTGTCGCTGGCAGCAGCCATGTCCGTATTCCTGTGCATGGCGACGCTCCTGGCCTCACAGGCGGCAAGAGAGTACAATCATATTTACCGGGACTTTGACATTGTTGTAAAAAACGATACCTTACAGAAGGATGATAAAGCGGAACGCGTCCAGATTTTCGACGGGGAAGTGCTGGAGAAGCTGGAGGGAATCGAAGGCGTCGCAGAAATCAATCCCTTGGTTTATACGGAGATTGCAGTGCCGTGGGAGCCTGGGTTTGCCGACCAATGGATGCGGGAATTTTACGATATGTGGATGACCATACCCTATGAGGATGATATGGGGGAGTACAAAGAATTTCCGGAAAACTTCGGCTCGTCCCTTGTAGGAATCAGCAAGGCAGATTTTGAGGCGCTGAATGAAATGTCCGGGCAGCCCATAGACGAAGAGGATTTCTTGAGCGGGAAGACCTGCCTGCTGTATCGGAATGGGTTGGATTTTGAAAATAGCGATGTAGAAGGCAAGACCGTCACCTGCGCGGAGTATGGGAACCGGGAAAATGTGCGTACCTTTGAAATCGCCGGGCTGACGGATGATAACGTATATACGGCGTTGCTTGGATACCCTCCCACCATCATCGTCAGCCGCCAGGCGGTGGAGGAATTTGTGGAAGAACCTGTAATATTTAAAATGGGTGTCCGCTACCGGGATGAAAAAGGCCGCCAAAGTATCTGGGAGGACATTTTACAGGCGGCCGGCGGGTATCAGACGCCAAAGGCGTACGAAGAGACGGAAGCCGCCGTCCTTGGCGTAATGGAGGAATGTCAGTATAGCAAGGACTATTCCTATGAGTCCGGAATTAAGACGGCAAAAGAGGTAAAAAGGGCTCAGGGAAATATGATGGAGGTAGGGATTGGAGCCGCCGTCATCCTTGCCCTGATTGGAGTGATGAACTACGTCAATACATTTATCGGGAATATCCGGAACAGGCGTGTAGAGATTGCCATACTGGAAAGCATCGGGATGACGGGGCGGCAGGTAAAGCGGATGCTGCTTCTGGAAGGGCTTCTGTATGCCGCGGGCGCATGGGCGGTTACGGCGGTTCTGGGAACGGCCGCTACGTATCTCATCTATCAGTCCATGAATTACAGGGGCGTCGGGTTTATGGTGCCGGTATTGCCTGTGCTGGGGATGCTGCTGCTGTCCGGGGCAGTCTGCGTAAGCGTCCCGGCGGCGGCTTACCGGAAGATTGAGAAAGAAGGGATTGTGGAGTATATTGTGTGCTGACCATATTATATTCAGTACACGGGTTAGAAAAATATCTTACAGTGGAAATTATGCACAGTTTTTGGAATGAAAAATTGTGCATAATTTTTGTTGTCCATTTTTGATAAAGAATTGACAAAATCTATATCCATACTGTATACTTTGACTAACGGACATATTAAGGACGCGTCTTAAAGTCTGTGGAAGGAGAGAGAAAAAATGAAGGAAAGTACAAATTATTTAGAGTTGGCAAACAGCCCCCTCATGTGGCTTGCGGCAGCGGTAGCCGTTGGCGTCGTAGTAATTCAGTCGGTAGTATTTTTCAGGAAATCATTGAAGGCGGCAAAAGAACTGGAGATTCCAAAGGAACAGGTCAACATAGCGATTAAGAGCAGCGCCATTGCCTCCATCGGGCCGGCGATTGTAATTCTTGTTACCATGATTTCCCTTATCGTTTCCATGGGCGCGCCGATATCATGGATGAGACTGTCTTTCATCGGTTCTGTGAACTATGAGGCGATGGCGGCGGGCTTCGGGGCACAGGCAATGGGGACGACCCTTGAAAAGCTGGATCCGGTAGCCTTTGCCTGCGGCGTATGGGTCATGATTTGCGGGTCGCTTGGATGGCTGATTTTCACGCTTCTGTTTACAGACAAGATGCATAAGGTGAATCACTTAATGTCCAAAGGGAATGCGAAGATGGTTCCGATTATTTCCGCAGGGGCGATGCTGGGAGCATTCGCAAACTTAGCGTCAGGAAATTTCTTTTCTGCAGAGGGGAATTTTGCATTCGGCGGCGCGCCGGCAATCGCCACCGTGGTAGGATGCGTACTGATGATGATACTGTCCAAACTTGCGAAGGATAAGAAGGTCAACTGGCTGAGAGAGTGGGCATTTGCAATTTCCATGTTTTCCGGGATGTTTATCGGATATCTGTGGAGTATGACGGCATAACGAAGGAGGAGAAAAAATGAACAAACAGTATTATTCAGAAACTTATATTCCCAGCATTATCAAATGGGGAAAATTAACGTTACTTTTGGGTATCCTTACCAGCTTTTTGCCGGCATTGGTAGTTTCCGTCGTGTTCGGGCATATGCCGCCGGTTTCCGCCATCATCGCAGGAACCATTTCCCAGATTAGCGTAAGCGGCGCGTTCTATGTGGTGGAACCGATTTCCTACTTCCCGATTCTTGGAATCCCCGGAACGTACCTTACCTTCCTGTCCGGAAACACATCGAATATGCGTGTCCCATGTTCGTCGGTAGCACAGGAGGCGGCAGGCGTGGAGATGGGAACCGATAAGGGATCTGTCATCTCTACGATTGGCATCGCGGTGTCGATTCTGGTAAATATTGCCATACTTACGGTCGGCGCGGTGGGCGGCAATGTCATTATCTCTGCCATGCCGGAGGGATTAAAGGCGGCGCTTAACTTCCTTCTCCCGGCGCTTTACGGCGCAGTGTTCGGGCAGTTTGCAATCGCACGCCCGAAACTTGCGGGAGTGGCGGTCGTGATTGCCTTTGGTATGAACTGGCTGCTTAAAAATAATTTCCTGTCCTTCTTCCCGGGAACGCCGTCCTATGTGGTGATTCTCGTGGCAGTATTCGGCTCTATCTTTGCAGGAAGCCTGATTTACAAAAAAGAATTACAGGATTAGGAGGGTGTAGTGATGTTATCCAGAGAGAGAATGCAGAATTTATTTCTTGAGATGATTCAGATTTACAGCCCGTCAAAGGGAGAAAAGGACATGGCGGATTTTATAGAAGCCTATCTTGCCAAACGGGGGATTCAATTTCAGTCGGACAACGCCGGGGAAGGATACGGGGGTAACGGAAGGAATATTGTGGCCCACATTCCGGGGACAAAAGAGGGGATTCCTTTGGGATTTGCGGCGCATATGGACCAGATTGAGCCATGCCGGGACGTAAAGGCGGTGATTGACGGGAGTATCATCCGCACAGACGGGACGACTACCCTTGGAGGGGACGACAAATCCGGCATTGCCGCTATCTTAGAGGCGTTGGAAGATATTCTTGAGAGCGGCGAGGAACACCGGGATATTTATCTTGTGTTCACCTGTTCCGAGGAAATCAGTATGCAGGGCACGAAACACATGGATTTGAGCATCCTGCCCTGTAAGGACTTGGTTATTGCCGACGCGACGGGCAACACGGGCGTCATTGCCTATAAAGCTCCTGCGATGGAAGCGATCGAGGTTACGGTACGGGGGAAGAAAGCCCATGCCGGTATCGAGCCGGAAAAAGGGGTGAATGCAATCTGTGCTGCAGCTAAGGCGATTGCACAGATGCATATCGGAAGGATTGACGCGGAGACGACCTCTAACATCGGAAGGATTGAAGGAGGCGGGGCAACGAATGTTGTGACCGACGAGGCGGTGTTCACGGCGGAAATCCGCTCCCACAGCATGGAAAAGCTGGGCGAAGAAGTGGCTCACATGGAGAAATGCCTGAAAGAAGCCGCAGAGGAAATGGGAGCTTCGTATGAATTTCACCATGAGCTGGCGTATCCAAGCCTGTCTCTTGACGTGGACTGCGAGCTTGTGCGCCTGACAAAAGAGGCGATGGAGAAAGAGGGAATTAAGCCGGAGCTTATGGTCATCGGCGGCGGAAGCGACGCGAACGTGCTTGCCGGGCACGGATACCGCAGCGTTATTCTTGGGCTTGGTATGAGGGACGTACATACGGTCCAGGAATCTCTTGACATGGACGAGGTGTGGAAGGCAGCCAGAGTAATCAGACGGATGATGTCAGGGGACTAGGAGAATACAGATGGAAAAAGAAGAATTGAAGCGCAGATGTATAGAAGCAATCGAGAGAAGAAAGGAGGAGATTATCAGACTCGGAGAGAGCATTTACCGGACTCCGGAGCTTGGCTATAAGGAATTTGAGACCACAAAGCGTATGGAGGAGGCGTTTGCTTCCTTAGGGCTTAAGACGGTTTCGCCCATTGCCTACACCGGGTGCAAGGCAAGCGCCGGAGGCAGGAAGGGACCGGCGGTGGCGGTCATGGGAGAGCTTGACAGCGTGGTATGCCCGGAGCATAAGGACTGCGCGGCAAACGGAAATATGCATGCCTGCGGGCATCACGTACAGCTTGCCAACCTGTTCGGATGTGCGGCAGGGCTTACGGAGTCGGGGGTTATTGACGAACTTTCCGGGACGGTAGATTTTGTTGCAATTCCGGCGGAAGAATGTGTAGATTTGGATTATCGGGACAGACTAATCAAAGAAGGGAACATCCAGTTCTACGGAGGAAAACAGGAATATCTTTTGAGGGGCGGGATGGACCATGTGGATATGATTCTGCAATGCCACATGATGGAGGTAGAGGGCGGCAGGAAATGCTGTACCGTGGATACGGACACCAACGGGTTTATGTCGAAAAGCGTGAAGTTTATCGGCAGGAGCGCCCACGCCGGAATTGCGCCCCATGAGGGGATTAACGCCCTTAACATGGCGCAGCTTGCGCTGAATAATATCAATGCCTTGCGGGAAACCTTCCGGGAAAAAGATAAGGTGCGGGTCAGCGCGATTATCACAAGCGGCGGTGATTTGGTAAATGTGGTGCCGTCTGTTACGACGATGCAGGTCATGGTGCGCGCGGCTTCTGTGGAGGCTATGGAGGATGCGGGACGCAAAGTGGACAGGGCGCTTAAGGCCGGCGCGCTGGCAGTGGGCGGAAAGGTGGAGATTCACGGCCAGATTGGCTATCTGCCTCTGTCTACGGATTCTGCGCTGTCCGGCCTGTACCGGGAGAACATGGTTTTATACGGCGGTGCGGATGAGGATTCCTTTGTGGAACATTACGAGACGGCCGGCTCTACGGATTTAGGGGATATGTGCCAGCTGGTGCCGTGTATGCATGTGTGGGCGTCCGGCATTTCGGGCGGGCTTCACTCCAAGGATTTTAAAATCGAGGATTATGAGAGGGCGTATGTGCTGCCTGCGAAGATGCTTGCCCTTACCGTCATCGACCTGTTATATGGGGATGCCGATAAGGCGAAGGAGATTATGGGGGCATACCGGCCTAAGTTTACAAAAGAGACGTATATAAAGTATATGAAAGAACATTCAGTAGTTGAATTATTTGATGGTTCTGCGATATAATAGGAGCAGCCGGGGCAGTATGTGACAATACGGCCCCGGCTGTATAGGTAAATGTTATGGTTAAGCTTAGAAAAGGTAAGATTATGAAGATTGGCGTAATTGGTCCGGAATCATCCTGTAATAGTGTGAAGGAAAGCCTGCAGCAGATTGACAGTGAGCTGGAGGTTTCTTGTTATATAAGAGAACGTGTAAGCCACTGCGGCGAAGTCGTGGAAGCCTGCGAGGGAGAATGTGATGCGATTTTGTTTACCGGCTGTGCGGTAGAGGATTTTGTGACAGGCTCTTATGAGATTAAGAAGCCGTATACTTCGGTGGAAAGGTCCAGCGTCAGCGTGGCGGGGGCGTTTCTCAAGATGCAGAAACAGGATATGGAGCTTGACGCGTTCAGCATTGACGTGGTGGAGAACCAGGTGATTACGGATTTATTGGATGCCGTCCAGATTTTGGCGAGGAATATTTATTCTTGTTCCATGCAGCCGGGGGTGGACGAACAGGAATATGTGGACTGGCATATCCGCCTGCAGGAGGAAGGCAAGACCAACGTTGCGCTGACGTCCTTTGTGTGGGTGTATAATACGCTGGTTGAACAGGGATACCAGGCGATTTATCTGCGCGGGACGCGGGAGACGGTGAGGCGCGCGTTGGAACGTTTGAAGAGCAAGTACGCGCTGACCCAGGCGGAATACTCCCGGATTGCGGTAGAAGTGCTGAAACTTACGAATTATGAGTGCCATGTGGAGAACTATTATGCTTCGATGATAGAGAAAGCGGAGATGGAGAAGGAAATCGTGCGTTATGTACAGAGTATCCAAGGGACCATATTTCCTTTCGGGAAACGGGAATATGTGGTGTTCTCCAATGCGGGCGTGATTGAGAATGTGCAGAACTACGGCAGGATACAGAAGCTCCAGCAGACGGTGAAGAAGACGGGGATTGAGCTGGATGTGGGGATTGGTATGGGGCTTACCGTTTATAAGGCGGAGATGAACGCGAGGAAAGCCCTGGAGCAGTCGGTCAGGAGGAAGAAGCAGGAGCTTTTTCTGGTGGATGAAAAGGACGTGCTTTTAGGGCCTCTTGATACGGAGCGGCAGCTTCGGTATGAATTGATTTCATCTGACCCTAAGATTCGGGAGATTGCGGCAAAGACGGGGCTTAGCGAACATTCGGTACTCAAGGTGATTGCGATTGCGCAGGCGAGGAAGAGTTTTATTTTTGACGCCCATGAACTTGCGGAATGTCTGGAAGTGACGGTGAGGAGCGCAAGGAGGATTATGAATAAAATCATGGATTCCGGATATGGGAAGCTGCATGCAAAGGAGATGGCGGTTTCGGGGGGGAGGCCGAAGGCGTTGATTGAGATTTTGTTTCAGTAGTATTACCGTAATATGTCCTCATAGGTAATAAGCGATACGTTCCCCAGTTCTGCGGCTCTGTTTCTGCAGCCGTCGGTAAAGCCGGTTTTGGCAAAGAGATAGAAATGTATCTTCTTATAGTGGAATAGGTTACTGCGCTCCACAAGGGTTTCAAGTACGCCAAGGTCAACCTTTTCATTCGTCCACTTACACTCGCCGAATAGAGCGGAGTCTTTATCCGTTCCCATGATGTCGATTTCTTCTTGGGACTTGGTTTTAGGGTTTGTCCCCCACCAACGGCCAATGTCGCTGAAATTCACGGCACATCTGCCTTCAAGAAGGAGTTTCCAAAGATATTGCCTGCAGATTTCCTCAAATACGCCGCCCATATAGGAGGAAAGTTCAGGGGCAATTCGCGCGTATGCAAGGTCTTTTGCGCCGCGGGAGATAATGGAAATATTTTCCGGCACAAATCGGTACCAGAAACGAAACATATTATCTTCAATGGAGTAAATGGTCTTACGGCTTGATTTTTCGCCATAAGGCAATTCTTTTTTTAGAATACCGAGCATAATAAGATTCTTAATATAGGTAGCGCACACACTTGTATCTTCGTCAATTTTATTAGAGATTTCGTTCATCTTGGATGAACCGGTGGCAATAGCGGTAATGACCGCATTGTAAATCGCCGGTTCGCGTACTTCCTGTTTCAATAAGTTGTGAGGCTCCTCGAAGATAGACGAGGACGGGTTTAAGTGCGTGTTTTTGATATTGTCTTCAATCGAAAGATTGTCGTCAAGCAACAACAGGTATTGCGGAGTTCCGCCGGCAATGCCGTAAGCCAGAGCCTTGTCAATGCCCGACAGTTTCGTGAAATAACGGCAGGCTTCAAAAAAGTCAAATGGTTTAATTTTGAACTGTGCTGTTCTTCTTCCGTAAAGAGGAGCTTTATATGCCAAAACATGGTCTTCCATATAAGACATAGAAGAGCCGCAGAGGATTAAAAACAGCTTTGAGTTATCTTTATTCTTATCAATCAGAAGCTGAAGCGTAGAAGCGAGACTCTTAGAAGCGCGGGCAACATAGGGATACTCGTCGATAACAAGCACGATTCTTTTGGTTTTGGCAAGTTCAAATACGTATTCCAGAGCCGCCTGAAAACTTGGAAAAGAGGTGTTTACAGCAATTCCTGTGTTGTACTCCATAATGCATCTCGAGAAATTATCAAGGTTTTGTTTTTCATTCGTTTCAACGCCGGTAAAAAAAATGGTGTCTTTATCTTTGGTGAATTCGCTGATGAGGGCGGTTTTGCCTACGCGGCGTCGGCCGTAAATAACGGGAAACTCAAATTTACCGGAATTATATAGCTTGTTTAATGTGTTAAGCTCATTTTCTCTTCCTATGAACATGGTCGTATCCCCTCCAAATATTAGTGGTTTATGATTTACTTAATTATAAACCAGTAAAAATAAATAGTCAATATGATTTGCTTATTGGGAATTTGACGATAAATATAGATGTTACCGCCTCTAAATTCTCTTTGCGCCATTCAGAGGTGATAACATCTTTCTTAATCTGATTTCGTGTTACATAGAAGCGGTCCTACAGAGTATCATCCTTAATCATTGCGATAATATTTTCCCGCCCAAGCCGAATCCCACCGGCCGCATATGCCCCGACGATTGCCAGGAGAATCAGTGTGGTATATCCGATTAGGACGCCGTATGGGGCGAAGGGCAGGTATTCCGGCAGGGAGATTTCCGATACGGTAAGCAATGCCGCCAGTACGGCAATCTGGATTGGGAGGGAGTAGAGCAGGGGTTTTAAGCCTAGCGTCAGCCCTTCTAGGAGTAAAAGCTGCCATAACTGCCGGGGAGACAGTCCGACGGATTTCAGCATGGCGAATTCCTGCCGCCGCTGCCTAAGGTTGCCCAAGATACTTGCCCACACGTTAGACAGCCCGATTACGGCGAGGAAGGCTGTCAGGAATGTGACGACTAAGTTCATGACATTCTGTGCATTTTTGTCAAGCTCGTCCCTGTCTGCAAGGTTTGTTAATTGATAATCACCGCTCCCATAAAAACTTGAGATGACTTCATCTATCCTCTGGGTAGCCTGGCGGATGGAGGGGGAGCCGTCGCTTTCGGCCCAGAACACTCCGGATATCGCCTGCGTAGTATTCCGTCTGCGTTCACAGCAGGATTCGCCGAGTTTCAGCACATGTTCCATCGGCATGACAAGCGCCAGCGTAAAATTGGATAGTCCCATTGTTTCCATAGGAAGTTCTTCTGCCAGATTCCCGGCAGTTACCGTAAATTCAAAATCACCTTCAATCTCATCCGCATTTTTCTCCGTAAATGTCAGCTTTTGCCCCTCATGGATATTAAGCAATTCCCGGTAAATCACTTGCTTACGCGTACTGTTTTCCGGGTCTTTAGTGTAATTGTAGACGATTGCCCGTGAAGGGTCGTCGAAATAAGGCTTAGGAGAGACTCCTATATTTTCGCAGTATTCGCGGAAACTGTCCTCTTCCAGCCCATAGACGACCGACTGGAGCCGGTATTTCCCGTCCCGTTGGATTGGAGAATATCTCTTCTTTGCAATAATCTGGTCAATGCCGCCAAGATTCGTGTTGATATCCTGGGAAATATCCGTCTGTTCCACCCATATGGCGCAGGGCAAACTGTCGTTAATCAGGGATTTTGCGACTCCATTTACCGTTTTTAACTGCCGGATTGCCTCCATGTCCGGCTGCCTTGCGTTGCTGACGGAGAGGAAAATATGTCCGCTCTCGTTAGGGTCTGTCCGGAAAATGGCTTTGTTTGCGTCATTTACCGTAATCGCATATTGAAAGATTGTCAGCAGCAGGAAGGACATGCACAGGGAAATAGTCGCCATCCGGTAAGAGCGGCTTCTTGCGGAAACGGCATTGGCGGCAAGCTCACCAGTAATTCCGGGGAAATGAAACCGTCTGCGCTCTTTTTTCTGTTTTTTATTGCGCTTATCAAAGGTTCCTTCTTGCTTTAGGATTTCAATCGGCAGCATTTTCGCAGCCTTTTTCGCCGGAATCCGTGCGGAAAGCCATGCGGTCAAAAGTGACAGCAGGATAGCGGGGAGGATGGCGGGAAGCCCGTAGGTCACTGCGATATCCGGAGCGTCTCTTCCAAGGTCGTTGGAGGCGTTGATTAACCGGAACAGTTTCAGGTCCAGAAACCAGCCTGCCAAAAGTCCCAGAGGAAGGGGGATAGCGGATAAGAGCAAGGCTTCGGACTGGACGGTTTTCTTAATCTGCTTTGGGGTGGCTCCCACTCCGGCGAGGGTGCCGAGCTGTTTCAGCTTCTCGCTTACGGACATGACAAAGGCATTATGGATGACCAGTACGAATACGCCCACCAGAAATGCCGTGAATAGGAGGAACATCAGCGGGATTGCAAGGTTGCTTGGCCGTATGGGCATTCCCTTTACCGACGGGGCAAAAATGCCGTAGGTAGCCAACAGGCCTGCGTTATAACGGAGTGTGTATTCACCGTATTCGTCCGGTTCGTATCCGATTGCCTTGGCAAGGGCGGGAAGTTCCCGGTAGGTGCTTCGCATAGGATGAAAACGCAGATAGACCGTAATCAGGTCGTCGGGGAGGATGGATGCTTCGTCAAGCCCCGTCAAGCCGGTATATGCGGGTACGGCGGAGGAGGTGGTGACGTCCATGACGCCGACGATGGTGTAGGTCTTGGTTTCGGTTTCTTCAAATACTTCCCCTTCGCGGTAGATATCGGTGTCCTCGCAGGGCTGCCCGCCGTAGGTGCGCTGCCCGACGGGGAGGGTCAGTGTGTCGCCGATGTGCGTGTCGGGATGGTCTTCAAAATATTGTTTGGACAGCACGAGTTCGGACTGGGAAACGGGAATCCTTCCTTCGGTGATACTGTACTTTTCCGGCATGGAGTCCCAGTATTCCTGGTTTGCGCCCCTGAACACCAGGTAGAACCTGGGATTTGTATTTTTCGGGACATCCCTGTCCGGTTTAGCGGGGGAATCAGGGAGTTTCGCTGTCTCCCATGCCCCTTTGATTAGTACGGCTGAAACAGAGGCGTAATTCTTTATCTGTTCCAGGGCTTCTCCGGGCGTATCGTCAAAAAGCTCTCCGTGCCAGTCCCCGTTATGCCATTTTTCAAGAACCACGGCGTCCGTCCACATGGTATAGACTAAGCCGCAGAAGCAGGACATCAGGCTTGTCATGAGGAATAGCGCCGTCATGATTATCGCGCCGGAGCGTTTGTTTTGCCGGAGTGTGTCCCATACATATTCGCGTAATATTTTCATTGCTTTTTCACCTCGTCTGATACAATCTTTCCGTCTTCCAATGTGATGATTCTGTCTGCTTTCAGCGCGGTTTTCTCATCGTGGGTGATTAGGATTACCGTCTGTTCATATTGGTGGTTTGACAGCTGCAAAAGTTCCAGTGTTTCATCGGAATTCTTCCGGTCAAGGTTTCCGGTAGGCTCGTCTGCCAGCAGGATTGCAGGCTGGTAGATAAGGCTTCGGGCGATAGCGACCCGCTGCTGCTGCCCGCCGGAAAGTTCCCGGGGATAGTGGGTGAGACGGTCGGAAAGCCCGAGAGCCGTAACGAGCCGCTCGAACCGTGCTTCATCCGGCTTCTCGCCGTCCAAGAGGATTGGGAGCAGGATATTTTTGCGCACGTTTAGGGTCGGTATCAGGTTGTAGAACTGATAGACAAGGCCTACCTTCCGGCGGCGGAAGATGGCAAGCTGCTCCAGGGTCAGGGTGGAGATATCGGTGTCTTCTATATAGATATTGCCTTCTGTGGGGCGGTCTACGCCTCCTAACATGTGCAGGAGCGTGGATTTCCCGGAGCCGGAGGCGCCCACTACGGCGGTAAAGCTGCCGCGCTCTAAGGATAAGGTTACGTGGTCGAGGGCTGTGATGGAGCCGGAGCCGTGGCCGTAGGTTTTTGTGAGGTTGGTGCATCGGAGTATTTCCATGATGTTTTGTTCCTTTCTATTATTGGGTGTTGTTGCTGTTCATTGCCTTTTTGTAATCATATTACGATATATGGAAGAGGGCAAGGCGATGGGCAGACATATCCGGAAGATTTTATGGTTTGGTTTTCCCGGATAAAAATATGGTAACAGGGCAATGTGACAGGAAGGTGACATTGGAATTAAAAAATATTTTTAGAGGATATATGGATATAAAATATTGACAATATGATACGATGAGCTATAATGGTATCAATGATACTGTTAATTGCGAATTTGGTAATATGTGTACGAGAGAGGAGGAATGGTATGGCAAATTACCAAAAAAGTAAGGAAGAAGTAAGACATTTTTTAGATAATGTAAATGCACTTATCCTAAAGGGGAATAGGACGCAGATTAATTGCCGGCCATGGAAAGGAAACCGAGTCAATAAAACGCTTACTTACATGGCGGAGACAGGGATTAATCAGCAGGATATCGAAAAAGTCATATTGGAGCTGCAAGTAACAAATTATAGTTATACGGCAGACGACGTTAATATTCACTTCCCAGACGAACAGTTTTGGATTTTTGGAATTACCCGAAATATGATTGATAAGGACGAAAACCTGTATATTAAATTAAAAATCAGACAATTTGAAGACGAAATTTTATTAATTATGTCATTTCATCCGGAAATGCCAAAAGATACTGAACAAAGATTAATATTTCCATATAAAGAATAGTATTAAAAGAAGAGTTCATACTACTATAGGAAATTATATATATGGGGGTGTCGAATCATGGGATAGAAATTCAACAGTTATCGTACCCCTGTATAAATTACATACATATACAAAGGAAGGAAAATTCAATGAAAGTAAATGTAGAAAGGAGCGGCAAAATGGAAGTAAGTAAGATGTGTTTTGAGTGTGGCGCAAAGGATAATTTTGAATATAAAGACACAGTCAGGGTATATGAAGGAGACGGTTATTATTTTGAGATGTTAGTAAAGATTCCATTTTGCAAACATTGTAATGCTCCCATATACGACGAAGAAACTGAGAGAGAGATTGCGTTTAAAGCGAATGAGAAGATAAGAGCGCAGAGGAATATAATCACGCGTGAAGAAATCCTGGATATTTTAGAATCATATAAGATTAGCCAAAAGTTTTTGAGCAAGTTGTTAGGCTGGGGGGAGATCACGCTTACCAGATACGTGAATGGGAATTATACGCCAAATCCCGTGAATAGTAATCGGCTTAAAAGTTTGAAGAACCCGTATATTTTCCAGATGTTATTACAAAATTACCGTGAAAAACAATTAGAACAAAGTGAAGAAAAATCTTTTATAAAAGCACAGAACCAAGTATATCAAAGAATTGAGGAGTTAATAAAAAAGCAAGGCAAGATATTCAATGTAGTTAATTGGTTTTTGGCTCAGTCGTCGGAAGAAGTTCCGATTACCCATTTGGCATTACAAAAATTATTATATTTTGTTCAAAGCTGGAGCGCGCTTTTGTTAGGTAAGGATTTGTTTTGGGACGATTGTCAGGCGTGGGCGCATGGCGCTGTTTATCCGAAGGTATATGTTCTTTTTAAAGAGTTTAGGTATAAGCCGTTGCCCAAGGTGGAAAAAGTGGAAGAATTTGAGGAAAAGGAGTTACTGATACTTAATGCTGTGAAAAGATATTACTTTGATGTTTACAGCGCGAAGGCATTAGAAGAAATTTGCCATCGGGAACAGCCCTATATGAATGCAAGGAAAGGATGTGCGGAAGGAGAAGTCTGCCGTTCTGTCATTGATAAAAAAGATATTTTAGACTATTATAAATATATTTCCGGGCAGTATGATATAAGTTTAGAGAAAATTGCAAATATTAAGGAATATTTAAAGATAACATTAGATTTGTAAAATCCTATTAGGGATATAGACATTAGGGATATTGATTAAGAAGCGGGGAATGTATAGTTCTCCGCTTTTATAATATTTCGATGATTTGTGAAACCTTTCAGGCAAAACGGATATCTAATAGATATCAATCGATTGAAAAGTTATCCGCAGCGGAAGACACCAGGTGAGAAAGGGTGAGTAAAAATGGCAGATTTAATAAGGCTTGTGAAACAAGCACAGGCAGGAGATAAGGAAGCGTTCATTGATTTAATCGAGCATTGTAAACAGGCATTATACAAGACCGCAATCGCGATGCTCAAGAATGACGCCGACGCGGCAGATGCGATACAGGATACGGTATTAAAGTGTTACGAGAATTTAAGAGGGCTTAGGGAGCCAAGATTTTTCAAGACATGGCTTACAAGAATCTTGATTAATCAGTGCAAGAAAATCATGAAACAACGTAGAAATGTGGTTCCCCTCTATGAGCACCCGGAACTGGAATGTGAAGGGGCGGATACATCCCAGGGAGAGTTCTTGGAATTGCTGAATCAGTTAGAAGAGCAGTACCGTATTGTTTTATATCTCCACTATGTGGAAGAATTTAGTGTGAAAGAGATTGGGGTAATCTTGGAATTGAATGAGAATACGGTAAAAACAAGGCTGTCGAGAGGACGGACAAAATTAAAGAAAATATATTGCTTTGAATAAAAATAACAGAAAGGACTGTGCAGTATGGGCAAATATGATGTGAATCTGATAGATAAAATGAAAGCGGATGTTGAGATTCCCAAAGTGGTCGATGCGAAATTGGAAGAGGCTTACGGGAGAATCTGCCTTGGAGAGGTGGAGATGAAAGACGGCGTACTGCCGGATGAAACGTGGATTTTACGAAAGGGCATCCGGCAGGGGAAGCCCCGCAGGTATATGAAATATGCAGCGTCAGCGGCGGTTTTGCTTTTGGTATTAATGGCAGGGAGCGTGATATTATACGCCAATCCTGCGCTTGCAAAAGATATTCCGGTTCTGGGAGATGTGTTTGGGAACCTGAGGAAAATCAGAGATGAGTCCCCGTATCCGGAGAAGGATAAGACGGCGTACGAACAGATTGCGGAGCATGCAAAGCCTGCAGAGATAAAAGCGAATGAGGAGAGCATGACGAATGCAGCGGAAGATTCAGGGATTTCACTTGCAGTTTCAGACGTCTATTGTGATGGGCTTGAGTTGTATTTTACGCTTTCCGCAAGAGTGGAAGATGAGGAGATGAAGAAAGCAGATTTCCTCTGTCTGATGAGCTATGGAGATGGCGATGATATTCCGTTTATGGGCGGGAATATTTCCGTGGAAGGGACGAAGGTTCATTCAGATGTGCTGGCGCTGAATAAAGCGGAAGAAGGGGAATATGTGGGATTGATTCGGGCGACTTCCGTAGAGGGCGCGTTTAAGGAGGAGATTGTAGTAAATGTGGCCGCAGGAGGAATCAGCGCCCACCGGGCTCATGCAAAGGAAGGGGAAGAACTAGGATATAAGACCGTGAATGGGGAGTGGAAATTGCGCTTTTCCGCAAAGTCTGATGCATCGGATAATCGGATTGCGAAACCGGGAGCAGAACAAAACGGGATGATTGTAAAGGAAGTAATCCAGACTCCAAGCAATATGAGGATAAAGTGTTATGCCCCAAGCAAATGGGCAGGGAAAGCGTTGGTCTTCGTAGTGAAGGATGGAGATGGAAACAGGGTAGACGTAGAAAGCAGCGGGGCTACGGAGCGTACGGAAGACGGGGGAGAGATTTACGACATTTCGTTGGTTCATTCCCAGGCGGATGAGTTTACGCTGCAGGTGTATGATAAGAATGAGAAGCCGGACGAAAGCGGGTATCCTCCGGTGATTGCAGAGATTCCGTTTAGGATGTGATGTATTAGGGGATTTGAACAAAAAATATCTTATGATTTATCGAGTAGCGCGCGGCGCTTATAGAACAATTTCAATAAAAAGCTTAAATATTTCGCAGAGTATCCTACTCTGCGAAATATTTATTTTTTAAGAACATATTTATTTTAACTAGCTAATATCAATAAGTCAATATATAATTTAGTTTTGTAATATTTTGGTGTAAAAATCGCGAATAATAGTCGGACTATTCATTTTTTTCTAAAATATTTATCTATAATTTCTTTTGTTGTTCCATATTTTAATAATTTATTACTCCGAAAAATTCGCAGAGTAGGATACTCTACGAATAAGGGGGGAGAGCTATCTGGTATTTGTTGAACTGCCGCGGGCAGCAGGAAGTACAGGTTTTGAATTTGTGCCAAAGAAGGCTTTCTAAAGCGGCAGTGAAAGATGCATTTGTCCTCACATATGACTGTATGCGCCGCTATGAGGGCGTGTGGCATATGGAGAGAAAACTGCTATTTCCTTCTTATATATTTTTAGTAAGTGAAAATGGTGATCTTCTCGTAAATGAGCTTAGCAGGGCTGCGGTTAGGGAGCAGGAGGCAGAGGTGTTCTCTATAAACGATAAAGAAGAAGAATTCTTAAAGGCGCTGTGCGGAGAGAACGGACATTTGAAAATGTCAAAAGGTGTGATTCGAAAAGGAATGACACGTATTACGGAAGGGCCTCTTATGGGTATGGAGAAACAGATCTGCCGGATAGACAGACATAAACGTCTGGCAAAGCTTGCATTGCCGGCAGGTCAAAGGTATAGGAGAATACCCGGTCATCCGGATCGCTTGTCATGTGGATTTTCTTATATTTTGGCAGGATTGGAGATTGCGGAAAAAAGCTTGTAATTACGGAAGGATTGGAGATAAACAGGATGTCAGGAATACTTCTTGAAGCAGTGGCACTGGAAGGCAGGAATGACAGGTTAAAGGGGTATTGCGACTGTGGCTGCAAGGGGATTGCGGGTATGGATGGCGAAGCTATGCCTGCGGATTGCGGGGACGCGGTTTTAGAGGAGTATATATGTGGTACGTAATACAGGTGATTTCGGGTCAGGAAAACCAGACGATTTTATTAATAGAAAAAATGGTTTCTGAGGGAACCATTAAACAATGTTTTGTTCCCATTCGCAGACTCAAAAAGAAATTCTGCGGAGCTTGGCATGATGTGACTGAGAAATTGTTTCCGGGATATGTGTTTTTGATTACGGAACAACCGCAGTTGCTATATGAAGAATTAAAAAGCGTTCCTGCATTAACTAAGATTCTAGGAAGGAATGAGGAATACTTTACCCCTTTAACAGAAACGGATGTCCAAATAATGAAGAAGTTACAGGATGGAGTGGAAAGTAATCAGAGTTGGGGGATAGAGATATCTGAGGTTTTAGTCGAAGCCGGGAATCGAATCAAGATACTGTCAGGGCCGTTGGTAAATTTGAAAGGCCAAATTAAAAAGATTAATTTACATAAGCGGATTGCAGCTGTGGAAGTAGAATTTATGGGGAGAAAGACTGTGGTAAATCTGGGAATAGAGATGGTGGAAAGAACAGGATGAGAGCAAAAGTTAATTAATACAATAGGATAGATAAAGGAGTAGATTTTTTGTTCACTGGAACTAATATACAACCGTTTGAAAATAAAATATGGCTTGCAACACCTACAATGCATAAGGAGGAGCTGGAATATATCCATGAGGCTTTTGATAAGAACTGGATTACAACTGCAGGGGAGAATATTACATCTCTGGAAGACTCTGTAAGTAACTTTATGGGCGGGGGTAAGGATGAAAAAAAACAGTTATATTGTGTAGGTTTATCATCGGGTACTGCGGCAATACATCTCGCTTTAAAGTTAGCAGGATTAACGACAAATCCGACGGCCCGATTTACAGATGGACTATTGAGAAACCAGCATGTATTTGTGTCAGACATGACATTTAACGCATCAGTAAATCCGATCGTTTATGAGGGAGGTATTCCTGTATTTATTGATTCGGAGGCTGAAACTTGGAACATGGATCCGGAAGCATTAGAGAGAGCGTTTCAGCTCTATCCCAATGTGAAAGTCGTTATTGTTGCGGATCTTTACGGTACTCCGGCGGACCTTCCTCGTATCAGAAGTATTTGCGATAAACATGGCGCAGTATTAATTGAAGATGCGGCAGAGAGTCTGGGAGCAACAATAGAAGGACGCAAAACAGGTACGTTCGGGGATTACAATATCCTTTCTTTTAACGGTAATAAAATAATTACAGGCAGCTCAGGCGGAATGTTGTTATGTTTTGACCGTTTGGCTGCCGACCGTGTTAGAAAATGGTCTACGCAGGCACGTGAGGCAGCTCCGTGGTACCAACATGAGGAACTGGGATATAACTATCGAATTTCCAACATTATTGCAGGTATAGCAAGAGGTCAGATGCTGCATATAGGTGAACATATTGCACGTAAGAGGATGATCTATGAGAGATATAGGGAAGGGTTTAAAGATTTACCGGTGAAGATGAATTCCTATCTCCCTAATACCACGCCTAATTTTTGGCTTTCCTGTCTTTTGATTGATAGAAGTGCGATGTGTAAACAGGTAAGATCTGAACACGATGTGTTATATACTCCGGAAGCAGGAAGGTCTTGTCCTACGGAGATTCTTGAGGTATTAGCACGCCATAATGCAGAAGGACGTCCGATATGGAAACCAATTCATCTTCAGCCGCTTTATCGAAGTAATGGATTTATTACTGCAATGGGAAATGGACGCGCGCAGACGGACGCATATATTAATCATACGGTATCCGTTGTAGATGAGGATGTGTTTGAAAGAGGTCTGTGTCTTCCGTCAGATATTAAGATGAATGAGTCTGAACAGGATAAAGTAATAGAGATTATAAAAAACTGCTTTTCATGATAATGGAATAGGAGATTTAGATGAATCCGCTGCCGAAACGAAGAATGAGTTTTTACGAAAAATATATAAAAAGAGTATTAGATGTTACATGCTGTGTGCTCGCTTTAATATTTTTTTGGTGGGTATATTTAATTGTAGCTCTTCTGGTCAGGGTTAATCTTGGGAGTCCTGTAATATTTAAACAGCCTAGACCTGGGTTAGTTGATGAAGAGGGGCGGGAAAAGATTTTTCTAATGTATAAGTTCAGGACAATGACAGACGAACGCGGAGATGATGGGAAGTTGCTTTCGGATGATGCGAGGATTACACGGTTTGGGAAAATGCTTCGTGCTACATCACTTGATGAACTTCCTGAAACCTTTAACATTCTGAGAGGTGATATGAGTATCGTCGGCCCGAGACCCCAGCTTGTCCGCGATATGGTATTTATGAGTGAGCGGCAGCGTATGAGACATACTGCGAAACCTGGATTATCAGGGCTTGCCCAGATTAAAGGGCGGAATTCCATTACATGGGAGAGCAAGATTGAGATGGATTTAAAATACATTAAGAAGGTTACGTTTCTTAAAGATATAAAAATAGTATTGGATACCGCAAAAAAAGTATTTATTAGATCAAATATCACTCAAAGTAATAACGAGATTGATTTTACATTAGATTATGGCGATGCGCTGCTTAATAACGGAATAGTATCGCAGGATGAATATGACAAGAAGCAGTCAGAGGCTGATAAGCTGCTGGTTAAGATGAATTGTTGATGGAGTCAGAATATGAATAAAGACAGAGGTTTATCGGTAGCAATGTGTGTTTACGGAGGAGATAATCCTGATACATTCGATGTAGCGGTTAAAAGCGTCATAAATCAAACATATTGTCCATATGAAATAGTGATTGTTATTGATGGACCGATTCCCAATACAATTGAAACAGTAATCAGAAAATATAGAGAACAGTTAATGGGTTCTTCTATAAAGATGAATGTTATCCGGTTAGAAAAAAACATGGGGCATGGAGAGGCAAGAAAGATTTGTATTGAGAATTGTTCTTGTGACTTGATTGCTTTAATGGATGCAGACGATATATCGGTTTCTGAACGGTTTGAAAAGCAGATTGATTATTTTAACAGTCATTCGGACGTATCGGTAGTCGGAGGGAATATAACAGAATTTATAGATTCAAGTCAGCCGGAAGATATCTCTAATACGGCAGGAAAAAGAATTGTGGCTGAAGGCGACTCAGAGATTAAGGAGTACATGAAAAGGCGGTGTCCGATGAATCAAGTTACGGTAATGTTCAAAAAGGCGGACATTGCCGCAGTTGGAGGATACATAGACTGGTATTGTGAGGAGGACTTTTATTTGTGGATTCGTCTTGCGCTTGCCGGGAAGAAGTTTGGAAATATTTGCGAAAATTTGGTTTATGTCCGTGTTGGTGAAGAGATGTATCGCCGTCGTGGGGGAATGAGATATTTTATAAGCGAAGCGAAATTGCAAAAACTGATGTTGCAGAAACATATTATTACATTCCCACGGTTCTTAGTCAATGTGGCAGAGAGGTTTATTGTACAAATATTATTGCCGAATCGGTTAAGAGGTTTGATATTTCAGAGATTTGCAAGAGATTAAAAGAAAGGTTTTTGTGTTTATGAAAAAGTACAAATTGGGATATACAACAGGAGTATATGATTTATTTCATATTGGACATTTGAATATACTCAGGCGTGCGAAGGAGCAATGCGAATATCTGATTGTAGGTGTGTCAACGGATGGTCTTGTTGAAAGTTATAAGCACAAAAGACCGGTGATACCATATGAAGAACGCGTTGAAATTATTAAATCAATTCGCTATGTGGATGAAGTAGTTCCACAGACATCGCTGGATAAATTAGAGGCATGGAAAAAGCTGCATTATAATGTGCTGTTCCATGGGAGTGATTGGAAAGGCTCATCCATGTATGAAGAAGTAGAAAAGAAGCTTGAAAGCATTGGAATAGATATGGTTTTTCTTCCGCATACAACGGGAACCTCATCGACTATGATTTCAGAAAGATTGAAAGATGATCAAAACGAATGATAAATCAAGATGCTGCGGGTGCGGTACTTGCGGTATCGTTTGTCCGGTTAATTGCATAAGTTTTATTCCGGATGCTCTAGGATGTTTATACCCTTCTATTGACCGTTCGAAATGTATCAAATGTAGGAAATGTGAAGCAGTATGTCCTCTCAGGAGAGAATTTACGGATTTAAAGAGAGGAATTAGAGCGTTCGCAGCGTTTTCAAGTGATAATAAAATTAGATTCCGAGGATCCTCCGGAGGTGTATTTGAGTCCGCAGCTTCCTGGGTATTAGAAAATTCCGGCAGTGTGTATGCCTGTAAGTTCGACAAAAATTTTGAACTGAAATGTTTTGAAGCTAATACTTTAGATGAAATTATAGAATTAACAAAGTCAAAATATCTGCAGAGCAGCTGCGTAGATGCTTTTCCCGTTATGAGAAAGAAAATACAGGAAGGTTTGCCGGTATTATTTTGTTCAACGCCCTGTCAGGTGGCTGCTTTTCAGAGCTATATCGGAACTCTTTCCGAGGCTGATAATTTATATCTTTTAGATTTTTTTTGCCATGGCGTGCCATCCCAGTGGTTTTTTGATAAATGTAGGAAATATATTGAAGATAAAAAGAAAATCAAGATAACTGGTTATGAGTTTAGAACAAAAAAACACAGAGGCGCTACACCCCATTATTTAACTTTGAAATATTTCAAAAATGGAAAAGAACGGATACGGAAAAGCCCTTTCTTTATGGATCCCTTTTATCTGGGATTTCAAAAGTATATAACCATGCGAGATAGCTGTTATCAGTGTCCATATGGTTCAGGTGGGCATTGCGGTGATATAACGATAGGGGATTTTCATGAGATTGATAAGTATGTAAATGGGATTAACCGTTTTGACGGCGTTTCTACGGTGCTGACAAATACTCAAAAAGGAGAAAAACTTTGGAAGAAGATTGAAGGTGGGATGGTATCTTATGAAATGAGTATTGAACAGTTAATAGAAGATGGACAGATCTATGCCGGCGGAACAAAGGAACCAGAACAAAGGGCAGAGTTTCTTCATGATATGGAGACTTTAGAGTTTACTGTTGTTGCAGACAAATGGCTTAATTCCAAACATGAATGGAAGAAAGCAATTTATTATAGACTGCCTTTTGTGATACGTAAGACAATAAAGGGACTTATGAGGCTATAAATAAGAGATGCGGGGAACAAGAATGTCATTACAGTATATGCGGCCAGAGATAAAAGATGAATATGGATTTCTGGAAGTTCAAGATAAGATACTTGGTATTATGGTAGATCTTGATAAGTTTTGCAGTTCACATAATATTGAATATTGCTTGATGGGAGGCTCTGCTTTGGGAGCGAGACGTCATTGCGGTTTTATTCCATGGGATGATGATTTGGATATTTTCATGACGCCGGATAATTATGAAAGATTTCGAATCGATTTCCATAAGGAGGGAGATAAGGTCAAATATTATCTGCAAGAGTGGGGGCTTGCGGAAGGAATGATTACAATAGCGAAGGTGAGGTTGAATGGAACCAGCTATATTGAAAATAGTGTAAAAGACTGGGATATTCATCATGGAATTTATATTGATATTTTTATTCTTCATGCTTGTCCTAATAACAGATTAAGTCAGCTGCATCAGTGTTTCTGGGGAAAGTACGTAATTACGAAAGGATTGGCGTTAAGAGAAAAGGACAGACATAGAGGAATTCGCGGACTAGTGATTAAAGTTGCGAAGATCTTCCCTGAAAGATTTTTAGTTAAGCATGCTCTGAAACAGGTGTATCGATATAGAGATAAAAGTACGAAATACTACTGTAATTTTCTTGGTAAGGCGATCTTTAAGAAAGGAATTTATAAGAGGGAGTGGTTCGATCATCCGGTATATGCGCCGTTTGAGACGGTACAGCTTAAAATTCCCGGGAAGCTACATGAATTTTTATCTGAACGGTTCGGTGATTATATGAAAGCTCCGTCTCCGGATAGGATAAAATATGAACAGCATGCAGAATATTGGGACTTTGAACATCAAAAAATGATGAGTAATAATTATAAAGATGAGAGGCGATTAATCTAATGGATAATGCTTTGGATATTGCGGTACTGGTTACAACAATGTATCAGAAAGACTTTGAGTTAATCAAAGAAATGAATATACAATGTCAATCCATTGTAGCGAATCAAGATGATAAGCAGTCTTTTGATTCTTGGTACATAAATGGTTTTTTATGCCAAATGGTTACGACAGATACCAGAGGATTAAGCAGAAATAGGAATATTTCTATAGCATTGGCATCTTCCGAATATTTACTGTTTTCTGATGACGACCTTATTTTCGATGACGATTATATTAAAGTCATAGAAGAGGAATTTCAAAGGTATCCGGATGCAGATGCAATTAAATTTGGCGTTCAAAGTATGAATCCTGCCCGTCCGCTGTCATACAAAACTCCAAACGTCACTAAAAGAGCAACTGTCAGAAATGTAACATCTGCAGGAGTGATTGCCCTTGTTATAAGAAGAAAAATAATCGAACAGAAAAATTTGTTTTTTCATGAAAATTTTGGGGCGGGAAGAGACTTATATTGCGGTGAGGATACTATTTTTTTAAATCAGCTTGTCCGGAGAGGCGGCGTACTATACCTATCATGTAGAAATATTGCTAAAGTAAAGCAGGATGGTTCTTCATGGTTTGAAGGATATAATAAAAAATATTTCAATACAATAGGTACTGTATTGGGATATCTGTATCCGATACTTTCCTATTTATTAGCGTTAAGAAGTTCATATAAGTTTGCAAAAAGAAAGACTGATATGAATTTCTTTCAAATTTTTAGATGCTATTTAGACGGAATAAAAAAAAGTAAGAAATTGTGATGAGAGAACAGATATGGGATATCCTAGATTATTAGTAATTTCAAATAATTGTTTTTCAAAATCAAGTTCTAATGGAAGAACACTGGCAAATTTGTTAGAAAAGTGGAATAAAGAACGTATAGCGCAATTTTATATTGAAAACGCTGAACCAGATTTTGATATATGTAAAAATTACTATCGAGTAACAGATCGGGAAGTATTAAAAAGTTTCTTTGGTAAAGGGCCGTCAGGAGGACCTGTAGAAAAAAGAAAGATTAAAAATGATGAGAATTCATCAAAAAATGAATCTAAGAAAAAAATTCAGCGCACCTCTATAACAATGCTTCTTCGGAATATGGCTTGGAATTCAGGTAAATGGCAGACTGCTTCATTTAAAAATTGGATTAGAGAGTTTTCTCCGGAAGTGATTTTGTTACAAGTCGGCGACGCATCTTTTATGATTTCGATCGCTTTAAGTTTGTCAAAAAATACGGGAGCTCCAATTGTAGTAATAAATACGGAGTCATATTATTTTAAAGATTATGACTATTTTACGAAAGATAAGTGGTATGATAAAGTATTTTATCCAATATTTAGGAAGAAGCTTGTTAAACAATATAATCAATTAATGCAGAAATGCAAGTATGTATTCTATCTATGTCAGCCTTTGAGAGAAGAATATGAGAAGCATTTTGGCAGTCATCCATGTGAAGTTCTATATACTGTAACAGAGGTACAGGCAAAAAAACAGGATAGTACTCTTAATGGTGAACTGAAAATATCATATTTGGGAAATCTGGGCGTTGGAAGAGCCGACGCATTAGCTGAGTTCGGAGAGGCATTGAGCGAAATCGGAACAGAGTATCATATTGATGTATATGGTAAAGCGCCGACAGAGGAGATTAAAAAGCAGTTGGAGCAATCTAAAGGAATAGAATATCAGGGGCTGGTTCCATATGAAGAGGTTAAAAAGATAAATGAAAAGAGCGACATTGTCGTTCATGTAGAAAATTTTAGTGATTTCTATAGAAAAGATTTACAGTTTGCTTTTTCAACAAAGATTGCGGATCTTTTGGCATCCGGTAAGTGTTTTGTGGTTTATGCACCGGAGGAGTTTGCATGTGTAAAATATCTTATTCAGAACAAGGCGGCCTATGTGGCTGTAAATAAAGAGGAATTAAGAAATATACTTAATATGATAGTAGAGAATCCGGAGACAAGAAAAAGATATGTAGATAACGCATTGCAGTTGTGCGAAAAAAATCATCGTTTAGCTGTAAATGAAGAGAAAATTATATCAGTGGTATGTGATTTAGTAAAGAAATAAATAGGAGTTGAAGATATGTTTCAATACACTTGGTTTGACAAGGCGTCTTTTACAAAAGAAATTAGACCAAGAGAAAGTATTCCTGATGAATTTATTCTTCCAAAAGATATTGATAGTGTTCAAGGGTGCTATTATGGAGAGCACTGTTTGGAGTGTGCCGTTCCGCTATGTTATGGAAATTGCGAATATTGGAAGGAAAGAGAAGATAGAAAATGCCGCAAATTTTATTATGGTATCTATGATAATCCTAATTTTCCTCAGTTTGCCTATGCTGCCCAAATGCGCTTTTATGAATGGGCAAAACTGTGGAGCAGAGTTTATACATTTTCTGAGAAATTATCTGGAGACAAAAAAAGAGATCTCCGCAATAAAAGAATATCTCTATTCATACGTAAAATGTCTCGGGGATTAAGAGCGATTTCCCCCACTTTTAAATTATCTGGCGGATGGGAATGGTGGATAAAGAATATACTGGCAAAGAAACAGGGAGATATCAGCGCAGAGTGGTTTCTTTTTCAGGCATATGTGGACGATGAGGAGGCTTTTAATCTCTTTATTGATGTCAGTTCTGAGAAGGGATTACGGATGCGGGAGCAAATATGCCTGAAAAAGGGATATAATCAGCAATTAATTCCGATTAAGGGGGCATTTTCATTCGATGAGAATAACTTACAGGTAGCGATATATCCGGAGAATAACTATCATGCTGAGTTGGTCATCTTGATGGCTGATTTCGTAAATATTTTGAATGATAAATTTGGAACAATTTGTACGAAAGCAGGACATGCTGAAAAAGTCAAATGTGTTGCATGGGATTTGGACCAAACAATTTGGAATGGCATTTTAATGGAAAGTGATCCGGAGAAACTGAAGTTGAGAGAAGGGATTCTTCCGATTTTAAATGAATTAGACCAACGAGGAATCATTAATGTTGTAGTTAGTAAGAACAGTGAAAACGAGGCGTTAAAAGTGTTGGAAAGACTAGACATTAAGGATTTTTTTGTGGGATGGATGATTAATTGGAATCCAAAAAGCAGCAATATAGAAGCTCTTGCTGATGCGATTAATATAAATATTGATACATTTGCTTTTATTGACGATTCCCCGTTTGAAAGAAATGAGGTAGCTGTAAGGGTGCCGAAAGTCAGGGTATATGATGAGAAAATAATTGGTACATTGCTGTCATTACCAGAATTTGACGTGATTAAAACAGCGGATGGTTCGAAGCGAAGGCGGATGTATCAGGAAGAATTTCAACGGAGAAAGATAAGGCAGAAAGAGTTCTGTGATACATATGATTTTTTGCGCGCCTGTAAATTGGTGATTACTATTAGAAAGCCGATTACTGATGAACAAAAAAAGAGAGGATATGAACTGGTTCAAAGGACGAACCAACTGAATCTTTCAGGCCGGAAATATTCAGAAAAAGAATTCGATCATATACTTGAAGATAGATCATCAGACTCATTTGTAATGTCAGCAAAAGACAGGTATGGAGAATATGGTCAGATTGCATATATAAGAATTGAAAGAGAACGGGATAGTGCTGTTGTAACTGAGTTTGCAATGTCATGCAGAGTCGCAGGTAAATGTATTGAGCATGCGGTTATTCTATGGATAATGAAGGAATACCAGGTTCAGAGGGTAGTTTTTAAGGGAATCAATACAAAGAAGAATCATTTGCTTATTAAATCGCTGTCTGAACTGGGGATGGAGAATAACAGTGATGATGAAGATTACTTATATTTGATGATAAATAGGGATAAGGAGATTGAACATTCAGATATAGTGAGCATAGTGAAAGTAAGTGATCGGTAAAAGGGATGAGATTGGATGTTGTTTGTAAACGCAGATGACTTTGGATTAAGTCATGAAGTGAATATGGCTATTGTAGAGGCATTTAAAAAAGGATTAATCAATAATACGACTATTATGGTAAATATGCCTGGGTTTGAAGAGGCGGTAAGGCTGGCTGAGGAATATGGTTTTTTTGAAAGAGTAGGATTACATTTGAATCTGTTTGAGGGGAAGCCTCTGACAGAGGATATTAAAAGAGAAGTATTATTTTATGATGTAGAAAAAGGCGAGTTGTGTAGTTACAGATTTTTGCATCAGATGGGAAAAAAGAATTGGTTTTTTATTCCGGTTCATACCAGAAAGGCATTGAGGTTGGAGGCGCAGGCTCAGGTAGAAAAATACATTAACGCAGGATTTTCGGAAATGCATTTTGACAGCCACGGCCATTCCCATACCTTTTTCAGTGTTTATGACGCTGTTTACAAAGTAATGAAAAGGCATGGATTTCAATCTTCGCGATTATCACTGAATATATATGGACACCCTGTTTCGAGGGCGAAAAAAATATATAAGAAATTTATCAACAGTAAAATTCAAAAAGATTTTCGAACGGCGGAATTTTTCTGTGGAATTAACGACTATATTGATGCAGATCAAATTCAAAAAGATAGTAAATATGAAATTATGGTACACCCTATTTTTTCAGGGGGGGGGGTACTTACGAATAGAGGCTCTAAGTACCATTTTGATAAGATAGAAGAAGTTTTGCGGGTTAAATCGTTTTGTGATATATGATAGGTGAAGAATATCAGACATTTGTATTGAGGAGATAGTTGTATGAAGGTACTTCAAATAAATTGTGTGTATAATTCGGGAAGTACAGGTAAAATTGTGCGGGATCTAGGTGTTGGTTTGTTAAATTATAAGGTTGAATCAATTGTCTGTTATGGAAGAGGGAAGAAGGTAGAGAAATCCAATATCCACAAAGTTTGCAGGGAATGGGAGTCATACGTATATCATATTTGGTCCAGATTGTCTGGCGTTATGTATGGAGGAGGTTTTTACTCAACAAAAAAGCTTTGCCGAATTATCGCCCGGGAGTCTCCGGATGTAGTTCATATTCAATGTATAAATGGATATTTTGTAAACATATACAAATTAATTACATGGCTCAAACATAAGCATTACAAAACAGTTCTGACGTTACATGCAGAATTTATGTATACAGCGAATTGCGGCTGTGCATTTGATTGCGAGAAATGGATGAATGGATGCATAAGGTGTGAACAATATAAAGGAATAACTCAATCTATGTTATTAAACAATACGGGTTATTCTTGGAAGAAAATGAAAGATGCATTTGAAAATTTTAATGAATTAGTTGTAGTATCGGTCTCGCCTTGGATAATGAAAAGAGCAAAAAAATCTCCGATGTTGAATGATAAGCGGCATTTTGTCGTTTTCAATGGGCTGGATTCCTCTATTTTTCATTTCAATAAGTCGAGAAAATTAATAGAAAAATACTGTCCGGATGAAAAAAAGATTGTATTCCATGCAACACCTTTTTTCACAGACGATGAAGGTCATATTAAAGGCGGAAAATATGTTATCGAACTGGCAGAGCAAATGCCGGACCTACAGTTTGTTGTTGCGGGAAGATATAAGGATAATATGAAGCTTCCTAAAAATATTTTGTTATTAGGAAAGATAACCAACCAGTTTGAGTTAGCAAATTGGTATTCATTAGCAAGTATTACAGTAATCACAAGCAAAAGTGAGTCATTTTCTATGATAGTAGCAGAAAGTTTATGCTGTGGAACTTCTGTTGTCGGTTTTCAGGCAGGAGGTCCGGAATCAATTGCAATACCGGAGTATAGTGAATTTGTGAAATATGGAGATATAGCGGCATTAAAGTCATGTATTACAAAGGTTTTAGAAAAGATTCCGGAAAAGGAATATGTCTCAGGAGAAGCAGTAAAGTTATATTCATTAGAAGCAATGACGCAAAACTATATTTCGATTTACAAGACGTTATGTTGCAGTCTGGAAATTGTGCAGAGAGAAGATATAGATGAAAAAGGTTGTTAAATATATCTGTTATTACGACATAAAAAAAGAAGGAAGAAGAAAACGTGGCTATCCGCTTTCTTCCGCACCGGTAATTGAGTCAAAAGCAAAAGCTATGGCAGCGGCAGGGTTCAAAGTCGATATTATTTCAATGAGTTCTGTGGCGGAGGATTTATATTGTTTAGGTAAAAAAGAAGAGATATTCCCAGATATTCGGCTTATAACATTTCTATCTGTGATGCATAGAGGGATTTTTAGTAAGATTGCAGATTATGTATTACTTCGATTACAATTATTATACTGCATAATATTTAAAATAAAAAAAGATGATATCGTTCTTGTGTACCATTCATTGGGATATATGAAATTAATAAAATTCCTTAAAGGTTTAAAAAGATTTCGTCTTATCCTGGAAATACAGGAATTATATGGAGATGTTTTAAATAATAAGAACATACGAAAAAAAGAGATGAGGTATGCAGGCAGCGCTGATGCGTATATATTCCCTACAAAAATTTTGGAGCAGATTGTAAACAAAAATCGAAAACAATTTATAATTGCACACGGAGCGTATCAGGTTGAGCGAGTAAGAGTGTTGGAACAAAAGGATAAAAGAAGTTTTAAACCGGGCATTATACATTGCGTGTATGCCGGCACGTTGGATTTTCGAAAAGGGAGTTGGAACGCTGTTTTTGCGGCCAAATTCTTACCGGATAATTATTGTATTCATATCATAGGATTTGGAAGCAATAAACAGATAGAGGATATAAAAAAACATATTAGAGAAGTTAATAGTGTATCAAGAGCAAATGTGGTTTACGAGGGTAGATTTGAAGGAGAAGATTATATACGTTTTATTCAGCAGTGTGACATAGGGCTGTGTACTCAGGGAGTGGATGAGCCGTTTAATAATACATCATTTCCTAGTAAAATATTATCATATCTGGGGAACGGATTGCGGGTGGTAAGTGTTAGGATACCTGCAATTGAAGAATCAAAAGTTAAAGAATTATTATATTTTTATGACGACCCTTCTCCGGAATCAATCGCACGGGCAATTCTGATGATCAAGTTAGAAGATCAATATAATTACCGAGAAAAAATTTGCTTTTTACAAAAGGGTTTAGTACAGGAATTGAAAGAATTATTGGGGGATTAACGTGAAATATAAACGAATTTCGTTAAGCTATCGGATTAATGCATTTATAAAAGCATCAAAGAAATATAACATTTTTATTATTTTTAGTTTGTTTTGCTTTTTGTATTATCCGCCGTTTATGTCAATAAATATAGTGCATATTATAGGAATTTGTTCAATTATATATGTACTAATTAGCAGGAAAACTATATTTTCAGGAACTCAGGTAAGTTTTGTACTTTCTTTTTTAATGATCTTTTTATATTTAGCTTTTTCTGTTGGGATAGTAAATGAACAGGGATTAAGTTCTTGTGCAACGCCTATCATAATTATTGTTGATTTTTTGCCTTTTACGATTTATCTGTCTGATTATTTTAAAAAGCATAATTATGGATTAGATGAATTGTTTTCCAGTATATTGCTGGTTGGATTTATACAAAGTATAGTGGCGATACTAAGTTTTTTTATACCGGATTTGCAGCATATGCTGGTTAGTAAGTTAGTCCAGAATGGCGGTATAGAACTATATTATGAGCTGGCAGCGTATAGAATGTATGGATTTTCATCCGGTTTGACATTTATTACTCCCATAATACAAAGCTTTCTTGCAATACTTGCATTAGTGTATGCGCAGGGACATAGTAAACTGTATCTGATCAGTTCAATCACAATGGCATTTTCAGCTATAATTAATGCAAGAGTTTCAATTGTGGTACTTGCCATAGGACTTGTGTTAGTTGCGCTGAATCCTAAATATTCATCTAAGCAAAGAAGAAATGTAATACTGGGGATCGTACTGGTAGGATTGATAATGTTTTACATAGTTATTCCTCTTATAAACCAGTTTTCAAATCACACATTTTTATCTATTTTTTCCGGATTTACACAAATATTAGATTTTTTTACCAGCGGAAAGAGAGATATAGGATATTTTGCATATGTAACCAATAAAAATAATTATAATTTACCAAGTGGAATATTGGGCGTGCTGTTGGGGAAAGGAACCTTTGTGATGGGACAAAACCCATTTGGTTTTCATTCTGACGTCGGATATATTAATGATGTGTGGTTTGGAGGGATATTGTATATATTAATATATTATATAAATATTTTTAGAATTATAATACAAATGAGCAGACGAAAAGACGATTTTCTATTTTTTGTCGCTTTCTATTTATTGATTTTATTTCCGGTTCTGAATTTTAAGGGGATGGTGTTTTCGTTAAATGGGTTAATGGGTCTGACTATAATCCTGTATCTTTTTACTTCTGATCAAAAGCCCTCCGGATTAGCTGTTGGTAATATTATATCTAGGGAGGGATAATATGTTTGAGGATAAAATATCTGTAGTCATACCTGTATATAACGTCGCGCCTTATCTGCAGAAATGTATTGAATCAGTGAGGAAGCAAACATATACCAATTTAGAAATTATACTGATTAATGATGGATCTACTGATGAAAGCGGGGCCATCTGCGATAAATATAAATTATTAGACGACAGAATTATTGTAATTCATCAAAAAAACGCAGGTCAAGCAGTTGCAAGGAACAAGGGTATTGATCGGGCATCGGGCGAGTGGATTGCCTTTTTAGACAGCGACGATTGGATTGAACCGGAGATGTATCAGAGTCTTATAGACATTGCTATTTCAAATGAGGCTGACATTAGCTGCTGTCTGTCACGTAATTGTACTTTAGAAAACGTCCCGGAAGTCAATGATAATGGTAATATTATTATCTACAATTCTGATGATATGATTAGAGGATTGTTCCTTTCGAAAATTAAGTTTGAAGTTTGGGATAAAATTTGGAAACGGGATTTAATCAGTGATGTAAGATTTATAAAAGCACAGATTGGTGAGGAGGTATATTTTGACAGGATACTTTTTTTAAGGGCAAAAAAAATGGCGTGTATCCAGCGGACCTATCATAATTATTTGTGCAGCAGGCCGGGAAATACAAACGCTTCATTCAAGCAGGCGAGGCTTTGTATTTTTCGTGAATTGGATTATCTTGCTATGGACATGAAAAAACGAAAAAGATATGATATTGCGAATATGGTTATGTGTTGCAGTATGGATTTTGCGGTGGACATGTATGTTAATGCATATCAGGCAAAACAAGATAAAAAAGTACTTAATGAAATTGAGAAGAGTTTTGAAAATAATTATAAACAGTGCCGTAACAAATGCGAAGGCAGACATTTTAAGAAAAAAAGGCTTGCATATATTTTTCATTGGAATCGGCTTCTTTGTACTTGGATAATTCTCTTAAAGCGAAAAGTTAATAACATTGCCATTTCAAAAGGGAGTATTTTATGAATCGCAATATTGTATTTTCTAATTTGGTTTGGAGATTTTTTGAAAGGGTAGGAGCTCAGGGAGTGACATTTCTTGTTTCTATTGTTTTAGCAAGATTGTTGGATCCCGAAACTTACGGAGTCATTGCCCTTGTGACTGTTTTTACATCAATATTACAAGTATTTATAGACGCGGGGATGGGAAGAGCGCTGATTCAAAAAAAGGATGCGGATGATGCAGATTTTTCTACGGTTTTTTGGTTTAATATTTCATTTAGTATACTTATTTATGTCGGTATGTTTGCTGCTGCGCCGTTAATTGCGTCTTTCTATCGTGTGAATGATCTGATCCCTGTAATAAGAGTCCAGAGTTTGGTATTAATTCTTTCAGGAGTAAAAAATGTCCAACAAGCATATGTTTCCAGAAAAATGTTATTCAAAAAGTTCTTTTTTGCTACGCTGGGAGGAACAATTGGAGCGGCTGGAATTGGAATAGGTATGGCGTATTGCGGTTTTGGTGTCTGGGCTCTTGTTGCGCAGTATCTTTTTAATCAAATTGTAGATACAATTATATTATGGATCACCGTCAGATGGAGACCTCAATTTTATTTTTCATTTGACAGATTACGAATACTATTTAACTACGGATGGAAGTTATTAGTCTCGGCAATTCTTGATACAGGATATAGAAATATTAGAACTTTGCTCATTGGTAAATTATATACGGCTTCAGAGCTGGCATACTACAATCGGGGACACCAATTTCCCAATTTTATAATTACAAATATTAATTCTTCGATTGACAGCGTACTGCTTCCTGCCATGTCAAAAAGGCAGGATGATAGCAGCCAGGTTAAAAGTATGCTTAGAAAGTCCATAGTGACAAGTACATATATAATGGCTCCTATGATGATGGGATTAGCGGCATGTTCTGAATCACTAGTTAAAGTAGTTCTGACAGATAAGTGGATACTATGCGTCCCTTTTTTAAGAATATTCTGCATAACTTATATGTTTATTCCCATTCATTCATCAAACTTAAATGCAATAAATGCAATGGGACGCAGCGACCTGTTTATGAAGCTTGAAATAATTAAAAAGATATTTGAGTTTACAGTTCTTGTTCTCGTTATGAATAAAGGTGTTTTAGCAATAGCGTATAGCTTATTTATTATAGAAATACCAAATCAATTTATTAATGCTTATCCCAACAAAAAACTTTTAAATTATTCTTATAAAGAACAAATCAAGGATGTTTTCCCAGGCATTTTTCTTGCAATTTGTATGGGGATTATTGTGTATAGTATAAATTATTTTCGGGTAAATGAAATGATAATGTTATTAATACAGATTACAGCTGGCGTTTTAGTGTTTGGGATAGGATCAATGATATTTAAGCCTATTGGATATCAGTATATTTTACTAATTTTAAAGGACTATTTGTATCACAAAAAAAAGTAAAGGAGAAATACTTATGAATGTATGCACATCAGTATTTAAAGATAAAACTTTATTAATTACAGGGGGAACAGGTTCTTTTGGACATACTGTCTTAAAACATTTTCTTCATATTGATATTGGACAGATTCGCATCTTCTCGCGAGACGAGAAAAAGCAAGATGACATGCGGCATGAATTGCAGGCCCGGAACCCTGAGTTGGCCGCGAAGGTAAAGTTCTATATAGGTGATGTTCGGGACCAAAAATCTGTACGTGACGCTATGTCAGGAGTCGATTACATATTCCATGCGGCTGCATTAAAGCAAGTGCCTTCCTGTGAATTTTTTCCAATGGAGGCGGTCAGGACAAATGTAGAGGGAACAGATAATGTGCTTCATGCAGCCATAGAAGCTGGTGTAAAAAGAGTCGTATGTTTGAGCACAGATAAGGCGGCATACCCTATTAATGCTATGGGAATCTCTAAAGCAATGATGGAGCATGTTATATATGCTAATGCCAGAGTGGCGGCAGAACATGGAAATACTATTATTTGCTGTACAAGATACGGTAATGTTATGTGTTCGCGAGGCTCAGTTATTCCGCTCTTTATTGATCAGATTAAAAATGGGAATCCTATTACAATAACAAATCCTGAGATGACGCGATTTCTTATGAATCTGGATGAAGCAGTGGATCTGGTTCAGTTTGCTTTTGAACATGCTGAACCGGGAGATCTCTTTATACAAAAATCATCTGCAAGCACAATAGAAGATCTTGCTAAGGCCGTACAGTGCCTTTTTGGAAATACTGGGATTAATATTATCGGGACTCGGCATGGCGAAAAGTTATATGAGACTTTAATGACAAAAGAGGAGCGTCTGCGCTCAGTTGATATGGGAGATTATTATAAAGTAGCTGCCGATAACAGAGATCTAAACTATGATAAATTTTTTGTCAAAGGTCAGGTCCGTACAGAGAGTGATGAAGCTTACACTAGCCATAATACAAAGCGGCTTAATGTTATGGAGACAGTTGAAAAAATTATGACAACAGATTATGTAAAAAATGCGTTGAAAGAGGTAAAAAAATAGAAAAGTGAATTTAATTAAATCCAAAGTAAAGAAAAAGTTAAAAGAATCAGTTGTTCTTATAAATATTTATAATCGAATTCCATTCAATAATAAGTTCAAAATTGATAAAGGGAATGAAATTATTGTAGGGGGGGGGTAATTACTAAATGTCAAATTAATGTTCACGGCAGCGGGAATAAGATAATTATAGGGAATTATTGTAATATACAGGAGTCCCTAATAACAATAAATGGGAATAATAATACATTATTCATAGGAGATTCATGTAATATAATTTCAGCCAATCCTCATTTTGAAGATGATGGCGGATTGATTTATATTGGCGATAAAACATGTATTGCCGGTAGAACCCACATTGCTTGTATTGAAGGAAAGAAAATTAAAATCGGGAGTAATTGTCTATTTTCATCAGATATCACAATAAGAGTTGGCGATAGTCATTCAATATTAGATATGGAAGGGAAAAGAATTAATCCGTCAAAAGACGTAAATATTGGAGATCATGTTTGGATAGGTAATAAGACGATAATTTTAAAAGGGTCAGAAATAGCGGACGACAGTATAGTTGGTTCAGGAGCAGTTGTTTCAGGAAAGTATACGGATAACAATGTTGTCATTGCAGGTAATCCCGCTAAAATTATAAAGAGAGATATAACGTGGAAATATGAGAGAAATTAGAAATAAACTTTTATGAAGGAAACGGTAGAATAAAATATGAATATATTAATAACAGGCTCCAACGGTTTCGTAGGAAAAAACCTTATAGAAAATCTAAACAACATCAAAACCAAAAAGAATCAAACCCGACCCAATCTCCATATAGATCAAATCTTATCATACGATACAAACACAGCCCCGGAGCTTCTCGACTATTACTGCAAAATCGCCGATTTTGTTTTCAACCTTGCAGGCGTAAACCGCCCGAAAGGAAATACCCCGGAAGAAAAGAATGAGCAGTTCAAGTCCGGAAACTTTGGTTTTGCCAACACCCTGTTAAGCGCCTTAAAAAGGAATAACAACACATGCCCGGTAATGCTTTCCAGTTCCATCCAGGCGACATTGATCGGCCGTTATGGAGAATCAGAGTACGGAAAAAGTAAACTTGAAGGAGAAAAATTATTTTTCAGATACGCGGCAGAAACCGGCGCTAAAGTTCTGGTATACCGTTTCCCGAATCTGTTTGGAAAATGGTGCAGACCGAATTACAATTCAGCAGTGGCAACATTTTGCGACGCGGTGGCAAACGATAAGCCCTACACCGTTAATGACCGCAAGACACAATTAGAGCTTCTCTACATAGACGACCTGATAGACGAGATGCTTGACGCCTTAGAGGGAAAAGAGCATAGATGCAATTATCCAATGGATGATTCCCACAGCGGACTGGAACCCGCAGAAGACAGGAACGGCGCGTATTGCTATGTTCCGGTAACTCACCATGCCGCCTTAGGCGAGATTGTGGATCTGTTAGATTCATTTAAAACGATGCAGGAGTCGCTGCTCATGCCGGAGATCCCGGCGGGCTCCTTCGCAAAAAAACTATATAGTACATACCTGTCTTATCTTCCCAAATCAAAGATATCCTATGCGATAAAATCAAATATTGATGAGAGAGGGAGTTTTACGGAACTGATTCGAACTGCAAATTCCGGGCAGATATCGGTGAACGTAGCAAGACCTGGAATAACAAGAGGACAGCATTGGCACAATTCTAAATGGGAAATCTTTATTGTAGTTTCCGGCCACGGGCTGATAAGAGAGCGGAAGATCGGAATAGATCCGGAGACAGGAAAGAAATACCCTGTGATTGAATTTGAGGTTACGGGAGAAGAACTGCGGGCGGTTCAAATGCTTCCGGGATATACGCATAATATTATCAATCTGTCTGATAAAGAAGATCTCGTTACGGTTATGTGGGCAAACGAACCATTTGATAAAAACAGACCGGATACTTTTTTTGAGGAAGTAGAAGAGCCGGAGGAATCGGCAGAAAAGAGGGACTGAAACAGATGAATGTAGACTTTAAGGATATAAGATGGCAAAATAACGATAAGATCAAGCTGCTTATTTTCGTCGGTACAAGACCGGAGATTATACGGCTTTCAGCGGTAATTGACAAATGCAGAAAATATTTTGACACGATTCTGGCTCATACCGGGCAGAACTACGATTATAATCTGAACGGGGTATTTTTTAAGGATTTAGGTTTGGCAGATCCGGAGGTGTATCTGAATACCGTGGGAGACGATCTGGGGGAAACCATAGGGAACATCGTCAATTCTTCTTATAAACTAATGGCCGCGGTTAAGCCGGATGCGGTTCTTGTTCTCGGCGATACCAATTCCTGCCTGTCCGTAATCGGGGCAAAGCGGCTTCATATACCGATTTTCCATATGGAGGCGGGAAACAGGTGTAAGGATGAATGTCTGCCGGAAGAGACAAACCGGAGGATAGTGGATATTATATCGGACGTGAACCTTGCATATTCCGAACAGGCGAGAAGATACCTTGCCGACTGCGGACTGCCTAAAGAGAGGACCTTCGTCACCGGCTCTCCCATGGCCGAAGTATTAAAGCAGAATCTAAAGCCGATTCTGCAGTCCGATATCCATAAAAGATTGTCTGCAGAAACAGGAGTAAAGATTGAGAAAGGGAAGTATATCCTTCTATCCGCGCATAGAGAAGAAAATATAGATACGGAGAAGAACTTTATTTCCCTTTTTACGGCCGTAAACGCTATGGCGGAGAAATATGATATGCCGGTCTTATATTCCTGCCATCCCAGAAGCAAAAAAAGGCTGCGCCAGTCGGGCTTCAAACTTGACCGCCGCGTAATTGCACACGAGCCGCTGGGATTCCATGATTATAACTGTCTGCAGGTAAACGCGTTCGCCGTGGTGTCGGACTCCGGGACCTTGCCGGAAGAAAGCAGTTACTTTACTTCCATTGACATGCCGTTTCCGGCAGTATGCATCCGTACAAGCACAGAACGGCCCGAGGCGTTGGAAAAAGCCTGTTTTATTCTGTCCGGTATTACGGAAGAAGGGCTTCTCCAGTCTGTAAAGCTTGCCGTCGATATGAAGGAAAACGGCGATTACGGTATTCCTGTGCCGGATTATATAGATACAAACGTAAGTACAAAAGTGGTAAAAATTATACAGAGCTGCACGAAGATTGTCGATCGGTTTGTGTGGAGGAAAGAAATCCCCTGTTAGCCGTGACAATCTGTAGACTAATTTTCGCAGAGTTAGATACTCTGCGA
>CAJTOH010000006.1:119582-120161 GCA_910577685.1 uncultured Dorea sp. | reverse complement strand
TCTAATGGAGCCTATTTTTTTGACTCCAGTTTTTCATAGGCTACTTTACACTACCATGCAGGATGCAGATATATCCAACAGAAGCACCAAGATGCTTGGGGTCAGCAGCCAGTTCACTGATTGTAGCAGAAGCAGCGTGATACAGTGTGTCATACAGTTGCTTCTGATTACTGTAAATAACCGGATTGAGGATATCCGGAACTGTAAATACGAGATGGAAGTAAGGTGCATCAAGCACGTCCTCTCTGCGGGCATCCATCCACATTTCCTTTGGAACAGCCTGGCACATGGGACAACAACGGTTACGGCAGGAATTATAGTGAATCTGAACAGCACCACAGTCTTCGCATATACTGACGTTTGCACCATATGCCCCGGTTTTGCAGTTCAAGATGTTCCGAGCGACTTTTGCCTGTTCTGGAGAAGGAGAATACTTTTCAAGGTATGCCGGATAAAAACACTGGAAAATATCCTGAATGGTGGGCTTATTCATAGTCCGCGCCTTCTTTCCTGTCAAATGGGCTTTGGATTCCCATGAGGGATTTGTTGCTGACATGAAGATAAACTTCCGTGGATTTT
>CAJTOH010000006.1:0-119566 GCA_910577685.1 uncultured Dorea sp. | reverse complement strand
CAGTGCCTGAATATTCTGTCGTTCTACTCCCTGCTCCATCAGATGAGTTGCAAAGCTATGACGGAGAGAGTGTGGCGTTGCATTCTTTGGAAGTCCAGCATCGGATACTGCCCGCCGCATCACTTGCTCCAGTGTATTGACTGTCAGGTAATTACCGGTAAATTTATTAGGAAACAGGATTCCACGGGGACGTCCTTTCTCAAACCAGTATTGTGTAAGGATGTCCAGACACCGTTTGGAAAGAATCGTATAGCGATCCATCCGGTTTTTTGTATCCCGGACATGGATCTGCATATTTGTGCGGGAGATATCATCATAATGCAGATGGATGACTTCGGAAACACGCATTCCGGAAGAATACATCGTTGCAAACATAGCTTTATATTTTATGTCATCAACAGCGTCCAACAAGCGGTCGATTTCATCCATCGTCAAAACAGTTGGAAGTTTGTGTTCCGGAATCATGCGCGGGACTGTAATGTCATCCCAAAGGATGTGCAGGACATTCCGATAGAAAAAGCGGATGGCGGAATTATAAAGGTTCAGGGTAGTGGCTTTCAGCCCTTCGTCCTTTTTTGCAAGAAGAAAAGCCCTGACATCCTGGCAGGTAAGATCTTCCGGACTCTTACCTTGATATTTTAGAAAGTAAGAAACATAGTTTTTATAACAATTGATGGAACGTTCTTTGAGGTTGCGGATTTTTCCGGCTTCCTCAAGCTGTTCTAAATATTTTTCGTACATAATAAAATCCTCCATGTAAAATCAGTAACAATCAAAAACACTGCTTTACACGGAGGTGCATTCGGGTCATAAAACCGCTTGCCAATCAAGCGGAAGGTGGTATTCTTTTCATAGGCAGTGGGAACGATCCTGTTAGATTGTTTTGTTGTGGTGACTTAACAATACTACTTTTAGGACTTGCTTTCCACTGCTTTTGTTATAAAAAATAGAAAATCGCTATGCCACAGCCTTGGCAGGCCATCGCACAGCGATTTTGTTCAATTCCAATATACCTTTCAATCATGTATACCGGAACAATCACGCTGATTAATACTGTTTCCTCTGTTTTTCGCATAATCTATGAAACTCTCCATCGTCACTGAAGTACCCGATGATATACCCTCCCTTGCCAGCACCTTTAAAACAGTTTTTAAAACAATCATCAAATCTCCGATAAAAGTAATATGTTCTACGTACTTTATATCCATCTTTAGTTTGTCGTCCCAGCTTAACGTATTCCTGCCGTGTACTTGCGCGTAACCGGTCAAGCCCGGAAGCACATCGTGCCTGTGATTCTCTTCTTCCGAATAGTAAGGAAGATATGTTGGCAATAACGGACGAGGCCCGACAAGAGACATATCACCCTTTATAATATTTACTAGCTCAGGCAGCTCATCAAGACTCGTAGCTCTTAAAAACTTTCCAAAGGGCGTAAGCCTTACTTCATCCGGAAGCATCCTGCCATTACAATCCCTTTCTTCCTTCATGGTACGGAATTTAAAAATTCTGAACACTTTCCCATCCAACCCCGGTCTGGCCTGCGAAAAAATGATTGGCGATCCAAGCTTTATTTTTACAGCCAGCGCCACCACCACCATTACAGGAGCCAAAAGGATAAGCGCCAATCCGCTAATCACCAAATCTAACGGACGTTTTATCATAGCCTCATACGGACCATTCGGAACATGTTTCTTCTCTTTTTTAGTAAACCATTTTCTTATTTTCATTTTTTATATTTACTCAAAACACCTGTGAATAAGATCTATCACAACATCCTGCTGTTTTGCCGTCATCTTAATATCCGACGGCAGACATAACCCTCTCTCAAAAATATCTGCCCCGACAGAATCCATCTTCTCTTCGTCTATATTAATATTTTTGTTTCTTCGTCCACTTACCCCTACAAACCCATTTCCGCGGTATAACGCCTGCAGATGCATCGGTTTCCAAATTGGCCGTCCTTCAATACTAAAACCGGCAAGTACGTCCAGTATTTCATCGGGACAAGTTTTCCCTTTACTATGGCTGTACAGCTTCTCTCTTTCTGATCTCACATTCTTGCACATAGCGGACGGATCAATCGTAATACAAGACAGCCAGTAATTCGAAACGCTATCCTCTCCTAATGGATTCATAGCAACCGGAAGATCCGCTAATCCCTCTCGATAACGCTCATAAATCGCCTTCTTCTGCGCAATGTGCTCTTCTATATACTCCATCTGTCCGCGTACCACTCCGGCAATCACATTCGACATACGGTAGTTATAACCTAATTCTTGATGTTGATACCACGGAGCCGCCTCCCGGCTCTGGGTAGACCATTTCCGTATTTTATCGGCATCGTACTCCGAATTCGACAGAAAAGCCCCGCCTGAACTTCCTGTAATGATTTTGTTTCCATTAAAGGAGATAATACCGTAATCTCCAAAGCTTCCTGTCTGTCTCCCTTTATAGACAGCCCCCAAACTTTCCGCCGCATCCTCTACAAGTAACGCCTCATGCGCTTTACATATTCGCTTAATTTCGTCAATCTTTCCCGGTGTTCCATATAATTTTTCTCCTGCAAGCCGGATTGCCAAGTGTAATGCAGCCGTACCGCAGGACAATCCCACCGCACTGTTTACTCCTATATAATCCGCAAGTAAGCGCTCCATTTCATCGATGTTGCCGCCCACCGTAGACATCCAGTTTGTCCGATATGCTTCCGTCATGTATTCAAGCTCCACACCGTGCATGGTAGGTGATGAAAGCCAGATTTTTTCTTTAAATGGTACTAAATCCTGAAATCTTTGATCTGACCTAAAATCATTCATAATTACGAATCCTCATAAATTATCTTCCACAATTTCAATCCCAAGGTGAATCGCTGAACGATTCCCCATAAACTCTGTCTCTACAACTGCAACCCTCTTATGGAGGTTGACTTTCTTGATCCTTCCTTCCAGATTCTTAAGCGGTTCGGAGATAATTTTAATCGTTTTCTCCTCTCCAACAATCACTTTCGATAATCCGGCTACCGGCGCTTCCTGTTGGCCGCAGCGAATCCAATCTCTATTCCCTATGCCTTCCTGTTCTCCTTTTAGATCCTGCAGCTTTTTCAATAACCTCACATCATCCTCTGATAATGGTGTAAAGTATTCTTCGCAGTTTCCAAGCAGCTTCGTCAATACCGGAATCTGTTTCAATTCATCATATAATAACTGCGGCTGTTCCGAGATCAGAAACACATATCCCGGAAACAGTTTCTCCGTAATCTCCTTCCAGCTCCCCTGATATTTCTTCTTCATCCTGCGCATCGGAACAAAACACTTTTCCAGAACTTCCCTTGATAGAATCCGTTCCATTAACAGAACCGTATGTCCTTCTCTTCCGGAAACCACCTGCATTACAAGCCACATAACATTTCTCTTTCTATCTATCCTAAAATTATTTTTGTATGTCTTGGCAGGACGGAATATTGTGCTGATAAAACATGCTTCGCCATCCATACCTGTATGTACATACAGCCACAGTCAATCATACCCTCTATCTCCGTCCCTCCTACTTCAAGTGCCAATGCTTCAAGAAGTATTCCCGACTTCATAAATATTTCACTAGAAACCCTTAAGATCACATACTCTTCTCCGTAATCTCAAGCCCCGCCGTAATATATCTAAAATTCTGTTCTTCGCCTTCCCTCGGAGCCTGCATTTTACCGCACTTTTTACCCTCGTCTGCGGCAGGCAGTAATGTCGCCAGCCTTTTATGCCTGTCAATCCTGCCGATCCATTGTTCCATTCCCTTTAAAGGCCCTTCGGTAATTTGTGTAATCCCATCCTTTATGACACCACGCGACATTTCCAGATGATGTTGCTTCCCATATAAGAATTTCAGAAATCTTTCCTCATCTTCGTTGACACGAATCAATCGACTGCTTCCCTTTACAATGTCATATTTCCTCGAATTACACTTAGGAAACACATGCGAAAGAACTCTTTCCAATTCATCCGCAAGAGCCATTCCATCCCCACTGTCAAAAATTATATAAGAAGGCAACAGCAGTTTCTGTTCAATATGCCATGTGCCTTCATAACGACGCATTCGATCATATGTCAAAACAAAAATATCTTTTGCCGCTACAACGGATAAATGTTTTCTGCACAGTGCAGACATTTCTGTCTCTTCCTGTCCCTGACAATCCCATAAATACCAGATAAAAATCCCTCCAACTTCGTAGAGTATCTTCCTCTGCGAAAATTTTGCGGCACTTTCATCAATAAATTTACAGATTTCAACCCCAAAATAAAACTAATTACGCACAAAACACAAATATGTGCAAATTATTCTTGACCTTTCCACAAAAAACCGCACCAAATTATTACAAAAACATTTTAGGTATTGACTTATTACATTTAGATGATTACAATAAATATGTTCATTTGAAATATTTTTCGCAGAGGAAGATACTCTGCGAAATTTTTTATAACGCAGCACAAAAAGTCCGGCGGGAAGATCATTGGTACAATCTTCCCGCCGGACTTTTCATCCGCATCAAATATTAAATTTTCTTCACCCGAATTCTAATACATTCATCAACTTTCCGTATCCCCAAGGCTATCGGTGCCATAACAATAAACGAAGCGCAAAGAATCAAAAGAGGGTATCTCAAATGAAATACCGCGCGCTGCACCGGTTGGTACAACATAACGCTGTGTGTAAGCCAAAGATACATAGACAGATTCCCAAGCCCAACCAAAACAGTCCGAATAATATTCTTTCTGCTGTTTATCCATACCGCCTCCTGCAATATAAAAAACATAAACGGCAGCATCACCAGAGAATCAAAGTTACTGTATATTCCCGTGCTGAACATAAAGAAACATTTTCCCGTGTAGATTGCACTGCTGCCGGTCAAGCATATAATAAACCGTCCATTTTCTGTCAGCCTTTCAGATATTCTTTCATAAACACGGTCAAACAATTTCCGTTTATGTACTATATGCCCCGTCAAGACAACCGGCATCCATTGAAAATAGTGCGACAAGATCCCCAGCGCGTCATCGTTTATAATCCTTGCAAATAATATACGCGTCATAAACCGCAGGACAATGAAAACAAAGCAAATCATATATACTAAGACTATTCCATTGATTTCTATTCCATCAACAACTTTTACTAAAAATGGATAAGTAAAAACTGCAAGCGCAAAGAAATAAATATACCACCCGAACATGACACTGTCAGAAGAGATTGCCGTAAGGCTTTTCACCACTTCAAGAGCAGAGAGATGAACCATCTTTTTTTCAACTACCGCAGTAAACAGTATCCGCATAGGAAATGAAAACAGAACCAGGATAATCCAGTATGTCAAATACCCCCCCCCCTCAATTCCCAATGCACGCCCCAATCTTCTTTTACGATTAAAAGTACCGGCCCATCCATAACCAGTCACAAAAGCAAACACTCCTATACATATATCTCCTCCCCTTGACATAATTGCCGAGAGAGTTATGCCCCCAATATGGATATCTTTAACCAATTCAGGGTAAAGCATCCATTCCGGCTTCAGAAGGTGCAAAGCAAACATCAGAATGATCGCAATTCCCTTAACTATCGGAGTTAAGGATCTGTCAAAAAATCTCTGCTCTTTCGCCGAATCCGCCTTTTCGCCTGTAAACTTCTCCATGTTGTCGATCCCCCGCTATTCATCAGAATGTTACAAAGTCTTCAAATACTCCATAAAGTTCTGCTTGTTCTCAAGAGCCGTGGTTGTAGGTCTGCCAAGATCCTCTCTCGCACCAATCGCACATTTCACTTCAATCATACTCAGTTCATGACGGTTCTTTGCCGCTTCCAGCTCCTTATTGAGATCTTCACAGTTCTCCACGCACACTGCATTCGGATAACCGCAAGCCTTCGCAATCGCCGTAAGATCAATAGAATCCGCCACTGTGGGCATACCGCCCACCGTTTCATGCGCGCCGTTATTAATCACCACATGGATAAGATTCTCAGGCTTATTCGCGCCTATCACAGCCATGGCTCCCATATGCATAAGAACCGCGCCGTCCCCGTCTACGCACCAAATTCTCTGCTTCGGCTTATTGACAGCCACGCCAAGGGCTATTGATGAACTGTGGCCCATTGAGCCGACAGTCAGAAAATCGTACTTGTGGCTCTGGCCGTTTGCAGCGCGAATTTCAAACAATTCACGGGAAGCCTTGCCCGTAGTGCTTACAATCGGATCTCTTCCGCTCATTTTCACGATGTGCCGAAGGATTTCTTCCCGCGCCATTACGCCGCTGTTTCTATACTCAACTTTCGGCGCGTCGGTCAAAGCTCCCCTGCGGATTATGAAGGCTGCGTTTTTACCGACAGCCAACACCTTTTTAAACTCTTCCATAGCCGCAAAAACCTCATCGTCTCCGGTTTCTTTGCCTATAATGAATGTGGCGATGCCCATATCCTCCAAAAGTTTTACAGTAACTTCGCCCTGATAGATATGCTGGGGTTCGTCATGAATTCCCGGCTCGCCGCGCCAACCTACAATAAAAATAACCGGAATGGCATAGACCTGATCGTTCAGCAGACTGGCCGCAGGGTTGATGACGTTGCCTTCGCCGGAGTTCTGCATATAGACCACCGGAATCTTTCCGGTGGCAAGATGGAATCCCGCTGCCAAGGCCGCGCAGTTTCCCTCGTTTGCCCCTATCACATGATGGAGCGGATCTATGCCGTATTTGTCCATCAGATAATTACACAGAGCCTTTAGCTGTGAATCCGGCACGCCCGCATAAAAATCTGATCCTATAATCTCGACTAACTTTTCAACTCTCATCCCGTCCTCCTGTCACAGCTCGTCAATCAGCGTAATAATATTCTTGATCGGCATCAGCCTTTCGTCTACTTCCTTAGCCCTGTGATAACACAGAATATCCTGAGCGGTCCGCTGCATTGCAGGGACGGCCGACCTGGTGAGCTGGTTCGCATAAATGACGATATTCACACCGTGCTCTGCCAGTTCTTCCTCGGTAATTGTATTAAAACTTGAAGGCACGACCACTATGGGCGTAACCCTGTCCTCTGTTCTGAATTTATCGCAGAACTCCAATATCTCGGACGGCTCTTTCTTACGGCTGTGTATCATGACGCCGTCGGCGCCGGCAGCCACGAACGCTCTCGCCCGCTCTATCGCATCCTCCATGCCTTTTTCCAAAATCAGACTCTCGATACGGGCAATGATCATGAAATCGTCGGTAAGCTGCGCTTTCTTTCCCGCCCTGATCTTTGCGCTGAATTCCTCAATAGACGCTTGGGTCTGTTCAACCTCCGTGCCAAAGAGGCTGTTCTTTTTCAGACCCTTCTTATCCTCAATGATGACTGCGGAAACGCCCATACGCTCCAGACTTCTTACCGTATAAACAAAGTGCTCGGTCAGTCCCCCCGTATCGCCGTCAAAGATAATAGGCTTTGTGGTCACTTCCACGATATCGTCGATCGTTCGGAAACGAGACGTCATGTCCACAAGTTCAATATCCGGTTTGCCCTTGGCCGTACTGTCGCAAAGGGAGGATATCCACATCGCGTCAAACTGATCCAGTTTACCCTCGTGTTCGACTACAGTCTTCTCTACAATCAATCCCGTCAGTCCGCTGTGAGTCTCCAAAACCTTTACGATCGACGTCATGGAAATGAGCTGGCGCAAACGCTTTCTTCTGTACTCCGGCATAGCCAGTTTTTCGCGGAGCTGCATATCGGTCTTCCTGACCTTTTCGTTATATGTATAAGGGATATCCACCAGCTCCCCTCCGTAAACCTTCAGCAGTTCCTCTACATGATCACGGATTGCCCTTTCAGGCCCTTCCACCCAGTTATCGCCGTGTACAATATAGTCCGGCCTGATAAGGGTAATCACATCGTCGTAGAGCATATCGTTTTGGATTACGACTTCTTCCACGCCGTCAATGCTGCGATACAGCTTAATTCTCTCCTCCTGAGATATTGTGGGGAACTTATTATAACGAATCAGGGCTTTATCAGAAAGACAGCCAACGATAACCTTTCCTCTCTTGTGTGCGTTCTCGATAATATTAAGATGTCCGTCATGGATGACGTCCGTGCAGAAGCAAGTATAAACTGTTTTCATTAGTCTCTCCTTTTAATCCTTATAAATTACCGGCATCTGAACTTTACAGGAGGCGAGCGCCTCTCTGAACACTGCAAAAAAATCTCTGATATCATTTTCATCAATCGCTCCCAGAGCGCAGAGCCGGAATGTATTTGCCGCGCTGATCTTCCCGGGATAGATGGTAAAACCCCGTTCATAACAGTAATCGTGTATATTCTCGAAACTCCAATTGGGGTCGTCCGGGTACAGCGCGGAGGAAACAAGCCCCGCCCTCCACTCAGGCCTGATTACCTGACGGAATCCCAGTTCCTCCAGCCCTTCATTAATTGCGTTAAAGACACGGGTATGACGCGCCCATTTCGCCTCTTCACCCTCTGACCAATATTCTTTAATTGCCTGAATCACGGCATAGATCGTCTGAACAGGAGGGGTAAAATGCATCTCCCCTGTTCTCTCAAAGAAATCATACTGCATAAACAGATTACAATAGTAAGAACGGCGGGGATATGCGGCGGATCTTTCAATGATCTCCCTGTTACCAACAATGAAGCTCAGACCGGTAAACGCCGCCAGACCTTTCTGTGCGCTCGCCATGCAAAAGTCAATATTCTCCTTTTCAATATCAATCGGGCGCATCGCATAGGTGGACGTGGTATCCACGGTGAACACCGCGCCGTACTTGTGGGCCAAATCGCCAATTTCCCCGATCGGATTCAGTATACCCGTACCGGTCTCATTGTGGGTCGTATGTACCAGAGCTACGTCCGGATTGTCCTTTAGCGCTTCCTCAACCTTATTAAGGTCCGGCTGCCGGTCAACTGGAAATTGAAGGTCAATATAGTCCAGACCGTAATATTGACATATTTCTACGGCGCGGGCGCTGTACGCGCCATTATTCACAATAAGCGCTTTCCTGTCCTTTGGAAGAAGCGAATTTATAGCGGCGTCGATGTTGATTGTCCCTGAACCGCAGAACAGCACGCTCGTATACTTTTCCGTATCTCCGTGGACAATCTTTACGAGGTCTTCCCGCAGCCCTTTCATAAGCCCGCCAAACTCCCTCTCCCGCGGACAGATATCCGGTATAACCTGTGCGAATTTTACTGTGTCAGTTGTGGTCGAAGGACCGGGATTTAACAATACGTTTCTCTTGATAGATTCCATAACCTACTCCTTTGTTCATTTCATATTTAACCGGTGATAATCCAAAAGGGCGATGTATCATACATCGTAAGTCTTATCGACGGCTTTCAATTCTTTAAAGGTATCGATCTCAACAATATCCTCCTCATGACATTCCTGCACCTCCACGGCATAGTTCTCTTTCCGGTACACCAGAGGCACCTGCTCCCAATAACATTCTTTTCCTCCCAAATCGGCGTACACCTCCGCAATATCCCGAGACAGTTTGCGTCCGTCACTCTCATTCCAATAGGAGATACCGACCATCTGCCAGATATCGTCCCCTTCGCCTCCAACCTTCTCTTCCACGATCCTCCCATCCACGACTCTGAAACACCAGTCGTCGCTTCTCATCTTCTTAATGGCAAGGAAGTCCGAAGTGTAATGGTACTTCTTGATAATCTTAGGATTTAAGAGCAGAAGGTCAGCCTCAAACACATAAGCGTTCGCAAGCACAGAACGGGCGACCATGGAACTGGAAATATTATTCGCCTCATTGTAAACGGGATTCTCAAGAAACTTTATCATGGGATACTTATAGAGAAGCTGATCAAATAGTTCTGCAAGATATCCGCGGACAATATAGATCTCACTGATTCCGGATTCCAGACATGCGTCGATTAAACGGTCAATGATACGGATTCCATGCACACGTACGAGAGGCTTCGGAGTATTGAAGGTAATGGGGGCAAGGCGCGTGCCAAAACCCGCTGCAATAAAGACGGCGCGTTTTACTTCGTATGGTTCAAGGGCGGCCAGTCCGGCTTTTGTGACAGTAAAGTCCTTTACATACCCGGCTTCGGCCAGCTCTTCTATTACGCCGCCCGCCGTCTTCTCCAAATTCCTCCGCGAAAGCGCAGGCTTCGTCTCCGCCAGCGCTGCAAGAAGATCGAATTGCTTTCTTGATAAATGCTTTCTTAACAAATTCATTGTGTTTTTCCTTCCTTGCAATCTCAAATCATTCTTTTCATTTTCATAACGAATTCATCTCTAAGTAACATAGTTGTTATAAAATATACTGCCGCGCCCACCACTGTTTCTAATATAAGTTTGATAAATAACATAATCTGCAGCTGATGTATGAGAAGAACAGCCGGCAGCATTAAGGCGCTGGCAATAAGCACAGGGAATATATTAAGTCTGATTTTAATATACCTGAAACAAAAGAACACCTGAAAAGCTGTCACACATAATTCGGTAACGGCAGATGCAATGGAAGCTCCAATATGCTGAAACCTAATTATTAAAAATATATTCAGCGTTATATTTACAACGGCTCCGAATATAGTCGAAAGAGTCGTAATCTTCTCTTTTCCCAATGTCAAAAGAAGCTGCAAACCAACAAAATTACTCAGCGCTATCGAAATAATTGAAACTGCCAATATTCTTGTCGAACCCACCGCTTCCCTATACGCCTCTCCAAAAAAACAAATAATCAGATCCTCAGACACGATCACGAGGCCGACCGCAAGAGGAATCGTCAAATAGACAAGGACATGAAGACCGTCATTAGCCAGCCGATAGAAACGCTCCTTTTCTCCGCTGAAATAGTAATAGCTTAACTGCGGCAAAAAAACCGCGGACACAGCCACTACCATTCCTCTCAACACACGGATGATGTTAAGCGACATTGAATAATATCCGACCGTTTCCGAACCGCACATAAAATTAAGCATCGTGGTATCAGTCAAAGTATAGATTTCAGAAGCGAGCGCGGCTCCAAACAAAACAAGCATATGGCTGATATGATTTCCAAACGCCAGATTATGTCTTTGGAAAGAGACATATTTTCTAAGTCTGGCTATATTAAAAATATAATTTCCCGCCGTACCAAGAACATTAAGCAGGGCATAAACCAGATAATCCCCTTTGTCCCGGACAAACACAAACAATGAAACAAATGACAGGATTTTTATTACAACGCTTCTAACGGCAATATACCGGTATTCTTGAATCCCCTGATAGAACCAGTCGACATTTGCAATATTACAAATCAATGATAAGCCTGTAATAATATATAACAAACGGTTCTCTTGAAAATACGGAAAGGTAAGAACCAACACATAATATATTATGCTTGACACAAGGCTCAAAACAAAATTAATAATCCAAAGTTCAGAAAACGCCCGGCTTGACGCCGATGTTTTCGGTTTATACTGCGCGACTAGTTTTACTCCATATGTCGGTATACCCATGGCCGAACATATCAAAAAATATGAAACAATATTCTGCGCCGCGGAAACCTTTCCCAGATTCACCGGAGTCAGTATCCGGGCAACATAAATTGAAGAAACAAGCGGAAAGATAATACTAAGGCATCTATAAGCGACGTTATACAGCGAATTTCTTACTAACTTCTTCTCATTTTCCATACTATTCCCGCCTTACTTCATTTCGAAAAGGATCTATATAACCTCTGAACACACTTGAGATAGTTGTCCGCAAAGCGGTCTACACCGCATCTTTCCCGGCAAAAAGAAATCCCATCGTTCTCCATTTGGCATACTTTCTGTTTATCCTGATCTTTCGCTTCTAAAATCTTTGTAAGCAGGTCCGATTCATCTTCATTATCAAATAAGTCCAAAGCAATAGTGTCTTTTACAATATCGTTGCTGCCTCCGGTATTTGAAGTAATTACACGCTTTCCCTGCGCCAAAGCCTCCAAAATGATGAGATCAAAATATGTATCTCTGTTCGGCGCTACAACCAGATCCGCGGCATTGATAAGGTTCTGAGAATCTGTAATATATCCAAGCTCATGCCACCCCTTATCTTTCGGGAATTCAATATCAGAAATCTTTCCCGCCGCCGCAACTTCAATATCATAATCGCGTAACCCGGGATAAATCCCAACTAACCGGTCGTATCCTTTAATAGACGAATGTCGCCCAATATATGCGATCAAAAAAGTATCTCTTGCGATCCCTAATTTTTCCCGATATGTTTCCCGCCCTATGGTAACCTCCTTTTTTCGTATACCAGTGTAAACATATTCATGAGGCTTGCCCATCCCATACCTGACATATCCGGGGAAGCGTTTATATATGCGCGCGGCTCCCCGGCTTGGGAAGATGAAAGCATCGCAGTATTTATATGATCGTTTTTCAATAGCATTGAGAAAAAGATTTAATATTAAATATTTATGCTTTTTATCCGGCAGCCCCGCTATAATCTCCTTACTTAAAGACTCCGGACGATGAGGCGTGAATATGAGGCAACCCTTGTATTTACAAAATGCTCTTACGTATACTGCGGATTCACTCGTATGGACGTGTATCATTTTATAAGTATTTATTTTCTCCATTAACTCCCGGCGATACGCGATTCCCTGTTTCATATAAAAAAATATTATTCTTAAAGTTTGATTTCTTCTAATAAGATTCCCCACCGACTTCTTCTGCTTCCCGCGGTCTCTTTGTCCGCCGCCTGCCAGATGAATAAAATCCGGTTTATTATCAGAAAACCCGCAAAACAGATTGTATAAATAGCCCGGAGGTCCTCCCGCCGCCGCGGAAACGTCTGTGTGATGTACAATTGCAAATAAGTCGTGCGTATTATTTGTTGTCGCTTGTCCCATTATTATTTTCCTTTTCATTACTATCACTGTGTCTTGTATTTAAATACAATCGGCTGCTTTAACAAAATATGAACAACTATTACCGCCTCCCCAAAAATAATAATATAGTCAAGGGAAAACATTGTATATAAAACCAAAAAGGCAAGCCATAAAATCGATTCGAATTCAGATTGTTCGTCAATAAATCGAAGATAATACGACATAAATATCGCTATTACAATAATCCCGGCAATACCGAAATTTGCGATTGCCTCGTCGTACATGGAAGTCGTCATCCACTTCTCATTCAGAAGATTTGTCCCCGTTAATGCGGAAGTCAAATAATAGTCATACCCCATTCTTTTGATATCTATAAATCCGGCGGACGATATTAAGCCCAAGAAAAAAAGATATCCAATCTGCATCACGTAACTTTCAAAGGGATAAGATAGGATTTTCATTTGATTTTTGTTAAAGGTTGAGTACAAAGCCATTTTAACCGTGTCATCCCTAAAAAAATCTATTCGCGTAGTCGTATATAACGCGTCAAATCCAACGTATCCCCTGGATACGATTTTTACGTACATACTGGCCGCTAACCCTATTGTAATTAAACCAAGCATTGTAACAATTATTTTCATCAAATTTTTCTTCTTATTTTTAAGCAGAAAAATATACGACATTATTATCAACAAAAACAAGAAAATCGAGCGCTTCGATTCAATACATAGATTAAAAAACAGCAGGATCGCGGAAAATATTTTAAATAAAAACTTGTTAGCGCCTTTTTTCTCCCGGTCAAACATCAGAAGTATGACAGCGGCGACTGTCCCGATATAGGATATTTCCTCAATATATGTAAAGAATCCCCGGCTGACAAATTCTTGATATTTTTTGGCCTCTCTCCATCCAAATTCATAGATAACCTGCGGCCATCCCAATAAGATACAGATTACCGGAGCTATTATTGCAAACGCGATACAAATCACCGTCATGCGGTTGGATAATATATAGTTTTGGATTTTGCTGCTTTTATTTACCCTTTCCTCGTTTCCCAGCTTAATCCTGATTCTGGGTCTGTGAAATAGTATAACTAACTGAATGAATACAATAAAGGCAGCATAATAGATTCTTGTTCTGTTATCGCCATAAGATATCAAAAACCCTCTCATTCTGGAACCATAATACGAATATGTCGGATATCCTATTACATAATCTAAAATTAAGGGCAAGACAAATATAATCCAAAAAAACCAGTAATAGAAAAGCCTGCAGTTAAACTCATTTTTTAATCTGAATAACGACGCAATAAAAAGTATCATAGACACGATTATCGCTAATATATCAATTACAATCATCTTATTATCTATCCTTTTACGGCTATTTTGTACAGCATTTTGCATAACGGGGGACAGATATATAACGAATGAATCATCATCACCCTCCTGCTAGAAGCATCTTTTGGAAAATATCCAAACAGATGATTTTTCTTAACAATCATTCTAAATAATTCATTTATTTCTCTTGCCTTTGCCTTGTAACCCGCACAACTGCATTTGTTATACCAATACGCCAACTTAGCGCTATAGTCGTACGCAACGCTTTTACACAATTCCTGATCAAGACGCCCCAGTGCATATTCATAAATAATCCGGTCCGTATTCAGGATATTGATTCCTTCCATTCCTCTCGCACGATGAACGATACTTCCCTCTCTGATATCATAATTGTATCCGGCGATTGGAATAGAATACACCTTTCGGGCGTCGGGCAGTATCTTCACCTGAAGCAGTACGTCTTCGTCATTACATTTCACATTCTCATTAAATTCTATTCCGTCAAACAAAGATTTTCTATAAAGCTTACACCAATTAGAATTTGCAAACTGCAATGTTTCTAACATGCTTTTTAATGCTTCTCTGCCGCTCATCTCCCGATAGCGCGGCTCAAACTTCCATATCACTTTATTATTTTTTACCTTCTTATATCCAAACTGCAGCACGTCGCACCCATATTTCTTGATCTTCTCCAAGACGCAGCCGTAGAATTCTTTATCAATATAATCGTCTCCGTCGCAAAATGTAACATACTCTGCCGAGGCGAACCGAACGCCGCATGTACGTGCTTTATATAATCCCTGATTTTCCTGATGAACCACCTTAATCCTGCTTTCTGCCGCCGCATATTCTTCTGCAATACTTCCTGTACGGTCGGTGGATCCGTCGTCAACAATTATAATTTCCAAATCAATAGTATCCTGTTTCAGCAAACTCTCGATACATCTGCCTATATAATTTTCAATATTATATGCCGGAACGACAACTGACAGTTCAGGAGTATTTTTTGAAGAATTCCGTACATTTTTCATATTCTCATCACCATAATTTCGTGCAGTTAATAATTGATACAGTGTTTGGGCATAGAACCCCTTATCGCGTCAATAGCTCCTTTACACTCATCGTATTTTGTCTTCCAAATTCCTATATTCTTTCGGGAAATTTCCGGCTTCAGGTACTTATATTGATCTACGTGGTCAGCGATACTCAAATTAAGAAATTGAAGGATTGTATCTACCGTTTTGTCATAGTTTATAATCAGGTCTTCAAACCTAATATATAATACGTCCGCATCGTTTTCGGGAATCGAAGCCCTTAATTGCTTTTGTCTGTCGGCGTATCTTTTTCCTGCTTCTGCCGAAGTATAATCTTTATCATACATAACGCCGCACATTATATCATCCACATACATATCCCTTGGGTCTCTGTCTACAATAATCATCTTGGCATTGTTAAAATACCGATGGATTACAGACGGATTGTTAGGAGATATGGCCTGATCAAGGATAATATCCGTAAATCCCTCTTTCTTTTGCTGCTGAAACAACTGTTCAAATAGTTTCTTTGTAGCATCATTAAATCTTTCCTGCGTCGGATGAGCAAAATAACAATATGGGATATTTCTATTCGCCGTTTTAAGCTTACCTTTTGTAACGTGTTCTATTCCAAATCTAAACCGGTCGATTATAAATTTTAAATACGGCTTTTTGAATTTTTGGTGATAAAACTCTGCCTTATACTTATACTCAGACAAACTATCCGTATATTCATTGATTAACTCCATAAAATTCCCAGATATAGTTTTTGAATAACCTAATCCCGCCGGAGAAAAGGGGGTATATCTGTTTCTGGCACATATCTTCGAAAGCCAAAGAAAGTCCGAAACCGCAACAGAGGAATTGATCAATTCCCAATTATCAACAAGCGCGTTTTCCATCTGAGTGATTCCATAAGGATCCTTTATGATACGTATTTCCGCGCTGCACTCATAAAAGTCTTTCATTTCCTTCAGTAAATCTACAACAGCGCTCGAACCTGATGCAAAAAATCCGGATACACAAACAAATCTCAAATCAGACATTTCAGTCTCCCTTTTTTGAAACTTCTTCCAGTAAAGTTACTAATGTGCTTACATTGTCGTCCCAACTGTAATTTTTCAGTACATGTTGTCTCCCATTCATCCCAAACTCCCTGCGCTTATCCGCATCAAGATATAACTCCCACATCTTATCCGCCATAGCTTTCTCATCTTTTCTCGGAACTATATAGCCCGTATATCCGTCAACCATTACTTCCTTGAAACCGTCCACATCTGTCGCCACAATTGGAATACCGCACGCCATTGCTTCGACCGCAGCTACGCCGAAACTTTCACTATCATTGCTGCCTAAACAAAATACGTCTATGGATCTGATAACGTCAGGAATTTTATCGTGCGGAATATAACCTTTTATCGTAACATAATCATGTAATCCTAGTTTATCCCTGAGTTTTTCAAAATCCCCTTTATTTTCTCCCTTTCCGCAAATAAACAATTTCGGGAACGGCAGTTTTTTATCCTCCAACTCCATATATCGATCAAGAAGGATTGCGTATGCCTTAATTACATAATCGATTCCATACTTGTATGTCAATTTCTTTACAATTCCAAAAGTAAACTCTTTTTTTTCATTAGAATAACTATCTTTCTCTGACGGACAAAACTGATTAACATCGACTCCAAACGGCGTTATTATGATCGGTTTAGAAGCCGCTCCTATTAGTTTCTCTACCTGAGCCTCCATACATTTGCTCGTTGATGCGATTGCATCGGCGCCTTTAAGATTCTTTGTCACAATTCTGTTTGCAATCTTATTCTTGTAAGGGAATTCATATACATCGCTTCCCCAAACTGACAGCACCGTCTTCCTAAGTCCGGCCAGTCTTGCCAACATACCGTAACCGCTCGCATAATGTACATTCACCACGTCAGGAGAAATCCGTTTCCATATACGATGTAATTCTAAAGCGTTCAAATAATATCCCTTTGAACCTCTATGTTTTAAATAATAAAGTTTTACCCTTTCAGAAAAGCTGTCTATTCCCGGCCTGTGATTTGCCAGCGTAACAAAGTCCACATCATGCCCTTTGTCAATGAATACATTCGCCCATCTTACTGCATGGATACTGTCGCCGGCAGCTATCATCATTATTTTCATAGGGATAATCTCCTTTTGAGATCTGCAACTATTTTTCTTGCTTTACCCTCTTCTTCCTCAAACCATTTGGATTTTTCAATTTCATTGCAAATCTTATCATCAAATCTAAACCTGATTATTTCTCCCGGAACTCCAACCGCTACCGCGTACGCCGGCACATCTCTTGTAATAACCGCATTAGCTCCAATCACCGCGCCGTTTCCTACTTTTACTCCCTGAAGGAGCACGGCGTTCGTTCCGATCCATACGTCGTGCCCCACTGCCGTTCGTTTATCCGGATCAAAAAGCTTCATCTTTCCCTCTCCATTTGCAATAATCGGACGCATTGAAACACAGTTCGTATCATGCTCCCCTAATCCAATTCTTGCTCCCGGTCCAATTGAGCAATAGTTTCCTATTGCCGCATTATTTATCATTGCATACGGAGAAAAATAGTTATAATTTCCTATCTGAGCGTTTTCGTAGACGATTACACCGCCGGAAAAGTGATTCTTTTTACCTATTGCTCCATATATGCCTTTCCTGAAAGTTAATCTTCTGTAAATTCTCAATAAAATATTCATTTACTACTACCGCCTCAGTGATTTTCGATCATTGGATTACCTTGTACTCTCCGCCTTCTCCCATACTGGTTTTGCCTTTCCCGAAACCACGTTCACGACTCCCTTCCATTGGGCTATTACCGTCATACAATAATACGACATAATTTTAACCAGCCGATTGCCGCTCTTTGTGATCCACCCGATGTAAGCGGCCAGATAAAACAATATTTGAAGTCCTAATGTAAACTTCCAGAAGCTCCCTCCCGATATTGCAAGCAAAATATTCACGGCAAGCGCCAAAAAGTGCATAAGCCACAGAAGATAACGGCATGTTCTATGACCAAAATAAAAATATGAAAACCACCGATAAGCAAACACATTCAGGATCCTTACATCCGGCATAATAAACCTGAGAATGATTCTGTTCATACGCACCTTTCTCTTGTATTCATCCTCGTCTACTTCCCCCGCTTTTTCGTACGCTACCGCATCCTGATTATATACCGCTCTTTTTTTCCGGAGAGCATATATAACCGGAAACTTTGAGTCATGGCAATCTATGGGATTAATTTTCTCGTAATCCTTGTTTCTCACCGCATAGATCGCTCCATTTCCCGCCGTAATGCACTGAAACTTGCTCTCGATATTACGGCACATCAAATCGAGCTTCCAATAGAACCCCTCGGAATCCGCAGTTTTATTCCCCTCCGTATTCACGTATCGAAGCTGCCCCGCCACATATGCAATGGACGGTTCGGCAAACGCCGCGACCAATTCTTTAACCGCATTCGGCTCGAACATGGCATTTGCATCCGTCATTACCAGAATCTCCGTACGGCAAAGCTCCTGCGTCTCGTTCTGGGCATTCGTCTTCCCATAATGATTTACGGATTTGTGAATTCGAATATTTCTATTTGGATGTGAAGCTATAAACTCCTCTGCAATCTCGTCTGTTTTATCCGTAGAAAAATCTGATGCAATCAGGAACTCTAACTTATCGTCAGGGTAGTCGGTATCAAGCAGATTTTGAAGTTTTTCTCTTATAACTTTCTCTTCATTATGCGCCGCAACCATAATGGTCACTGTCGGCTCATAAGTATAGTCCTTCTTATTCTCTTTTCTAAACATCTTATTCAGAATAACAAGCGAGATCGGATACCCGATCATTGCCCAAAAAATGACGAACACAGCCGTCCACCAAATGATTTTCAGAGCCGGCATACCATTACCCCTTCTTAACTAAATGCACCGGTACCCCTACATATGTTCCCGGTATGTCTATATCTTTTACCACCGCGGCGCCTGCCCCAATCATACATTCGCCGCAGATATTGACGTTATTGCTTACGGCCGCGCCTGTTCCAATCCATGTACACTCTCCGATAATAACTGATCCCGAAATATGCGCCCCAACCGATACATGAACGAAATTACCGACCCTGCAGTCATGGTCAATGGAAGAACTTGTATTAACGATACACCCCTTGCCCAGTCTTACACCCGGGTTAATGACAGATCCGGCCATGACAACGGAGCCTTGCCCGATTTCTGCTCCTTCTGCTACCACCGCCGCCGGATGAATAAGTAAAGGGAAATACCTATTTTTATCTCTTTCCATTAACCGCTTTCTCGTCCCGCTGTTTCCGACTGCAATAAAAAGATCTCCTTGAAGTTCCGCCGTCATTGTGTCCGGACCCAGAACCGGGTACGCGGCGCAGGAATGAATCGACGGATCGTTATCCAAAAACACTATGTCTTCATATCCGTTTAGCTTTGCGACATCAGCGACCACCTTTCCATGTCCGGACGCGCCGATTATAATCAATCTATTCATTTGCGGCTCTGTTCTTCGCATAATCTATAAAACTCTCCATTGTCACCGAGGTTGCAGATGTTATGTCTTCCCTTGCAAGTACCTTCAAAATAGTCCGAAAAATAATCTTCAAATCGCCCATAAAGGTTATATGTTCCACATATTTTACATCCATCTCAAATTTTCTGTCCCAGCTCACCGAGTTTCTGCCGTGTACCTGAGCGTAACCCGTCAAACCCGGAAGCACGTCGTGCCTGCGTTTTTCTTTTTCCGTATAGTAAGGAAGATATGCCGGAAGCAATGGGCGGGGTCCCACAAGAGACATATCGCCCTTTAATATATTGAAGAACTCCGGCAGCTCGTCAAGGCTTGCAGCTCTTAGGAATTTTCCAAAAGGCGTAAGTCTCATCTCATCCGGAAGCAATTCCCCATTGCAATCTCTCTCGTCCCTCATAGTACGGAATTTATATATACTGAACACCTTTCCATTAAGTCCCGGTCTGGCCTGTGAAAATATAACCGGTGAACCAAGCTTTATCCTTACCCCCAATGCAACCAAGACCATCACAGGCGAAAGAAATATCAGGGCCAGTCCGCTGGTCACAAGATCCAACGGGCGTTTTACCAGAGCCTCATAGGGTCCGCAGGGAGTATGTTTCTTCTCTGTTTTCATCCTCTGTTCCCTTTTGTTTTTACGTTCCTTTACTCAAAGCATCTGTGGATAATTTCTATAACGGCGTCTTGCTGGCGTTCCGTCATCTTAATATCCGACGGCAGGCACAATCCTCTCTCGAAAAGATCCGCCCCTACGCTCCCCTGTCTGTCGCCGTCCGTAAAAGCATTTTCGTTCTCCTGCCCATTTACCCCCACAAATCTGTTTCCACGGTATAAAGTCTGCATATGCATCGGCTTCCATAAAGGACGCCCTTCGATATGAAAATGAGCAAGTACATCAAGGATTTCATCCGGGCAGGTTTTTCCTTTCCTATGGCAATATAGCTTTCCTCTCTCAGACCGCACATTCTCGCACATAGCAGAAGGCTTAATTGTGATGCAGCTCAGCCAGTAATTCGATACGCCCTCAGTTCCCACGGGATTCATATCAACCGGCAGATCCGATAATCCTGCTTGATACCTTTCATAAACCGCTTTTTTCTGCGCTATATGCTCGTCTATATATGCCATCTGCCCGCGCACTACTCCGGCAATCACATTCGACATACGGTAGTTGTAACCCAGTTCCTCATGCTGATACCATGGAGCCGCCTCCCGGCTCTGGGTGGACCATTTGCGAATCTTCCGGGCGTCGCTTTCCCTATTGGACAAGAAAGCTCCGCCCGAACTTCCGGTAATGATTTTGTTTCCATTAAAAGAAACAATTCCGAAATCCCCGAAACTTCCCGTCTGCCTTCCTTTATAAGAAGCTCCCAGACTTTCCGCCGCATCTTCTACAAGCAACGCTCCGTGTTCCTTACAAATATTCTTAATCTCATCAATCTTTCCCGGCGTACCGTAAAGATGGGCAAGAACTACCAAACGGGTTTCCGGATATCGTTCAAACGCCTTCTTTAGGGCCAAAGGATCCATATTCCAGGTCTCATATTCCGAATCGATAAATACGGCCTCCCCGCCCTCGTATGCAACCGGATTGACCGTGGCGTCAAAGGTCATATCGGAGCAGAACACTTTATGTCCTGCTAGTGTTCCGATCTCAGCACGTCGGACGCCGTACAGTTTTTCTCCCGCAAGCCGGATTGCCAGATGCAGCGACGCCGTCCCGCAGGATAGAGCCACCGCGCTTTTTACTCCTACATATTCAGCAAGTAAACGCTCCGTCTCGTCAATGTTGCCGCCTACCGTGGACATCCAATTCGTTCTATATGCTTCCGCCATATATTCAAACTCCGCATCATGCATGGTAGGCGATGAGAGCCAAATCTTCTCTTCAAACGGTTTTAAATTTTGAAATCTCTGATCCAAACTATAATCATACATAAATCATAAGTTCCTTTACGTTATAATTACATATTCTTCTTTGTAATCTCTAACCCAGCAGTAATATATCCGAAATTCGGCTGCTGATTCTCTCTTTCTTCCTTCTTTCCGCCGCTTAAGTTCCGGCCTTCCGTCAGCGCCAGTTCCGCGATTCTTCTATGCCTGTCAATCCTGCGGATTCTCTGCTCCATTCCCCTCAGCGGACCCGCAACAATCCTCGGAAATCCATCCTGAATAATTCCCTTCGACATCTTAATATGATATCCTCCGCCATAAAGAGATTTTAATAAACCCTCCGCGCTGCGATTAAGGCGGAGCAGTCCCTTGTTCCCGTTGATAATTTCACGATCTTTCGAGTCCTTACTATGAAACATATAAAACTGAAACTTGCCGAATTCTTCCCCAAGGAGCGTCTCATTCTCACTCTCCAGAAACACATATGAGGGGAATAAAGGTTTCTTCTCTATATGCCACGTCCCTTCATAGCGGCGCATCCGATCATATGTCAGCATAAAAATATTTTTCGCCGCTGCTTTGGACAGATGTTTTCTGCCTAAAGCAACCGCCTCCGTCTCTTCTAACCCGCGGCAATCCACTAAATACCAGATAATAACCCCTCCTGCTTCGCAGAGTATGATCCTCTGCGAAATTTTTGTACTGATTTTATATGGAAATTTACAGATTTTGCGAAAAAAGTTCGCTCAAAATCGCTCAAATATAAGAATTGTGTCGAAATACAGAATATTTTTCTATAAAAAAAACACCAAATTATTACAAAAACATTTTAGGTATTGACTTATTACCTTTAGATGATTACAATAAATATGTTCATTTGAAATATTTTTCGCAGAGGATCATACTCTGCGAAATTTTATTTTTTTAGCTCTCTTAATATTAATCTTTCACACTTTATTCCCTCTCCGATATGCACATAAATATTAAAAAATTGAGCATAATAGACATTGTTATCCATAAATATTAGGAGGTAAGATTATGCCAGAATTAAGATGCACGGTACAGACATGTACGCACAACAAGAATTTTTACTGTGACTTAGACGGAATCGTAGTAGGCGGAAACTCCGCAAAACGTGCCGAAGAGACATGCTGCGACAGTTTCGAAGAACGCAAGGGCGATTCCTACAGCAACGTAACCGGCGAGGCATCTCCGACAAGCTCAATTGACTGCAAAGCTACGGACTGCACCTATAACGACAACTGCAAATGCCATGCAGGAAAGATCAGCGTAGAGGGAAGCAATGCCTGCCAGTGCGGCCAGACGGAATGTGCTACCTTCACATGCGGCTGCAGAGGTTAATCTAGCTAAATCAGGAAGATGGTTCTCGTCAGCCATTTTTGAAAAAACGCAGGGAGTGTATGACTTATGTTTGAGTCACACACTCCCTGTATTATTTCTTATTCATTTCAAGGCTCAATCCCATTGCAGCCCTACTTGCCCGCCGTCTACGCTTCGCAGCAGCCATTACTGACTGCCACGCAAGACTCGCTGCTGCCGGTTGGCTAGACCTTCTCGCCCCTGTCAGGTCAATTGCCCTTTACCGGGCGCACAACACAAGCCTATCGGCTTATGGGGACAACGGCACAAACGCTATTTACAGGAACATACCTCTCTGCCGCTATTCATATTAAGAACTCAGAAAGGATTTTGACCAGTTGTGTTTTGAAATCAACCAACTATCGCAAATCCATTGAAACTATTATCTGCTTTGTTATAATGGCATTGTAAAGAAAAAGAAAGAGGTGATTATCATACAGGTCGAAATTAAAATTGACAGTTCATATATTGACCCCAAAGTAATCATACTGACTGCTTCAATGACAGAAGATGTGAGTAACATTGTAAAAAAACTTTCAGAAAATTCCTCACAAATAATTTCCGGGTATAAAGATGAAAAAATAGAAATATTGGAACAGGCAGATTTGATTCGTATTTTTGCAAATTCCGGAAAAGTTTTTGCAGCTACTAACAAAGGCGAATATATTCTTCGACTTAGGTTATATGAGATAGAAAATCGATTACCCTCTAATCAATTCATTCGTATATCAAATTCGGAAATTATTAACTTAAAAAAAGTCAATAATTTCGACTTGAGTTTTACAGGTACAATTTGCGTTAAATTATCAAATGGAATAACAACATATGTATCCAGACGCTATGTTCCAAAACTAAAAAAAGATATTAGGAATATGAGGTGAATGTTATGAAAAAGAAAATTATTAAGCGTAGTCTTTTAGGGTTTCCACTTGGGATTACAATGGGCTATTTAATTACAATCCTGATTTCTCTTAGTTGGGCAGATGGATATTACTCGCCTTGTGTACCCGAACTCATATCAATTATGGGAAATGAAATCAATGCTGTCATTTTGCAAACAATTCTTTGCGGAATATTAGGTGTGGGATTTGCGGCAAGTTCAGTAATATGGGAAATGGATAGTTGGAGCATTGTAAAGCAGACAGGAATTTACTTTTCAATTATTTCCGTAATAATGTTACCAATCGCTTATTTTGCATATTGGATGGAACATAGTATAGTTGGATTTTTAATCTATTTTGGGATTTTCGCTTTAATTTTTGTAGTTATATGGATAATACAGTTTGGAATAGGCAGATATAATGTAAGAAAAATGAATGAGAAATTGTTTCAAACGAAGGATAATAGAAATGGGTAAGCAACAATGGATACTATGTCCTGTCTGTGGAAATTTATCCTTTATACAGGAGGATGTGGAACTATGAAACATTCACGATACGAGCAGTAAACGATTGTCAATTACAATGAAGGGGAACAGACCGCCGCCGTTTATACAAGGGATAAGGCGGCTTTGCGAAATTTGACACGCTTGTTATCGGCTTCCCCCAAATCATACGTCAACTACCGTAAGCCGGGAACAATCAGCAAAGAACAGCGAGAACGGGCAAGACAAATGATGATTAAACAGAATTTAATGGAATTGAGTGTGCAATTGTGGTAGGATAACAGTATTGAATATTATTGATAAAAGGCATGAGATAAGTATGCGAAAATACTATATTGACAATATACGTTGGATTATCATTTTACTTCTTGTTCCCTACCATGCGGCAATGGCATGGAATGTATGGGGAGAACCAAATTACATTTATTTTGAAAGCAATAAAATAATTAGCAGCATTGTGGTATTTTTTAGTCCGTATTTTATGCCGCTTATGTTTTTCATTGCAGGCATTTCCACAAAATTTGCGCTGCAAAAGCGGACAATCGGACAATATATGTTGGAAAGGACTAAAAAATTACTGATACCATTTATTTTGGGAACAGCCCTAATTATGCCGCCTATGACATATATAGCCGATAAATTTAATTATGGTTATCAAGGGAATTTATTTCGGCATTATGCCGTTTTCTTTACACATTTTACTGACTTAACAGGCGCTGACGGCGGTTTTTCGGTTGGACAGTTTTGGTTTATTCTATATCTGTTCCTTATTTCGCTCATTGCTGTTGGAATTATCTTATTACAAAGAAAAATAATGCACCTAAAAGATATTGATATACCGCCTGTGCTGATTTTTCTTTGGGGATTACCGTTACCACTTTTTAGCGGAATGCTTTCGATCGGCGGAAAAAGCCTTGTAGAATATACTTACATTTTTCTTGTTGGCTACTATATTTTCTCAAATGATGATGTAATCAGCAAAGTAGAAAAATGGAAATGGATTTTCTTGTGTATAGGTATAACAGCAACGATTTTCAATGTATACATGTTTATTTGGTCAGATACACAGCAAACTTTGTTAAATACGATTGCTAAATATGTATCGGAATGGTTTATGATTAGTTCCTTGTTAGGGATTGGAAAAGGCTATTTGAATTTTAGCGGGAAAATATCAAAATATATGTCAAAAAGGTCATATACTTTTTATATTTTTCATTTTATTTGGGTAGTGTTGTTTCAATATCTTTTATTTAATGTATGCAGCGGTAATATAATTTTACTATATGTTTTACCAGTGCTTTTTGCATATGGGGCAACATTGCTCTGTTGTGAGATTTGTAACAGAATCTCTTTCTTCTCATTCCTTAGATGAGCAAGATTTCCTTGCTGATTAGTTTTGTTCGATACACAAAAGGGGCGGCGGCAAGCCCGCCCTTTCTGTGTATCCTTATTCTTTCAGTTCTAAAGATTCTCTGTTTTGTTCTCCTCTCGTCTGTCAGGAATTCATTACAAATCTGCGGAAATCCCCGTAGACACTGTATTAGAACGGCGTTCCATACAGGTCGTACGGAGTCACCTGATATACATAATAATTGAGCCAGTTCGTATACAAATTATTAGCCGTTGCACGCCATGTAAGCAGCGGTCTATTCTCCGGATTATCATCCGCATAATAATTCTTCGGCAGATCAATCGGAAGCCCTTTCCGAAGATCACGCTTGTATTCACTGTCAAGCGTCACCCGGTCGTATTCCGGATGTCCCATAACGAAGATCTGCCGTCCGCCCTCCGCCATAGCCAGAAACAGCCCCGCCTCCTCGGATTCTGCCAGCACGGTAAGCCGTTTCTCCTCCCGAACCTTATCCATCGGCACTTCCGTATGGCGGGAGTGGGGAGCGAGAAAGATATCGTCAAACCCGCGGACAAGAGGAATCTTACGGTTCATTACCCTGTGCTTAAAGATTCCGAATACCTTATGATCCATAGGCACCTTGTCGATCCCGTAATGGTAATAGATCCCAGCCTGTGCGCCCCAGCACAGATGCAGGGTAGAGGTCACATGCGTCTTGCTCCATTCCATGATCTCCTTTAACTCATTCCAGTAATCAACTTCCTCAAAAGGCATCTGTTCCACAGGAGCGCCTGTAATGATAAAACCGTCGAATTTTTCTTCCTTGATCTTGGTAAACCTCTGGTAAAACTGATTCAAGTGGCTGGTCGGCGTATTCTTCGACTCATGGGTGGATACCGTGATAAAGGACACGTCTACCTGAAGCGGCGTATTTGACAGCGACCGCAGGATCTGCAGTTCCGTGTCTTCTTTAAGCGGCATCAGATTCAATAACCCGATCTTAATCGGGCGGATGTCCTGATGGACCGCACGGTGTTCATCCATGACGAATATATTCTCCCTCTCTAAGATTTCCTTTACCGGGAGGTTGTTTTGAACTCTGATTGGCATAGTAATAATTCCCCTTTTTATTCTTATACTCTGGCTTTATTCAGTAACTTCCGTTTCTTTTTCCGAATGATAGTACGTTCCTTCATCGTCCACAAAACTCATGGTGTCATAGTATTCCGAGCCTGTCGGCAGGTTCTTTCGTTCCAGATGATTGTTCACCAGCATCTGGACAATATAGTAAAGGACGGCAAAGGTAGGAACTCCCATGACCATTCCCACAAATCCAAACAGTCCCCCGCCTAACAGGATTGCCACAATAACCCAGAAGGCAGAAAGCCCCGTAGAATTTCCAAGGATCTTCGGTCCCAGAATGTTGCCGTCAAACTGCTGCAGAAGCAGGATAAAAATGATAAAATATACGCCCTGAATCGGATTCGCAAGCATAATCAGTATCGTGCTTGGAACGGCTCCGATATAAGGCCCGAAGAACGGAATTACATTCGTAACGCCGACGATTACACTGACCAGCATGACGTAAGGCATCTTCAAAATGGAAAGGCCTACGAAGCACAATACTCCGATGATTGCAGAATCGATTAATTTCCCAATGATAAATCCGCCAAAGATATTGTTGCTCTTCGTTGTCAGATGAAGCACCATATTCGCATGCCGTGCGGACAGAAGGGCATAAACACACTTCTTCGACTGGCGTACAAAGGTTTCTTTGCTAAATAATATATAGATAGAAACAATAAGCCCGATTACCGCATTAAATATCTCGCTCACAATATTCAGAACGCCGACTGTCAGGTTAGACATCAGTTCATTGGCCTTCGCCATAAGATCTGTGCGCAGCCAGTCCATAAGCATATCCGTCCCTTCTTTAACGGCGGTTTTAAGCAAGGTACTGGTTGTGGAGTCATCAAGCTTCACTTCGCTTAGCTCGGATACCAGATCGTCCAACTGTCTGGGCAGCGTGATTACCAGATTGCGGATACTGGAATACAGCTCGGGGATTAACAGGTTGCACAAAGTAACAATCAAAACAATCAGAAGCACGACTGCCGTCAGGATTCCTACTGCCCGAGAAATCTTCTCTGCCTGCCCGGGCTTTTTCATCTTGGTTCTAAAAAACGGAACCAGATACTTGTCCACCTGATTTACAATCGGATTCAGAAGATATGCCAATGCGCATCCATATATTACCGGCTTCAAGACCCCGAATATCTCCTGAAACACTTTGGAAATATTCGTAAGCCGAAGCAGGGCAAAATAAAAAATAATACTTGCGGCGATCACCAGAAAAAAGGTCATACCCCGGCTAAATTGCTGACGGAGTTTTGAAGGCCCGCCTTTGCCGAGACTGGGACGCCTGAAATAATGTGACTGCCGCTCTTCTTCCGTCTCCGGGCTTGTCTCCTTGTTGACCCCCGGCTCTATATCTATTGACGGGTCGGTATTCCTCGCTGATTCTATCGTTTTACTTTTATCTTTTTCATGTTTTTTTGCTTTTCGGCTGCTCATGTTATTAACCTCTTTTTCGTGCTGATAATATCATTATACTATCGGGCTATATTTGCGTCAATCAAAACATCCGTAAAACAGCCTTGGAAAACAGCCTATTACAAAGCATAGAAAAGGAGAGCAAACCATTCTCAGTGATTCACTCCCCTTTCTATTCTCCAAACCGCGGTAATTCTTAATCTTCCTTCACGATCTCCCGCTGTACCTTACCCGCAATCTCTTCCTTCACAGCCTCGATAAACTCGCAGATTCCCTTCTGCCCTTCGTCTCCCGCGAAACGGCTTCTCACAGCCACCAGCTCCTGCTCTTCTTCCTTCGCGCCCACAACAAGCATATACGGAATCTTATTCATCTGCGCCTCACGGATCTTATATCCGATCTTCTCAGCCCTCTCGTCAATCTCCGCGCGGATCCCTGCTGCCTCCAACTCCTTATGGACCTTCATGCCGTAATCCAGATGCTTCTCCGAGATCGGCAGCACCTTCACCTGCACCGGCGCAAGCCATGTCGGGAACGCGCCTGCGAAATGCTCGATCAGAATACCGATAAAACGCTCGATAGAACCAAAGGCAACCCTGTGTATCATGATCGGCCTGTGCTTCTCTCCGTCCGCTCCCGTGTATTCCAGATCAAACCTCTGCGGCATCTGCATATCCAGCTGGATCGTACCGCACTGCCAGGTTCTTCCAATCGAATCCTCCAGATGAAAATCAATCTTCGGGCCGTAGAATGCGCCGTCGCCCTCATTGACCACATAATCAAGCCCCAGATCATCCAGCGCGCCCTGAAGGCCTTCCGTCGCCATCTCCCAATCCTCGTCGCTTCCCATGCTGTCCTCCGGCCGGGTTGACAATTCCACATGGTACTTGAATCCAAACAGGCTGTAAACCTCGTCGATCAGCCTTGCCACACCCTTGATCTCTTCACGGATCTGCTCCGGCATCATAAAGATATGGGCGTCGTCCTGATTGAAACAGCGTACGCGGAACAGTCCATGAAGAGCGCCCGACTTCTCATGCCTGTGTACCAGACCGATCTCGCCGGCACGCATCGGCAGATCCTTATAAGAACGCGGCTCAGACTTATAGACCAACATTCCGCCGGGACAGTTCATAGGCTTCACCGCGAAATCTTCCTCATCGAGCACAGTGGTATACATATTGTCCTTATAGTGATCCCAGTGCCCGGAATTCTCCCACAGATGTCGGCTTAAGATGATAGGCGTGGAGATCTCCACATAGCCGTTCCTCTTATGAAGCTCCCGCCAGTATTCCAACAGCGTATTCTTAAGAACCATACCCTTCGGAAGGAAGAATGGGAATCCCGGCCCCTCGTCGCACATCATGAACAGGCCCAGCTCACGTCCCAATTTCCTGTGGTCGCGCTTCTTCGCCTCCTCAAGCCTGTGCAGGTATTCCTCGAGCTCCCCTTTCTTCGGATAGGAAATCCCGTAGATTCTGGTCAGCATCTTATTCTTCTCGCTGCCGCGCCAATATGCGCCGGCAAGGCTGGTAAGCTTCACCGCCTTCACGTTCTTAGTCGACATCAGATGCGGCCCCGCGCAGAGATCCACAAACTCGCCCTGACGATAGAAACTTATCTCCTCGCCCTCGGGCAGGTCCTCCACCAGTTCGACCTTGTAAGGCTCGCCGTTCTCCTTAAAATATGCAATAGCCTCCTCTCTGGACTTGGTAAATCTCTCGATTGCAAGATTCTCTTTCACAATCTTCTTCATCTCTGCTTCAATCTTTTCCAGATCCTCCGCCGCAAACGGAGTCTCCCTGTCAAGATCATAGTAGAAACCGTTGTCAATGGACGGCCCGATGGCAAGCTTCGTCTCCGGATACAGACGCTTCACAGCCTGCGCCATAATATGCGACGTGGTGTGCCAGAACGCGCCCTTTCCATCCTCAGAATCAAACGTCAGAAGTTCCAGCTCACAATCCTCTGAAACCTCTTTCCTGAGATCCACAATCTCTCCATTCACCTTGGCGCTTGTCGCAGCCCTCGCAAGTCCCTCGCTGATATCCTTTGCAATATCAAGAATCCGCCTTCCGCCTTCATACTCTCTGACAGAACCGTCTTTTAATGTAATTTTCATACTGCACCTCTCTCTATTAATTTTGTACGCTTAACACTATTGCGTAATTACTTACCGCCCGCAATAAATCCTTTCCATTAACTGCTACTGCTCCCTGTGCTCCTCAATATCTTTGCGTTCCTCTAATCCCTGCACAAACATCTGATGATATTCCAGACATGCCTGTTTCAAGGATAAAAACTTGCCCTCCCTGTCAAGGAAGCAATGTTTTGTCGTTCCCCGGCAGCATATCCTCTGATCTTTCCGGTCAATCACCTCGTACCCCACGGTCAGCCGAATCCCATTGTACTCCTTTATAAAGGTCTCAATCGTCACCGTCTCGCCGAAACGGACCATCTGGAGATAATCCGCCTCTACGGAAAGCACCGGACTTAAGATCCCCCTTGCCTCCATCTGGTCATATCCTATTCCCATCTTCTCCATATAATCCGTCCGCGCCTCTTCAAACCAGCGGATATAGTTGGAGTGATGCACGATACCCATCTGGTCAGTCTCATAATACTGAACTTTGTGCTGATAAGACTCCCATTCATTCTTCTTGCTCATAATTCTGCCTTCCTCCTTCCTATTTCCAAAATAAAAGCCCCTTACAGTACACATCACTGTAAGGGACGATTCTCTCGCGGTTCCACCCTAAATTGCTCCGGCAAATATGCCGGAACCACTTCATTAATAATGATAACGGAATCACCGGGCTGTTTTGCAGCCACTCAGAGGTAGTCTTCGGAAGGTTCCGGAATAAGAAGCTTGCAGCCTCCGGCTTCTCTCTCTGATATCCCTTTCCCAGCCTACTCGTCTCGTCAACGTGTTAAATATTTATATAACAAATATTATAGCACGGGATTTAGCTTTGTCAATCCTATTTCCCGCAGCATTTTTTATATTTCTTCCCGGAACCGCACGGACACGGATCGTTACGTCCGATCTTCTTCTCCTTGCGGACCGTACCGGACTGCTTCTGCTCCTTATAGAGCCTCTTCCGTTCTTCCTCCGAATAAATGGCCTCCCACTGGGGAAGATTGTAGAGCCAGTCCGCCTTAGCAGCGACCATGTTCTTATACAGCTTCTCCTTGTCAAAACCAAGGCTTACCACCGTATCCTCGTCCATGGTCTCAATCGGGTTCTCCGCCTTCAGGCTCTCATTGATACCGTCCAGAAAACCAACCATAGTCATGACGTCCTGACCGTACTTTTCCGCCAGCTCCTTCACGGTTCCCTTCACTTCTTCATCCGGGTTCGCAAGAAGCTTCTCATAGATCTCCTTCTCAATCTCGAAATACTCGTCCCAGAATTTTTGAAGATTCTGCGCGCCTGCTTTCTGATCGTAAGCGACGTCTCTCCACTGTTCTAATAATGTACCGCTCATAATATATACTGCTCCTTTGTATTGCATTTTTTTCCTGCCACTTATATAATATACTAAAGTCTCATTAAGATGTAAAGGATGATTCTCATGAAAAATAAAAAATATAATAAAATCAAACGTCTTCTGGCGGCGCTTGGCGCATTGCTGCTCTTCGCCATGTATGCCCTTACCCTCGTCTTCGCATTGACCGACCATTCCTCTACGAAAGGGCTTCTGAAAGCATCCGTCGCCTGTACCATCATTCTTCCGGTACTGCTCTATGCGTTTATGCTGGTATACCGGCTTGCGGGAGGAAACCGCAGCAGCGACGAAGAAGACCGTCCCCAGTAGATATACGCGTACAAAAGGCAGGCTTTTCCTCTCTGCCTGCCCTTTCTTCTCATATATATGATTCCGCCGGTATCCCGTCCCGTATGTAAATAGACCGACAAGCCTAATTACCGACAAGACAGGACATCAGAACCAGTGCGTGATTCTCTTTGGGAATTCCTCCCCGCTTCTGGCTTTGATCCAAATCCCTAAGCCTTTTTCTCTTCGTAAGGTATTCTTCTATTGAGATTACTTCTGTATGGTTCGATTCCTTTTTCTGCTGCATCGTAATACCTCCTATCCTATTCATACCAAAAGGACTGCCTAATCCCTCATTACTATTATATGGGAATACCTTGCATAATATGACAAATCCTTTCGGTTTTTGAAACTATAAATAGGATAACAGGTAAATATGTCCATGTTATGGCAGATTTCTAAAAGAAAGGTTAGATATTTCTTAAGGAAATAGAAATATTCTTAACATCCTATGACTCAAAGAATACCTGATGCCATATAAGGAACGCATACACAGTCCAAATCTTTCTGCTGTTGTCTTCCTTACCCGCCTTGTGATCATCAAGAAGGCGCATAAGCCCCTTGGTGTGGAAATACCTCTTGGCCGTCTCCCCTGTAAACGCCTTCTTAATCTGGCAATACCAGTCCTCCTCCTTGAACCAGTTGCGAATCGGAATCGGGAAGCCAAGCTTCTTCTTTTTCGCCACCTGCTGCGGAAGATACTCGTCCGCCGCCTTCCTCAGCACGTATTTGGTCGTATACTTCTTCGTTTTCAGCGAATGTGGAATCCGGCGAGCCACGTCGAACACATCCTTATCAAGGAAGGGTACCCTCACCTCAAGGGAATGGGCCATACTCATCTTGTCAGCCTTCAGCAGGATATCTCCCGGAAGCCAGTACACCAGATCTAACGCCTGCATCTGATCGGAATCCGGCAGTTTCTTCATCTTGTCAAACTCCTTCTTAAGCAGCTCCTTCGGCTCAGGGCCGTCCTTCTTTCTCTTAAGCAGCCGCTTCCTCTCATCCGCAGTGAAAATATAGGCGTTTCCGATATACCGTTCGCTTAAGGGCCGGGCCGCGCGAATCAGATAGTTCCTTCCCTTCATATGCTTTGGAAGGCGTTCTGCCACACTCGCCGCCTTCTTTCTCACTCCCATCGGAATCCAGCGGCTCCACCTTAAAGCCTTTGGCTCCAGATAGATATTATAACCGCCGAAAATCTCATCCGCACCTTCTCCTGAGAGTACGACCTTCACCTTCTTCGACGCCTCCTGAGCTAGAAAATATAAGGCCACGGCAGAGGCGTCCGCTAAAGGCTCGTCCATATGGTACATAACCTTCGGAATTGCCTCCTTAAACTCCTCTCTGGAAATGTATTTGCACTGGTTCTCAATCCCGATCTCCTTGGACAGCTCCTTTGCATAGGTTATCTCGTTATACTTATCTCCCTCATGGGCAAATCCCACGGTAAATGTCCGGTTGCATTTTGACAGCGCGGCGATCAGGCTTGAATCCACGCCGCTGGAAAGGAAACTTCCCACCTCCACGTCGCTGATCAGATGCCTCTGAACGGACTTATTCATAACATTCTTCGTCTCCGCAATCATAGCCCGTTCCTTTGCCCTCGCCCCCGGTTCCAGAACCGGCTCGAAATAACGTCCTACTTTTAACTTTTGATTCTCGAAGGTGAGATAATGTCCCGGCAGCAGCTTATAGATTCCCTTGAAAAATGTCTCCGGCAGGGCGGAATACTGGAAGGAAAGATACTGTTCCAACGCTTCTTCGTTCACTCTCTTCCGATACCCCGGATATTCCAAAATGCATTTTACCTCAGAGGCAAAAACCAGAGTCTTATCCACCACGGCATAGTAAAACGGCTTAATCCCGAAATAATCCCTCGCCGCAAACAGTGATTTCTTCTTATCATCCCAGATCGCGAAACCGAACATTCCCCGCAGTTTCCCCAGAAGCTCCTTTTGATATTCCTCATAGCCGTGAAGAAGCGCTTCCGAATCCGATGAATTCCGAAACACATGCCCCTTCTGTTTCAATACCTTTCTGAGTGCCTGATAGTTATAGATCTCCCCATTGAACACCAACGCCATGCTGCCGTCCTCATTGAGCATAGGCTGCATCCCCGTATCCAAATCGATAATACTAAGCCTTCGGAACCCCAGCAGCGCGCCGTCCGAGACATAGGTATCCCCTCCGTCCGGCCCGCGGTGCTCCATGACCTTCATCATTCTGGCAAGTACCTGTTCCTTCTCTTTCGTCTCTCCGATAATTCCACAAATTCCACACATATTTTACGCCCTTCTTCCGCCTAAATTGCTGAAACTGTAAATCCCCCCGCCTCATTGCGGGAAACAGATCTACAGTTCCTTATTATAATTTCCAATATATTGCTGTTTTACAGAGCCGTCCTGCGATAGATAATATCATCTCTTCCCGGCCCGTTGGACACCATTGTAATCGGATACCCAATCTGTTTCTCCACAAACTCGATATATCTGCGGCAGTTCTCAGGCAGTTCCTCATAAGTCCTGATGCCCCTGATATCGCATCCCCACCCCGGCAGCTTCTCAAACACCGGCTTTGCCTTGTCAAGCAGATGGGTGGTCGGGAAATCCGGCGTCACTTCCCCGTCAATCTCGTAGCCGACGCATACCGGAATCTCCTCCAGATAGCCAAGTACATCCAGAACGGTAAACGCCACGTCCGTCGTTCCCTGCATCCTGCATCCATATCTGGACGCAACACAGTCAAACCATCCCACTCTCCTTGGGCGTCCTGTGGTCGCTCCAAACTCGCCGCCGTCTCCTCCTCGATTCCTCAGCTCGTCCGCCTCGTCCCCAAAAATCTCACTGACGAACGCTCCTGCTCCCACGGCGCTGGAATATGCCTTGCAGACCGTAATAATCTGCTTAATCTCGTACGGAGGAATCCCCGCGCCGATAGCGCCGTATGCCGCTAAAGTCGAAGAAGACGTCACCATAGGATAGATGCCGTGATCCGGATCCTTAAGGGAGCCAAGCTGTCCCTCTAACAGAATCTCCTTCCCCTCTTTCAGGGCATTATGGAGATAAAGGGACGTATCGCACACATAAGGCTCAATCATCTCTCTATACTCTTGAAGCTCCTTATAAAGCTCATCCGGATTGATTAAGGGCTTGTGGTACAGATGCTCAAGCAGCACATTCTTCTGCTTAGCAATCCTTATCACCTTTTCCTTCAACAACTCCTCGTCAAAAAGTTCGCTTACCTGAAATCCAATCTTCGCATATTTATCTGAATAGAAAGGAGCAATTCCTGATTTGGTGGAACCAAAGGACTTCCCGCCAAGCCGTTCTTCCTCATATGCGTCAAAATTCTTATGATAGGACATCACCATCTGGGCACGGTCCGATACAAGGATCTTCGGCTTCGGAACTCCCCTGTCAACAATAGACTGGATCTCCTTGAAAAGTACAGGAACATCCAGCGCCACTCCATTGCCGATCATGCTCGTCGTATGACCGTAAAAAACACCTGACGGCAGGGTGTGGAGCGCAAACTTACCATAATCATTGACGATCGTGTGCCCTGCATTCGCACCTCCCTGGAATCTTACGATGATATCAGCCTTCTCTGCAAGCATATCCGTAATCTTTCCCTTGCCTTCATCTCCCCAGTTAGCGCCAACTACTGCTTTTACCATATCAATTCCTCCTGCGTTATCTGCATACCTTATCATTTACATGAGTATTAAAACCACTTAGCATTATACTATATTTTTCCACTCCTGTAAAATGCATTTTTTATAATCTGATATGCCTGTGCGTATCGTTCTCTCTTACGGCTCTCTCCTTTAGTGTAAACCCTTTCGCTACATCAAGGGCGCAACCAGCCGCAGCACATGCCCTGTGACTTTCGTAAGCATACTTCTCTCCTTCGCCTCAACCAGGGTCACCTTATGGCATTTTACCAGTGTATTCCGGAAATCCGCCTCAATCTTATCCACCTCCGGATTGTTGTAAATGAACACCCCGCACTCATAGTGCAGGTACAGACTTCGGTAATCCAGGTTTATAGTCCCTACCGTCGCCGTATCGTCATCCGACACAAACACCTTCGCATGGACGAAGCCCGGCGTATACTCATAAATCTGCACACCGCTTTCAATCAGCTCTTTATAGTATGTCTTAGCAACTGCAAATGCATACCATTTATCAGGTATATGGGGCATAATAATTACAACTTCTATCCCGCTTTTTGCAGCCCTTGTCAGCGTTATAATCATCTCATTATCCAAAATTAAATAGGGAGTCATGATATGTACGTACTTCTTTGCATGGTTTAAAATATGAAAATAAACCTCTTCCCCCACATTTTCATTGTCAAATGGACTGTCCCCGTAAGGAATCACATACCCCATACCTCGATGGAGTTCGGAACGCTTCGGCGTCAGATACCGCATATACTTCTCCGGCCTGCGCTCCTCTACATTCCACATCTGCAAAAAAATCATGGTAAAACTCTGTACAGCGTCTCCCCGAAGCATCACGGCCGTGTCCTTCCAGTGCCCGAACCGTTCCTTTCGGTTGATATACTCATCCCCTAAATTCACGCCCCCGGTAAACGCCACCTTTCCGTCAATCACACAAATCTTCCTGTGGTCACGGTTATTCTGTGTGGTGGACAGAAACGGCACGATGGGATTGGACATCTTACACTGGATTCCGCATTTCTCTAGCTGCCTTGGATAACTGTACGGCAGCATGGAGATGGCGCACATCCCGTCATACATAAACCGGACCTCCACCCCTTCCGCCGCCTTTCGCTTAAGAATATCCAGGATGCTTCCCCACATATACCCCTTCTCTACAATAAAATATTCCATGAAAATATATTTGCGCGCTTTCTGTAACTCCTGAAGCATGGCCTTAAACTTATATTCTCCCAGGGGATAATAATGGACTTCTGTGTTGCGGTACGTGGGGAAGCCCAACTGTCTGGACAGATAATAAGACAGTTGGGCATTGGCAGACTTGCTTGCCCGTATATGGTCCACAATCTCCGGGTCCTGCTGCATATAGGGCGCAGTCTCAATCCTTAAGGTAGACAGCCTGCTTCGCATGAACCGTGTTCCCACCTGCATCTGTGCAAATACATAGAACATCACTCCAATCAAAGGAAATACCAGCACACACAGCATCCACGTCATTTTAAACGCCGGATTACCCTTGGAATTGATGATATAGATTACTGCAATCGCTTCCAAAATGATTACTGCGCCATATATAAAAGGAAGATACTCCCGCAGGTAGTAAACCGACGAAACCATCAGCCCAAACTGTATCAGGACCAGAAGAAGTATGATTCCCGTCCTGCTGAAAATGATACGGAACAGCCCCTTTTTAGCCGTTCCTGATGCTTCATACTTATTCATAGTGCATCCCCTCCTTTTTTCTCAAAAATACAATATTGTTATAGTCTAACACAGTTCCCCAGATTAATCCAGTGCCGCATACAGATTTGAAAATCACTTTTCCGTACATTTTATGATTATTTTAGAGGAAAAATAATACAATGTGTGGTATGATAGATACTAGAATATATTTTGAAAGGAGATATAATGATTATGAAGAAATGGGGCAAAGGTTTAATGGGGCTGGCTGCAGCGGCTGGAACAATCGCAGGCCTTATCTACTTTTTAAAGAAAAAAGATTCCAGTGAGGACGACGACTTTGATGATGAGTTTGAAGACAACGACTTTGATCTTGACAGCGACTTAAAACCCGTATCAGACCGAGAGTACGTTTCCCTTAACGCTTCTAAGAATGAGGAAGACAATGCTGAGGACGGGGATAATACGGAGGGAGACGACAAGGAAGCCGCCGCTGAAGCAGAAGATGCTTCCAAGAAGGAAACCTCCGAAGACTAATATGGTAAGATTCAAAAGAGACTGTCCTGAACATTGAACAAAGAAGCAGGCTGTCTATATCAAAATAAGCCCGCCCAAAAGCGGACTTATTTTGATATATTATGAAGCAAAACGAACGAAACTGCAATTGTTGACTGATTTATAAATAGGAGCTGACAAATGAAAATAGAGATGCATGTTCATACCAGTGAAGGCAGTCCTTGTGCCAAAGCAGATGCAGATAGTATTGCAAAAGCATATAAAGAGGCTGGTTATGAAGCTATTGTCATTACCAATCATTTTGACAATATATTGCTAAAAGATTTTGGAAAAACCGATGATGAGAAGATAGAGAGATACTTATTAGGCTATAGAAAGGCGAAAAAGGCTGGTTCACAGTATGGTTTACAGGTTATGTTAGGCGTTGAGCTGCGCTTAGAACCCTATGACGAGGATTTTCTGATTTACGGAATCGATGAAGATTTTTTATTCCGCCATCCTGATTTATGTTTCATGGACCAGCAGGCCGTCTATAAGCTGTGTCATTCCCACGGCGCTCTTCTCTATCAGGCCCATCCCTTCAGGGAACCTTGTATCCCCCGGAATCCGGAATTTTTAGACGGCGTGGAATTTAACCAGCGTCCCCACAGCGGTAATCACAACGAGAAATTATCACAATGGGTAAAAGACTATCCTAAGCTAAGATTTATTTCTGGCAGCGACTGCCACGATTTAGACCAGGTGGGCTTCGGAGGACTTGAGATTGAGCGTCCGATTAATGATATAAAAGAATTGGTGGTACTGCTAAAGACTACGAATGTGAAACTGATAGAGTTAGGGGCTGTTGCAATAAGCAGAATGATTGCAACAGCCCCTAATCTTATGAACAAAAAATTCTTACACTTTAAAGCAGCCGCCCCCGATAAACTCTCTCAGAAGTGAATTAGTCGGCACGTTCTCGCTTCCAATCCCCACAAAATAATCCAGAAACTTAAGCAGTCTCTTCGCCTCCAAATACTCCGGACAATTCCTGTCAATCCCAAACAGCAAGGGTTCCACATAAATCTTAAGCACAGCCAGCTCATAGATCAGCGCAGAATTAAACATGATATCCGCTTCCTCCTGAAATGGGAAGATAAACTTCTCCTCCCCTCTTCTTACGGACTGCCACATCCGTATCGTACGCTGTGCAGACGACCCTCTGGTACGGGCGTCCCGCACAATACGGCGCAAAAGCCGTCCGTCCGTAGTCGGAATCCTGTCATGCTCGTCAACATTCAGCTGGGTCAACGCGCTGATGTAAATCTTGAATTTATTTTCATCCGGAAGACTCTCGGTCATCTTCGGATTCAGACAGTGAATCCCTTCTATCACAAGCACGTCATTGGCTCCCAACTTCATTGCCTGTGTCCCGTATTCTTTATGCCCTGTCACAAAATTGAATGTAGGAAGAATCACTTCCCTGCCGTCAAGCAATTCATTCAACTGGCGGTTGAACAGCTCCACATCCACGGCCTCCAAACACTCAAAGTCAAAAGCGCCCGTCTCGTCCTTCGGATTCTGTTCCCGCTCCACAAAATAGTTATCCACAGCAATGGGCCTTGGCGTCATACCGTTTGCACGAAGCTGCACGGACAGTCTGTGGGAAAACGTAGTCTTTCCGGAAGAGGACGGCCCTGCAATCAGAATAAACTTTAATTCCGGCCGAGCAGCAATCCGGGTCGCAATCTCCGCAATCTTTTTCTCCTGCAGCGCCTCCTGGACAAGAACCACATCATAGACGCCGTCCTTCGTTATGCGGTCATTCAGCGCGCCTACCGTCTCGATTCCCTGAATATCCCCCCAGTGAACCGACTCTTTCAGTACGTGGAACAGCTTATTCTGAGGCTCAAAATCCGGCACTGCCTTGGGCGCTGACTTAACCGGCATCTGCACAACAAATCCCTCGTCATACGGATATAGCTTAAAATATCTCAGATACCCTGCGCTAGGCACCATATAACCGTAATGATAATCTTCAAACTCGTTCATGCTGTATATATTTACCTTGGAAACCCTGCGGTATCGGAACAGACGCTCCTTGTCATGCATCCCGTGGCGTCCGAACAGCGCGATTGCATCATCCGTCCGAACGGAACGCTTGTTAATGGGCATATCCTTCTCCACCATCTCCCACATTCTGGCCTCCACCCGATCCAGAAATTCCTGATTTACGGAAATATTTCCTTTCACGGTACAGTAATATCCCTTGCTTACGGAAAAGTGTATCCTTACCTTCTCAATAGCATCATGTCCCGCCACATCGTAAACAGCCTTTACCATCATCAGGCTAATGCTGCGCTGGTACGCCCTGTGTCCAATCTCTCCGGCAGTGGTCTCAAATTCCAGTACACAGTCGGATTTCAGTTTCTTAAATAACTCCTGCAGCTTTCCGTTTACAAATACCAGTACAATATCATCCTCATAATCCTTCTGGTATTCCTTCGCAATCTCACGGTATGTAGTGCCCGCCTCATAGAGCCGGGTCTGCCCGCCAATCTTAACCTGATACATCTCCTTACCCATGTGTCCACCTCTTTCCCTGACATTTTATTCGTTAAACGCTCACATAAGGATGACTCACCGGCGCACCAAGGACCTCTGCGCCCGGAAGTCTCTCCGTAAGGAAGCGCCTCATATCCTCCACAAAAATATACTCCATCCCGTAATGTCCCGCATCAATCACAGCCATCCCCTGCGCCACGGCGTCAATTCCTTCATGGTGTCCAATATCCCCTGTAATCAGCACGTCCGCTCCCTTTCTAAGGGCATCCCTGAGCACGCTCTTCCCTGAGCCCGGACATACCGCCACCCTGCAAACCTGCCGCTTCGGATCCCCGAATGCTCGAACCGCCTCCAATGAAAATACCTTCTTCACCCTCTCGCAGCACTCTTTCAATGCCATCGGCTCTTCCGAATATCCAATCCGCCCGATCCCCAGCGATTCCTCTGGTTCCTCACAGGTAACCTCCAGAACCTCCTGCCGCAAAAGCCCCAGCAAATCCGCCGCTAAGCCGGCCATCCGAACCACATCATAATTCGTATGCATGGCATAGTAGGAAATATCCCGACGGGCAAGCTCAAGTACGCGCCTGCCGATAAAATCCTGATTCGTAATCTGCTTCATCCCGCCGAATATCAGGGGATGATGAGTCACCAGCAAATCCGCTCCTAACCGGGCCGCCTCTGCAATCACCTCGTCCCCGGCGTCCAGGGCAACATAGATCCTCTCTATCTCCTTATCGTCCCTTCCCACCAGAAGCCCCACATTATCCCACTCCATGGCATATCTCCTGGCATAACTTCCTTCTATAACGGCCATGACATCCTTACATAACATACAACTCCGCCTTTCCAAACTCTGATATCCGTATTCCACTACAATTTCGGGTGGATACAATAATATCCAAGCGCCCTGCTGATAATCATAATCTCCCTTCGGATTTCCGTCATGCGCTCCTTTGCTCCTTCGCTCCCCACATGATGACTCAGCTCCTTAAAAATCCCCTCCCGAATCTCCAATTCCCTGTGGAGGAACTTCTCAAGCACCGGGTTCTTCTTTTCCAAAAGCCGCTTTCCGAAAATATACTCGCACTCCGCATACCTTGGGGATTCCCCGTGAATCACCCGCATCATCGGATAATATTTTCCGTCCTCCTCCACCATATCCTCGTCTATTATATTCATATTGTGATCCAAAAGATACCTGCGCACCCGCCACACCTCTGACTGAGGCTGCAAAATACATGCTTTCAGGCTCTTCACCACTTCTCTTCCTTCCTCAAGGATCTTAATCACCAGACCGCCCCCCATACCGGCGGCAATCATCGTATCCACTTCCCCGGGCTGAACCGCCGAAAGTCCGTCGGACAGCCTCGTCTCAATCTGCCCCTTAAGATTATACCCGATTATATGCATCCTGGCGCGCTCCAGAGGTCCCCCGTTGATATCCAAAGCAATCACCTTAGACGCAATATTCTTCTGCATCAGGTAAATAGGTATGTATCCGTGGTCCGTTCCAACATCTGCAACAGAGGCGCCCTCTGTCACAAGACTTGCAACTGCATAAAGTCTTTTTGATAGTTCCATAGGCGCCTCTTCTTAATCCAGATAATCTCTTAATTTTCTGCTGCGGCTTGGATGACGGAGCTTCCGTAAAGCTTTCGCCTCAATCTGGCGGATACGCTCTCTTGTAACGTCAAATTCCTTCCCCACTTCCTCCAGCGTACGCGCACGTCCGTCATTCATGCCGAACCGTAATCGCAAAACCTTCTGTTCCCTCTCTGTCAGCGTATCCAAGACCTCGTCAAGCTGTTCCTTGAGAAGGGTCTGTGCCGCCGCCTCTGCCGGAACAGGCACGTTGTCGTCCTGGATAAAGTCCCCAAGGTGGCTGTCCTCCTCTTCACCGATCGGGGTCTCCAATGACACCGGCTCCTGTGAGATCTTAAGAATCTCCCTGACTCTCTCCACAGGCATGTCCAGTTCCTCCGCAATCTCTTCCGGCGTGGGTTCACGCCCAAGCTCCTGCAATAATTGTCTGGACACACGGATTAATTTATTGATCGTCTCAACCATATGAACCGGAATACGAATCGTCCTCGCCTGATCCGCAATAGCGCGGGTAATGGCCTGACGGATCCACCATGTGGCGTAGGTACTGAACTTGAAGCCCTTGCGGTAATCGAACTTCTCCACAGCTTTGATGAGTCCCAGATTCCCCTCCTGAATCAGATCCAGAAACAGCATGCCGCGCCCGACATATCTCTTTGCGATGCTGACAACCAATCGCAGATTCGCCTCTGCAAGACGTTTCTTGGCATCCTCATCCCCTTCTGCCATCCGGCTTGCCAGATCTACCTCCTCATCTGCAGTCAAAAGCGGGACCTTGCCGATCTCCTTTAAGTACATGCGTACAGGATCCTCGATACTGATCCCGTCCGGCACGGACAGATCCAGCTTCTCCATATCAACTTCATCTTCCTCGGAGATCAGCAGATCTACATCATCAATATCATCGTCGTCCCCGCTGATGCGGAGTACATCGATATTATGCGATTCCAGATACTCGAACACCTTCTCCATGTGATCCGGTTCCAGTTCCATATCCGAAAAGAAATCATTAATTTCCTGTACTTCCAGAATACTCTTCTTCTTTTTTCCCAGAGAGACCAGATCTTTTAATTTCTCTTCAAATTTCACTATGTTTTCTTCCATATAGTGCCCATCCTCTCATTGCTTGCTTATATTTTATCCTTAATTAACAGAAATATGCAGTTTTTGAATATCCTGCAGCTCCCTTTTTACATACATCAGCTTCTGCAGGCCCTCCATATCCGTGGGATCCAAGTTCCTCGTCGCTTCCTCTATACTGTGATTCTTTACCCTGAGAACCGTCTCCTTAAGCGCTTTCTCCTGTTCCTTCGCAGTGGTCAGCTCCCGAATCTTCGTATGAAACAAACCGGCAACCTCCCGATGCTCCTCCTCGTCCGTAAAATGATTCATGATCTTCGCCGGATTCACATCCCCCGCCTCGTACTGTTCATAAAGCAGTCCTGCAACCGTCCGGTATAAACCTTCTGAGAAATCCGACGGTTTAATGTACGGCTCAATCTGCCGGAAAATCGACGCGTCCTCAATCAGCCAGGTCAGCAAAATCTTCTGCGACTTCGCAACCCCGTTTTCTTTCCCCTTAGACTGATGATTCGTCGGCTTGGGACGCTTCGCCGGACTGGCAAGTCCCGCCTGAACCGCCACCCTCCCCACTAGTTTCCGCAAATCTTCAATTCCTACATGATAAGCCGCCGCCACCGCTTCTATGTAGTTATTGCGCTCGATCTCCTCGTCGAATTCCGTAAGGCGTCTGGCCGCTTCCCGCATAAAATCCGTCTTACCCTCCGGAGTATAAAGGTCATAGTCCTTCTCCAGCACTTCGAGGCTAAACATGAAGCCGTTCCTCGCCTTCCCTATTCTCTCCTCAAACGCATCCGCCCCCAGATTCTTAATAAACTCATCCGGATCCTTATAAGGCTCCATACGGATGATCCTGGCTGTAATTCCCACCTCCTTGAGAATGGGTACGGCTCGCAGCGCAGCCTTTGTCCCGGCCTCGTCGCTGTCATAGGTCAGATAGACCTCCTGCACATAACGCTTAATCAGCGAGGCATGTCCCGGCGTCAGAGAGGTTCCAAGGGACGCCACGGCATTGGTAAATCCCGCCTGATGAAGGGAAATCACATCCATATATCCCTCGCACAGGAGAAAATAAGGCTTCTTGGAACTTCTTGCACGATTCAGCCCATACAGGTTACGGCTCTTGTCGAAGATCATGGTCTCCGGAGAATTCAGATACTTCGGTTTCCCGTCACCCATAACTCTGCCCCCGAATCCTATCACCCGGCTGTTCACATCCATAATGGGAAACATCACTCGATTCCAGAACTTGTCATACACGCCCTGCCTCTCGTCCATGCTTACAAGCCCTGCCTTTAAAAGCATCTCCGACTGATACCCCTTAGACCTCAAATACTGGTACAGGTCGTTGCTGTATTTATTGGAATACCCAAGTCCAAAAGCCCGTATGGTATCATCGCTCAATTCCCTGTTCTTAAGATAGGAAAGGGCATGAGAGCCTTGTTCCTTCTTCAGTTGTACGTAATAATACTGTGCTGCCAGCTTGTTGATCTCAAGCAGGATTGCCTTTGTATCCGCCCTCTCCTTCGCCTCTTTGGAATATTCCTGCTCCGGAAGCTTAACGCCGGCCCGGTCTGCCAGATACCTAAGAGCTTCCACGAAGGAATAATTCTCGTACTCCATCAAAAAAGTAAATACATTCCCCCCCGCCCCGCATCCGAAGCAGTAGTACATCTGCTTCGTCCTGCTGACGGAAAAAGAAGGCGACTTCTCATTGTGGAACGGACACAGCCCGAAATAAGAGCTTCCTTTTTTCTGCAATCTGACATAACCGGATATGATATCCACTATGTCGTTCTTTGATCTTACTTCTTCAATTACTTCATCGGAATAATACATCATTTACACCCTCATATATAATATTCGACAAAAGTATTCGATTTCCTTTATTTTACTTCTTATTTTTTTGTTTATCTTTGTCAAGGCGCTTTTCAATGGCGTCAACAACCGTCTCCAATACCTTAATTCTGGCATAATACTTGCAATTTCCCTCCACGACAATCCATGGAGCGTAAGAAGTCGACGTCCGAATCAGCATCTCGTCCACAGCTTCTTCATACTGGTCCCATTTTTCCCGGTTACGCCAGTCCTCGTCCGTAATCTTCCACTGCTTCTCCGGATTTTCCTGCCTTGCTTTAAATCTCCTCTCCTGTTCATCCTTGTCAATCTGCATCCAGAATTTCATTACGATTGCGCCTGCGTCCGCCAGATCCTTCTCCATATCGTTAATCTCTTTATACGCCCGCTGCCACTCTTGTTTTGAACAGAATCCTTCGATTCGCTCCACCATAACCCTGCCGTACCATGTCCTGTCAAATATGGTGACATGTCCGGCTTTCGGCATATCCACCCAGAATCTCCAGAGATAATGGTGCGCCTTCTCTATGTCATTGGGCGATGCCGTGGGGTGAACCACAAACCCTCTGGGATCCATTTTCTCCGTAAGACGCTTAATAGCGCCTCCCTTACCGCCGGCATCCCAGCCCTCAAAACCAAGAACCACCGGTATTCTTCTGCGGTATAGCTCCCCGTGTAACTTTTCCATCTTTTTCTGAAGCTTGGCAAGGCGCTCCTTATACTCTTCCTTCGTATATGCGAGGCTCAAATCGGCCTTCCCAAGGATAGATTCCTTCATACTCCTGTCTCGTCCGCCCCGCAGTAATTCCCCGATTTTTCCGTCTTTTTCGCCGGCGGCCTTCTTCCTTGCCTCTTCCACCTTCTCTTCCAAGATCTGTGCGACAATAGCATAGATCTTCACTGTAGCGAATCTGCGGTCCACCGCCTCCACGATGTTCCACGGCGCATACTCCGTATCTGTGCGCGTCAGCATCTCCTCGTTGACTTCCTGATATTTTTCGAACTCCTTGTTGCGCTTAAGGTCTCCCTCTCTAACCCTCCATGCAGTTTCTTTGGAATCCAATAATTTATCAAACCTCTTCTTCTGCTCCTTCTTATCAATTACCAGGAAGATCTTGATAATCACCATTCCGTCCTCGGTCATCTGTTCCTCGAAGGAACAGATTGAGCGATAGGCGTCCGCAAGTTCCTGCTTCTTCGTCTTCCTGTCAAAACGATCGATCAATACCTTACGATACCAACTGCTGTCATAGATCGCAAAACGCCCCTTTGCCGGCATCTTGGTCCAGAATCTCCACATAAACGGATGCATCCTCTCCTCTTCCGTCTCCTTCTTGACCGCATGCACTTCAAAGCCTCTCGGATCAAGGGACTTGATCAGCTCTCCGATTTGAACGCCTTTGCCGGACGCGTCATACCCTTCAAACGCAATCATAACCGGAATCCCACATTCCCTACATTCCCTCTGTAGTTTCCCAAGCTTTGGCGTCAGTTTCGCCATCTTCTCCTTATACTCAGCCTTACTAAGTGATTTCGTCAAATCCAACTTCTCCAACATCTTCCTTCTCCTCTCTTCTCCGCAAAATATATCATTTTTCATCAGCGTACTGGTTCTTCCTCTATTATACACCAAAATATCGGTACAAAATAAAAAAAATAAAAAAATTAGAATTTATTATTGACATTTGCTAGGCCTTGTAGTATTATAATCTTCGGACGGCGGGTACGTCACTTGCGGAAGTGTCGGAACTGGCAGACGAGCAAGACTAAGGATCTTGTAGCTTTCGAGCTGTGTGGGTTCAAGTCCCATCTTCCGCAGGAAGAAAGAAGCCTTGATTTTCAAGGTTTCTTTTGTTTTTCTAAGAAGATTCTTCTGCTGTAAGCAGAATAGCTCTTTTGCATATTGACATCAATTGAATCGCAAGTATCTTCCGAAATCTGAATACAACAATAGATATCCATAAGTATATCTTTTATAACACCTATCCATAGCTTCACACTGTAATTCGGACAGATCCTCTTTATTCTGAACTGTTCACATTCTCACAAAAGTGCCTGAAACTTTGGAAATTCCTAAAAGCAACCCCGCCCTTTAAATTCAGTAGACTAATTGTTTTCATACCATTCGTCACCATCCTTGATTTATATTTGATAAATTTTCCATTTATATATTTTTAACAATCTGCACATTTGCTAAATCCGGGTTCTTCTTAACCATCCGGAAAATATCTGCCGATAACGTGATTCCCTGCCATATTCCTTCCTGCAATTTCACTTGCATATCTTCCTCATAACTATAATCCGCAATCAACATATTCTCCACCTCGCTTCCTTTCCTCTTTAAATAATCTGCCAGAATCCCCTTTTCAATAGCAACCCTTAAATAATCTGTCCTGACTATTACCAATGCTCGGATGGTTCATAGATATATTGATTTAAGTTTGAGAGTGCTTTCGGCTACTCGGTTACTTTATATTTAGAGAATTAAAAAGGTGCAAAGCCTTTAATAATTCAATAAAGACTTTACACCTTGTTTTAAAGGTTACTTATTTAATTTCTGATTTTGGTTCAGCCGTTTCAACATATTTTATAATTTCTATGATCTTTTCGGCTGTCATACCTTCTGCCTCTAACTTCTGAATAAGGTTTACTACTTCTTTACCTGTCATGCTCTCACCTACTTTCTATAAGTGCCGTTTACTTTGGTACTTTCATTATATCAATCGGTGATTTAGGTGTAAAGCCTTTATTCAATTATCAAAGAACTTTATACAGGATGATATTGCTATCCCGACTCCCTATTATGGGAGTTTCGTCTTTTTTCACCTTTTCCTTACGTCCTTCTCTGCCTACATTTACCTTTCTCCAAACTCTGTCAACTAATTCCGGCTTAAAAATAACCATACTATTTTTCCTCCTTCGCTTCTAAGATCTCTTTTACCTGCTGAACTGTCAGATTAAACTTCTTCCCATATTTCAGCTGTTTGTCTCTCTCTTTTATTTTTTCAAAAAATATCTTTACGGATTGTTCTCCACTTTTCAGTTGCTCTTTCTTTTCCTTTAGCTTTTTCTTTACCAAATTATAACGGCGAGTGGTAATCGAGAAACTGTGACATATGTGCGGATATATGATACCGAAGGATTTCAAAGTAGGCAACTATATTTTCGATAATAGGTTGAATCTCCTAAACGAATATGCGATAATGATCTTGCTATTCTTGCAAAAAATAGAAAGGGGTGATCGTATATGAAAAATATTCGTGTATGGAGGGCCCACGAAATTTGACCCTCTAATAAAATCAGGAGGATTCAATATGATTAAATTAGTTGATGTCACTGAGCATAATTGGTTGGATGTTGTCTCGCTTAGTGTCCACGAAAATCAAAAAAAATTTCTTGACAAACCTATTGGAATTGTAGCCAGAGGATATATTTATCGCTCTTGCAACGCTAGAGTTTGCGGCATATCCAACGATGGGCAGATCATAGGCGTTGCCCTTGTAAAAGACATGGATGAAGAACCATCCTGTTACGACTTACAACAATTTATGATTGACCAACGTTTCCAAAATAAAGGTTATGGTACGGAGGCGCTACGCCTGATACTTTCAGTGCTTTCTAATGAAAGAAAGTATGGTCAGGTGGAGGTATGTGTTAATAAAAACAATGCTACGGCACTTTGGATGTACAAAAAGGTTGGGTTTGAGGATACCGGATATATAGATGAACGTGTTCCTGACTGTTATAACCTTATGTATAGCTTTAGCAAATGATCTCTGATTTTCTCTAATTTGCTGTTTCAAACGGCTTTCAAGCAGCATTTATCAGAGTTGGGTTATACGATTAGGGATTGGATTGTTCAAAGAAATGTATGGTGATTCTTGTTAAAAAGTATTTCATAGATAAATAGGAATTTTTGAGGTATCAGCGATGAAATATAATAAAGTGATAATGTTAAAAAATGGTATTGAATGCTGTTTGAGAAATGGAATGGAATGTGATGGGCAAGCTGTATTTGACAACTTTAATTTGACACATGGAGAAACCGATTATTTACTTTCCTATCCGGACGAGAATAGCTTTGATGTTATACAGGAAAGCCAATTCCTAAAAGAAAAATCTGAAAGTAAAAATGAAATCGAAATAGTTGCCATAGTCGATAATGTAGTTGTGGGAACCGCTGGGCTTGAAGCAGTGGGGAAAAAATATAAAATACGACATCGTGCCGAATTTGGTATCAGTGTCGCTAAAGAATTTTGGGGTCTGGGAATTGGACAGGCATTAACTACAGCGTGTATTGAATGTGCAAAGGTTGCGGGATATGACCAGCTTGAGCTGAATGTGGTTGCCGACAATGTAAGAGCATTATCCGTCTATAAAAAAGCCGGGTTTGTTGAATATGGCAGAAATCCTAGAGGCTTTCATTCTCGATTAACAGGATTTCAAGAAGTTATTTATATGAGATTGGAATTATGATAAACCTATAAATTCAAGTATATTCCTGCCTTTTCCATAAACGAAGCCGATGCCTTCTCCATCTGCAATCGTTGATAAATTTTTTTGAGTTTCAACAAATCTAATGGAGAACAGTGAATACTCGCTTCAATACATAGCAGGACGGCGGTTTCCGATAAAACTTACGCTCTATACATTTTTTCTCAAATGCAAGTTGAGCTTTTAATTTTTCGTGACCGCCGTCTTGATCTGCCATCTCTAACCTCTCATCTCTTTTATAATCTGTTCAATCTTTCTTTCAAAAATTCAGTAAAATCAATGATATCTCCTTTATATGACTGAAAGAATCTATCCGGAAAATCTTTTACGGCTTTATCAAGTATGGCATCTACTTCCGTATAGATTTTACTGCAAGCCCTCTCCATATCGAAACAATAATCCTCCCCATCGCTTTCATAAGTACACATTCCCAAGCACTCTTTCATATCAAAAATATCTTTCATCGGAATATCAAATAGACCATATTCTAATCCCTCAGATTGCGTTGTCAAATCTATCCGGTTCATTTTTTCCAGAAGTTCTTCCTCGTCAAAAAGTTCAGATTTTTTATCAGCAACATATTTTTTAGAAGCGCCTTCACATTCTAACTCTGCATATTCATCATAAGAGTCTAAAAATTCATGTAGGAAATCCTTAAATTCATCTTCCAATCCTGCAAAATAATCTTTTGCGTATGATATTATATTTTCCTTTTCAACTTCATAATTATTCATTATATCATCCCAAACAGATTTTATTGCTTCTTTGCAAGCCAGCTTTGCCTTAGCTTTTGTAGGATAATCATACTCCCCATTGCCATAGTCAGATAATTCGGGTTCGTCTATTTTGTAGTAGTCATATAATTCTTCATCACTTTCATAATCAGAAATAGAGGTAATAAAATCATTAATACACTCCCGCATATCGTCAAGAAATAGTGATTTTGATACTCCATCAAATGCCAAAATCCGAATATCATCGCTATCTGTTATTACATTCTGTTCCCCTAAGTCGTCTATCCCTTGGGACAGCTCTGATAGATCCAAGCTATCTATATCTATCTGACTAATTTTTTCCTCCAATTCTTTTATATCCCGAGTCCAGTTTTCAATATTATCTTTTAATTCTGTTACCTCCTGAATTGTCAGCCTATCCCTGCTGTGTTTCTCTATAATATCCAACAAACGATGCAGATTAGGTCTTTCCTTTAAAGCGCTTCTTTCACTTGCTTTTGTAATTCCAACACTTTCATTTGTATTGTCCATGCGTGCATTTATCTTCATTTTTATTCTCCTTTTCTCTCGATTTTTCCGGAGTCTTCCGGATTCTTAGGAGTTTCTTCAAATTCTTTTTCACTTTTAATCTCACCTCCCCAAAAACTTTTCCTAAAGTTCCTCCGGCAACTGTTCCGGGCTGCCATATCTGTGACAGCCATTCTATTAGTCCTCCGTTACAGTTACATTATACCTTATTGGAACGACATATTATGACATTTAGAAAAATTTAAAAGGTGCAAAGCCCTTAATCATTTAATAAAGACTTTACACCTTTTACAGGCTGCTTAATTATAATTTACCATTGTTTCGGCCGTATTTGGTATATCCTTCACCTACTTCAAAACCTTCCCCCGTATATACCGGAACGTCTTCTCTTCCCCGTCCCTCGCCAGCATCTTAAGCAAAAAATGCAAAAGCTTCGCAGTCTCCGGATGAACCATCCGTCCAAGCCTTGCTGCGCCCTTCTCATAATACTCCAACGGATAAGAGTCCACATACTTACTCCCCCGGTATGTCTTAGCCGCCGCAATCCGGTCGATAAACATCTCGATTACATATCTCACCGGCATCTTCATGCCGATGATCCCCTCATTCGGGTCCGTACTGTAATCAATCCAATATTCATAGTGATGCCGGTTTCTCCCCTTATGGTGGAGCCACGCTCTTGAATATCCGATATCCTCACGTTCCGCATTGTTTGGACTTCTGGTTCCCTGATAATACCGGCATCCCACCAGAAACTCCGAAGGGGAATACTTCGACAAGTCGTGAAGAAGCCCCTGACGGTACAAGCCCACCTTAAAACATCCTTTCATAACTAACATCCTGTGATGATTGATCGTCCTGAAATGCCGCCATGCTTTCATATCCATTAATTCTCCTTTATATGCTGCCAAATCTTACACCTATCCTTTACCGGCCTGCATCCAACCCTTCTTAAGAAGAAGCGCCTCCTCCCAGTCATGCCGACATCCTCGACACAAGCGCTTCTTCCACATCATGCCAACATCCTCGGCACAAGCGCTTCTTCCACATCATGCCAATATCCTTGATACAAGCGCCTCCTCCCAGTCATGCCAACATCTTCGACACAAGAAACAGCACAAGCAGATGAGCCGGATAGAACACATAGAAGAAATATTTCATTCTCCTCCCGCGCTCCCCATTATACATAGCGATGGGAACCATTGCAAGCGCGCCGTACCCCTGAATACTGCCGTTCCACAGAAAATTCCAAACAGCGCCGCACGCCGTTTTAATCCACAGATTCTCCCTCATGAGATAGAACACAGCAATCAGAAGGATCCCCTTATAGCTGTAGTCCGTTCGAAGGAAATCTGCCGCAGCCATAACCAGCAGGATCTCCACCACCTTAAGCGGCCATTCAGCGCTGCGCTCTAACAGATACGTCAGTATTACACCCAACAGCAATGTAAAAAATACATTCTGGTATCTTGGATCCACAACCCTGCCGTGAAACGCCAGATCGTAAGGAATCTCCGAAAGAATCGCAAAACCACCTAGCCTTAACATATACATCCGGATATCCCTGGTATATCTAACTCCTTCCGTCAGGAGAAAACAGAAGATGGGAAAAGAAATCCTCCCCACATAGCGGAAAATCATCTCTCCCGGAAATAATACCGCGCCAATATGGTCAATCAGCATCGTTACAATGGCGATCCACTTCAGCTGATACGACGTAATCCCTATTCTTTTCACCGGCTCCGTCCTCTTTTGTTCCATCTTCTTCCCTGCTTACAAATACCATAATCATACGTTCCTTGAGCACCACGGTCCTCTGGTTCTTAAAACACTCGGCTTCGTCAAGAATCCCCTCCTTCGTGGAGGCAATCTTATACCACTTCTTATTCCTTGGAAGCGCAGGCAGCGCAAAGGAATGTTCAATCCAGTGCATATTATAGGCGATAAAACAGTCCTCGCCGCCGGCCGCCAGCCCGCTGTAAAAGACGCCAAGCTGCCTGCTGAATACCTCCGACGGAACCCGCCACGCACTCTCTCCATGGTAAGACACGTCCGGAATCCCGCATCTTGCCTGATCTATGCCGCACATCTCTTGCTTAGGCCAGAACACAGGCTGACTTTTTCTGACGGCAATCAGCTGCTTCACGAAATCATGGAGATCTTTTTTCTGCTCGAGACGGCTCCAGTCCGTCCATCCCGTGGGATTATCCTGGCAATATACATTATTATTCCCTTTCTGTGTATTGCAGAATTCATCCCCGGCAAGGATACACGGCGTCCCCTGCGCCAGAAGAAGAAGAAAAAAGGCGTTCCTGATCTGCTGATCCCGAAGCGACATAATTGCCTTCTTCCTCGTCATCCCTTCCGCCCCGCAGTTCCAACTATAGTTATATTCCGGGCCGTCCTGATTATTCTCGCCATTAGCTTCATTATGCTTTCTGTCATAAGACACCAGGTCATACAGGGTAAAACCGTTCTGGTTCGTAATGCAATTAAAAATCCCGTCTTTCTCGGAAATATGCCGGAGCCAGTACATGACTCCCTCCACCATCCCCTCGTCTCCTTTCAGGAAACGGCGCATAACCGTCTGAAAATCAATTCTGTGAACCATGATCTTCGTCTTTTTTAAAATCGGGTCTGCATAGATGGCTTCCATCGGCGCAATCTGAGGATTCAAGATGAACCCGTCTATATGGTACTCGATCATATAGTATCTCAGACATTCCTCCATCGTCTGTTTCGAGACGTCCTCTGTAAACGGCATTTCAAGGACAACTTCAATCCCCTGCTTATGGCAAGCCTTCACCATGTCCTTCAATTCCCGCACCGCGTCTCTCGACTTCGCATAGGAACTCTTCGGCGCAAACCAGTATGCCGGACCATATCCCCAGTAATTCCGGTACAGCATACACTCCTCAAAATCATAGACCGGCATACACTGAATCTGGTTAATCCCCAGATCTTTAAGATAAGGCAGCTTCTCCACCAGCCCTTGGAACGTCCCCTTACTCTTTACCTTAGAAGACGCATGCTTCGTATATCCTCTGATATGCAGACTGTACGCAACCACACTGTGGTAAGGCAGGCACAGCGGCATATCGCCTTCCCAATCATATTCCTGATCATATAAGATTCCGCGTACTTCATGGGCCTGCACATCGCGGACCCGTCCCCAGACTTCCCGTCCGGCAAGCGCCTTCGCATACGGATCGACTACAACCTTGCCGCCGATCCGGTAATTATATTCATACTTCGATGGTTCTATCCCCTCCAAGGCAAGATAACGTACTTCCCCAAGTTCCCGCTTCATCTCATAAACAACCCATGGTTTCTTCGCCCCGGCGCGGTAAATCAATAACTGACACTCCTTCTCCTGGGACACAGCCACAGAAAAATTCACAATATTTCCTATCATTGTAGTTCCTAACGGTAAGGGTCGCCCCTGTATCTCCTTCATGCCTTAAATCCTCCTGCTCTCTTCCGGAACCATACAGCTATTGCTACAAAATCAGCCTCTCTACTGCCATCCGTCTACTCCGTACATCTCAACATTATCCTTGTCTATCATAAATACTTCTACAAAAATCTCCGTCTCATAGTCTTCCCCGTTCAGCATCGCCACCGCCGTTTTTGCCGCCGTCTTGCCGATATTAATCGGCGACTGCGCCGCTGTTCCGGCTATCTGCCCGTCCGACTTCTTTAATTCCTTCTTAATATCCGGCGATCCGTCGACCCCATAGATGACGACCGTCTTTACGTTTGCAAGATTGACCGCCGTCTTTGCGGCAACCGCAAGCTGGTCATTGCCGCACATAATTGCCGACACGTCCGGATGCTTCTCCAGAATCTCCTTCGCAGCGCCCAAGGCTTTCTCGAATTCTCCGTTGGTATCCACCCTCTCCACGACTTCGAAACCCTTCGCAGCCTCTGCAATCGCCTCCTCAAATCCTGTAATGCGATCGTTGATAGAATTCTGGGTAGGACACTCCAGGATCGCCACCTTTCCGCCCTCCGGACACCTCTCAATCAGATCCTCTCCGCAGACATATCCTGCTTCCACATTATTCGAACCGATATAGGCGTCCACATAATCCATCTCTTTGACTTGGGTATCCACATTAATAATCTTAATATCCGCCTCCTTCAAGGCGTCAAGCGCAGGCGTAATCGCCTCCCAATCCACCGGACAGAGGAAAAGGGCGTCAATCCCCTCTTCGATCATCTCCCTGATCTGCACCTCTTGATCCTTAGGGCTTGAAGCCGGATCCTTCGTAAGAAGTTCATACCCCTTCTTCTCAATCACCTCCCTGATTGCTGATTCCAGTGTTATAAAATAAGGATTCTCCATATCAATCCCTGAGAAACCAAACACATATGTACCGTCTTCTTCCAAAGGCGTTTCTTCCGGCGGCTCATCGGACACAGCGTTATCTTCCGGTGTTCCAACGTTCTTCTTACATGCGGACAGTACGAAAATGCATATGAGCATCAAAAATGCTCTTAACATTTTCCTTCTTCTCATAATCGTCTTCCTCCTAATGTTAATAAACAAACTTTTTCCCACATCCTCCTACTATTCTACAACATTTTTATGTGGCTGTGAATAGTAACTTTCAAAACCTTCTTGCATTTTGCCCCTTCCTTTGGTACAGTAAAGATATCTAAAAACAAAGGAGACGGAAACTATGGACGAATATATGACAGTTGAACTGACGCTTGACAATGACGAAGTCGTAAAATGCGCAATCCTTACCCTGTTCGAAGCCGCCGACAGGGAATACATAGCATTACTCCCCATGGATGAGGAGGGGAACACAGAAGAAGGCGACGTCTACCTCTATCGCTATGTCGAGACGCCCGAAGGCGAGCCTGAGCTTGAGAATATTGAGGATGACGAAGAATATGAGATTGCCGCGGATGCGTTTGACGAGTGGATGGACACACAGGAATTCGAGGAACTAGATGAAGAGTAACTCTTCAATAAAACGGGAAGGACTGAGATCTTTTCCGTTTTTTTCTTTCACGTAACTGATGATCAGCCTGCTCTTTGCCCTAGTCATCGCAACATAGAACATCCGACGTTCTTCTTCGATCTCTTCTTTAAGCTTCGCTTTTCGGTAGGGAACGCTCCCTTCATTTCCCCCGATGATAAATACCAACTCATACTCAAGCCCCTTCGCCCCGTGCATCGTCATAAGCGCAACCCCATTATCCTCCTTCGTGCGGCTCCATTCCTTCGCCTTCTGTTCAGTCAGGACCGTTTTATAACGTTCTATATGATCAAACCACTCCTGCGCCGTCCGGAATTCCTTCGCACTCTGCAAAATCTCGTCTGCAGTCTCCGTAAGCTCCTCTAACGAAACCTTATGGCCGTCGGCATACTCCCGCAGGAAATCATCATACCCCATTCCTTTCCGGATATACTGGATGGCCGCATAGGGCGTCTTACCCTTAATCATCTTAAGATCCCACTCTAACTGGTCAATCCGGTCCATCATCCACGCCTTATCACAGTAGAAATTCCGCAGGGATTCAAAACTCACACATCCCTCCATACTGTCCCGGCCAAGATAACGTTTCGGCCTGTTCGCAATCCGAAGCAGATGTCTGCGTTCAAATCCTCCTTGAGACAAATGGAGGTAACTCATCAGGTCCGTCCCAATAAAATGGTCATAAAGGCTGCTGATTTTTTCCTTCATAACAAAGGGAATATCCCCTTTTGCAAACGACTGTGTCAAGGCTCTTGCGTCAAGGCTTGTCCGATAGAGTACGGCCATTTCCCCATACGGGATTCCCTTCTCTTTATATTCCCTAATCGTCTCAAGAACATACTCCCCTTCTGCCGCAGGATCTCTTAACTCCTGAACGTGGATGGTCCCGCCTTTTCCCTTCTTAGCTTCGATCTTCTTGTCATACCGCTCCTCGTTATGAGCAATAACCCGCAGCGCCCCATTTACAATGTGGACCGTAGAACGATAATTAATATCCAGCAGGACACGCTTCGCCTGCGGATAATCCTTCATAAACTCCAGCATAATCCCCGGCTTCGCACCCCGGAACCCATAGATCGACTGGTCGTCGTCTCCGACCACGAACAGGTTGTCTAAAGGGGCGGCAAGCATACGAACCACGTCATACTGCGCCTGGTTCACATCCTGAAATTCATCCACCAAAATATACCGAAACTTCTCCTGCCACTTCTTTAGGATGTCCGGTCTTTTCAGAAATAATTCCCGGCACATGATCAACATATCCTCAAAATCAATCTTCCTAAGTTTCTTCTTCTCACTTTCATAGAGCCGGTAAAGTTCCCGAAAACGCCGCGCGCCGTAACGCTTCGACTCATAGGCTTCGATATCGCGGCAGTCGTTCTTTATATTTCCCACCTCTGCCGCCAGCTCTTTCAGGGCGTCCTTCTCATCCGCACACTCTCCCGCAGCCTCCCATCCAAGATGCGCCGTAAGCTGCCGAAGCAAAGCATATTTCTCCTCATCCGACAGCAAGTTGCCCGAATTCAGCCGATACGCCCATTTTAGAATACCATAATAAATCCCATGGAACGTCCCGAAGGTCACAGGAATTCCGGATCTTCCCATGACCTTCCTGAAACGCTCTTTCATCTCATTTGCCGCATACTTCGTAAAGGTAATGACCAGAATCTCTTCTGGCCTTACCTTATACTTTATAATCAGATATTCAATTCTCTTTGCAATGGTAAGTGTTTTCCCGGAACCGGGACCGGCGAGAACCATACATGGCCCGTCCTTATGGGCAACCGCCGTACTCTGAGCATGATTTAAACTCATAGATTCCCCTGTCTGCTTAACAATTCAATCCCTTTTCGGATTCTCTTAAGCGATTCTTCTTTTCCGATGATCTCCATAATCTCCGTCGCACCCCCCGGGGTATTCTGTTTCCCGGATACGGCGGTACGAATAGGCCACATCACGAATCCGGTCTTGTAACCCTTCTCGTCTACATAAGCCTTCAGCACATTGAATAACGCGTCGTTGCTGAAATCCTCCTGCGCCTCAAGGAGAGGCAGCGCTTCCCTCAGCACAGTAAGAGACTTCTCTTCATTGGTCTTCATCTTCTTGTGGCAGTACATAGACGTATCGTATTCAGGCAGTTCTTCAAAGAAGTCAATCTGCTCCCGGATATCCGGAAATACCTCGATCCTGGTTCTGACAAGCGCGGCGATCTTCCGGATGTCATAGTCCTTTGACACCGCCTCGCGGATATAGGGCTTGGCCATCTCATAGAACCTCTCTTCATCCATGGCCTTAAAATATTCGCCGTTCATCCACTTAAGCTTTACAATGTCAAAGACTGCCGGAGACTTGCTCATATGGCGGTAATCGAACTCCTTCACCAGCTCCTCCAGTGAAAAAATCTCCTGATTGCCCGCCGGACACCATCCAAGCAGCGCCACATAATTGACCACGGCCTCCGTAATAAATCCCTGATCAATCAGGTCCTCGTACGAAGAATGGCCGCACCGTTTACTTAATTTCTTGTGGTTCTCATCAGTGATCAGCGGACAGTGTACATAGGTGGGGACGTCCCACCCAAACGCCTCATAGATCTTGTTATATTTAGGGGCCGAAGACAAATACTCATTGCCCCGCACAACATGGGTAATCCCCATCAGATGATCGTCAACCACATTGGCAAAATTATAGGTCGGATACCCGTCGGATTTGATCAGAATCAGATCCTCCAGTTCCCCGTTGGGTACCGTAATCTCCCCGTATATATCATCCGCGAATGTCGTCGTCCCTTCTGTGGGCATATTAAAACGAATTACATAAGGCTTACCCGCCTTAAGATTCTCTTCGACTTCCTCCCTGCTAAGACTCAAACAATGCTTGTCGTAGACGACAATCTCGGTTCCGCCCTCCCCCGACACACTGCTCCTTAAGGACTCGAGCCTCTCCTTGTCACAAAAGCAGTAATAGGCATTCCCCTGCTCAATGAGCTGTTTCGCATATTTTAGATACAGTCCGGAAGAATTCCGCTCGCTCTGCACATAAGGGCCAACTCCGCCGTCCTTATCCGGGCCTTCGTCATGTACAAGCCCCGTCTCCGCAAGGGTATGATAAATAATATCCAGCGCTCCCTCCACAAAGCGTTCCTGATCCGTGTCCTCAATACGAAGCATAAAGTCCCCGTCCTCATGTTTTGCAATCAGATACGCATACAGCGCGGTTCTTAAGTTCCCCACATGCATCCTCCCCGTAGGGCTTGGCGCAAATCTTGTTCTAACTTTGTTCATTTCTATTCTCCTTCAAATATCTTTTTGTCGGGCATGCCTGATATAACGGCATGCCCAAAAAGGAAAGACTTAGGCTACCCCAGCTCTTTCCGCAGCCTTTCCAGCAGATCGTCCACTCTCTCATGAATGATAATATCCGCCAGCCTCTCTGCATAATGCGGCGTCTCATTTACCAAAATCAACTGATCTCCCTCATAATAATTAATCAGTTGATTACACAGATAAGAGTTTAGATGTGATCCCAACACCAATAATACGTCCGCCTTCCTAATCTCCTCAGCCGCTCTGGTGATCACGCCGTTATCTACCATCTCGCCGAACAGGCACACCTTCGGTCTTACCGGAGTCTTACAGTCTTCACAGAGAGGCACTCTGGACGAATCCCGGACATATTCCATAGGATAATTCTTTCCGCAATGAGGGCAAAAATTATTGTACACATTCCCATGAAGGTCTATGACATTCTTACACCCCGCCCGTTGGGGCAGCCCGTATATCCTCCTGGTAATGATGCAGTGGAACATCCTTCTGCGCTCAAGCTCCGCCATCTCCACAAATCCCTTCCCCGGAGGCGTTGTAAGCTGGCTGAGTATCTCGTTGCGGTAGAACGAATAGAACTGTTCCTTGCGTGTCGAATAAAATGCACTCGAAAACATCTCCTCCATGGAGTATCCGTATTTCTGCTCTATATCGTAGGACACATCGCCATCCCGGATTGACGGATAGCCGCTCTCAAGAAGCATACCGAACCCGCTCAAAACCGTAGTATAACGGCTTTCCTTTAATATCTTCAACAAATTACCCTCTGACATAAGCTCACCTTCCTTTATAGCTAAAACGGTTCCCGTAGCTGTGTATTGCATTTATTTACTTACATTGTACCAAACCTTAGGACATCTATCAACCTTTTCTGACATTTCGATTCATCTGAAACGCCCACGGACAGCCTGTTCAAAGATTCCCTTCTTCTTCCTGCCTCCCTCCGGCACCTGATGCCGGAAGTTAGACGCCGCCTGAAATAATTTCCCCGGGACAGCCAGCATAAATACAATCCCAAGGACAATGGCAAATGCAACCTTGATAGACTCCATCCCCCGCAGGGACGCCTCTGCAAGCTGGTTGGTCACCAGATAGTACACGGTATGGTAAATCCCCGCCCCAGGCACCAGCGGCAGGATACCGGCAACCAAAAAGACCGTGATCGGGCACTTCTTCCGGATGCTCAGCACCCGGGACAAAAATACCACGGACATCGTCCCCAGAAAAGATGCAAATGCCGCAGAAAATGTATGGCTGACGATAATATGATACACGCTCCATCCCGCCATACCGGTAAACCCGCAGCTAAGATAAAAACGTCTGGGGACGTTGAACAGCACGGCATACCCCATCGTCCCCAAAAACGGGCATACCATATGCATCATGAACCCGTGTATCACAGCATGAACCCTCCTCCCATCCGATTATATACGCTAAGTGTGACGCCTACGCCCACGGCAATATAGACGAATACCAGAAGCGCGTCGATCATCCGCACAGTCCCGGACAGGAAATCGCTGTCGGCGATATCCCGGATTGCATTGACGAACGCAAGCCCAGGTACCAGCGGCATGATGGAACCGATAATCATCCCGCCAAACTGCACGTTTCCCGGAACTGGAAGGTGGCACGCCGCGATTGCCAGAGCCGTGATAAGCACGCCGCCCACGATATTCACAATCATCTTCGACAAATTCTGCCTCTTTGCGGCAAGCACCCATACGTACAGGATACATCCGATAAAAAACGCCGCTATACTTTCCGTTTCCGACGCCCCAAGGAGATACCCGTAACAGCCGCTTGCAGCCCCCGCGGCAAGCACCTGAAAATATCCCTTCTTCTCCGGTATCCTGTCTATCGCTTTCAGCCGCCTGGCTGCTTCCTCAATACTGACAAGCCCTTCCGAAATCTCTCTTGACAATTCGTTCACTTCCGCGACGATTCCAAGATGGGCGGACGACAGCGGCACCTGCTTCACTTTTGTATAGGTCTCCTCCATGCCATTCTCCGCGCTGATAAAAATTGCATGGCTTAGGATGAAGGTATCTACATATTCTACATGGAAACGCTGGCAGATACGGATCATCGTCTCGTCCACCCGGAAGATTTCCGCCCCGTTTTTCAGCAGGATTCTTCCCGCCTCCAGCGCAAGATCCACCACCTTCTTCACATTGACCTCCGAATCCAACTGCTTTTTCAGGTAAATCTTATCGGTCAGCTTCACTTCGCCTTCGTAGACAGGTTCCCGGTAATGCTCCGCATAATAGTTCGCTGCGATGTGGGAATTGACAAACCCGCATTTCCCCAAAAATTCCAGCGTCTTTCTGCTGTTTCCCGTACCTGCATACATGGTGTCGCATTGATTGCCGTAATGTTCGCAGACATGGCAGATTAAAGATTTCGCATATCCCTTCCCCCGTTCCTCAACCCGGGTAGCGATATTTCTAAGCTCGCATTTACGGTTCTTCAAAAGCTCTATCACGCAGACGGCACAGACGTCCCCGCCATTGACAAGGACAAACATTTCCCCCTTGTCAAGATAGCTTTCGATTACGTCCCTCTGCGGCTCTGCCATGAGAAGCATCTCCATGTATTCTTCTTTGTCTTTTCTGATCTGCTGAATCTTCATGCCAACGCCTCCCCTGAAAAATCTTTTCTCATTATAGCACTTGGCCTCCAAAAATGACAGGAAATTCTGTTATATATAGAAAGGAACTATAAAACAGAGAGGATTATTTACCTAACTTTCCATTTGCTGCCCTCGCGTCCGCATCCAAAAATAAGTCAGGGATGATTTCCTGCCCCTGAGCAATCCTACAGATTAGTATATTGCCGCGGCAGAGAAATCATCCCTTCCGTTTTACACTTTTATTCAATTATTCTTCCTGCCGGACAGCAAATTTCTTCTCCGGATACGGAGTACAGAATCCCATCCAAACTGTAATAGTACGGGTTGTCCCCTGACACTTCCACAAACATCAGATTCGGGAACACATCAAAGACGCCCAGTTCAAGATCGCTGATATTCGCTGGAAGATAGACTTCCATGACGCTTTCGCTAAACCCGTCCAACGCGCCGCTTCTGATTCCGACGCAGTTTTCATTTTCCGGGATAACCAGCAAATCATCCCTCACCACGGCATACTCCGTATATCCTGTAATGTATCCTTCGCCATCCAGAAGGAATCCGGCAATTTCCTCAGGAAGCGCCGGTTCTTCTGAAATCGCCGGCATTTCAGGAAACACCTTTTCTTCCGTTATATCCGGCGTATCCATAACCGGAGTATCATCGGGAACCACAGGCTCTATCCATTCCATGTCTGTTGGACTGTCCTCCAAAACAGAAGGCGGCACGGACGGCACATCTGTAACATCCTCTAATCCCCAACTGATTTCAGGCCATATATACTCTGGTTCTGCCGCTATCCGGAATGGTTCCGTCTCCAAATTGTTTCCCACCGGAACATTCCTTACCGCCGCGCTTAATCCGGTTTCAAATCCCGACAGCTCTTTTCTCATGTCTGCGGCCGACAGCTTCAAAGTTACGCAGAACCCGGATAAATCTGCCTCTTTCCAAGCCGCCATGGCATGAGCGTGTCCCTCGCGGCATACCGATACCGGCTCCGCCGCTTCGCACCCTTTCCCTTGCCCAAGGGCGTACTGTAACGCATCGGGCTGACGGACTTCATACATCACGGAATCATTCCACACGCAAAAACACAGGATGCCGAGCAGTACGACGACCAGACATCCCCTCATCATTTCTTTCCAAGGCATAAGAATACCCGGAACCCTTACTTTTAAAACCGTTTCCATAAACTATTAACACCTCACAGTTTCATTATAGGACCTGACTGACCCAAAAGAAAGTGGCATCCCGAAACAAGATGCCACTTTCCCAAAGAAACCTTTCGGTATTTCATATTTAATTAACATATCCGGCTTTCTTAAGCTCTTCCTCCGCCTTCGCAAGGTTTGCGTCGGACACGCGCACGATCGGTCCGGTACATCCCATTCCGCTCTCCGCGTAGATGTTAATCTTCCACAGCGCCTTTACGGCATCCTCTAAGTCCATGACCTCGATACCCGCAATCTGGGCTGTTACGATCTCCTTCGGAGGCTCTTTCACTTCTTCCGCAGCCCCTGCCGGTTTCTGGGATGCCTTGAGCGCGTCTAAGATATCCTTAAGCCCTGCCTTCTTCGCAGCCGCAAATTCTGCCTTCGCAACCTCGAATACCTTGCCTCTTACGAGCTGTCCCGCATAGCGTATCGCGTTGGCAATTACCGGAGCGCCGCTGGCTCTTGATACAATCATGACTAACTGCTCATAGCCTTCTCCGATTCCCGGCCCATAGCCATAGCCGGTGGCCTCAAAGCTGCCGCCTGTGTTAAAGGAGGACAGCATCTTCACCAGAATATTTCCGGTCAGGGAGTCCGTAACCATGATGTCCGGAGACGCCTGAAGCACATCGTTTCCTCTCATCACACATCCGCCGTCTGCCCTTCCTGACTCGGCAAATGCGATGTCGTATCCCTTCTCCTGAAGCTGCTTCAACGCCTTCTCCGTCTGGCGCGCGCCGTCTACGTTCAGGATTCCGACAGTCGGATTCTTGACGCCGCAGGCCTTAGCGGTAATAATTCCATAAATCGCGTTCTTAATCATTCCCTCAATACGGTCCGTACTGGAGGTTCCGGTCGTGTTCGCGATGAACATCTCTTTTGCAGTCGCCGGCGTCACGCAGCGGCCTACGGTAGACACGCCGATCGGGAACGGGAAATGCATGGTAACTGCCGCGTCCACTTCTCCCTTTTTCAGCATCTCTTCCATACGGTCGTGGCCTTCCTCGTCGTTTGCCACTTTGATGGTAGTCACGCCTTCCGCCTCTAATGTTCCGATATAGTATACGTCGATTCCGTCTTTTGCCGCTTCTACGGCCGCTTTCATGGAGTTCTCTTCCCCATGCTCGCTGCCCATACCAGTGAGGGCTACCTTAGGCCTTTTTCCAAAACTTCCTGTCTCAAGGCCCTGCGCCATCTCCATAAAGGTATCGGCAATCATTCTCTCTATATTATTAGCCATCGTTACCGTCCCCCTTACTCTGCGATCAGGGAAGCTGCGAAATCCTTCATCGCCTTTGCGATTAATCCCTTTACCTCTTCCTCAGATACGCCTGCAGCAGCTTCCGCTTCTGCCTTTGTATTTGCCTGGATTACGAAGGAAACACCGTCGAACAGGTTCGTCATACGTCCAAGGAACAAGCTTCCTTTTCCGATAATCATAGCCGTCTTTATCTTTCCTGCAAGGATATCTTCTCTTGCGAATCCGATGTACGGTACGCCTGACGGAATATGTCCCTGTGTCGGAGCCCATCCGGTCAAGCCGTGGTTTGTGCTGAAAGAAGCCAGTTCTTTTCTGTCAAGCTCGCCTCTCTTTACGGCAAGGGCTGCAATCATCTTGTAGTTTGCCATCGGCACGTCGCCTGCTCCTGCCGGCTTCGTGATATCCGGATTCTGCATCTCAGGAGAGAATTTATCGATATCTGTGATTTTCAGTCCTGCCCTCTCAAGCGGGTCTGCTACAAGGCTGCCGATAACGTTCTGCGGCGCGCTTCCTGTTCCAACCGTGTGGCGTCCCAGAATGTCAAGGTTGATTTCCGGGTTCTCTCCGTCGTTCTCGGAAAGGATAACACAGAAGCCTGCAAGACAGTCCTCTAAGATCGGAAGGCCTTTCTTCACATGGTCTTTTCCGTTCATACCAAGTTTTGCGGTACATCCGCCGGCTGTTACAGCAACACATTTGTATGCTCCGGATTTAACCAATGCGGCAGCCTCGATAAGCGCGTGGGATGGTCCTGCGCAGAAACCGCGGCTGTCGGAACCTGTCGCATTATTAAGGCCTGCGATTTCTGCAGCTGCCTTAGCGAAGTTGCCGCCGCCTCTCTGGTTCATATCTCCGCATGCTTCCTCCGCACAGTCGATTACATACTCGATATCGTCCTTGCTGATTCCTGCATTCTTTACGCCGTATAACAGAGCCAGTACGCTTGAAGCCTTGCTCATCAGGTTCTCGTGCATAACGTGTGCAGACAGGTTCACGTCAATGTCGTGAGCTCTCTTCACACATGCCACCAGCTTGCCTGCAACATAGATTCCCTCTGCGTGTTCGTCCTTTACTGCCGCCTCGATTTCGGACAGCTCTACGCCCGCCTCGACTCTTGCTGCAATATCCTCCGTAATGATTGGGTCTGCCGCAAATGCATCCTTGTGTGCGCTTACGAAATCCTTGTCAATCTTAACAACCTCAAACTGGTCGCATGCCTGAACCAGAAGGATAAACTCTTCCTCCGGCATGATTTCGCCGTACTTGCCGTATCTCTCTGCGCCTTCTTTCACCTTGTCATAGTATGGGAATTCCACGCCTGCAAGATCCTCCGGCGTCGCATTGCCGATATATACCTGGTTTGGCCAGTAGTTCACACATTCCTCATAGGAACGTAAATGGCTCTCTAATTCTTTCAGATACTCAGACTCCGGATTTACGATCCTCTCTGTAGTCTGGGTCGTTCCGTTATATACCACCATCTGTGGTGTATGCGCAAGCACGTAGCTGGCGCCTTTGATTACGCTGTTCATTGCTTTATTTACCACCTTTCATTTCTTCCATACAGAAGGGCTTTTATGTACCCGCCTAAGGCTACCTCCCCTAAGCCGGGCAAAATATTTTCGTCCTGACAGCCTGTCCGGTCAACCCCAAAGGGATGAGACAAGCTGGAAAAAGGGCAGACCCACGGTGGGTCACCATTGAGTCCGCCCCTCTCAAATCCTATTTCTTATAAATACTTACAGAATTCGTCTCTGATAGAACTCATCTCGCTAACGATATCGTCAACGTCAAGTACCATCTCCATCATACTTACCTGCTCATCATAAACAGCCTCGTCGAATTCTTCCTTCATCTCTGGTTCACATACGTGATATACCGTGAGTCCAAGCTGGACCCCTGTCAATGGACCTGCGAATGTCGGGTCTCCTGCTGTAACAGTCTCAGCTGCAAGTCCTGCAGCTTCGCCTTCTGCCGCACCAAGAACTACAACTAAGTTCTCTGCACCATACTCGTCAGCAAAATCCTTAACCCTCTTCTGATTCTCTAAGTCCATTGCGCCTGCGCTCGTTCAGACGAAACATTCCGTTGATGAAAATACTACTTCTGCGCCGGCAGTCTGTACGCACTCAGCGATTGCCGGTCCCGGAATTCCATCACGGTCTCCGATAATTATTGCTTTTTTCCCTTCTAAAATAGCCATAATTATGCTTTCTCCTTTCTTGTGTGGTAAAAAACATTATATGATAAAGAACTATACCGAATTAGATATACTTCTGAATCATCGCCTCGATGCTCTCTGGCGTAGCCTCTTCCTTAACAACCTCTTCAACCTTCTGTCCATCCTTGTAAATAGCCATTACAGGAAGCCCAAGAATCTTCTGTCCGATTGCCAGACGGCGAGCCTTTGTTGTATTAAGAGACGTAAACTTCATCTTATTCCCATATGTCTCAGCGAACTCGTGTACCTTCGGCATCAGAGCCTGACATGGCACACAGCCGTCACCGTAAAAGTCTACGAATACATAGCCTTCTGCTTCCAGAACCTCAGTCTGGAATGTATTCTTATCTACATCTATCATTTCTATCATCCTCCTTTATTGATATTGTGATATCGAAGCCCAATAGTAAGGCTCCTATAAACACGCTTACCGCTTGACGATGTTCCATCTATAAGCGTGTCTATCCCATATCTCAAAGCCGCAGTTAAGCCCCTAAGGAGCCTTCCCGCAAAGACGGGAATCTTGCCCGCTTTAGAAGTAGTCTGACATGCTTCTCTCAACCTGGACTGCCGCGATTGCTCCGTCAGCCGCTGCGGTAACTACCTGCCTTAAGCTCTTAATACGGACGTCGCCTGCTGCGTATACGCCAGGGATATTGGTGTGCATATCTTCGTCTGTCTTGATATATCCGCGCTCGTCCATATCAATGATTCCCTCGAAGACCTTGGAATTCGGGATTGTTCCGATGAATCCGAACAGACCGAACATTCCGTCGTCCTCGTCTGCCGTAACCTTCGTAATCTCCCCTGTCTTAACGTTCTTAACCGTCATCTCAGACAGGATCTCATCTCCTCCAAGCTCCTCAACTACAGAATCCCACATGAACTCAAGCTTCGGATTCTTGAACGCCTTCTCCTGAATGGACTTCGCGGCACGAAGCTCATTCCTTCTGTGGATCAGGGTTACTTTCCTTGCGAACTTCGTCAGATACATAGCTTCCTCAACGGCAGAGTCGCCGCCGCCCACTACATATACTTCAAAGTCCTCGAAGAAGTTAGCGTCACAGGTAGCACAGTAGGAAACGCCCTTGCCCATGTACTCTGCCTCGCCCTTACAGCCGATCGGCCTTGCGTGAGCGCCTGTAGCGATGATAACATTCTTTCCCTGATACTCAGCCTTTGCGCTCTTTAACACTTTTACTTCTCCCTCAAGGGATACTTCCGTAATAGTGTCGGATACGCGCTCAGCGCCGAATTTTGCCGCCTGCTCTGTCATTCTTGCAATCAGAGACGGTCCTGACTCGCCCTCTACCGTCTGTCCCGGGTAGTTCTCGATCTCATCTGTGATAGCAATCTGTCCTCCGTCCTGTCCCTTCTCGATAATCAGAACAGAAAGACGGCTTCTTCCTGCGTACAGTCCTGCAGCCAAACCTGCAGGACCTGCGCCCAGGACAATTACGTCATAAATTTTGCTCATAACGAAACTTCTCCTTTTTATAGTGGTATAGTATCATCCTTTCTTACACTATACCACTTATTAAATGAAAATAAAATACAATCTATATGGACAATTTTCTAATCTGCCCAAATTTTAGACATTAATCAAAAATTGTCTGTCCCTCAACCTCTGTCTCAAGGGCAACTAACGCCTTCTCAACAATCTTACGTCTGAGGCTCTTCTCCTCATCTGCATCCAATGCAGGATTTCCAAGAGGATGTGGAATTGCGATAGCCGGTACGATTCTGTTCGCGCCAACCGTCATAGAAATAGGAGTTACCGTACAGATGTGTACAACAGGGATTCCTGCTCTCTCTACTTCTTTTACCATCGTTGCACCGCAACGAGTACAGGTACCTCATGTGGAGGTGAGGATTACTGCGTCTACACCGTCGTTCTTAAGCTTCTGAGAGAACTCAGCAGCGAAAGCCTTGGATGATGCAACGGCCGTACCATTACCTGTGGTCGTGTAGAACAGGTGATGCAGCTCCCCAATCTTTCCTTCCTTCTCCATATCGCGAAGTACGTCAACCGGCAATACACGGTCAGAGTCTTCGTTTGCATAAACCGGATCATATCCGCCGTGGGCGGTCTCGTATGTCGCTTCCGTCAAATCCATAACGCCTGCGATATCATACTCGCCGTAGTGTGAAGCGCTGGAGCTTTCAATGTGGTCCGGATTGCCCTTCGGAACGATACCGCCGGAAGTAACAAGCGCAATCTTCGCATGTGCAAGATCCTTAACTGCCGGATTCGGGTCAACTCTGTCGAAGTCAGGCATCGGGAACTCAGTCTCAAACGGCTTGTCGGCAAGTTTCTTAATCAGCATCTTAACTGCACGCTGTGATCCTCTCTCTTTCTCGAAGAAGTTCACACGGACGCCGTTCGGGATATATCCTTCCTCTGAAGAAGCGCCGATTGCCTCGCCTTTTCCGATTTTAACAGCTAACGGAGCCAGCTTCTTAACAGCGTCTCTCATACCGGCCGCACTGTTCTTTGTAGATACAATATAAACCTGTGTCTTGAACATATCGGCTCCCGGGTTCTCAATATACATACCCGTAACAGCCGGGATGCCAAGCTCTTCCTGAACTGCCGCTGCGATTGTACCGCAGGCAACGCCGTAACGTCCGGCGTTGAATGCAGGACCTGCCACGAATACATCCGGAGCCTGCTCCTTCACCATAGCAAGGATATCTGCCTTTGCCTTCTCAAGGTTCTCATTGAAATAAGAGTCGCCGCAAATGATTGTAGCAACAATCTCAGCGTCCTCACCGAACTGCTGTGTCAACGCCTGACCTGGTCCGACAATCTCTCCAACACGAAGCTCTGCCGGATAATCTGCTTTCTCTTCTCCACCAATCTGTGCAAAGAACTGATTGATGTAATGAACTACTTTTAATTTAGCCATCTTCTTATCCTCCCTTCTTATCTCGCACTCAGTTTGTTGAAACCAGTCTCGTTGGTTGCACCTGTAAGCACCTGAAGCTCAACTTCAAGAGATCCATCCTCGCGAAGCGTCTCCTCACTTGCACCTGCAATCTTCGTTACATAATCCAGAGTTCCAATAACCTTGTCAAGTTTTGGCAGGATAATTACCTGGTTCGCATTACCGCCTGTTACTACTGCATCTGCCGCCGGGTCGGAGTCAGCCAGTGACTGGGACTTTCCGTCGCGTCCTGCGTACTCGTCTGTAATGATAACAGTCTTAACGCCCTCTGCCTCAATCTTCTTGCAGTTCATAATCAGGTCTGTATCCGGATTACCGAATCCTTCCTGAGAAACGATAACGCCGTCAAGGTCTAACATCTTACATAACTTCGCCGTCCAGTCGGAAGAACGCTGCTTGTCAGCCAGATATACGTTCTCATTGGTGATGATGTGGCAAACGAAGTTAAATGTCTTTCCGTGCTGCTCAAACATATCGTGAACAACCGGATTGTTCAAATGAACATAAGTTGGGTTCTTATCACATGCGGATACACAGTTACCGGATACGATAGCGCCGTCCATAACCTCTGTCGGGCTCATGATTGTCGGAACAATCTTCTTCGCATCTACCCCGTATACATAAGTATCATGCAGCAAGCCCTGGCTCTGGAGCATCTGTACATAGGCAACTCTCGGAAGGTTCGGATACTTCTCCATCCCCTCTTTGATTGTACATGTCTCGTATACCTTCGTCTCATCCGGAGTAAGCTCGCGCGCCAGTTCCCCAAGATACACTGCCACTCTGAAGCCTGCGAAACGTACCGCCTTCTCATAATCATGCGGCTTGATATCATCTACCGGCTCACATACCATAACCAGGTTCAGTGTCTTGGAAAATGGTGTGTAGTCAGCTCCCGGGCCAGTCATGTCGATGATACCTTCCTGGAAACCTACGATCTTACCAGCCGTAACAACAGCCATACCCTTCAGCGCATAGGTCTTGCCTTCGCCTACGGTATCAACCTTAGCGATTACGCCCGGGAAGATTCCCCCTCTTCCTTCCACCTTAACTCTTGGCTCGATGACGTCCTTAACCGGCGTGATTCTCACAGACTCGCCTGGCTTTGCAATATCAAAAGATACGCTCTTAATCTTCTCGTCCTCGAGAGCAACCGCTCTTACGGCCTCTTCGGATACATAAAGGATACCGTCTTCAATCTTAGACTCAGCCGCAAACTGAATATCCTTAATGTAAATGTGTCCCATTTCTAATCTCACTTTTGGTTCCCTCCTTAGAATATTGATATTATTGTTCAAAGCTTATGCGCTTCTACAACCTTTATAAAAAGACTACCAGACATCCGCAGATGCCATTCCACTTTCCAACAAAGTCCAATCAATCAACTGAAAATCGTCATATACCGATTGTTCATACAAGTCGGACTTGAATATGAACTTCCGGCACGCTTGTATGGCGTTCTCAATCAGCTTAACGGACCCTTCGTCCACCGCCCCCTTTCCTTCTGATATCATAATGGATTTATATGGTGTCTCATTGGGCTTCACGCTTCCGGATAACGGATGCGATAACAAAGTGTGCCCTTCGTGAATTCTGTCCCTTACTTCCCTGAGAACCTCCTCATAGGAAATATCCCTGTAAACAATACGGTGCGTATCGTTCAGTCTGTCCAAAACCAGGGGATTATTGGTAATTACTATGTAATCTCTGCTTCCCATCTGCCTGTTTCTCCCTTACGGTCGTCTATACGTATATCCACGGATAAAATCTACCCGCCTTTTGAATATCCCTTGTAAAAAAAAGGGCGTTTTGAACACAATCATGTGTGCAATCGCCCTTTCTGTCTTTTGCCCTGATAACATATCAATTATCTCAAGAAATTTATCATACAGCACAAGATTCAGAATGTGGTACGTTTCCTAGTCCTTTTGCCTGAAAGTTTCGCCTGAAACAGATTCACTGTCCTTCATCAGGTTTGCCTCTTCGGCGGCCGTTGTCCCGACTCTCTCTTAGGAAATATCAACCCACTCTAATATTCTCTTTTACGCTTTCTTTAATGCTATTTATAGACAACTTATATACTGTTCATTGCCTATACCTATAATACCCCATTGTTAAAACATTTGCAACCTTTAAATCAAAAATATCTAAATTTATACACAATCAACAATATTTACTCCGGATAATTGTCCATTTTTTACAATATTCGAAATTTTTCCATTTTCTTGCCCTTTTTCCTTGTAAATCTACTATTTCTATATGACTGCTTCTATCAACACCTTTTCTCCCAGAATGACTTCATGGACTCCGACCTGCTTCTTTTTGTTAAAATTAAAACTAATCATATACCCTTTCTGCAGATGATAATCCTCCAAATATCCGGTTAATTGATTTTCACCGCGCAGGTTATATTCATTTCCATGATAAATCTTCATTTCTATAATATACTGCCGTCCGAAGTAATCCACAACGACATCCGTACGGCCCATGCTCCTGGTCCTAGATTCTATATAATAATTACCAATTCCATTAATGATAGGCTTTAAATACAGCAGAAACAGCCGCCGTCCGTTTTCTTCAACAAACCTGTCCGTATGTTCTCCATAAATATCAGTAAAATGCTCCGTAAATTTTCTTAATATTAGTTCCATATCTAGAATATTCCCATGGACAAATTGGTTTTTTATCTGCATGGACGCTGCGTAAGTGCTGCTCCCCAGCATTTCTTCCGCCAGATAAAAATTATAGAGCCTCGTCTCAAAAATTCGATTTGCAACTGTAAGCTGCTCCCCGTCGCGTTTTATGAAACCAAATCGGATACCGATATCCATCGCCGTATAATCCGGGCTGAAGGCAATACTCTTTCCGGTAAATAAGATTGCATAAATCATCTCGGACAGTTCCGGATATTCGTCTATCTTTTTACGCATGTCATCGAACAGCGTGTTAGATTCGTATAAGAGCATCTTTACTGCTGTCAATAGACCGCCTTTTGTCCACGCAGAAGCCTTATCCGGGTATTCTTTCGTTCCGGCAACCTGCTCGTCCAGCAGCTTGCACAGCCGGGACACAAGAAACGGATATCCATCGGTATAGCCATACAATTGACGCGCAAAATCTTCTACATCCATCCCCGTATGATAGTCTTCCTCATATTCTTGCAGCATCCCTGCTATTCCTTCCTCCGTAAGACTCATATTAACACGAAAATCAGCCGCAATATTCCATGGGCTGTTATACTTTGATTCTTCGGGCGCGTGTAACCTCAATTTTAAGTTTTTGATATCATAGACGCCTGCGAGAATGACGGATTTGAAAGTATGGTCTTTTCCGCTCTTCTGCTTTAAATATTTCTCCCTTAACAATCCCAGAAATGACAAAAAGATCTGGTTATCTGCATTTTTATCTACTTCGTCAATAGTAAGAATCACTTCCCTGTCACTCCTGCTGCAAAGATCCGTTATCTTTCTCCCGAAATCACGCAGAGGGAATTCGGGAGAAACCGGAGTTTCCCATGCCCTGCATAACTCTTCCGGAACTTCCTGTATCTTTAACCGTTCCGAAATATCCATAGAAAGTCCCTTAGCAAGGGTTCCCAATGAGCGGAAATACTCCTCCGCCGCCTCAAAGCTTAAATCCAGCACAATATATTTTTCTTTCAACTTGTGATAGAGAAGCTCCAACGTTGTTGTCTTGCCGAACTGGCGCGCCCGGTTAATCGTAAAGTATTCTCCCTGTTCTATATAATCTTCAATAATCTGCCCGAGCATATCCGCTGTATCCACCATATAGTGTAAGGCAGGGATACAGAGGCCTGCCGTATTAAATTTCTTATAGCGTCCCATACCGAAACCTCCCTGTTTTCATTCTATCATAGGTTTCCGCCAAGTCAAGATTCATGTTTACCGATTATAGACACATTCCTATATACAATCGAGCAGGAAAGGCTTCCTCTACCGCCGCGCACACCGCCTCAGCGGCTTACTTCCTCCGCATTGATCTGCCCATAAAAAACGCCGGACAGAAACAATTCCTGCACGGCGTCTTCCGTTCGTTATTTAATTTTTATTGCACGTTCCACTATTTCTTACGGTTCTTGAAAAAGTCATTGTGTACCTGCTTGATAACTCCGCTCAATGCGAACAGCGCAAGGATATTCGGGATAACCATCAAAGAGTTAAACGTATCCTGCATTGTCCAGACAAGCTCTACCTCTGCAAGGGAGCCAAGGAATACGCAGACCGCAACAACTACCGAGTAAACCTTCACCGCTTTTGAACCAAACAAATACTTAATATTCGCCTGACCAAAGAAGTACCATCCAAGGATTGTAGAAAATGCGAAGAAGAACATACAGATTGCGATAAAGATGTCTCCTCCCTTTCCATAGAGCGTAGAGAATGCATACTGGCTAAGCTCTGCTCCCGTCTTACCTGACGGAATAGAATGTGTCGTAATAATTACCAGCGCCGTCAGATTGAGGATTACGAATGTATCGATAAATACACCGATCATAGCCACGAAGCCCTGCTCTACCGGGTGGTTTACCTTTGCAACCGCATGTGCGTGAGGCGTAGAACCCATACCTGCTTCATTAGAGAACAATCCACGTGCAACACCCTTTGTAAGAGCCAGCTTTATCGTTGCTCCTGCTGCTCCGCCGACGATGGAAGAAGGTGCAAATGCTCCCACAACAATTGCATGTAATGCATACGGGATCTCTTTCGCGTTAAAAATAATTACGATTAAAGAACCAACTATGTAGAAAGCTGCCATAATTGGAACGATCAGCTCCGTAATCTTCGCAATACGTCCTGTTCCCCCTAAGAATACGAACAGGGCAAGCACTGCAAGGACGATACCCATAATCCACTGCGGTAAACCAAATGCAGTGTTAAACGCAGCAGCGATGGAGTTGGACTGTACGGCATTCCCCATAAAGCCAAGCGCCAGCGTAATAAGAACGGCGAAAGTACCTGCCAGTACTTTGCCAAAGGTTCCTGAAAACGCTGCGCGGATATAGTACACAGGACCTCCGGTTACTTCCCCGTCGTCACCGACCTGTTTGTACTTCTGCGCCATAATCGCCTCAGCGTAAATTGTAGCCATTCCAAGGAACGCTGCGATCCACATCCAGAAAATCGCTCCGGGACCTCCGATTGCAAGAGCCGTAGCCGCTCCGGCAATATTACCGGTACCTACCTGGGCAGCAATAGCCGTTGCCAGAGCCTGGAACGACGACATACCGTCCGCCCCTGCTTTGTCGCCGCCTTTCTTGAACATTCCGCCAAAGGTTCTTCTCATTCCTTCGCCAAAACCTTTTACCTGGATAAATCCAAGGATTACCGAAAACCAGATACCGCCGCCGAGAAGCGCCGCAATCAGGATGTAGTTTGACAGATAACTGCCTAATGTTGAGAAAATATTATTCAACATTGCTTCCATTTACAAATTCCCCCTTTTGCATAGATAAATTGAATATAAGTTATTCATCTCTCCTATCATACCATTAAAAATTGTTTTATTCAATATGCTGTTATTTTTTTCACATTTTTTGTCTATTTTGTACATTTCTTGTATTGGCTTGTCCAAATTTGACAAAAAAAGCAGGCGGAAACCCTCTATTTCCCGCCTGCTTTTTTTATTACTTTATTTGCAAATTTAAAATTTTTGGTCATTTTGCTAAATTTTTATTTTATTTTCATATTCTTTTTATTTTTGTTTCAAAAATGCGCCTACTTTTTTATCCTCGCTCCGGATATGATTCACCAAAAGGGCAATATGCATATTCAGATTCCCCAGATCCCCTAAAGACGGACCCGACGCCGGGATTGCAGATACGATCTCCTTTAACTTTTTCTTGTATTCCTCATGGAAAACCTTGTGGGGAGCCCTGTTGGGATATCCGCCCGTCTGCTGGAGCTGCTCCTCATGGGCAAAGTGCCGGTCTACATAACTAGTCAAAAACTTGATTGCCGGCTCCATTGCCGTCCTTCCCTGCCCCTTATGGCAGGAATCCAAAAGCTCGTTCACTGCGCGGAACAGCTCTTTATGCTCCTGGTCAATAATTGCATTTCCTGTCTCTAAGTCTTTGGTTAATTCATACCTCATGTTCATGTTCCCTTTCTAACCACACTATATTCTCTCTATAAACTAACTCTCAATATCCATACTATGAAAGGCCTCTATTCCCCATGCCTATTCCTGAAAGCATACCAGTCCTGCCCTATCCCCCAAACAGGCCGTTACACAGAGATCTCCGCCTTCATCCCCAGCACCTCCCGATTTCTGCCAAGCAGCGGGCGGATCACAGTATTAAGATACGTCTCCACCTGAAGCGGGGCGCGCCCCACGTATTTCGCCGGATCCATCGTCTCCTTCAATTCCTCCGGAGTCAGGTTAAACGCCGGATCCTCTGCAATCAGCTCAAGCAGGTTGTTGTCCAACCCTTTCACTTTCACGTTCTGTCCCGCCTTCATAGACAATTCCCGAATGCGCTCGTGAAGCTCCTGACGGTCGCCGCCTGCCTTCACGGCGTCCATCATAATATTCTCCGTCGCCATAAACGGCAGTTCCGACATCAGCCGTTTCTCGATTACCTTCGGATATACCACAAGCCCGTCTACCACATTCAGGCACAGATCAAGAATCCCGTCGATTGCAAGGAACCCTTCCGGCACGCTGAGCCGCTTATTCGCAGAGTCGTCCAACGTCCTCTCGAACCACTGGGTCGCAGAAGTCACCGCCGGATTCAGCGCGTCAATCATCACGTATCTGGACAGCGACGCAATCCGCTCGCTGCGCATAGGGTTACGCTTATAAGCCATGGCCGAAGACCCGATCTGTGAAGGCTCGAATGGTTCCTCCACCTCTTTCAAATGCTGCAGAAGCCGGATATCATTAGAGAACTTATGGGCGCTTGCCGCAATACCCGCAAGCACATTCAAAGCCCTTGTATCCACCTTCCGGGAGTAAGTCTGTCCTGACACCGGGTAGCACGCCTCAAATCCCATCTTCTCTGCAATCATCGGGTCGATCTTGTCGATCGTCTCCTGATCCCCCTCAAACAGTTCCAGAAAACTAGCCTGAGTTCCCGTAGTCCCTTTGGAACCAAGAAGTTTCAGAGTCCCTTTCACATACTCCAGATCCTCCAGATCCATTGCAAACTCCTGTATCCACAGAGTCGCGCGTTTCCCCACCGTCGTAGGCTGCGCAGGCTGGAAATGGGTAAACGCCAAAGTAGGCAGATCCTTGTACTCCTCTGCGAACTCCGCAAGCTTGGCAATCACATTCACCAGCTTCCTCCTTACGATCTCAAGAGCCTCCGACATCACGATCACATCCGTATTGTCCCCCACATAGCAGGAGGTGGCCCCTAAATGGATGATCCCCTTAGCCTTCGGGCACTGCTGTCCATATGCATACACGTGGGACATAACGTCGTGGCGCACGAGTTTTTCCCGCTCCTTTGCCACATCATAATTAATATCCTCCGCATGGCTTTTCAATTCCTCAATCTGCTCCTCCGTAATCGGAAGCCCCAGCTCCTTCTCCGTCTCCGCAAGCGCAATCCACAGCTTCCTCCAAGTACGGAACTTCTTGTCAGGTGAAAAAACATACTGCATCTCCTTGCTTGCATACCGCTCCGAAAGCGGGCTCATATACTTATCATGTCTCATATCCTTCTCCTCCTTTATCTATTTTAAACTAACTCTTATCAATCCGGCGGTACTCCTTCCTCCACCGTTCGAACAGCTCCTCCGGTATATCAATATCAATCCCTCTTTGGATCTCGCGGATCTCCTCCTTCATCGCGGAATCCATATTCAGGAAGACCGAGTTCCCGGACAGCATCTTCACATACTGATCCGCCGGCAGCGCCTTATAGCAGCAGTAAAGATATGTCCGAAGCAGCTCCATATCCCCGCAGATACGGTATGCTTCCAAATACACCTTTGCCGCCTCCTCATACAGGAAACGCCTTCCGTAAGCCGCCCCAAGGCTCGCATAAACCCTTCCGTAGAAAAGCTTGCTGATGGAATTGTCCCATTCCCTATTGATGATTGACTGATAGACCAGAATTGCAGTCTCGTACTCCCCGCTCTTTTGCAGGCTGTCCGCCTTATACTTCATCCTCTCCACCTCCTTTAAATTCTGAAGATGCTCGAGAATCCCCTGTATCTTATTGATATCCCCGGTAGCATAGATTGTGGACTCCCTGAGGATCGTAAGCACAAACTGTTCCATAGTGCCGTTCTGCCTCAGTTCCTCCCGAAGCTGTTCCGCAAGCTTCGGAAGTTCCAGCTCCTTATCAATCCAGTTGCAAAGCTGCCGGTTCACCATGGTATAGTCGATAAGATAGAGATTGTTACAGATATAATAGCACAATTCTTCAATGGTATAGATCCTCATATGGATCCTTGCGATCTCGTAAGGCTGTCTCGCCCGTTTCCTATGACATAGAATTAAACTGCCCATTAATTCCTCCTAAATGAATCGTCTTCTCCACCTGAAATCCCGTAGACGGGAAGAATTCACCGAAGCCCACGTCTTTAAACGTAAGCCTGCAGGTACGCTCGTCCAGAAACAGCACCTCGATCTGGATCCGCAGGGAATAATCCCTCCTGTTAGGAAGCCCCTCCAAAGACACAGTCTCCACCTGCAGCTCTTCCCCCGCAAGGGTCTCCACATGGATCTCAATATCCGACGTATCCTCTAAAATTACCTCCCACTGCCCGTCAGCCTCGTACCAGTGAGTCCCCCAGGACACGATAGGATACCACCCCTCCTGCCCGTTCACGCGCATACGCAGGCAGATCTGTTCCGTCATCTTCGTATCATCCAGATATACGGGGCCTTCATGGTATTCCAGATGCCGCCGCATAGACGTGTAGCACGCTCCCCGGCTGTACAGGTTATTGCCGATAAACGCCCGCCTCCCGTTGCACAGCACCTTCAGGGAATTGGGATACCAGTTATTCTCGAAGCCTTCCCCCGTCAGATAGACGGACGAAACCACCTTCTTCTCGAATACGCTCTGAATGAAGCGCTTAAACCGGTCGTCCGCCGCCTTCGCCTTATCCTTGACCTTCTCCTTCTCTTTGTTGAGAAGGGTATAGATGGCGGCAAGTTCATTCATCTGCGCGCTCGCCACTTCCTCCACGGTGACAAACATGTCCCGGTCCTTTACCCCCACCGCGTTCAGCCTCCGCAGCATATACGCCCGGATCTGCTGGGCGTCGCAATAAAACAGGGCGGACTCATACTGCCACAGTTCTTTGGGCTGGTAAAACATATACTGGCAAAAACTCTCCTTATAATCCTGAACGCAAACGCAGTCCTTCGCCACGCCAAGACGCTGACCGATTCCTTTGAGCATCTTGGACATATCAATATTCGTATACGGGACGGAAAAGGTAATAAAAGCGATATCCTCGAACCCCTCCAGCGTCATGCGGATAAACTTCGCAAGCAGCCATACCGCATCCCGCTTCTTAGCGCCAATCTTCACCTTTTCCCGGCGCACGGCTTTCTCAAATAGGTCTTTGACTATGTTCCCCTCCTGAATCGAAGACAGTCTCTGCGCCTCCATGCCGAACACCCACCGTTCCCTGTAATATCCCAGTACCAGGGGAATCTGAAAATTATCCGCAGCAGCTCCCATCGTCTCCGGCTCTTCTTTTGTCTCGTCGTAATAGCTGATCTGACAATTCTTCTCATTCAGGTCGTATCCCAGGATCCCGCCTTTTCTCATGTTCTTCCCCTCCCCTCTCTACATTCGCGCGTCTCTAATGAATCTTAAACAGCTTCTTTGCCATAATCTCCTCTTCCTCATATTCCATCATGGCCTTGCGCCTTGCCGCAGGCGCCATGGTAGCCATACTGTTAAGCCTCCCATACTTACCGGATTCCTTAATCTCCCTCTCGTTCTTCAAGACCTCTTTCTCCGTGATAATATCCTCTTTCCCCTTAGTCTCTATAAAATAATAACTGATAGACTCGTCGCTGTACAGCACAAACTGTCTCACATACAGATTCTCATAGACAGGCATCATCACCTCGTTCTGATATCCAAGCTCGTCCCTGTTCCCATGCTTCATCTTATAATACAGGGTCACGCGGCTCCCCGGCCTCGCCTGATAAGAGATCATCACCTTGTCATAAAGCTGCAGCTCCCTGAGCCACTCGTCCTTATACCGCAGATAATAAGGGAACACGATCTGCTTCTCGCACATCTCCCTCAGCACCTGATGAAGCACCACCTCAAGAGCCGCCGTATAATCATGGTTCGAAAAATATTTAAGCAGGGCGATCTTACAGATATCGGACAGGTCTTCCTTCTCGTCACATTCATTCGCAATAATATCGAATACACTGGCTTCAAGATCCCTTCCGTAAACCACATACTCTCTGGATACGTATGCAAGATACGCCTGTTTCAGACGGAAATAGACATTATCCGACAGGTAATAGTCCTCAAATATCTTCTCTTCCTGAAATAAATTCTCCGAAAAAAGCATCTGGGTAACGATACGCTCGCCGATCTTATAGGCCGGAATCCCGTTTTCCTTCAACGCTTTCCAGAGTAATTTCATCTCCCTTGTGGGGCCGCAGTAAAAATTAGCAAGATACATCAGCGTCACCTTATCATGATGCTGCCGTTTGAACAGTTCAAAACACAGATAGCTTAAAAAACTATCCTCCTCATAATTCTCCTCCTTGATCCGCCTGCTGCAAAGACGGAACACGTCTTTCGCCTCAAACGCTTCCAAGCCCTTTTCCATCAGCCCTTCAAAGGTAGGCGCCTCTTTCTCGTTCTCCTGCTCCCAGACGCCCGTTGTCGCGGCGTATTTGCGGCACATCTCCACAAACCGCGGCTCGTAGAAAAGCCGTTTCGTCTCGTAAACGATGGAATCCGTATAGTGGCGTCCTTCCACCGACTCCCACACAACCCTCGACTCCTTGTCATACAGGCGGATCACAGTCCCCTCCTCGGCGTCGTAAGGGATACGCTGCCGGATCTCCCCGTCCTTATCAATAACCAGCACACATTTCATATTCTTAACCCGCGTGGAAATAGAATAGGAATAGCAGATGTCCCGCATCGCCTCCATGCGTTCCGCCGTCATCTCTTCCGGCTGGCAGAACCGCTTATACAGAATCCGGAGCGACTCCGTGATATGCCGCTGCATCAGTTGTTTCCATGTGAATACCACCATCTGCTCACGATAATTCAAATACAGCTCCCCCGCCTGTTCCTCATACGTGACCAGATTCGCATACAGAAACGCCGCTTTCTTATAGTTCAGTGAATTGCCGTGCATAAAATACAGGAGAATTACCTTAGGCAGCGGTCCTTTGAACTTCTCCTCGTCAATGGTCATCATATAATATTCATAAAGCTGGGCGATCCGAAGCTCCGAGTCCACAGCCTTCTTATACCACGGGAAATCCCTCTTCTTAAGCTTATTCCCGCGGATCAGCAACGTACAAATCGTATTCAGGATCATCGGTTCGTCGTACATCTTGTAGATCCGTTCCAGAATCCGGAACATCTTGTCGCTGTACTGCTTCTGCTGGCTTGCAAAATTCGCCACATACAGGGCAAGCTCCTTGGTCATCAGGCGGTACTTGGATGCGAAATTAAGCACCTGCATCTCGAAAGGGCCGAGTTTCTTAAGGAGGGTCGGCCTGTCCTGATAGCACAGATACGCCTCCAGATAAAAAATCACTCCATGCATCTCATACTGGAACTGCTGCTCTAAGAGCTCGATCCGCTTATAGGAAGTCTTATATCTGGTATCCAGATCCAGCAGCATATAGAGCAGAAGCAGCGAATCCTGATGCCGCATGTAAGTCTTCCCTACCTCGTCCAACACACGCTCCGCATGAATTCCCTTCCCCCGCACCAACGCGGTCAGGTACAGATAATAGCAGTTGGTCAGCGGATCCTTTCCAATGGCAAAACGGTTGTAATTATAGTTTTCAAGGATCCACTTCGCCTCCTCCACCTTGCTGCCCACAAGGTAGACATGAGCCTGCATCAGCTGATACAGCTCGCTGTGGGGTCTCAGCTTCCGAAGGGAAATCATTTTCTCCACAGCGCTCTCCAACCAGTTGCCGATCTCGATTCTTCCCGCCACAAGCCCGATATATTCTTTCAGGATCTGGGCAAGCAGAAGCTCCGGCTTCCTGTGGTTCTCGTTGTAATCCTGATTCTGCAGCACCTCAATCTCATAGGTAAGCGTCTCATAAGGCGTGATAAACTTAAGCATGCCAAAATTACGCCCGCCGTGGAGACGGTCAGGGCGGACCACGTACTCAATCTCATGGGCATTTCCCACGAAATCATCCGTACTGGTCTCTGGACGCAGCACCTTGATAAACTCTCCCTCCGCCTCAATGCGGATCGGCATATATCCCCACGTATTCTTAACAATCGTCAGCGTCCCCTTGGTCGGCTCCGAGATATCCTCAAAAAACATCCCTTCGCCTGGAAGGGTCAGGAAAATACACTCTTTCTGTTTGATACCTACCAGAAACTCTTCCATCGCCTGATCCCCAAGAGTCCATTTTCTCATATTGTCGTACAGATAAAACGTCCGTTCATTCTCATACTTCAAAATCTCATAAAATTCCCTGGCCCGGAACAGCCGCCCCGCCTCGGAGAAATCCTTAATCGCCAGTTTCCGGAAATCGTCCGTACTCTGGACTTTTCCGTATGAAGTCATGACGTAAGGCTTCTCTATAATCGCCGTGACAGACAGCTCATATTCCCCTCCGCCGCATACCACGGTAAACCTTCCGTCCTCTACATGCCCCGGCCGAAGCCCCTTGCCGTCATAGGTAAATTCTACCTTCGCAGGATTCCCGTCAAACCCCTGATTCTTAAAATGCACACGAAAAGAAGACGAGTACACCAGTCCCCGTATCTTCTTTCCGCTTTTCGTCCTAATTGTAAAACTCCCCCGATATACTTCCCCTTCTCCGATAATGAGTACCAGATTGGTCTCATCAAATATGACATCAGGTTGTGATAACTGAAAATCTCCTTTGGAAAATTTCTGGATTTTATTTTTCAAGTCTGACACCTGCTTCTTTCGTTGCTTATTCGTAAACAATACTACAGAAGATTATAGCATTGTTTGATTGTGAATGGCAATGGCAGAAACATATTTTTTTACATTTTTAATATCAATGCTATAAAAGTCAAATCTTCAGTCCCCGTATTTTTCATGCCGTGGCCGTCGCCGTCTTTACAGTAAAATACATCCCCGGCTTCTGCCGGGATTGCTTTTCCGTTATCGTCATACATCCCATTGCCGCTCAAAATATAGTATGTCTCCGTCTCCCCATGATGCTCGTGATGCCCCAGCTCACAGTTCGGCGGCAGGGTCACTTTACTGAACATCCTGCAATGAGCCCCCAGCTCCTGTGCCTCAAGCAGCGCCTCTTTCATAATGAAGCCCGCTCCGCCGCCTACATGCTCTGCTTTTACAACTTCTCTCTCTCCCGCTTTCGTCATGCCTGTCTCCTCCTGTTTGAAAAATGATGGTTCTATTTTAACATACCGGAAGGGCCGGGTACAGAATAATTTCATATCTAATTTACAATCTTATAATATTCTCTTGCCGTCAGTGAGAACACGATACCATAGAACAGTGCAAAGACAATAACCGTCACAATAGTACAGACAAGGAACAAAGGTACATTGGTCAGATTCAGCACAGCCAAAAGTTTTGTGATCACACCGAAGGCCACAGCGATATGGACGACCGCCGTCACAAGAGGCAGAAAGAACACCATCAATACCTGGCTTCTTATCGATTGTCTGACTTCACGCTTGCTCATACCAACCTTCTGCATAATCTGGTAGCGCTCCCTGTCGTCATACCCTTCGGAAATCTGTTTATAATACATAATCAGCACCGTCGCCATCAAAAACAAAGCCCCGAGATAAATACCGATAAACAACAATCCTCCATAGAGGAAATAAAATTCTCCCCTGCTAAGCTCCCTGCTTTCACAAAATCCCGAATGGACTTCACTCTCTATCCTGTCTTTCATCGCCTGTGTTACATTCAGACAATCTTCTTTACCTCCTTTAAGGTCAAAGGTCACACGGTAGTTAAGAGCCGATATCTGTTCCGCCCAGTCTTCCTGCATATCGCTGTCCCCGCAGCTTTTTACCAGAATTTCCCGTATCTGTTCCGCATCGGAAACAATCAAATAGTAACTGTTGACCAGATTGTTCTCATCCTTAGAGACAAGCTTCATCTCCTTAAGTTCTTTCGCCACACGGTAGGTCCGTCCGCCAAGGCTGACCCTATCCCGGCCCCATTCTTTACCTGTCGCGTATATATAAGCTTCATCCGGCCCAAGGCTGTCCCTCGTGCCTTCCATCCGGTTATAATCTTCAAGAGGAATCATGATTACTTCCACAACGCCATCCGTCGAATAATCTCCAAACTCCTGCAATAAAAATTCATCCCCCTGCTCAATCGCCGCCACGCCTCCGTCATGATACCGAAACATAGACGTTGGTTTCACAGAAACCTTCGCCAGCTCCTCCTCAATAATCCTGTCCACAGCCCGGTCTGATTCCGGCGTTGAAACATTCGTCTTTGCCTCAAATTCCCTTGGAAATCTCGTCGTAAGCACATCCTCCATTCCCACATAAAGAGAAATTGTGGTAGAAATCATCACCAACACCATCGTACTTAAGATACAGATATTCGCAAGGCCAACCGCATTCTGCTTCATCCGGTAAATCATCCCCGCTACCGCGCTGAAATGCTTCGTCTGATAGTAGAATTTTTTATTCTTTCGAAGTCCCTTAAGAAGAGCGACGCTTCCGGCAGTAAAAAGCGAATAAGTACCAAGGATTACACATACGACCGCAACGAAAAATGCCTGAATCGCCTCCAAAGGCCGCTCCACCTTAATTGCAATCAAGTATCCGGTTCCCAATAAAACTATTCCCAAAACCGTCATAAGCCACTTCGTTTTCGGCTCCTTCTCCCCATGGCTGCCTCCATGAAGGAGTTCAATCGGGTTGGCAAGCTGAATCTGGAACAAATTATAAACCAGAGTCATACAAAAGATGACCAGAAAGAATACCACTGTATATACCAAGGTATCCATAGCAAACTCAAAATCCATCCGTATATCGTAATTCAAAATTTTTAGAAGGATGAGATACATAAGTTTACTGAAAATAATACCAAAAATAATCCCTGCGCCGATAGTGACCGCCGCCGTCACCCCCGTCTCAACAACAAGCATCCTGGCAATATGCCGTTTCCCCATACCAAGGATATTATATACGCCGATTTCCTTCTTCCTCCTCTTAATCAGAAAGCTGTTGGTATAGAAGAGGAAGATAACCGAAAAAATAATGATAACCGCCCTTGCATAGACCAAAATCAGGTGCAGGTTGGAGTCGCCGATTGCAGAGTTTCTGGACAGAGCATCCATAATATAGTACATCATTACCGTCAGGACTGCCGTCAGAATATACGGGATGTAGGTCTTCCGGTTATTCTTAAGATTCGTCAGTGCAAGTTTGCCATAGATAGAACTACTCACCCTTCTCACCTCCCGTAGTCAGTACCGTCAGCGTATCGGAAATCTTCTGGTACATCTGCTCATTTTTCAGGTTTCCCCTGTACAGTTGATGAAATACTTCCCCGTCCTTGATAAACAGCACCCGATTTGCAGTGCTTGCCGCCTTAACGCTGTGAGTAACCATAAGAATGGTCTGCCCGTCCTCGTTGATTTCCGTAAAAAGGTTCAAAAGTCCGTCTGCCGCCCGGGAATCCAGCGCGCCGGTAGGCTCATCCGCCAGAATTAACTGAGGCCTCGTAATCAGCGCCCTTGCCACCGCCGCCCTCTGCTTCTGTCCTCCGGACACCTCATAGGGAAATTTCTCCAGAAGCTCATCAATCCCCAGCATATGCGCGATTGGCGCAAGCCTCGTCTCCATTTCCTCATATTTCTTTCCGGAAAGCACCAGCGGAAGGAAGATATTATCCTTGAGAGAAAACGTATCCAGAAGATTAAAGTCCTGAAACACGAACCCAAGATTCTGCCGGCGAAACGCGGCAATCTCCTTTTCCTTTACGGCGCCTAAGTCCCTTCCTTTTAAGAAAACCTTGCCTGCCGTAGGCCGGTCAAGAGCTGCAAGAATATTCAGAAGAGTCGTCTTACCGGAGCCGGATTCCCCCATAATCGCCACATATTCTCTCGGCTCTACGGAAAAATTCACATCCCTCAACGCCTCCACCTGATTCCCGCCAAATCTGGTCGTATATATTTTTTTCACATTTTTAACTTCTAATAATGCCATATTGTTTCCGTCCTTTCCTGTCTGATATTTTTATGCTGACCTCTTGATTACAAGGTTAATTATAGAAGAAAAGGAGGCGGCTTTCCATAGATTCAGGTTACATTTCAGCGGCTAAACCTTACATTGCTGTAAGAAAAAGACATGCTGCTATTCACTTCGCGGCCATTAACCGCTTCGCGATGTACATAAATTGCAAAATATGAAACTTGTTCCCGGATTGAAAAATCAGAAACTTAATCATGTGCAAAGTCATGGAGGATATGAGAAAAGAATCTTTACAAGAGGGTATAAAAGAAGGTGCAATAAATACTGCTAAAAGAATGTTGGCAGACGGAATATTAACACTTGAAAAAATTGCGGAATACGCCGGACTTCCTCTTGATGAAGTGAAAAAACTGAAAGCATAACGAATCGCATAAGCAAAGCCCTAAGCCGAGAATCCGTAAACCGGCTCCCGGCTCTATTTAACAATTTTTATGAGAATAATAGAGGATACTTCATGAAATCCTAATGGAAAAATCCTCATAAATCCCAACAGGAATATCTTCACCAAAAGCATATTCCTCTATAGTATCATGTAAAAAATTATAAACTGTAATTCGATTCTTATTTTCATCAACAATCCAATACTCTTTAACACCAGCATTACGGTATTTAAAAAGTTTTATCAGATAGTCCATCCGTTTACTGCTCTGTGAAACAATTTCAATCACCCAGTCAGGCGCACCGTGACATCCTTTATCATCTAACTTAGAAGAATCACAGATAACAGAGATATCTGGTTCCACATAATTGATATCATCATTATTTAAGAATACTGCAAATGGAGCAATATCTACTTCACAGTTGCCGCCTTTAGAATCAATATAATCTGCAATCTTTCTGCTTAATGAAAATAAAATTCTCTGATGAGTCCGACTTGGCGCCGCAAGATAATATATCTGTCCGTCAATCAATTCTGCCCTCTCACCATCTGGCAAAGCATATATATCATCTATTGTACAGGTTTCTTTGTAAGTATCTTTTTTTCTAACTACGTTCATCCACTGCACCCCCATCTTAATCAATATTATAAGGTACTTGGACGTAGAATACAACCTATATTTCTGCTATCTAAAGCTCCATTTAAGATGGGAAGAATCTTTTCTCCTTTGGCTGCAATTTATTCATGCCTCACATTTTCCCTGCCAAGCGACAGATACACCTTCGTCCCCGCACCCACCTCAGATTCCATCCAAATCCGATGCCTAAGCCTGTCCATCACCGACTTACACAGATAAAGCCCAATCCCCGTAGATTTCTTATCCGTACGCCCATTATAACCAGTAAATCCCTTCTCAAATACCCTAGGCAAATCCTCCGAACAGATACCAATCCCCGTATCCTCAATCACAAGACAAGTCTGACAAGAAGTGTCCTCCAAATAAATCGAAATCTTCCCACTCAAAGTATACTTCAAAGCATTAGACAACAACTGCTCCAACACAAACACCAGCCACTTCTCATCCGTCAGAACCTTAAGTTCCACCGGCACATAAACAAGCCCAATCCTCTTTAAGATAAACATCTGCGAATACTTACGGACAGCCTGCCTGATAATCGAATCCAGAGAAAAGACCTCAAAAGACAGGTCCGAAGACATATCCTCCATCCGCAGATAAGTAAGAGCCATCTCCACATACTGCTCAATCTTAAACAACTCCAGCTTCATCTCCTTGGTAACCCCCCCCCTCACAGACACCAAAGGCCCACCGCCATCCTCAAACTCACACCCCTGCACAGATGTTAAAGACCCATCAACATCCTCACCATCCTCCTCAAACCCACACCCCTCCTCAAACTCACACCCCTCCAACGCCTGCAGCAGCACATGCATAGCCGCAATAGGCGTCTTAATCTGATGCGCCCACATACCATAGTAATCCACCATCTCCTGTCTGGCAATCCGCCCCGCCGAATCCGTCTCAAGCAACGCCTCATAAAACTTCGAAAGAATCCTCTGGTAATCCTCCTCAATCAGCGTCTCACACTCCGGCATCTTGGCAAAACCCGACAAAAAACCACTCTCCGCCTCAACTAACTCCCGATGTTTCCTCACAAACCTCAGAAAATCCGGCACGCCAAACAACAGACAAAACACCGCTGACAACATCAAAGCATAGGTCACAGCATCCATACGGACACGATACAGATAAGAGACACTCGCAAACGTACCAATCAAAACCACGCCAAGCCAGACTTCCCTCTTCCTCTCCCTCAAAAACGCCCCCATCATCCTCATAGCTCCACCATATACCCAATCCCTTTCTTCGTCTTAATCATGCCGGCAAGCCCAATCTGCTCCAGCTTCTTACGAAGCCTCGCAACATTAACCGTCAAAGTATTATCATCAATAAACTCGTCACTCTCCCAAAGCCTGGTAATAATACTGTCCCTGGACACAATTCTCCCCGCATTTTCCAGAAGCATCTGAAGAATCCGAAACTCATTCTTCGTAAGCTCCGCCTTCTGCCCTCCCTTCACAAACGTCGCGTCATTCAGATTCAGAACCGCCCCCCGGTACTCCATCACATTCACCGTCCCCTGAAAGGAATAAGTCCTTCTAAGGATAGCCTGCACCTTAGCCGTCACCACATTCAGGTCAAAAGGCTTCTCAATAAACTCGTCCCCGCCCATATTCATCGCCATGACAATATTCATATTATCATTGGCAGAAGACAGGAAAACAATCGGCGCCTTTGAAAACCTTCGTATTTCCTGACACCAATGAAAACCATTAAAAAACGGGAGCATAATATCCAGAAGAACAAGCTGAGGGTCATACTGCCGAAACTCCTTTGCAACATTCTTAAAATCCTCCACACATTTCGTCTCATAATCCCACCTGCATAAATGAGAGGCAAGAGTCTGAGCGATAACCCTGTCATCCTCAACAATCAAAATCCTATACATAAACAAACCTCCGCCTTATCCATCTGACACAAAGACAATCCGCCCTCCCGCCGCGCCACATACCTCCCAAAAACAAACAAAAACCAAAAAAGGCGTAAGCAGAAACTTCCTCCCGCCTACGCCGCAAAACAAAACCCTCTAAAGCTTATTCACAGCCGCACTCAGATACTCATTGCTAACCTCATAGAATCTCTCCTGCTCCACAGCCTCGGCAAGACCGGCGTCAATAGGCATCTTACCCAGCACCGAAAGACCAAGCTCTTCTGCCGCCTCGTCCACATGGCTCTCCCCGAAAACGGAAATCCGCTTTCCGCAGTCCGGACACAAAAGATAACTATAGTTCTCCACAAGTCCCATTACCGGAATATTCATAGCTTTCGCCATATTATAAGCCTTCTTGACAATCATCTGCACCAAATCCTGAGGAGACGTCACAATCACCACGCCGTCCACAGGCAGCGACTGGAACACAGTCAGCGGCACATCCCCGGTTCCCGGCGGCATGTCCACGAACAGATAATCCAGCTCGCCCCACATAACATCCGTCCAGAACTGAGTCACCACCCCCGCAATCACAGGGCCTCTCCAAATCACCGGGTCCGACTCATTCTCAAGAAGCAGGTTCACAGACATAATCTTCGTGCCATCCTTCGCCTCACAGGGAAAAATCCCCGCCTCGTCCCCTTTCGCCTTGTCATGGATTCCATACATCTTCGGAATGGAAGGTCCGGTCACATCAGCGTCCAGAATACCCACAGAAAATCCCTGCTCCCGCATAAGCCGCGCAAGACTCGCCGTCACCAGAGACTTACCGACTCCGCCCTTGCCGCTTACCACGGCAATCACCTTCTTAATCTTAGAAAACGGATTCGCCGGCTCTCTCAAATCCTGGGGCTTACTGCTGCACGAGCCCGCATGGGCGCATCCGGCGCAGTCCGATGATGTACAGCCCTTCTGCTGTTCTTCTGCCATTCTCACATACCTCTTTTCTGTATTCCTAAAGAAAAAAACTCTTATTCACCAACAACCGCAATCAGTTCCACTTCACACTTCACATTCTTCGGCAGAGTCTTTACTGCCACACAGCTTCTCGCCGGCTTAGAAGTAAAATACTTGGCATAAACCTCGTTAAAAGCCGCGAAGTCACCCATATCCGCCAAGAAACAGGTCGTCTTAAGCACCTTATCAAAGGATGTGCCGGCTTCCGTAAGGACAGCCCCTAAATTCCTGCACACCTGGTCAGCCTGACCCTCAATCGTCTCAGCCTCAACCTCGCCAGTCTCAGGATTAATCGGAACCTGACCTGCGGAATAGAAAATACCATTGTGCACATATCCCTGTGAATACGGCCCTAATGCTTCCGGCGCTTTCTTTGTCGCTACTACTTTCATAATAATCTCTCCTTTACTCTTCCCAAAAATTTTCTTCATTATACAAATTCAAAACTGTCAATACCTATTGTACTACTTTTACGGTCAGGGAATCAACAGTTTTTTTTCAGATAATAGACGGCAAGCTGCGTGCGGTCCCGAAGCTTAAGCTTATCCAGAATATTACTGATATAATTGCGCACAGTCCCCTCGCTCAAAAACAGCCTTTCGGCAAGCTCCTTATTACTTAAGCCCTCCGCCACCAGCGACATGACCTTAAGCTCCTTCTCACTAATCTCGTACGCCCCCCAGTCAAAAGCCTTCTTCTCCTGCAGAAGCTGGGGTATCTTCGAGACAATCTCCGTCCCAAACACAGTCTGCCCCGTTAAAACCGCCCGGATAGCCGGAAGGATACTCTGGTAATCCTGCTTAAGAAGATAACCCTTCACGCCGTATTTTAAAGCTTTCACAATATATTCATCATCGGCAAACGTAGTCAGAAGCAGAATCTTCGCCTCCGGATATTCATCAAGAATCTGCTTAGCCGCTTCAAGGCCGCTCACCTTCTGCATACGAATATCCATCAGCAGCACGTCCGGCAAAAACCTCCGATACAGCCCAAGGGCCTCTCCCCCATCCTGCCCCGTACCAACAACCGAAACCTCCTCGTCCGCCTCCAAAATCGTCTTAAGCGCACCGGCAACCAACAAATCATCGTCAACAATCACAATCCTCATAAAAACCTCCCCTTTCCTTCCAAAAAACACTTTTGCAGCCAAACTTAAGACGTCTTAGGCACCGTAATATAGATACGCCACCCACCTTGGGTACGAATCTCCAGATTACCGCCAAAAGTATCCACCCGTTCCTTCATATTGCGGATACCAATACCCTGATTTTCCTCCTGGCCCCCGCCGAAAAGCCCCCTCTCCTTCCGAAGGCCCACGGCCATCGGCGTCCCGTTATCCTCAACAATCAACTGGTACAGCCCCGGATGCTCTCTGGCAGTCACCTGTACCTCCGTTGCATTACTATGCTTCATCACATTATTTAAGGCCTCCTTGACAATGGCAATAAAACCATACCGAAGATTTCGAGGCACGTCATATCCCATGTCATACTCAAGAGACGCCTGACAGAAAGTAAAATCCTTCATCAGGCTCTCCAACACTTCCTTCAGATTAATCGCCTCGTCATGGAGGTCATGGACGCTCCTTCGGACGCTGGTCATGGCCCCATTCAGCGTATCCTCCAACTGAGCCAGCGGCTCCTTAAGATTACCCTCCCCATGAACCGCTTTCATAGCTCCCACCATCAAGATTGACCGAGACAACATATGCCCCACATTGTCGTGAATCTCCCTGGCAATCCGGTTTCTCTCCCGGAGAGTCGCCGTATAGACCTCATAATCCTGCTTTTCCAGAATACTCTGATTCTTCTCCCGAAGCAAAAGATTCATCTCCACACTGTCGTCCCTTGTCCTTCGGTACTTAGCGTCCAACCGGCGGTACCCTCCGGTCTGATACTGGAGCCTCCCCCCAATCACACAGCCCACGGCGGCAAAACAGACCACCGCTTCCTCCGAAGAAACATAGACAGCCGCAAAAAAACAACAGACGGCGCACCCGACCACATATCCCCGGGCGTCCAGCCTGTAATCTCCGCCGGGACCTCCGTCCCTCACAGACCCCTGACCGGCTGGCAAAACCCCATCCAACAGGACATAAAACACCAGAGGCACAAACATCAATAGCTGCAGGCATACCGCAGATAAGGCAAGAAACACCGCGCTGAAACCAAACCTTACACGTCCCGAATGAGCCAGACAACAGCCGCAGGCATAGACCACCGCCGCCAAAGCCCCCACCACAAACGGAATATCAACCGGCACAAAAACTGCCGCCGCCAGACAATACATCCATAACACGGCCAAATCTACCGCAAACTTCATTCCATTTCCTCCTGCCGCATAAACATAACATTCCCCTTTCATTTCCTCCTACCGGCACAATCACAATATAACCAATAACAATATTACATTTGTCACATACCCTTCTGACACGTGACACTACCATTATAAACGCCCCTACTTTATACTACAAGTATCAAATAAGGAGGCAAAGCTATGCAGACAACCAATATCATCCAAATAGAAAACCTGGTAAAACGCTACCAAAACCTAGTAGCCCTTGACCACCTGAACCTTACCATACACGAGGGCGAAATCTTCGGACTCTTGGGGCCCAACGGCTCCGGCAAGACCACTGCCATCAACTGCCTTCTCGCGCTTTTGAAGTACGACAAAGGCACCATCACTATCTTCGGCAAAAACATGCACCCCAACAGCTACGACATCAAGAAACAGATTGGCGTCGTCATGCAGAATGTAGCCGTATTCGAGCAGATGTCCGTCTGGGAGAATATCGACTATTTCTGCGGGCTGTACGTCAAAGATAAGACAAGACGAAAACAACTGGTGGAAGAAGCCGTCCGCTTCACAGGATTGGAGGACTTCACCAAGATGCGCCCAAAGAAACTCTCCGGCGGCCTTTTGCGGCGGCTCAATATCGCCTGCGGCATCGTCCACAAGCCTCGGCTGATTATTATGGATGAGCCTACCGTGGCAGTGGACCCCCAGAGCCGCAACAAGATTCTGGAAGGCATCGTAGAGCTAAACCGGCAGGGCTCCACCATCATCTACACCTCCCACTACATGGAAGAGGTAGAGCAGATTTGCACCCGCATCGCCATCATCGACCACGGACGGGTACTGGCAACGGGAACCACCGAAGAACTAAAGCAAATGATTAAGACGGGCGAAACCATAACCATCGAAGCCCTCGCCCTGGAGGAGACCGCCCTTGCGGAAATCAGAGAGCTTCCCCACGTCTTTGACGTCAGCTATGAGGACCAGATATTAAAGGTCAAACTAGGCACAGCACGCCACAATCTGGTACGCATCCTCAACTATCTGCAGGAGAAAGACATAAGTTTCGGCAGAGTCTTCTCAGAGCTGCCCACGCTCAACGACGTATTTCTGGAAATCACAGGCAAAGAATTAAGAGATTAGGAGGGAAAAGGAATGTTACATCTATTTAAATACCGCTTCCTGCAGACCATACGGAATCTTCCGGTCATGTTCTGGGCTTTGATATTTCCAATCATACTGGGAACCTTCTTTTACCTGTCCTTCGGAAATCTTGGGCTTGAAGGTACGGGCGAATCCAGTTGGGACGAGATAAAGGTGGCCGTAGTCAAAGAAGACGCTTCTTCCCCAAACGCCCGCTCCTTTGAGGAATTTCTAAAACAGATGGACGGCGAACTGCTGGATATCCAGGATATTTCCACAGAAGCAGAAGGGCTTAAGGCGCTGAACGAAGAAACCGTCTACGGAATCTTCTACGTCAAAGACACGCCCTCCCTGACCGTGGGCAAAAACGGACTAAACGAAAGTATCCTGACCTCCCTTCTGGACAACTACAACCAGAACGCCGCCATGTTCCAAAAGATTGCCGCGGCCCATCCGGAAAACCTTCCTGAGGCTTTAGAGGCCATGAAGGACTACAAAAACGTTACCTCCGAGGTATCCTTAGGAGGTATGGATTTAAACCCCAACATCCAGTATTTCTTTGCGCTGGTGGCCTATGCCTGCCTCTCCGGAGCATTTTTAGGGGTCCAGTCAAGTATAGACAGTCAGGCAAACATCTCCCCCCTTGGGGCAAGGCGCAGCATCACGCCCACCCACAAGCTTACTCTGGTCCTAATGGATATGGCAGTGCTGTTTATCATCCATTTTTTCAATATCCTGATTCTGTGCCTGTACATCAGCAAGGTCCTTAAGATAAGTCTGGGAAATGATATCGGCTCGCTGCTTCTGGTGGATTTCATGGGCAGCATGATAGGCGTCTGCTTAGGCGTCACCATCGGATGCCTTGCACGCTTATCCCTCGGGCTTAAGATGGGCGTCTGCGTTTTACTGACCCTGTTTCCCGGCTTCCTTGCCGGCCTGATGTTCGGCAATATGAAGAACATCATTGAGCTCCACTGCCCCGTCGTCAACCGCATAAACCCTGCCGCCGTCCTAAGCGACGCCTTTTACTGCATGGGTATCTACAATGACACGGAACGGTTTACCAGATGCCTTTTGATTCTTGCCGTGATGAGTATACTGCTTCTGACAGTGGCATTTCTCGGCGTAAGGAGGGAACGTTATGACAGTATTTAGAGGATTTCTCATTATTACCAAACGGAATATTCATATCATATGGCTGTATCTTCTGCTCTTTCTGGGCATTGCCATTATGGTTCAGAAGGCCGCCGGGGGAAATACGTCGGAATTTGAACAGGTCAGCCTGAACATCGCTGTAATCGACCGGGACGGCGGCAAGCTTGCCAAAGGCCTTGCCGATTATCTCAGTCAATATCACACCCTGGTAGAGCTGCCTGACGAACCTTCGATTATACAGGACCGCATGTTCTACCGGGAAGTCTACTATGTGGCGGCCATTCCGGAAGATTTCGAGGAACGCTGTCTCTACGGTGACGAAACCCTCCCGGTAACAAAGGTTCCGGGCAGCAACAGCGGTTTCTATGTAGACCAGCAGATTCGTATCTTCATGAATGAGGTACGGATTATGGTAAGCAGCGGGTTTTCCCTGTCAGAAGCTGTCGAGGAGGTCATAGAGCACAGCGCAGACGAAGCAGAAGTAACGTTAATCGACAAGAATGGATTTGGAGGGAAACAGCCCATGCACGCCTTCATGTATCAGTATATGCCCTATATCCTCATCTCCATCCTCTGTTATTCCATGAGTTATATCATGATTGCCTTCCGGAACGAGGATGTGAAGAGGCGGATGATGTGCTCGGCTATTCCCGCGCGAAGCCAGAACTTACAGCTCGCCCTTGGAGTTGCCGTCGTGGGAATCGCTGTCTACGGCCTGTGCACCCTCATGCCCTTTCTGATGTATGGAAAGACGTTTATGAAAGACCCGAATATGCCTTACTATCTGGTCAATAGTTTCATGATGACGCTGGTTTCCCTGTCACTGTCCTTCCTGATTGGCACACTGGTCCGCCGCGAGGAGATAATCAGCGCCATCGTCAACGTCGTCTCTCTTGGAATGTCGTTTTTGTGCGGGGTGTTCGTTGAGCTGGAAGTTCTGGGGAAAGGGGTCAGAACCTTCGCCCAGTTCCTTCCGGCCTACTGGTACGAGGTGGCCAACGGGCTTCTGTCAAATAACAGCTCCTTAAGCCCTGCCCAGCAGACGTCCCTTTATACCTGCTATGGATTACAGATTCTCTTTGCCGCAGCCATACTTGGGGTTGCCATGGTAATCTCACGAATCCGTCAGACGGCTTAGCGTATGAATTTTAAGAGGCTGCTGCGAAATAACCGTTATACACCATATATGGTCTATAAACTGTATTTCGCAACAGCCCCCTTTATATGTCAGCGCATTTTACGCCGGTCTCCAAGCTCCATATAGTAACGCTTTTTATCTTCATACATTTTCTGCTCCGCCGACTTTATAACAGCGGATATATCCGGATTTTCTTCTGCCGACGAGGCGCCGATGGAAACATGGTATCCGGCCTCCCCCACCTTTTTCTTGGCGGCCAGCGCTTTTTCAAAGGTGCCGGCTAAATCCATTCCCGCAAATACCAGAAATTCGTCTCCCCCGATTCGATAGACCTGTTCCTGTCCGAATAACTCTAAGAAGGACGTGGCCACTGTCTGCAGCATCTTGTCTCCGGCCGCATGACCTTGGCTGTTGTTCAGTTCGTGCAGCCCGTTGGCGTCTGCATATACGCATGACAAAACGGCGGGAAGCTGTTCCTCATACCGGGCAAGGGTCTGTTCAAATGCGTTTCTGTTCTTGAGATTCGTAAGCAGGTCTGTGGTTGCCATCCTTTCTTTGGCACGTACCTCTTTGCGTGTATGGATAACGTCCCACAGAAAATAGATTAACAGGATGACTGCCTCGTAGATGCCCAGACCCAGAAGAACCTTCCCAATATATTCTGTCTCCTTGAATACGGTGCTCTCCGGAACCGTTACCATGATAAACCAGTCATAGAAGCCGACGGGTTCGTACGCGCTGTATAAGTACTCGTTACTAGTCTCGGAAAAATAGGCTGTCCTTCCGCCCACGCCTTCTTCAAAGTCCTTGGTAATCTGCTCCTCGCTGTAACCCTTTTTAAGGGGAAAATTCTTCAATTCGTGAACGTTCTCCACCCGGTCATGGACCGTATCCATAACATTATCCATATTATGGGAGTCGATAATGAAGACATTTGCATTTCCGTCGAATATATTTACCTCAAAATACTTGGATAAATCCTGAGGCTCTATGACGCCGTACAAGGTTCCTACTTCTTTTCCGTCCTTCTCAATAGGAACATTAAACAGTATGAAAAGTGTATCCGATTCGTCGTCCTCCAGATTGATGCTTCCGCTGAACTCTCCCTCGTCCTGACTATCAAGCCTGCTTATCTCTTCTGGTGTGAACAAAGTTCCGTCCTGCTCCATTATACTGCCGTCCTCCAGAATGATGCCCAGGTTCGACACCACGTTCTTGTCTGCATTCAACCGCAGAATATTGGCCACATGTTCGGAAGTAAGGTCCTCTTCCGTCTCTATGATATTGGCAAGCATTTCCAGATTGTCCTGAATGGCCGAAAATTGTATGTAAATATCCCTCTGGGCTTCCTCTGCTTTCTGTTCCAAAGTCCGGAGACAGAAATCCGCGGAGTAGGACCTAAGCAGCCACAAGACCACGAAAAATCCTATTCCGATAAATATTTTCAGGATGACTGCCGCCGCAATATTCTCTCTTCCATGCCGGGTTATTTTGTTTAGTACGATTTTTATCTTATTCTTTAGTTCCATTTCTAATTACCTCTGCAATGCACAAATCTGCCCCAATATATTCCTTACTGTATTTCCGAACGATTGCTTTTCACTGCCCAGCGAAGCTTCGCGCATCCCGCCCGGCTGTTGCGCCTACATTCCTCTGCCGACGGCCGGATTACCTCCTTGGCGATGTCGCAGAATCTTCCTTCTCTGTAGAACTGTTTAAATGCCTTCTTTACCAGCCGGTCCTCCCCGGAATGGAAGGTGAGGATTGCCGCCCTTCCGCCCGACGCTAAGGCCTCTGGCAAGCCCATAAGCATGGCCTCCAAGACCTCGAACTCTTGGTTTACGTCTATGCGGATTGCCTGAAACACCCGCTGACAGGTCTTTTTCACCACAGCCTTTTTCTGTCCGTTCTTCGGCAGGAAAGCAAGGGCCGCCTCCACTGCCTCCCGTAACTGTCCCGTCGTCTCAAGCTTCCTTCCGCTCCTTATCCTCTTTGCTATCTCGGCGGCTATCTGCTCTGCATATGGCTCGTCTGCATTTTCTGCAAACATACCTGCCAGTTCTTCTTCGCTAAGCCTTAAAAGCCTCTCCGCCGCGGTCATGCCCTGGCTGGGATTTAACCGAAGGTCTAACGGGCCGTCCGCTTTATAGGTGAAGCCTCGGCCGGGATTATCTATCTGCATGGAGGACACTCCCAAATCTGCCAGAATAAAGTCAAAGGGGCCCTTCTCTCTGCCGATACGGGCTATCTCTGAAAAATTCTCATGCATTATGGTCAGTATGTCCTCTTTATACCCAAGACCGGCAAGCCGTTCCCTGGTTTTCTTGATTTCAACGGAATCCACGTCCAGCCCGATGATATGGCCCCGGCCTTTTAATGCTTCCAGCATCCGCCTTGTATGCCCGCCGTATCCAAGGGTTGCGTCCAGCCCTTTTTCCCCTGGCTGAATTTGGAGGATTTGAAGGATTTCCTCCATACAGATGGGGATGTGCATCCCCGCCGGAGTGCTCCCTTTGCTTATAACCTTCTCTATGGTTTCTGCGTATTTTTCCGGCTCATGCTCTTTGTATTTTTCCTCGAATCTCCTTGGATGGGTTCCTTTGTATCTCTGTCTGCGCTTGTGAAGAAGCATACACTCTCCATCCGAGCAGATTTTCTTTGTCTTTCCCTCTGCCACCAGATACGCCTCTCCGAAGACTGTGACCCTCCCCTCCTTCTGCAAGATGTAGCTTCCATCCGGCAGAGCGTAAAATCTACGTCCCATACTATCCGGATAGGTGATGTCTTCCATGAGACGCTTGCCGTCAAGGGTTTTGTCCTTCACTGCCTGATAGTGGGGCAGCACATTGCACTGAGTCAGTCTCAGTCCTTTGGGGAATCTGTCATATTCTCTGCTGGTACTCTCTCCTGCTGCCTCGGGCTGGGCATAGACAGTTTCGGCGCAGTTCATGGCTCCTGCACTGATGCCCAGTACCAAACCGTCATATTCCTGGATTGCCTCGACAAGTCCGATTCTGTGAAAAAAGCGGTTCTGGGTCGGCACGTGGCCGCCGGCAAGTATGAGTACATCGTATGTGCATAGTTTCTCTACCATCTCCTTCCCGTTACGGCTGTCGCACAGGTCGAAGGCTGAGACGGATAGACCGGTTTCCTTTATGGACTTTTCCAAAAAGAAGCTTAATTCGTTATTCTTCATTAATGCATCCGGATTGGAGCACAGAAGCAGACACTTTGAAGGCTCTTTCCAGTCCTTCTTAAGATTTTCCACCAGATGGTTCTTTGGGTTCAGACCCCGAAAGGAGGGGGCGCTGGCTGGCTGGTTCGGCGCCGTGGGATTGCTTGTTAAGTATAGAATCATTGAAATCCTCCCTTTTTCTTGTATCTGCTTCCATTATATCTCACATTTCATAATTCAGCAAAACATTTATCTAATAATTTACTTCGCCAAGTACGTTTCCTCAAGCACCTGTTTTATGGCGGGACAATTTTCAATCAGTCCGTAGCGGAAATGTATGGTTCCCCCCACAGCCTCATTTGCGCTGCAAGCCTCCATCTGCCTCTGGAGCTCGCCGCCGCCGTACCACGGATTATTCCCATCCTCGCCGGCTTCCACGGTCTTATAGTCGGCAAGCCCCACGTACAGGCTGACCTCCTTTTCCTTGGCCTCCAAAGCCACGCCGGACCACCAGTCAAGCAGCGCCGAAAAGTCTGCCTTCTCATGTCCTATTTCCCAATATAACTGAGGGGCAATATAATCTACCCATCCCTCCCTCACCCATGTCCTGCTGTCCGCATACAACGAAAAATAAGAGGAAAATCCGCTGGTGGTTGCGCTCCCCTCCGGATGCATGGTGCTGCTTGCCCAGATTCCCGAAGGGCTGATTCCAAATTCCAGCTTTGGGTCTGCCCGATGGATTGCCTCGTCCAGTCCTTTTACCAAAAGATTGACGTTGTTGCGCCTAAACTCTCCAATATCCGAAAATTCTGCCCCGTATGACGCATAAGAATCCCCGTCGTTAAAATCTGCGCCGGGATAGAAGTAGTCGTCCAGATGAATCCCGTCTACCTTGTAATTCTCTATAATCTCCATCACGCCGTCCATTACAAGCTTGCGAACCTCGGGCAGGGCAGGGTTGAAGTAGTAACCTTCCCCGTACTGCACCACCCAATCGGGATGCTGTCTGGCGGGCGAATCCGCCGCCAGCTTCTCCCACTCCTCCTGCCCTTTTGCTATCCTGTACGGATTGATCCATGCATGTAGTTCTATGCCCCGCTTATGGGCCTCTTTAACCCAGTAGGCCAGAGGGTCAAAATCTGAATCCGGAGCCGTCCCCTGCTGTCCGGTGAGATAGCGGCTCCATGGATAAATCTCCGACGAATAGAGAGCGTCCGAGCAAGGTCTTACCTGTAAAAACACTGCGTTAAACCCATTCTTGTCCGCTCCCTCAAGAACGGCGTCCGCCTGAGCGCGCAGTTCCTTTGCGGAGGCTGTGGGCGCGGCGGGATAGTCCAGATTTTCGACGCTTGCAACCCATACGCCGCGCATCTCCTGATTCTTTTCTCTTTTCGTAACGGTTTCCTTTACTGGTTTTTCTTCGGTTTTCTTCTCATAAACGCCGAAGAGAAGCATAGCCGCTATGATAAACACCAGACTTACGGCTATCTCCGTCAATATTCTTTCTAATCTTCTCATTCTTCGTGTATCCTTTGGCTCATGCTTTATCTATACTGTATTCGGCAAAGAAGCCTTTGATGAACTTAATCATCAAAGGCTTCTTTCATTTTGTCCATAAAACCCTTTTTCTTCTTGACCGTCTTTGTCTCCTTCTCCCCCGAAGCAGCATGCAGCGTGTTGCCGGACAGCTCGTCGAACCTGCGAAGGGCTTCTTTTGCCTCAGAGCTTAAATGCTCCGGCGTCTGAATCACCAACGTCACATAGTGGTCGCCGCGCACCTGTGAATTGCGGACAGAAGGAACTCCCTTGCCCTTTAACCGTACCTTGGTATCCGTCTTTGTTCCCGGTTTCACCGTATAGATTACCTCGCCGTCCACCGTCTTTACCCGAATATCCGCGCCAAGAGCAGCCTGTGCAAATGAAATCGGTACGGTTGAGAAGATATGCATATCCTGTCTCTGGAAGATTGGATGTCTGGAAACCACAACCTCCACCAGCAAATCGCCTCTCGGCCCGCCGTTTACCCCAGGCTCGCCTTTCTCGCGAATCCGCACGCTCTGGCCGTTGTCGATTCCTGCCGGGATTGTCACTGCAATCTTCTTCCGGTTGGAGGTATAGCCTGTTCCGCCGCAGTCCGGACATTTATCTCGGATTATTTTGCCTGTTCCGCCGCAGTCCGGACAGGTCTGGACATTTTGTACCATCCCAAAGAAAGACTGCTGTGTATATACAACCTGGCCTTTCCCACCGCACTTCGAACAGGTCTCCGGCGATGTTCCCGGCTTCGCTCCCGTACCGTTACATGTCGTACAGGAGTCCTTCAATATCATATCCAGCTCTTTCTCACATCCGAACACTGCCTCTTCAAAGGTAATCCTTACACTCTTTCTAATGTTCATTCCCTTCCTTGGTCCTTGGTTTGCCCGTCCCCTCCGGCTTCCGCCGAACAGGTCGCCAAAGATATCGCCAAAGATATCGCTGAAGTCTGCGCCGCTGAAATCAAAGCCGCCAAAGCCGCCGCCACCTGCGCCGCCTTCAAATGCCGCATGACCGAACTGGTCATACTGACGCCGTTTATCCGGGTCACTCAATACCGCATAAGCCTCCGAAGCCTCTTTAAACTTTCTCTCTGCCTCCGCATCTCCAGGATTCATATCAGGGTGGTACTTCTTGGCAACCTGTCTGTATGCTTTTTTTAGAGTTGCGTCGTCAGCGTCCTTGCTGACGCCCAGCACCTCGTAATAATCTCTCTTTGTTTCTGCCATTGTTTCTCCCTTTCTTTCCTTATGCCAAAAACTGCTGCCCTAAATTTCCCGACTTTTTGTTTACAGAATAGAACGACAGCATGCAGCGGCATATTCTGGTATATTTCCATATACACAGACCACGCCGCTGACAATCTAATGAAACGTAGTAACAGTATCAGACAATGTTATTAAACTTCTTTGTAATCTCCGTCTACAACGTCGTCTCCCTGGAATCCTTCCGGTGCCGGACCTGCTCCTGGGTTTGGACCTGCTCCCATGTTCGGGTCTGCTCCCTGTGCCGCTGCTCCGGCCTGCTCATACATCTTAGTAAATACCTTTTGCGCACTTCCCATTAACTTCTCTTTTGCCGCCTTAATCTCAGCAATCTGCGCATCCGTCATATCGTCCATATTTACCTTTTCTAAAATCTCTTTTAATGCCTTGCAGTCCGCTTCTACCGCGGCCCTGTCTGACGCGTCAATCTTATCTCCAACCTCACCCAGCGCCTTTTCTGTCTGGAACAGCATTGAATCAGCCTCGTTCTTCGCGTCAATTCCCTCTTTACGCTTTTTGTCCTGAGCCTCGAAAGCCGCCGCTTCTTTTACTGCCTTGTCGATATCCTCGTCAGACATGTTGGAGCCTGCCGTAATCGTGATATGCTGCTCTTTGCCTGTTCCAAGATCCTTTGCGGATACGTTTACAATACCGTTTGCATCAATATCGAAAGTAACCTCAATCTGCGGTACTCCACGCGGAGCCGGTGCAATTCCGTCCAGTCTGAACTGTCCAAGAGACTTGTTGTCTCTCGCGAATTGTCTCTCACCCTGTACCACATTAATGTCAACAGCTGTCTGGTTATCTGCCGCTGTTGAGAAAATCTGGCTCTTCTTGGTAGGAATCGTTGTATTTCTCTCAATCAGTCTGGTTGCGACGCCGCCCATTGTCTCGATAGACAGTGACAGAGGCGTTACATCCAGAAGAAGGATGTCTCCTGCACCTGCATCTCCGGCAAGTTTACCGCCCTGTACGGAAGCTCCAAGGGCAACACATTCATCTGGGTTCAGGGACTTGCTGGGCTCTTTGCCTGTCAGCCTCTTTACCTCCTCCTGTACTGCCGGAATACGTGTGGAACCGCCTACCAGCAATACCTGGCCAAGCTCGGATGCATTGATTCCTGCATCGGAAAGCGCTCTCTTTACCGGCTCGGAAGTCTTCTCAACAAGGTCGTGGGTCAGTTCATCGAACTTCGCTCTTGTCAGGTTCATATCGAAATGCTTCGGTCCTTCTGCCGTTGCTGTGATAAATGGCAGGTTGATATTGGTTGTGGTTGCGGAAGACAGCTCTTTCTTTGCCTTCTCTGCAGCTTCTTTTAATCTCTGAAGGGCCATCTTATCCGTAGATAAATCCACCCCTTCCTGTTTCTTAAATTCTGCAATCATATAGTCTGTAATCTTTTGGTCAAAGTCGTCTCCGCCAAGACGGTTATTTCCTGCCGTAGATAATACCTCGATTACGCCGTCGCCAATCTCGATAACAGAAACATCAAAGGTACCGCCGCCTAAGTCATAGACCATAATCTTCTGCTCTTTCTCATTGTCAAGACCGTATGCAAGGGCCGCCGCCGTAGGCTCATTGATGATACGCTTTACATCAAGACCCGCAATCTTTCCCGCATCCTTGGTTGCCTGACGCTGTGCGTCGTTGAAATAAGCCGGTACGGTGATTACGGCTTCCGTTACTTTCTCGCCCAGATATCCTTCTGCGTCTGCTTTTAGCTTCTGAAGTATCATTGCTGAAATCTCCTGAGGAGAATACTTCTTCTCGTCGATAGCTACCCTGAAATCACTTCCCATCTCTCTTTTAATAGAAGAAATGGTTCTCTCTGCGTTCGTTACCGCCTGACGCTTTGCCGGCTCTCCTACCAGACGCTCTCCTGTCTTTGAAAATGCTACTACGGATGGCGTGGTTCTTGCACCCTCTGTATTCGCGATGACGGTTGGCTGGCCGCCTTCCATAACTGCTACGCAACTGTTGGTTGTACCTAAGTCAATACCTATGATTTTGCCCATTTTTATTTCCTCCTGCTAATTTGTTGTTTACATGTTGTATGTTCGATTCCCTCGGCTCCATACTTCCTCGCCTCGCTCTTCGAACGACTTTCGCACTAAGCTCGATAACACCTCGCTAAGTGCTCAATGTCAATTTGCTACCTTGACCATGCTGTGTCTTACCACGGAGTCGCGGTACATGTAACCCTTCTGAAATTCCTCGGCTACTATATTCTCCCCGAAATTTTCATCTTCCACATGCATCACTGCATTGTGAAAATCTGGGTTGAACTCCTGCCCCACTGCCTCAATTGGCGTGACTCCGGCGCTCTCTAACGTGGTCATCAACTGTTTATACACCTTCTCCATTCCCTGAATAAAGGGATCTTCTTTCTCTTCCTCCTTGACAGCCCCGAGACCCCGCTCGAAATTGTCAACTACCGGAAGGATCTTATCTATGATATCTTTCGCACCAATCTCGTACATCTGGGACTTCTCCTTATCCGTACGTTTGCGGAAGTTATCAAACTCTGCCATCTGACGGGTGAGCCGGTCTGTCAGCTCATCAATCTTTTCGTCTTTCTTATCCTTCTTATTCTTCTTGCCAAAGAACTTTTTACCGGACTTTTGTCCGTTGTCCCCATCTTTTGCGTCGCTGTCCTCCAAGCCGGCTTCCGCGTCTTCCTCGTCCGCAGCGCCTTCCTGCCCTTTTGCGCCGCAAGCGTCGGTCTCTTCACAGCCGCCTTCCTGTCCCGCCTCGTCTGCTGCCTCGGAATCCTGATCCTTCGCTGCTTTCTTCGCATCCTCCACGGCTTCTTTTACCATCTCTTCCTGGCTTTTCTCCTTCTGCTTATCCAAGGGTTATTCCACCTTTCTATTCATTTTTATGAAACATCTGATCCAGCTCGTTCTGGAGCCTTTTCATTGATTTTAATACATGTTCATAATCCATTCTCTTTGGTCCGATAATACCTATCGTTCCCTTCATACCGTCGCCTAATTCATAAGTTGCAGTAACAACGCTGCAATCTTTCATAGTCCGGACCGGAGTCTCGTCTCCGATGTATACCTGAATCCCGGTATTATCCTCCTTCGCCAGCGTCTGTGTCACCAGTTCCGTCAACTGCTGCTTCTCCTCAAACGCATTGATGATCTCCTGTGCGCTCTGGTTGTCGCTTAGCTCCGGATATTTAAAAATATTCGTCGCACCGCTTGTGTAGATCTGCATATCCTCTTCAATCTGGATCGCATCCGCCACGGCGTCCAAGACGTTGCTGATCACGCTGCTGTGTATTCCCGCCTGCTCCTTAAGCCTCGCAATCAATCCCAGATTGATCTCTTCGATGGACATGCCGTTAAGCGTCGTGTTAAGAAGCATATTCAGCTTAAGCAGATTCTCATTGCTGAGTTCCTCACCCACAGGGATGAGCTTATTCTTGATCACGTTGCCGCCAAGCACGATCACTGCGATCACCTGGTCTGCGTCCACCATGGATAACTGGATGAACTTAATCTTATTAGCGTTATTCATAGGGGTCGAAACCATGGTCGCATAGTTCGTATTGCTTGCCAGAACCTTCGCCGCCTGCTTTAGGAGCTGCTCCATCCGGTCCGCCTTATCAAGCAGCTGCTCCTGCATCTCGCCAAGTTCCTGTTCCTTCTCCTCCATCAGCATATCTACATAAAGCCTGTAACCTTTATCCGAAGGAATCCGGCCGGCCGACGTGTGAGGCTGCATGATATACCCCAGCTCTTCCAGATCTGCCATCTCGTTGCGAATCGTCGCGGAACTTAAATTCAGATCCGTATACTTGGAGATCGTCCGGGATCCCACAGGTTCGCCCGTCTCGAGATAATTCTGGATGACTGCATGCAGAATCTTCATCTTGCGGTCGCTAAGGCCGTGTTCTGTCACTGTCTACCTCCTCCTTCCGAATTCTTCTGTTAGCACTCTACAATTTTGAGTGCTAACATCTTCGACTATTAATGTATCACTACCAATTTCTTTTGTCAACACTCTTTATATTTTTTTTATACTTAAAAAAATGCCCTGTACCGGCAAACCGGATACAGGACACTTCCCGCTCATAAGATTCATAGTATTCGTATGTATTGCAAATCCTAACTCAATTCAATCTTTGCCGCTTCCTCCGGCTTGAATTCGTTCTCCAAATCATAGATGTTATGTCCGGTGGACTCGCCCAGCACCCGTCCCTCCAGTGAATAGCAGCGGATAAACCTCTTGACGTCAATGCTGGACCAATGCTCTACATCCCAGCTCATATAGCCGTCCGCATCCGACTTCTTCTCCTTCAGATAAAGATCCACCTGACGTCCGTCCCTCATAATGTCGATTAGTCCCTTGGTTCCATTCACTTCTACTTCTTCTTTTTTTACTGCGTCATACACTTTCATTTTAATATTCCCTCCTAAATATAAGAACGCCCCGGTATATTCCCCGCACGCCTTTTCTTCTTCCGTACACGGAACATCCCCCAAACGCCCCTCTTCTATGTTTCGATTATACTCTCTCGGATACGAAATGTAAAGCCCTCCCGCGCCATGCCCCGCGCTACTATCTCCGGATAAATTCCATCCACTCCCTAATCTCCTTCTCATGCCCAATCATTCCCGGCTCATAGAATCTGGCGTCCCGGATTTCATCGGGAAGGTACTGCTGCCTGACATAATGATTCGGGTAGTCGTGCGCATACCGGTAGCCAATACCATGCCCAAGCTTTTTGGAGCCTTTGTAATGGGCGTCCTGCAAGTGGACAGGAACCGTCGTCTTATGTCCCTTCACACTTTCCATCGCGGCGAAAACGGCATTGCACGCCGAATTACTCTTAGGCGCAGTCGCCACATACAGAACAGCCTGAGACAGGATGATCTGCGCCTCCGGCATCCCGATACGCTCCACCGCCTGAGCCGCCGACACCGCGACCGTAAGGGCCATCGGATCCGCGTTTCCCACATCCTCGGAAGCACAGATCATAATCCTCCGTGCGATAAACTTAATGTCCTCGCCTGCATAAAGCATTTTCGCAAGATAATAGACCGCCGCATCCGGATCAGACCCCCGCATGCTCTTTATAAAAGCGGAGACGGTATCATAGTGGTTGTCGCCCTCCTTGTCATAGCGCACCACCCGCTTTTGGATACACTCCGACGCCACTTCAAGGGTAATACGGATCCTGCCGTCCTCGCCGGGTTTCGTCGTCAGGATCCCAAGCTCCACCGCATTTAACGCATTTCTTGCGTCCCCTCCGGAGATATCCGCCAGAAATTCAAGGGCGTCCTCGTCAATATCCGCATTGTAGCTTCCCATCCCCTTTTCGGAATCATAGACCGCACGGCAAAGCACCGTCTTGATATCCTCCTTATCAAGGGGATGCAGCTCGAAGATAACGGATCTGGAAATCAAGGCGCCGTTTACCTCAAAATACGGATTTTCCGTCGTCGCCCCGATCAGGATAATTGTCCCGTCCTCCACAAAGGGAAGGAGATAGTCCTGCTGTCCCTTATTGAACCTGTGAATCTCATCCACAAACAGAATCGTCCTCTTCTGGTACATGCCCAGCGTCTCCTTTGCCTTCTGTACCACGGCCTCCATATCCTTCTTTCCCGCCACAGTCGCATTGATCTGGGTGAACTCTGCGCTGGTGGTATTGGCAATCACCTTGGCAAGAGTCGTCTTCCCCGTCCCCGGCGGCCCGTAAAATATAACCGAACTTAACTTGTCCGCCTTGATGGCGCGGTACAAAAGCTTATCCTTCCCGATAATGTGCCGCTGCCCCACAACCTCGTCAAGGACTGTCGGGCGCAGCCTCGACGCAAGCGGAGCCTCCCTGTCCATATTCTTCTCTCTCGCATATTCAAATAAATCCATAACCTGATCTTCTCCCTTTGCTCTATATGCCGGCAAGCTCCCGGATGACCTCCCCGGCAATCAGAAGCCCTGCCACGGGAGGGACGAAGGAAACACTGCCGGGAACCGCCCGCCTGCCGCCCCCCTTTTCGCCTCCGCAGTCCTGTAAATCGCCTTCCCCCGCAGACGCCTGAACGGCAGCGGGCTTCTCCGGCGAATACAGCACTTTCAAACGCCCGATCCCTCTGGCGCGCAGCTCCTTTCTCATAACCCTGCACAGCGGGCATACGCTGGTCTTGCTGATGTCCGTAATCTCGAACAGCTCCCCGTGCAGTTTATTGCCGGTCCCCATGCTGCTGATGATAGGGATCCCCAACGCCTCCGCCCGCTCTGCCAGAGCAAGCTTTGCCGCCACCGTATCAACCGCGTCAACGATATAATCCGGCTTCTGCGCAAAAATCTCCTCAATGTTCTCAGGCAGCACGAAACATTCATGCGTGACAACCTCAGCGCCGGGGCTGATATCCGCAATCTTCTCCTTCATCACCCGGGTCTTATACTGCCCCACAGTGCTGTGCATAGCAATAGACTGGCGGTTTATATTCGAAACGGAAACCCGGTCATGATCCACCAGGATCAGCTTCCCGACGCCTCCCCTTGCCAGCGCCTCGATACAGTGGGAGCCGACTCCTCCCACGCCGACCACCATGACAGACGCCTCCCTAAGGCGGCTAAGCACGCCGCTCCCAAGCAATAATTCCGTTCTGGCAAATTCATCTCCCATTTCCGTTCCCTCCTCTTCCATCCTTAGTCCTGTACCTAAACGCCGCCCGCCTAATCCATAAGCAGCTCATCCACGGTCACAAACTCAAACCCCTTTTTCTTCAAAATATCCACAATCCGAAGCGCCGCATCCACGCTGGTATCATAACAGTCATGAAGGAGAATAATGTCATTTTCCCCTGCCTGCGTCACTACCTTATTCACAATCTCTTCCACGTTCTTTGTCGTCCAGTCCAGCGGGTCGATACTCCACATCACAGGCATTACGTCCAGATCCTCCTCCAGCTCTTCCTGCCAAAGCCCAAAAGGAGGCCGCATATATTCCACATGCTCCCCCGTGATAGAACTGATCACACGGTCTGTCTCCATGATTTCCTTCTTGGCGTCCTCGTCCGACAGCCTGGTAATCTCCACATGGCTGTAGGTATGGTTTCCTATAAGATGCCCTTCCTCCTTCAGGCGTCTGACCAGCTCCGGGTTCTCCTCCACATTCTTCCCAATCAGGAAAAACGTCCCCTTGATCCCCCTCTCTTTCAGTCCATCCAGCAGACGTCCGGTACAGCGGGCGCTGGGGCCGTCGTCGAAGGTGATTGCGATCTGCGGAGCCTCCCCTTCCATGGAAGCCGCCTTCCCGTCCAACGTTTCCTCCGCCGCGCCCGTACCCGCCTGCTTTTTGCCGCCGTCCCTGCCAAGCGAAACGCCCAGAAACTGAAACAGGCAGAACATATAGAGCACGCCGCACAAAATCACTATCTTACAGTATTCCCGTTTCTTCATATCCACATTACCTCAGATTACGATACCCTTCCCTACTATATGTATGTAGGGAGGACGCAGTAAAATGCAATCTACTGCGTCCCAAATGAAAAAGTAATCCTTTACCGCTTCTTTACGCTGAACCCAAACCTTCCCAGGTCTTTCCCAAGTCCAAAATACTCTCCGTGGGAATACGCAAGAAGCCCTGTGGAATTCAATTCAAACTTCCCGTTTTTCTTCATATATTTTTCATCCACCTGAACCGCCGCAACCTCGGCAAGGAACATATGGTGAGATCCAAGTTCCTTCACCTCCGTAACCCGGCACTCGATATTGACCGGGCTTTCCAGAATCACAGGCGCATGCTCTAGCTTCGCCGCAGCCCCCTTCGTCAGCTTCATTTCCTTCCATTTGTCTACATCCCTGCCGGATTTCACGCCGCACCAGTCCGTCGCGTAAGCCAATTCCTTTGTGGTCAGGTTGACCACGAATTCCCCGGTGTCTCGGATCATTTGGTATGAATAGCGGCTTGGCCTTACAGATATATACAGCATGGCAGGATCGGAACAGACCGTCCCTGTCCACGCCACGGTCAGGATATTTGCGTTTCCTTCCGTGTCTGCCGCGCTGACCATCACAGCCGGAAGGGGATACAGCATATTCCCCGGCTTCCAGACCTGCCTGTTGTCTGCTATCTCCATATTCAACCTCCTCCTTCATATCCGGCTTTTTGCCGGCGGCTTTACTGCTGCAGCGTCCCCACCAGCGTGGGGATCAACTGCTTCTTTCTTGACACCACGCCTTTTAACACTACCTTATCCGTATCCTCCCCAAGGTCGAATGCGTCAATAATATACTCCTTCGCATTATTCCCCACGCAGAGCAGTTCCGTGGACTCGTCAAGGATATCCGTCAGCATGAAATAAACCATCTGCAGGTTATTTGATTTCAGCACCTCCGGCAGATGCGGTTTGAGCGCTTCCCTGATCTCCTTTAATTCATCCTTATTCATAGAATTAATCTGTCCTACGCCGAATACCACGTCATTTACCGTAAACTGCTTGAAATCTTGGAAACAGATCTCTTCCGCGCTCTTTCCGGCAAGGCTGCTTCCTGCCTTGAACATCTCTCCCGCCATCTGCTCCAAATCAATGCCCGCCATCTTAGCAAGCTTCTTCGCCGCCTTCTCGTCCACCTGGGTACAGGTAGGAGAACGGAACAGCAGCGTATCCGAGATAATCGCGGAACACAGAAGCCCTGCGATCGTCGGCGTAATCTTTACCCCGCACTCCTCGTACATCTGGTAAACAATGGTCGCCGTACAGCCCACAGGCTGGTTGCGGAAGAACACAGGCCCCATCGTCTCAATGCTGCCAAGCCTGTGGTGGTCGATAATCTCCACGATCTCCGCCTCCTCAATCCCGTCCACAGCCTGGGACTTCTCATTGTGGTCAACCAGAATCACCCGCTTCTTGCTCACATCCAGAAACCGGCGTCTGGAAATAAACCCTTTGAAACGCCCGTGCCTGTCAAGGATCGGGAAATCCCTGAACTTCTTCTTCGTCATGGATTCCTTGATTTCATCCACATAATCCGTCATTCGGAAAGTCATAAGCGGCGCCTTCGTCATAAAATGCTTCACAGGGATACTCTGGTTAATCAGCCGCGCCACCGTATAGGTATCGTGGGGCGTGCTGATAATCACAATACTCTGTTCCTCCGCCCTCTTAATGAGCCTTTTTGACACCTCCGCCCCCTGACACACCACGAGGCAGCTTACGTCGATATCCACGGCGCAGGACTGCGACTCATAGCGGTTGCTCAAAATAACCAGATCGTCCTTCTCAATAAATTCTTCCATCAGCTCCGGGCTGGACGCGCCCACGGTCACCTTCCCCTTGTTGAAGTAACCATGTTCATTCCCGCAGATCAGCGTCCCGTCCAGCGTTTCCACAATGTTCTTATACTGCGTCTTCGCCTCCGATAAAATGTTGCTGTCATACACTTCCATATAAGACGTCGCTATATCACCCGTAGAGATCACCCCCACCAGTTCCTCGTCCTTCAGGATCGGAAGCGTCTTGACATTCTGCTCCTTCATCTTCTCCCAAGTCGCCTTAATCGACACATTCGGATCCACGCCTTCTATTCTATGTATATCGATGTCTTTCACCTGCAGTTTCACGTTAGACAACAGCTCCGGCGCGCTCACTTTGAAACGCTTCAGCACATAGAGGGTCTCTTCATTGATCTGCCCCGCCCTCTTGGCAACATACTCGTCGCCCGTCATCTCTTTTTTTAGATTGGCATACGCAATCGCAGAACAGATTGAATCTGTATCCGGATTCTTATGCCCTACAACATACACTTTTCCACTCTTCTTTCCCATTGCTATCACATCCCCAAAATCAGATTTCTTTCGCTTCTAAATATAAGAGTGCCATCTTTTTTCACATTCGTCAACCATAAATTAAGATGAATTTTTCACAAATGAAATTTTTTTTGAACATTTCCCCGGTTTTATGTTATAATTAAAAAAGTACGCTGATACCTTAACAGGCTGGTGACACATGATACTGGGAATGGTATAGGATGACGTACAAGTCTTGCTATCGAAAGGGAATAATACTATGAGTGAAGAATTATTACAAGAAACAGCAGCAGAAGCTGCCAGCAGCAACACGGAAGAAACCATGGCAGACTTTGAAGAACATTTCGATGATGCCAATCCCTGGAATCTCGTGGCTTCCTACAAAGAGAAAGGAACCGTCCTTCCCGTTAAGGTCGAAGGGATCGTGAACGGCGGCGCCATCGCTATGGTAGAAGGGCTTCGCGGGTTCATCCCTGCATCCAGACTGTCTCTGTCCTACATCGAAGATCTTGAGACATATCTGCTTAAGGATATCGAAGTGAAGGTCATTGAAGTGGATCAGGCAAGCGAGCGTCTGGTACTCTCCGCCCGTGAAATTCTCAAGGAAAAAGAAAAGAAAGCCATGGAAGAAAAGATCGCCAATGTGAAGATTGGAAGCGTTGTAAGCGGAACGGTGGAGAGTCTTCAGAACTACGGCGCATTTATCCGCTTAGAAGACGGCCTGTCCGGTCTGGTTCATGTATCCCAGATCAGCCAGAAGCGCGTGAAGGCTCCGAAAGACGTGCTGAATGAGGGCGACGAAGTCAAAGTGAAGATCATCGGGCTTAAGGACGGCAAGATCAGCCTCAGCATGAAGGCTCTTGAAGAAGTAAAAGAAGAGCCTGTTGAGAAGGTGAACATTCCGAAGTCCGAGAGCATCGGGACAAGCTTAGGAGATCTGTTTAAAGGAATTAAACTGAATTAAATATTCTTTACGGATACCGGCTGGCAGGGAAAAGACGGGGCTGCTGCATTAAGCGTCAGCCCCGTCTCTTTTTTTATTGAACCCTGCGTTCTTTTACGTCTCTTACAGCGGCAGATCCTTCCTCCCGAACCTCAGCGCCCCCGCCCCGTAAGCCACAGCCGCTATACCGGCAAGAATCCCAAGTTTCCACGCGAAATCATAATTCACCGCGTTACTCCCCACAGTCTCCATGGCCGTAATATCCAGAAGGCCGACCAGCGTCATCCGGTTAAAAATGTCAAGCTGTTCAATTCCCACTCCCATATCCACCAATTTATCCGACCCGAACACACCGAGAAGCGACGCAATAAAGCACCAGACCGTAATCCCGCCGCCAAACACAAGCGCCCTGCCGTTATGGTCGAACAGGCAGCTTCCCAGATAGCAGATTGCCGCGGCCGCTTCCGCCAGAACATATATCCCGGCGAACTTAACGACCGTAACTACCGCATCGCTATCCCCGCCTATCTGGCTGTCCAGCCCGCATTTGACCCCGCAGGCAATCCCGACCACCGCCAGCGGAAGCAAAATCAGAAACACCATATGGGTAAATGCGACCGCCCTCCTCTCGACGGGAGCAGACAGGATATAGGCCATGGAACCGTCGTCCACCTGAGAAGCGACCACTGAATTAACTGCGGCCACCACCAGCAGGAAAATCGGTATCAACAGGATAACCCTATAATACATCGTATCAAGAATCACGCTGGGATCCGTCTGAGAAACCTGAATTCCCATCCTGCCCATCTTCTCAGCCGCATCCACGCTCCCCGCAATATCTGCCTGAATAGCGTCAACCGCTATCGTCACTACACAGCTCATCATCGACATAATCAGGGCCACCGCCAGAGCAAAGAACCAGAAAGTCCTGATATCCAGCGCAAACAGCGGCCTTGAAAATAATTTCGTTGTTTTCATCCCCGTCACTCTCCTTTGCGAATCGTTTCTTTATAATAAGTCTCCAAGGTCGTATGCTTCTCATGAAATTCGCAGAGCAGATACCCCTTCAAATGCTGCAGCAAGATAACGATATCCATAACCGGGACCGTCACTTCACAGGAACGCCCGCCTACGATCTTCACGGTATCAAAGCGGAACCTGTCTACAAAATCCGCCCTGTCCCACGCAGTGTTGAACGTAATGCCAAACCACTTATTCTCCGGATTACGGATCTTGTCAATATCAACCGTCTCAACCACTCTTCCTTTATGGATGATCGCCGCCACATCGCAGACTTCTTCAATCTCCTCGAAAATATGGCTGGACAAGAATATAGTCTTTCCCTTTGCCTTCTCCTCCCGGATCAGGTTCAGGAATACCTCCCGCATAAGCGGATCCAGCCCTGTAGTAGGTTCATCCAGAACCAGAATCTCCCGATCCCCCATTAGCGCCGCAACGATGGCGGTCTTCTGCTTCATCCCCTTCGACATCCTTCTCAGATTCGCCGATGGATCAAGGCGGAGACGGACGGCCAGCCTATCCATATATGCAAAATCCTCAATATCAAGGGACTTTGCGTAATGCTGCAGGAACTGCGTCCCGGTACGGAAACGCGGAAATTCAACCTGCCCGGGGACATAGCTTATAAAATGCTTTAATATGGCGGCATCCTTCCATGCATCTCTGCCCTTGACCTGGATCCTCCCCCTGTCAGGTTTCAAAAATCCCATCAGATTGCGGACCGTCGTTGTCTTCCCCGAACCATTCGCTCCAATCAATCCATATACGGTACCGGGCCGAATACCCATGCTCACATCAAAAATGCCGCGTCCTTTTCCAAAATCTTTCGTGACGCCGCTAAATTCTATGATATTCGTCATGATACACCTCCCTGAACCTCAATATCATCGCCGGGTTCTTCCTGAACTTCGTCCTCTTCCCTGTAAAACTTCATGAAATGATCCTCCAAGGTGTAGGGAACCTCGCTTATGTCTAAAACATTCAATCCGGAAAGAATAGGGATCATCCGGTTCAGCCCATCCATATCCACCATAAACCTCACCGTCATCTGTTTCGGGTCCTGATTGGTAAAGAGAAAATCGTTCCCGGTAAATCGGAGGTAATCCCGTTCTGTCTCAAAGGATACTTTATAAATCCGCTGCTTTAGCTCCTTCAGCTCGTTTGCACTGAAATCCGCCGCAATCCTGCCCTCCTTGATGATTGCGATACGGTCGCATACGGCGTCAACCTCATGAAATATGTGGGACGACATCAGGATCGTCTTTCCCCTCTTTTTCTCCGAACGAATAAACTCGATAAACACCTCCTGCATCACCGGATCCAGACCGGAGGTGGGTTCATCCAGTATTAGGATGTCCGGGTCATGCATAAAAGCTGCGACTATAGCCAGTTTCCGCTTCTCACCGAGAGCCATGTCACGGATCTTCATACTTGTATCCAAAGCAAACAATGTAAGCAGTCGGGTAACATAATCTGCTTCCTCCCCGGCATCTTTGGATTCATCCCCAAAAGCGGCGGCAGGTTTTGCCGGGAGAGAGATCTTCCCCATCTTCCGCAGCCTTGCCATATATTTAAGAAACCTCCTGCCTGTCATCAGCTCGGGAAAAGCCGTCTCCCCAGGCAGATACCCCACCATGTCTTTCAATTCAGCCGCATGCTTCCGGCAGTTCATCCCCCAGATCTCAGCTTCGCCTTTCTGCGGTTTTATAAAGCCCATCAGGTGGCGGATCGTCGTCGTCTTTCCCGCCCCGTCGGGTCCTAAGAAGCCATAGCATACCCCTTTTCCCACATGCAGTGAGAGATCAAAAATCCCCCGTCCACTGCCGTAATCCTTCGTCAAATTTCTGATGTCAATCACGCTCATAGGCTCCTCCAATCCCCTAAACGGATGTATCAATTACTATGCTATTTTAAGGCATAACGGCATATTTTTCAAGATTTTTTCGTTAGTCAAGTTTCACAACAGAATCCGCTTTTCCATATAATATATTAATTTTTGCAGTTACAAAAGATGAACTTTCCATACTCCCGGAATAGTGATAGAATAAAAATAACGGAAAGGTAAATCGGAAATTCGAAGGGAACGGGTATTATGCATTTCTTATGCTTTGGAGATAAAAATAATAAGTCAATATTATTTATACATGGAATGGCTTCTACGGCAATGCTTTGTTATGAACCAATTTTAAATCAGTTGTCAGACTATCATGTAATATTGGCGGAGGTGGACGGCCACAGCGAGAGAACAGGTGAACTTTTCAGTCTTGAGAAAGACTGTGATGAGATAGAAAATTATATTGCGGATAATCTATCCGGTAATTTGTACTGTCTCTCAGGCTTTTCTATGGGAGCAACAATGGCTGTCGAGATTATAGGCAGGGGCAATGTTAATGTTGCTAAAACACACTTAGACGCAGCTTTTGTGACAAAGATGGGATTGTTGACGAAGCCGTATGAGTATATTTTTTGCAAAGCGATAAAGCGGCTTCAAAACGGAAAAGCTATTCCTAAATTTATGATGGACGCCGTTATGGGGAAAGATAACAACAGTATTATAGAAATGCTTTATCCGAACATTACATCAAATACTATAAAAAATGCATGCGGTTTTGTGTATCGGTACAATATTCCCGAAAATATAAAAAATTACAAGGGAACCGTCCTGTTTTGGCGAGGTTCAAACGAGAAATATCCTAGAAAAAGTGTTACATTATTGAAGAAATATCTGCCTACTGTAATAGATGTAGAAATTGAATATATGGGGCATGGGCAATATTTGCACGAACATAGCGCCGAATATGCAAATAAGCTTATTGAATATCTGCAAAGTTGATAAAAGAAGCCGGACTTTCTGAAAAAACCAAGCCCACAGCGGGGATTGGAGTAAGAAAACGATAAATTTAAAGCTATAGGAGAACATATATGAAGGTATATAATGTAGGGAACAGGATCATGAATACATATCTTTATCGGATAAAAGATGGGTATGTAATGATTGATACAGGCTATGAAAATCGTTATATAAAGTGTACTTCATCTATGAAACGAGAAGGAATTTCTTGGGATAATATTAAATATATTTTTCTAACACACGCCCATGACGACCATGCGGGGTTTTTAAAAGAGGTTTTGGATAAACATTCAAATATTACTTGTATTATAAGTCACAAGGCATTTCCAGTTTTAGCAAAAGGACAAAATTCATTTGACGGCGGCTGCAGCAGCGGCCTTGCATTGTTCTTCTGTAATATTATGAAGTTTTTAGGTAATGGAGAACATCTTTTTCCTGCGATAGATGAAACCTATATAAATAGATTTATCGAGATAACACAAGATAATGTTACTGAAATCGAAAGATTATTATCAGGCCGGATATTATTTACTCCAGGACATACAATGGATTCGATTTCCTTAAAAGTTGAAAATCTGATATTCTGCGGGGATGCCGCAATGAATGGTTTGCCAAGTTTACATAGGATATCGATATGGATAGAAAATAAAAAAGAATTTGAAAATTCATGGCAAATATTGTTGGATGCAGATGCGGATTATATTTATCCGGCACATGGAAAACGGTTTAGAAGCAGTGATTTGTATAAGTTTAAAACTGAAATCAATAAGGTTAAGTTATATCCTTTGAAGTGATAATAGCATCTGTGTGCTACCTGTGTGTTACTTGTGTGCTATGTGGCAAAAATAAGGGCTTTCACTGACTTCACACATCAACGAAAGCCCTTGATTTTCACTGTTTTATGTGGCTTTCTTAGAACTTCCCAACCTTAGCCGCTTCCTCTTTACATCCTGCATCTACCCAAATTATAGCAAAGGGGTAGGTGCATTGCCATGACGAATGAGCAAATTGTTTCTGAAATTAGGAACGGTTATTCTGTAACGGATTATATGCAATTACTGTATGAAAGCAATCATTCAAGAGTTCCATATACTTCATATACCCAACTTCTGCTTCTCTTGTAAATCGACATATATCCTTAAAGACAATCGTATCTCCCGGCTGTACTATACTCTCTAGCTTTTGCCATTGCTTACGTTCTGTAAAGTTCTTTCCACTTTTATCTTCCCTAAACTCTAACAGATATTCAATATCATTTTCTTTCGCATATCTTTGTAATGCACCTTTCTTGACAGGTAAACTTCTGTAAATCTCTTTCCTCTGATGTGCTTATCCTCATATAGCTATATACGTTACACATAAAAATACCGTCTTTCTTTTGTCAAATAAACTATAGATATTTTGATAGTTTTATTATATGTCATTTAATCTATTTCTCAATATAATTTGACACTTTTTATAACAACAATAACAAGAAAAGATATTTTGACGGTTTGCACATCACCAAAGAACACTTGACAAAATTTAATAGGGGAATTGTCACAAAAGAAAGAATATGATAGAATATCGGAGAGGAACAAGCGTGTTGCAAGGTGGTAGCCTCCCAAAACTTCATGCCCGGTACGCCGGAGTACATAAGAGGGGAGGTGGCGCAAATGACAGCTTTTGAAATCATTTCGATTTTCATAGGTATATTGGCTCTGCTGATTGCCTTTGGTAGTTTTGTTATAGCGTTGCTTGCCTTTCTCGATAAGAGGAACAAGCGAAAATAAATAAGCCTACCTTGTTACTTGGCGGTACAGGTAGGCTTATATAGTCATCCGGAGGTCAACCACTTTGTGGGCGATTGTTTCCTCTTTTGTATCTATAATATAGCATAATCCCCGGATAAATTCAACAATAAATTCCGTTAATGCAAACCGTTAGGGAAGTAATAGACTGCTGCCCTCTGTGGCTCTATGTGCTTGAAATACTCGTCCGGGTTTTCTCCGGCTTCGATCAATTCCTGTCTGCATTGCTCTATCCTCTGTAAAAGTTCTTCCCGGCTCTCCCCGGTTATCGCCATCACATCATCTAACGAGAAATACTCATACTCATTAAATGCAAATGCAAGGCTCATTCTCAAACATGATACTACTACCATTCTTGAATATGTCCAGAATATCATTTTAGAGCATTTAAAGGATTTTTCCTTACTGTCCGGCACAATATTCTAAGCATAAGCAATAACCGTTACATAAACCGTATTAGAGCCTTTATTCATTCCAAAAAGAAACCTAAACAATCCTTATTCTGCTTTCAATTCTCTCTTATATTTATAGAATGTATTTCTTGCAAGCCCTATCAGCTTCATGCAATCCACATCTGACAATGCACCATTAAAATCCTTGCTGTGCTTCTGTATCTGCTTCTTCGCTTCAATAGATTTCTTTGTTGTCAGCTTTGCCCCCTGCTTCTGCCCAATCTGCTTGCCGTTTAATCTCGCTGTTTCTATTCCCTCTTTCGTTCTCTGATGCAAGTCCTGCACTTCTTTCTCCAACTGCTCAAAAGCAAGCCGTATCTGTTCCTTTGCAAGAGACATAAGGTATTTATTCACACCCTCTAAGATAAAGTCAACATTTGTTCCGGTCATTGATATATTGCTCTCTAATGCTTTCTTATATGTGCTTGTGTTAATATGCGGCTCTTTCAGAAAGACAAGCTCTATGCCCTTATTATATAATTCTTCATACAGACAAAAGCCCTCGTCTGCATTCCTGCTCATTTGTGATACACTATCAAAGATAATGGTATCTCCTGCTTTGGCTTTTTTATACAGCTTATTCCATTCTGGTCTGTCCTGCTTTGTTCCTGTATATACTTCCTGTATTATCACAACCTTATCATAACTGCCCTTAATATTCCTAATCTGCCTGTCAATACTTTGCTGTTTTGTACTTATCCGACAATATCCATACATACACATAAGCAATGCCCTCTCTTTCAGTATCACTTCTATCGTTCGTCTTTTTTGATACTTCTATTTTACTTCTTATTATTGTTGTTGTCAATAACTTTTAATACTATTTTATCATACATTACTTTTGATACTAAACAGACATAGAAACAATACTTTATTTTGATATTGACATATAGTACTATATATGATACTATAGTGTGAGAAAGGAGATAATCACAGTGCCAAACGTAAAAAAGCTAATTGAAAAAATGAAGCAACAGCCAAATGGAATGCGGCCAGAAGAAATAGACAAAGTTTTAGCAGCATACGGCTATATTCCGGCAAGACAAAAAGGAAGCCATAAGCATTATCTGAATAAAGAAACTGGGTATTTGATAACAATAAAACAAGAAAATCCATTAAAAAAGGCTTATGTCGTAGATGTTCTGAATAGGATAGGGGAATAATCCCCTTATCCTGGCATAGCATAACAAGCAGAAAGGAGCAGGAAAGCATGGAAGTTAAAGATTATATGAAA
>CAJTOH010000005.1 GCA_910577685.1 uncultured Dorea sp. | reverse complement strand
ATGCAATGTCCATATAATCCGGTATCTCCGGAAAAACACACAAGAGACAGGACATACATGGTCTGACGAAATGATCTCGCTGTTAAGTAAGATGAACAAAACAAGGAAGGCGCTCATAAACGACGGCATCAAAAATTTTCAGGCAGAAACAATCAGCGGTTATGAGAAGAGCTACCAAAAACTATTGGAGCAGGGGCGCAGGGAGAATAAGGAAACACAGCATAAATATGCAAAAGAGGATGAACGCACGCTGATAAACCGGATGGAAAAATACAGACATAACCATCTTTTGTTTTTGTACAATTTTGAGGTACCGTTTGAAAATAATATGAGTGAACGGGATCTACGCAAGGTGAAGAACCGCCAGAAAATGGCAGGAGGTTTTCGAAAAGATAGTGGACATGAAATGTATTGTGCGATCTTAACGATTGTTGAAACTTTGAAACGAAGAAAAATGGCGATCTTCGAAAATATCAGACTTTTATTTATGGGCACACCGGCTATTTTTTAGCCGGTGCATTGCCAGTTAGACAGCCGGAAGGCTGAATAGTAACGGATTCTGTGTTATAATAAACCATAGAGAGGAAGGATGCGAAATGGTAAAAGTATGGCTTGCGGATATTACGCCTTTATTGGAGGAGAGCGTATATCGGCAGTATTATCAGGAATTGCCTGACTGGCGGAGAAAAAAGGCGGATAAGTATTGCTTTGCGAAGGGCAAAGCGGAGAGCGCAGGGGTATGGAGCCTCTGGAGACGGGTGAGAGCGCAGTACGCATTGGGGGAAGACGCTGTGTTTAACCTGTCTCATTCGGGAGGTTATGCGCTTTGTGCCTTTAGTGACCAGTCTGAGGTTAAGGTGGGGTGCGACCTGGAAGAGATTAAGGAATTCCGGCAGCCAGTGGCGAAGAGATTCTTCTGCCAGAGTGAGTATGAACATATTATGAGGGAGGAGGGAGAAGATCGGATTCGGATGTTCTATCGATACTGGGTACTTAAGGAGAGCTTTATGAAGGCGACCAGACAGGGGATGGCGATGGATATGCGTTCATTTGAGATCGGATGGAACGATGCAAAGGAGCCTGTACTGATGCAGAGACCAACGGAGTATCCGGAGGAGTATATTTATAGAGAATATACCGACGAGGCGGTCAACGCCCGGATTGCGGTTTGTACGACGGACCGCGAGATAGACGGGCGGCTTCATGTACTGCGGTTGTAGGGAGCGGGATCCGGATATGAGGGATTACAAGCTACAAGAGGTATTTAGAGTTACAAGACGGTATGGGGAGGCGGCATATGAGAGAAAAGCAGTTGAAAACACGGTGGGCGGACCGGGTAGACCGGGATCATGTTCTTGAGGAATATCCCCGGCCGCTCCTTCAAAGGGAAAGCTATGTGAATCTGAATGGATACTGGGATTATGCGATTACGGAGGAAGGTAAGAAGCCCCGGAGGTATGACGGGCGGATTCTTGTTCCATTTTCGCCGGAGGCGTCGTTATCGGGAGTGGGAAGGCAGTTGAAGCCGCAGGAAAGTCTGTGGTATCACCGGACGCTTCCGGGGGAGATATGTCCTGAAAGAGGCAAGAGGTGGCTTCTTCATTTTGGAGCCGTGGATCAGTATGCCGCCGTATCTGTGAATGGGAAGACGGTGAAGAGGCATCTGGGAGGGTATCTGCCGTTCTCTGCGGATGTGACGGATTTTCTGGGGGAAGCGGGGAATGAATTGACGGTACAAGTGCGGGATTACAGCGATATGTTCTACTATAGCCGGGGGAAGCAGAAACTAAAGCGGGGCGGCATGTTCTATACGGCGCAGAGCGGAATCTGGCAGACTGTGTGGATGGAGCAGGTACCGGAGACATATATAAGGGAGCTTACGGTGACGCCGTTGTATGACGAAGCTGCGTTTCTTGTCAGAGTAAGGCTGTCAGGCGTCTGCCCTTCGGAAGACGGGCAGGTATATACGGATGAGGAGCGCCGGAATAAAGTTTCGGTTACGGTGTCCTCGGAGGAGACGCAGCCCTTCAGGACAGAAGGCTGTGAGGGCAGGGAGATTCGGATTCCGATCCCGGATATGCACAGTTGGAGTCCGGAGGACCCCTTTCTCTATGATATCGAGGTTCTTGCAGGCCGGGACCGCGTCAGAAGCTATGGGGCTATGCGTAAGGTCAGCGTGGGGGAAGACGCAAAAGGAGTTCCGAGAATATTTCTGAATAACCGGCCTTATTTCCAGCGAGGGGTGCTGGATCAGGGGTATTGGCCGGAAGGGCTGTATACGCCGCCTTGTGATGAGGCGATGATCTATGATATCCGGACTATGAAGAGGCTTGGATTTAATATGTTGAGAAAGCATGTGAAGATCGAACCTCAGAGGTGGTATTATCACTGCGACAGGATTGGAATGTTAGTGTGGCAGGATATGGTGAACGGCGGAAGAAGCTATCAGTCTTGGTATGTGACGTATCTGGCAACGGCGATGGAGTATTTTCATCTGAGGATGCATGATTCATTACTCTGGCTCCTTGGAAGAAAGGACGAGAGGGGGAGGCGGCAGTTTGTATCGGAGATGCGCGGGACGATACGCGCCCTTTATAATCATCCGTCCATTGTTACATGGGTAATCTTTAATGAAGGGTGGGGCCAGTTTCATGCGGCTTCGCTTACAAAGATTGCAAGGGAGGCGGACAAAGGCAGGCTGATTGATCAGGCGAGCGGCTGGTTTGATCAGGGGGGCGGAGACGTCAGAAGTATCCATAATTATTTCTTTCCGCTGCATATAAAGGCGGAGCGGAGGGTAACGGCGCTTACGGAGTTCGGGGGATATTCCCTGACCGTGCCGGGACATCATATGTACCGGAAAGTCTACGGATACCGCATTTACCGGAAGAAATCGGAGCTGACAAGGGGATACGGGGAATGGATGGAACGGGAGATACTTCCGAATATTGAGAAGGGTTTATCGGCTTCTGTGTATACGCAGTTGTCGGATGTGGAGGAAGAGACGAACGGAATTCTGACTTACGACCGGGAGGTGCTTAAGCTGGATGAGGAGACGGTTCGGGAATTGAATGAGAAGATGATTTTTAGAGAGGATGTATAGGTATGACAAGGGCAGGGTTCGAGCGTGTCTATAGAGAAATATTTTCTTTTTGGGACGGCATACCAGAGGAGGACCGGGATTACATCTGCCGGAATTCCGATGTTTTTACTTATCCGAAGGGAAAGAATATCCATGACGGCAGCGAATGTTCCGGAGTGATTCTGGTTCATTCGGGTAGTCTCCGGCTTTATATGATGTCTGATGAGGGGAAAGAGATTACGCTTTACCGCCTGCACAAAGGGGATATGTGTATGTTATCGGCGTCCTGTGTGATTAATTCTATTACGTTTGATGTGTTTGTGGATGCGGAAGAGGACAGCGAGTGTTATGTGATCAGCGGGCCTGCCTTTGCTGCTGCTGCGGAGCGCAATCCGGCTGTCAAGATATTTGCGCTGGAGACTGCGGTCGGCCGTTTTTCTGATGTCATGTGGGTAATGCAGCAGATCCTTTTTATGAGTATGGACAAACGGCTTGCCATTTTTCTTTCTGACGAATCGGCAAGAACCGGATCCGATACCGTCACCTTGACCCACGAGCAGATCGCCCGGTATATGGGGTCTGCCCGCGAGGTCGTGTCAAGAATGTTGAAATATTTTGCAAATGAAGGGATTGTGGAGGTCTTAAGGGGAGGCGTGACTATCCTTGATAAGAAACGCCTTCGCCAGTTGACCCTCTAACGCGGCTTTGCCGCGTTTTTTGCTTTGCATATTAACTGCGTCATGGTTCCCATCGGGCAATATACGCACCAGGACCGGGGTTTGAATAAGACCATGGTAAAAAGTCCCAGAACGGTGGAGGTAAGCATTACACTGTAGAAGCCAAAGGCGAACTGTGCGACGCCGTCAGAAAACAGCGTGCCGTGATATGCCCAGCGCCATGGGAGTTTGAAGGTCCACAGCAGGGTTACCGCGGTTTTTAAATTTTTCGTTCCGGCGAATACCAGCCATGTGTTCCACAGCATAAGAAAAAACATGGCGAAGAAGAATAATAAAAATCCATATCTAAAATATTTTGACTTCATCCATTTGGGAATATCATGTTTTCGGGAAAGCCCGAATCTTCCCCCTATAAGGGAAAACAACTGCCCTCTTCCGCAATATTTATTACAGTATGCCTTATTGCCGTTTATAATCGCTATGAGGAGCGGGATAAAAAAGCAGAGAAGTCCCAGCCAGGCGAAAAGGATATTGAAAAATCCCAAGATCAGATAGGTAAGGGAGACGATCCAGAGGTAATCATACCACTTCTTTTTTCTTTTCATTATTCCGTCACCTCCAATTTAATGATGCTCGCGGGACATTCCTTCACACATTTGCCGCATCCGACGCATAAGTCCCTGTTGATTAAAGCGTTGACGCCGTTGGGAATGGAAATGGCGTTTCTTGGGCAAACTTTTATGCAGCATCCGCAGGCGACACATTCTTGAAGATTGACAACTGCTTTTCTTTTGATCATGACGTATCTCCTTTTTCTTTTTATTCAGTATACAGACGTATATTTTTTTGTTCCGTGACAAAGTCACAGCTATGAATGAAGACTATGAATATGACGCTTGTTTATGGTTTGTACCAAAAAAGGCGCGAAATATCCCACAGGATCCCGGATCCCGATTTGTTGTGTTAAAATAGGGAAAAATTAGGTTTATGGAGGCGCGGCATGAAGAATGAGTTGTTCTTAGAGCTTTATCAGTGTTTTTCGGGTAAAGTGGCAGGCTACATAAGCAGCAGAGTGGAAAGTTCGCAGGACGCAGAAGAGCTGGTCTCGCGGGTCTTTTTGAATGTTTATCAGAACATAGACGATTTATTTGAAGAAAAAGAGGCATATTGTATTTGGATCTATGTGATTACTTATAATGAGGTCATTAACTATTACAGGAAGCAAGCACGGAAGGGGTCTCCTTCTGTTTAAGAACGGCGCGCTGCGCCCTGTGGACTTCGATTGACGTATTCTATATAATATTTTGTTCCCGGATCAAAATGCCGGAAGCAGGCCAAGGCAGGGGGTTATACTCTGGCTGGTTTCCGGCATCTTGGCAGATATTCATCAGGCGGCCAATAATTCTAATGCCCGCTTATAGCTTATATAAGGGATCGAACTCACATCCGCAGCTTCCGCACTCCTTGTCAGCCTGCTTTATTGCGTCCGTAAGGATTCCGGTGTCGCCATTCCATTCAAGCCGAAACTTTCTGTTTTCAGGTCGCAGTAATGCCTGCCTTTTATTGCCGTGAATTTCAAAACGCAATAATCCGGGTCGGTTACGCCCTGTTTATAATACAGGGTGTCTCCCGTGCGCCAGATCTCTTTTTTGGTTTGGGCGTCCTGCAATACTTCTACTGTGCCGGTCAACATGACGCCTTCATATTTGAAACGTCCTCTGTTATAAAAATAAATGCTTGCCTTAGGATTTTTCATGAACTGCTGCGCGCGCAGGGAAGAAGTATTCGTAGAAAAATAAAAACAACTGCCCTCCGTCTTGCGCGGTGCGAACATTGCCTTTAAATTTGGAAAACCATCTTCATCTACAGAAGCGATAAAAGCTGTTTTCTGCTTTTTGATAAATTCAGTAATCTGTTCCCATGACTTCATCCGGAATCCCTCCCTTTGCTTTCAATTACTTGTCCGTATGCAGATTTTTAGTCAATGTTTCAAGTATCCTGGCAAGATACTGTTCAAACTGTTTCTGTTCTTTTTCTGAAAATCCCTCATAAAACAGAAGATTCATTTGCTGAGAAACCGACTCATATCTTGCCTGTAAAGATTTGGCATATTCTGTAAGAGATACAATGGTCTGGCGTCGGTTTTGCGGATTAATGGTTCTCTCCACGATGCCTTTATTGACCATCCCGTTTATAACAACAGATACCGTGTTCTTGGCAAGAGAGGTTTTCTCGCTGATCTCGCTGATCGTAAGGCAATCCGTCTTCCATAAGATAAACAGGATCCGTCCCTGCCCGCCGCTGATCTCAATGCCGTTTTCGAGTAACAGCCGTTCAAAAATCCTGTCTTGAAGCTGCTTGATTTGTGTGATAAAAAATCCGCCCTTTGTTTCCAAGTGGTCACCTCTTATCTTGTTGGAACATTTCCATATAGAACAATTTAAATTATAACATTGTTTGTAATGAGAAGCAAGAATTTTTAGATAAAAGATTTCGCAGGGGGAAATGGAGGTGCGCAAGAGGAGCAAGATGAATTAAGTTATACGAAAATGAGGCTGCCGCATTAAGCATAAAATCGACAAGATATGGTATTTCCCGGAAACTACCTTCTTCCATAGCTTGTAATTATTCTGCTTATTGCAACAGCCCCTGCTTTTAAATATCATCCGTTTGGTCCGTTTCGCCGTTCTCTTCTTCAGAAGACTTTTCGTTATTCTCGTCGATTTTTTCTGCGATGTCCGCCATCCGTAAACCGATATCGGACGCAAGTTCTGCAGATTTCTTTTTCAGTCGGGACAGTTCTTCCTTCTTGAAATCGGCGGTGCCCATCCGCCCGTTGTCAAGGGAAATCTCGGACTCCAGAGTTGTAATCCTTCGGTCTACCTTGGTCTTAACAGAGTCCAGCATATCAATATTCCCTACGTCTCCCGACAGAGTTACGATATCGTTCAGACGCTCATTCTCAAGTTCTTCCCGCGTCTTAGGCGTGTCGTCGTTCTCCTTTTCTTCTTTCTTCTCAAACTCCTTTGCCATTGCCTGTGTGATCTGTACGTCGATATTCTCAAGCTGCTCGTCGTAGGCTTCTAATTGGGACTTGATAGTTTCCATAGAAGATCCCTTTTCCAATGTGGAAGCAATCAGAGAATTCTTACGGTCGGTAATCTCCATCTTCTGCTTCATAAGATTGTTGATCATATTCATGGCTCCGCCTTTGGATGACAGAGTAAAGGTATCGCGCCGTTCTTCGTCGGAGGATTTGGATTGGCTGCCGACTTTGTTAGCGGCGCTTCGGTTAATCTGATATGATTGGAATAGATTGTTAATCTGTAATGATGGCGAAAAATTTAATCTCATGTGAATATCCCCCTTTATAATTAATATATCGGAAGAAGGGGCAGAAACTTTAAGAGTGTTGGGAAGTTTAGTTGACTGGATTTTAAGTATTTGTTAGAATAAGCAAAGGGAAAATTTTTGGTTTACCTGAAAACAAAAGAGTTTACAATAGATTGGCAAAAGTCTGATTCAGTTAAGGAGGACGAGGATGCAGGATTTAACGTTTGGAGAGCAGGTCAAGATTATCTTGAGCCGTAAGGATATGACGATTAAGGAACTGGCGAAGAAGGTTGAGGCGCGTACGGGGCGGAAGATGTCGCGCCAGAATCTTACCCAGAGACTGGGACGGGATAATTTTCAGGAACGGGATATGCGGATGATTGCAGAGATCTTGGGATGCCCTTTCCAGTTGAATATTCTGGATGAAAGAACGATAACGGAGAATGAGACGAAAATAGAATCTGCGGGGGCTGCGCCGCGGGAGCCGGAGAAGAAGGCGGCGGAGAATAATCTTGTGGCGGGGAAGAAGGCGGCGGAGAACAAGCCGGAGGCGGAGAATAATCTTGTGGCGGAGAACAAGCCGATAAAAGGCATGCCGGATAAGGAAACCGGTAGTCGTGTGCATGAAAGAGATATTACGATCGGAGAGCTTGTGGATATCCATGAGGAATTAGACGCGCTGATGGAGAAAGCAGCGAAGCCGGAGGATAAGCCAAAAGAGAACGATAAAGAGGTTGGGACTGCTCAGGTGGGAGAAGCGTATGGCGAGTTCGGGAAAGAACATACCAACGGACAGCGCACGGATGGGCATGAGGCTGGTTCCGGCGCGGACGACGGAAAAGAGCAGAGGGATGAGCAGGATTTCCATAAAGATCAGGCTAAGGAGAAACAGGCGGGAAATGTGCAGAGCCGCCCGGAAGGAAATCTGCAGAGCAATACGGAGGCGCAGGCCGGGAAGGCTTCGAAGGGAGGAACGGAGGCGCAGCCGGAAGGGGATACGAAGAGAGAGCATGCGGCGCAGGCCGGAGAGGTTTCGAAAGAAGGAGCGGAGGCACAGGCCGGGGAGACTTCAAAGGGAGGAACGGAGGCGCAGCATGGGGGTACTCCGAAGGGAGGAGCGGCAGACCGTTTTGAGGAGTTTCTGCCGGGGCGTCCGCAAGGAGGTTCGGGAGAGCGTCCGCAAGGCAGTATGACGGGACCGGCGGACGAGAATGGACAGGAGTTTTCCGGATATCCGGCAGGCTATCCAAAAGAGTATGGAGTCGGAATCCAACAGGCTTCCGCGGAGGCATATGGAGAAGCGGGGTATATAGAGGATGATGCGGCGGCCTATCCAATGGCATATGAAGAAGGAGCGGATGGAGAACACGTAGAACAGTTGCTTAAGGAGATCGAATCACTGGAAAAAACAGAGAAGAAGGAGACTGTGCAGGAGGAGAAACCGCACGGGTGGCGCGCGTATCTGATGCAGCGGTTAAAAAAGCTTGGAAGGGAACAGACACGGACGGAAAAAACGGTTTCCAGTGCAGACGAGAAGCATAATCAGGCAGGAGTCCGGAGGCATGGAGAAACCGGGGCGGCAGAAGCGGCGGGCGGTCAGCCGGCAGGCAGTTATCCGGAAGCAGGTTATACAGGAGGCACTTATTTGGGAGAGCATTATCCGGATCAGAACGCATTAGACGGCATGTATACCGGAGGAGAATATGAGGGCGCAGATACCGGAGGGGAGTATGAGGGCGCATATACCGGAGGAATATATGGGGAGAATTATACCGGAGGGGAATATCCGGGCAATGAATATGGACGGAGACATTTTTCCGGGGAATATCCGGTGGAATCTTATGGAGAAGAAGTTGGAGACGGGCAGTATCCGGCCAGAGCGTACGTAGGCGGCTACTCGGAAACGGAATATACCGGCGGGGCATATGAAGGAGAGTATCTTTCAGCCGGCTATTCTGAGGATACATATCAGGAAGAACCGCAGCAGGAGGACGAGGAAGACAGAGGGGAGGTCAATCCATATACCGGGAAGGAATACGAGTCTAACAGTGTTCGTATGCATCCGTCAAGGATTGGCTATGTACAGGTATACGACAGGGCGAATCATGAGTGGACAGATATGACGGAGTGGGCATTTTTAGGGTATCAGGAGCGCAAGAAGCAGCTTTTGGGGAAGGATTATGATCCGCCGATCTATCTGGATTAGGAGAGATACCGTGAATTGGGAACAATTATTGTCAACGAAGAGAAATCGTAAAAACCGCAGGCACAGGGACGGACAGAACGTGGATCTGCGAAGCGAATTCGAGAAGGATTACCACCGCATCATCGGCAGCGCGTCGTTTCGCCGCCTGCAGGACAAGACGCAGGTCTTTCCATTAGACCGGAGTGATTTTGTGCGGACGAGGCTCACCCACTCTATGGAAGTCTCTTCCTTTGCCAAATCTCTGGGACAAAATATTGGGGAAAATATTTTGGTGCATAAGAAAGATAATAGTTTCACCCCGCAGATGAAGGAGGATATCTGCAATATTCTGCAGTGTGCGGGGCTGATCCATGATATAGGCAATCCGCCTTTCGGACATTTTGGGGAGGATGCGATCCGCGATTGGTTCCGGAGGAACCTGCCTGTTATGAAGTACCGTGGACACAGCATCGATCAGGTGCTTACGCCGCAGATGCGGGAAGATTTCTATCATTTTGAGGGAAATGCCCAAGCACTTAGGCTGGTGTGTAAACTGCATTTTCTCGTTGATGAAAACGGAATGAATCTTACTTATGCGCTGCTTAGTACGATTATGAAGTATCCCGTGGCTTCCCTGGGGGTGAATGAACATTCCGATGATATTAAAGATAAGAAGTTGGGATACTATTATGCGGATAAGGAGATTTTTGAGGAGATCTCAAGGGAGACCGGGACGAACGGGAAACGGCACCCGCTGACATTTATTCTGGAAGCGGCGGACGATATCGCATATAAGACTGCGGATATTGAGGATGCGTTTGTGAAGGGTTTCTTAAGTTACCATAAACTGCTCGACGAGATGACAAGGCTGGAGGAACAGTTCTCGGACGATGATTGGGGAGGATTTCTCCCTGCAAAGAGGCTTAAGGACCTCTACCAGTGCGGGAAAGAAAAGCAGGTGGGGGAACCGGAGGAGTATGCGGTTAAGAACTGGATCGTGAGGGTTCAGGGATTTCTGATTGGCTGTGCAACCCACGGGTTTACCGAGAACTATCAGGAGATTATGCAGGGAAGCTACGGGCAGGATTTGTTCTGCCGGACGTCTGCAGAACCGTTGATGGATTTGCTGGGGAATCTGGCGTTTCGCGAGGTGTTTACGTCGGATGCCATTTACCGCATGGAGGTTGCGGAAGGAGCAATGATCGACTTTCTGATGGATATGTTCATGAATTCGGTTGTAAAATATGACGATGATTCTCAGGAAATGGATTCGGTCAGCGAGCGTATGGTTTCGTTTATTTCGAGTAATTATAAGAGGGCGTATCATTATCATGCGGAAGGAAAGTCCGAGACGGAGAGGCTGTATCTGCGTCTGCTTCTTGCGACGGACTATATCTGCGGGATGACGGATAGTTATGCAAAACGTTTATATCAGGAATTGAAGGCAATTTTATAAGGTTTGGTATTTTTTCTGATTCCGGGGAATAGATTGTGATAAAAAGACCAGGATTGGAAGTGGAGGATTGAAACGTTTTATTCGTTATCTGTATGAATATGAACAGGGAAAAAGACTGCGTAATGTGGGATTTGTTAAAGTAGAACAGAAAGATGAGGATTGTACGCTGAATATTCATGGCAAAGGGCTGCATATGAAGGGAGAGCGTAAGCTGGATGTGTATCTGTTCTTTGATGAGGACGACGGATGTGCAGGTATTTGGCAGGGAACGGTGGATAATGTGAACCCGGCCATTAATTACCGGCTGTTTTATACGAAGGAGGACGTGGCCTCACCGGAGAATTTTCAGAGGATCAACGGGATTATTCTGGAGAGTGAGACGGGGCGTAAGTACGCGGCGGTTTGGAACGACGCCGCGGTTGATGTGGGGCGTATGCGGGTGGTTAAGCCGGACAACGTGAGAAAAGAAACTGTGCCGGAAGGAGACGCCGTACAGAATAGGGAGATGCCGGCGGGCGATGCGGGTATTGCGGGAAACGATGCCGGGGAAGAAGCGGCCTTGCAGGGAGAAGCCATGCGGAGTCAGGAAGGGGCTGTGCAGAACCGGGAAATGACTTCAAGGGAAGCTGTGCAGGAAGAATCCGTCTCTCAAGGAGAACTCATGCAGAGTCAGGAAGAAGCGGCCTTGCAGGGAGAAGCCATGCGGAGTCAGGAAGAGGCTGTGCAAAGTCGGGAAATGGAGCGAAGGGAAGCAGTGCAGAGCCGGGAAGAGGCTGTACGAAGCCGGGAAACGGAGCGAAAGGAAGCTGTGCAGAGCCGGGAAGAGACTGTGCGAAACCGGGAGCCAGAGCGAAGGGAAGGTATGCAGAGACAGGAAGAGGTTGTGCGAAGCCGGGAGCCGGAGCGAAGGGAAGGTATGCAGAGACAGGAAGAGGCTGTGCGAAGCCGGGAAGCGGAGCCGAGGAAAGTTATGCAGGGAGGAGCTGTCCTGCAGGGAGAATTCATGCAGAGTCAGGAAACGCCTTCAGAGGAAAGGGATATAAAGACACGGGAGACGTCTTTGGAGGAAGGCTTCATGGGGAATCAGGGAGCGCATGTGCAGGACAAAGGGGTCATGATGCGGGAAAACCCTATGTTTGGAAGAAGGCCTGCGCGTATTATAAGCCCGATGCGCAGCAAATCCATGCAGGGGCAGGGTACGCGGCAAAACGAGGGGGCGTTAGGACAGGAAAACCCGTCGATGCCGGATCACGCCATGCATGCAGGCGTACCGAGGGAAGAGGAATCTGCCGGACAGACACCTGTCGGAGGCAGGGAGCTTCGGGGAGAACCTGCTATGGAAAGCCCTGCCGGAGAAAATGCCGCGCCGGGAAACCGAAGAGTGTTCCCGCAGGCCGATGTGGAATTCGGTCGGGAGATGACGGCGGAACCGATTGAAAATATCTGCGGAGATACAAGGCGGCAGATGCCGAAAGAACGACTTAGGTGTACGAAAATCCAGCGGAACGATATAGCAAGGCTGCCCAGATGCGAGTGGAAGTGGGCAAACAACAGTTTCCTGCTGCACGGATATTATAATTACAGGCATCTTGCAATTATTGACGACGGAGAAAGATACCGGCTGGGTGTGCCGGGAATCTATCACCCGCAGGAGGCGAAGGCGGCAAGTACATTCGGATTTACGGAATTTATTCCGCACAAAGATATGGATATGGATTTGACGGATGATGAAAGAAGCAGCCAGGAACAGTTTGGATACTGGTGCAGGCCAATCAAGCGGATGCTGAAAACGCAATAAAAATAATCAATAAGACAAGACGCCGGGATAGATGGAGAATAACATGGGGAATATGAGTATAGATGAGAAGTACATGAAAGAGGCAATCCGGCAGGCTAAGAAGGCATATGCTATCGGAGAGGTTCCGATCGGCTGCGTAATCGTGTATGAGGACAGGATTATAGGCCGGGGGTATAACAGGAGGACGACGGATAAAAATACTTTGGCACATGCGGAATTGATCGCCATTAAGAAAGCAAGCAAGAAGATGGGGGACTGGAGGCTTGAGGGCTGTACGATGTATGTGACTTTGGAACCTTGCCAGATGTGTTCCGGGGCGATCGTCCAGTCCAGAATGTCGCGGGTTGTAGTGGGATGCATGAACCCCAAGGCAGGATGCGCGGGTTCCATACTGAATCTGCTTCAAATGGAAGAATTTAACCATCAGGCGGAGCTTGAGACAGGGGTATTAGGAGAGGCGTGCAGCCAGATGATGAAAACATTTTTTAAGGAATTAAGGGAAGCAAAAAAGAAGGCAGATGACTGACGCTCATCTGCCTGTTATAATTCTGGTATACTTTTCTTTTGTGCATTGCGCTTCGAACGCAGATTCCCAGACGTTACCTTGATAGTAAACTCAGCCCAGGCGCCCTTACGGCACCCGGAAGATTCTGCTTAGTGCTGCTTCGTTCCCGACCTGACACGATTCACAGAGTTCCGTCGCGTAAGACCCAAACCTCAACGCCACTTATCAAGGGCAGCTCTACAAACCTGTGCCCTCTGCGCAATATCACCCCTGCTATAGCGGATTGCAGGTACAAGGTACCGCTAGCACCCCGGCTGCACAATAATTAATTTTAAAGTATATTGTGGGAAATGTCAACGGGGAAGAGCAATTTTTATTTTTCTACGTGTTGCAGCCAGCTTTCAGCTAAACATAATGCTTTTTCTATAGAGTCGATCCGTACTGTAAAATGTAAATCGTATCTTCCGGCAGCTTCCCAGTCGCTATACATATAAGATTTTTCTTTTATTTCTCTTGGAACTTTTATATGGTTTGTTTCTGCTATGGCACATAAATCATAGATTTTATGGGTGTACATTTTTCTGGGGTTAATATCAGGATTAACTTTGTATATTTCATATTTTATAATTTTTTCTATTGCTTGTTGTGCATGATAAGCGGCTATTCCTTTTGTAGCCTTTTCATTTCCCGATTTTGTGCGCACGGCTTCAAGCGCCAGACGTGCTGCGCGTATGTCTGCTTTTGCGTAGGATAAAAGTGTAATCGCCATTAGTCGTTCCTCTTGTATAGAATCTTGCCATCTGTAATAACATCGCGGAACAGTCGTGTCCTATTCTTGTTCAGATTAAGTTCTTCTTCACTTCGGACGCAGATTACGTCATATAATTGTTCATAATTATCGTAATCGTGCAGTCTTCTGAGGAATTCTTGATATCCTTTGTCTTTATACAATTTGGAGCGGGTGACATCGCTGATGACTAGCAGATCCACATCCGAATCTTCCGTACATCTATTCTTAATTACTGAGCCAAACAGTATGATTTGGCATATTCTGGCACATGCGCCGGCTGCCTTTATGATATTTTCAACAACGTCTTTTTTTATATCCGCAACTTCTATTTCAGTATTGAAATTTGTTTTTATACTAACCATTCGGCACATTCGGTCAGCCTCCTTTCCGAGACTTTTGTCTTATTTTTCCTAATTTTGATTCAAACGAGTTTTTATACTATTATTATAAATAATGCTCTCTCGAATAACAACCATAATACATAAAACAACCGAAATAGTTTTATCATCTTGTGATTTCTGATTTCGTTTATTATAATCGATAATATTGAATCATCAATTCACCGTGACTATGCAGATACGATTAAGGAGGGACAGAATGAGGATTTTACTGGCGGCGGTAAACGCCAAATACATACATTCCAATCTTGCCATATACAGCTTAAAAGCATACGCAGACCTACGGAGGGAGACGTGGCCGGATATGATATCCCGTCGGGAAATGGAAATTGAACTGGCAGAGTACACGATTAACCAGCCGTTTTTCGACATTTTAAAAGATATTTACAGAAGGAAGCCGGACATGCTCTGTTTTTCCTGCTATATCTGGAATATAGAATACATAGAAGCGCTTGCCGGGGAGCTGGCAAAATTGCTGCCGGACATTCCGGTCTGGCTTGGCGGCCCGGAGGTGTCTTATGATGCCGCGGACGTTCTGGAACGGCTTTCTCAGGTAAAAGGAGTGATGAAAGGAGAGGGAGAGGAGACCTTTGCCGGGTTGTGCCGGATATACGGCGGCGCTTCCGGTAATAGGGGGGACAAAAGCGAGCGCGTAGAAGCCGCCCTGAGGGAGCTTGAGGGGATCACATACCGGGACGCCGGCCGTGAAATATGCGAAAACCCGTGGCGTCAGCCGATGGATCTTAACAAGGTTCCGTTTGTATACCGCAGTATAGACGATTTCCGGAATAAGATCATCTATTATGAGAGTAGCAGGGGGTGTCCCTTTTCCTGCAGCTATTGTCTTTCTTCCATAGATAAGAAGCTGAGATTCCGGGACATTAGTCTGGTAAAGAAGGAACTGCAGTTTTTGATTGATCATGAAGTGCCTCAGGTAAAATTTGTGGATAGGACGTTTAACTGCAGGCACGAGCATGCGGCCGCAATCTGGCGGTTTATTGCGGAGCACGACAGAGGGATTACGAATTTCCATTTTGAGGTGGCGGCGGATCTTCTGACGGACGAGGAGCTGGAACTTCTTGAAGGAATACGCCCCGGACTTTTCCAGTTAGAGATCGGGGTCCAGTCCACGAACCCGGATACGATCAGGGAAATCCAAAGGTCAATGGATTTCTCTAAAGTAAAAAGCGCAGTGGAAAGAATCCGTAAGAGGGGCAATATACATCAGCATCTGGATCTGATTGCCGGACTGCCCTTTGAGGATATAGGCAGTTTTGCGAAGTCATTTGACGACGTATACGGGCTGAAACCGGAGCAGCTCCAGTTGGGATTTTTGAAAGTGCTGAAGGGCTCTTCCATGGAGTCCCGGAAGGAAAAATACGGGCTTGTGTGCCAGAGCCGGCCGGCGTATGAGGCGCTGTTCACCAGATGGCTTTCCTATGAGGATGTCATACGGCTGAAAGGCGTGGAGGAGATGGTGGAAGTATACTATAACAGCGGGCAGTTTACCCATACGCTGGAGGAATTAGAAAAGAGACATTCATCCGCGTTTGCGATGTTTGACAAGCTGTATTGCTTTTATGAGGCGCATGAATATATGGGGGTGCAGCATAAGCGCAGTATGCGCTATGAGATTCTGCTGCAGTATATCGGAGAAGCGGATCCGGAGGAGATGGAGTTTTTCCGGGAATTGCTGACATATGATTATTATTTGCGCGAAAATGCGAAGACGCGCCCGGACTTTGCGGGAGAGTATAGGATATCAAAAGAAGAAGTAAGGTCGTTTTATGAGAAAGAAGAAAGAGAGCGCAGATATCTTACGGCATATGGGAAGTATGACAGGAACCAGATGCGTAAGATGACGCATTTGGAGTATTTTGCAGAAATGGGGAAATGTGTGCTTTTCGATTATAAAGAACGCAATGTGCTTAGCCGGGAGGCCAAGGTACATTTGGTAACAGTGAAGCCGGTATGCTGAACTGTTGCCGTATTTGGTCGCGCATTTGGTAGCGCATTGAAGTAATGTCTTGCAAAAGTGGTGTAAAGAGTATAGAATATAAAAAATACTCAAAAATTAGAAAAGAAGGTAAGAATATGAATTTTAATGATAGGAAGACAAAGCGGATAATAGCGGTTGTAATTATGGTGGTAATCGTCGCCATGGTCGCAACGACGATTATACCTTATCTGATGGGGTAATCTCTGGTTTTAAAATGTAACGGACAGGAGAGCTGTATGGAAGTAAGGACAGAGACAGGCAGGTTCGCGACAGGAAGCGGCGCGGCATGGGGATGGTCAGAAGACATTGGTACATATGCATTAGCGGCGGCTGTCAACTCACTGGCGGCAAAAGAAGCCGTATGTCTTGGCGTGGAAGCGCAGATTTTGTTTCCGCCCCGCGCAGGCAATTCCAAGGCGTATGCACTGGAAAGATCTTTCCGCAAGTCCTGTATGGAGAGAGGGATAGATCAGGTTACATCCCAAGTCCGCTTCAATCCCCTGACGTCCCTGCCGGTTGTTACGGTTCTGGCGGGAGGAGCCGCGTCAGAGGCGGATTCTTCCGCAGACGCGGTCCAAATGAAATGCGGACGGCGAAGGCAGGCGGAAGACGGACGTGCGTCAGAGGAAGGAAAAGGATTGCAGAACATCCGCCCGGGCGGCGAGATTGTGCTGGTCAAATGGATTGGCATGGAGGGGATGCTCCGCATTGCCGAGGAGAAAGGGGAGGAACTTGGGAAGCGGTTCGCCCCGGTTTTTATCAGGCAGATACAGTCGCGGAGAAAGGAAATATTTGCCGGAAAGGAACTGGAGATTGCAAGGAGCGAGGGCACGCCATATGTGCGTCAGATTACCGAAGGGGGAATCCTTGCGGCTCTGTGGGAGCTGGCAAAGAACACGGGCTTTGGGCTTGATGTGGATATGAAACGGATGTCGGTTTTACAGGAGACGATTGAGGTCTGCGAGCAGTACAGGCTGAACCCCTACCAACTGACGTCGGTTGGCAGCTTCCTTATGGTGTCTGAAGATGGGAATACGCTTGCGGAGGCCCTTCGCAGGAATCGGATCCATGCGTCAGTTATTGGACATTTGACGGAGGGGAATGACAAAATCATCCATAACGGCGGGGAGACGCGGTATCTCGACCGCCCCGCGCCGGATGAACTATATAAAATATTGTTGTAGAAAGCGGAGGTAAGAAGAATGAAAGAGATGAGAAAACAGATATTAAAATATCTGGAGAAAAACAGCAGGGCAGACCTTGGGGAGCTGGCGATCCTTCTGGATTCAGACGAAGTGTCGATTGCCAATGAGCTGGCGCAGATGGAGAAGGAGAAGGTTATCTGTGGTTATCATACATTAATCGACTGGGATAAAGCAGGCGAGGAGCGGGTCAACGCACTGATTGAGGTCTGCGTTAAGCCGCAGCGGGATAAGGGATTTGATAAGACCGCAGAGAGAATCTGCAACTATCCGGAGGTGACGGCGGTATATCTTACCTCAGGGGGATATGACCTGCTTGTAACGGTAGAAGGCAAGACGCTGATGGAAGTCTCCCGCTTCGTGTCGGGCAAGCTGTCCCCAATCGAGGATGTCATCAGCACGACCACACATTTTATATTGAAGAAATACAAAGATCACGGAACGCTGATGTTCCACAAGAATAAATCAGAAAGGATGCCTGTGACGCCATAATGAGAGAGCCATTATCTAAAAAAATTGTAGAAATTAAACCATCAGGAATCCGTAAATTCTTCGACATGGTAAGCGAAATGCCGGATGCAATTTCGCTTGGAGTCGGGGAGCCGGATTTCGATACTCCATGGAGAATACGGGAGGAAGGAATCTATTCTCTTGAGAGAGGACGAACCTTCTATACCTCCAATGCGGGGCTGAAGGAACTGAAAGAAGAAATCAGCAAATATTTAGAGCGCAAGATTCAAGTGAGCTATGATCCGGCAAGCGAAATTATCGTAACGGTAGGCGGAAGCGAGGGAATCGATATTGCCCTTCGAGCTATGCTGGACCCAGGAGATGAAGTGTTGATTCCACAGCCATGCTATGTTTCCTATCTGCCTTGTACGACTCTGGCAAATGGAGTTCCTGTGGTTGTTCCGCTTAAACAGGAAAATCAATTCAAGCTGACGGCAAAGGAACTTAAGGCGGCGATTACACCTAAGACGAAGATTCTTGTTCTGCCCTACCCAAACAATCCTACCGGGGCGATTATGACGAAGGAGGATTTGGAGCCGATTGCAGAGGTAGTGAAGGAGCATGATTTGTATGTGTTGTCGGATGAGATTTACTCAGAGCTGACATATAAATATGACCATGTATCCATTGCGTCTCTGCCGGGGATGCGGGAGCGTACCCTTGTGATTAACGGATTTTCCAAGGGGTTTGCCATGACAGGGTGGAGACTTGGGTATATCTGTGCCCAGAAGCGGATTGCAGAACAGATGCTCAAAATACACCAGTTTGCAATCATGTGCGCGCCCACAAACAGCCAGTATGCGGCAATCGAAGGGCTTAGGAACTGCGAGGGCGAGGTACAGGAGATGCGGACTGCGTACAACCAGAGAAGGCGGTTCTTGCTTCATGAATTTAAGAAGATGAAGCTGGACTGCTTCGAGCCGTTCGGCGCGTTCTATGTATTCCCTTGTATTAAAGAATTTGGTATGACGTCGGAGGAATTTGCCACAAGGCTTCTGGATGAGGAGAAGGTGGCCGCTGTGCCGGGGACGGCGTTTGGGGATTGCGGGGAGGGCTTTCTGCGAGTGTCTTATGCATATTCCCTTGACGACCTTCGGGAAGCAATCTCTCGGCTTGGACGGTTTGTGGAGAGGCTTAGGGCGCAGGGATAAGACGGTAAGGACCCGAGGAGGAAACTATGCTGAATATTGTGCTGCATGAGCCGGAGATACCGGCAAATACTGGAAATATTGGGAGGACTTGCGTGGCGGCAGGCGCCCGCCTGCATCTGATCGAGCCGTTAGGATTTAAACTTAGCGAGAAGAACTTGAAACGCGCCGGGATGGATTACTGGGATAAGCTGGATGTGACTACTTATATTGATTACGGTGATTTTTTAGAACGTAATCCCGGTGCGAAGCTTTATATGGCTACGACGAAGGCCTCCAAGCTCTACACGGAGGTATGCTATGAGCCGGACTGTTATATTATGTTCGGGAAAGAAAGTGCGGGAATACCGGAAGAGATTCTGGTGAATCATAAAGAGGAATGTATCCGCATACCCATGTTAGGGGACATTCGTTCCCTGAACCTTGGCAATTCCGCGGCGGTTATACTGTATGAGGCGCTTAGACAGAACGGATTTGCAGGTTTGGAGTTTGCAGGGCAGCTTCACGATTTGTCTTGGGTATGACAGTCCATATAGGCGCTATTGTTAGAAAATAGATAAATTTTTTTTCTTTTATAGGCTGTATATGGAAAAATGACCATAATACACCATAATATTGTGGACTTTTGGGAAATATTATATTATAATTTTTATGATAAAATATTTTAATCAGGTAGTGTGACTACTAAGGATTTAGGGAGAGGTGGTGAACAGATGGTAGAAGAAACCATTAGGACCATCAAGGAGACGGAGAATGAGGCAGAAGGAATCATAAAAAAAGCAGATGCGGCATGTACCGAGATCCTTGAGAAGGCTAAAGCCGAAGCTGCCCAGATGGTGGGACGCGCCGAGGCAGATGCAAAAGCGAAAGCGGCGGCGGACCTTGAAGCGGCGAAAGAAGCCGGAAAAAAGTCAGAGCAGGAGGCAATGGACAGTGTAGAGAAAGAGATCACTGCACTTAAGAAGGCTGCGCTGGCGAAAGAGTCTGAAGTGGTATCAGCAGTCATTGATGAGCTGGTATAATTCACGGCCAGACACACAAGAGAATGATAGTAAAGGAGGGATGTGGCTATGGCTGTATTGCAGATGCAAAGAATTAGTATCTGCGCGCTGAAAAAAGACCGCAAGGCTATCTTAGAGAAGATCCAGTCCATGGGCGTGATCGAGATGAACCAGATCGCTGAAGAGGAAGACGGTTTCGAGAAGATGGATACCCAGGGCGCCAGACAGAGCTTTGAGAAGCAGGCTCAAGCCGTAGAACAGGCGTTGGCAGTGCTGGACGCGTATGCACCGGAAAAGCGTTCCATGTTTGCAAGTCTGGAAGGCAAGAAGCTGATCGACAAGAAGAAATTCAATGAAGTGGCTGGCGGCAAAGGCGAGACGCTCTCGAAGATCAACCGACTGGTAGCATGTAACAAGGAGATAGCCGAGAACAAGGCGAATATTCTAAAATTGGAGAATCAGATTGAGTCGCTTCATCCATGGCTTGCATTGGATGTGCCGATGAATTTTAAGGGCACGGACAAAGTATCAATGCTGTTAGGGACAATGCCGGGGGAGACGACGCTTGAAGCAGTATATGAACTGGTTGCAAAGCGTGAGCCTCAGGTGGATGCTATTGATGTCAAGATCATCAACAGCGATAAGGACGCGGCCTATCTGAGCGTTTTTTGTCTTAGGGAAGAAGAGACAAAAGTAGAAGATGCCTTAAGGTCCGGAGGGTTTGCCAGACCTTCACAAGTGACAGGTAAGATTCCTTCCGTTAAGAAGGAGAATCTGGAGGCAAAGATCAAAGAACTGAATAATGAGATCACAAAGATTGAAGAAGAGATCAAGGGATATTCTTCCGCAAGAGAGGAATTGGAGATCATCGGAGATTATTTCCGTATGAGGGCGGACAAATACGAGGTTCTGGGAACTCTTCCGCAGTCGCAGAGGACGTTCGTACTCAGCGGCTACGCCGCAGCGAAGGCAGTGCCGGCAGTGCAGAAAGCAATCGGTGAGGCTTTTGACTGTGTGATCGATGTGGAAGAACTGAAAGAAGAGGAGGAACCGCCGGTAATCCTTGAGAACAACGGGTTCTCATCAAGCGTGGAAGGCGTGCTTGGTTCCTACGGGCTGCCCCACAAGGGAGAATTTGATCCGACAACGATTATGTCGTTCTTCTATGTGTTCTTCTTCGGTATGATGCTGTCTGACGCAGCATACGGCGCGATTATAGCAATCGCATGCTTTGTAGTTTTAAAGAAGTTCCCGCGTATGGAAGCGGGGTTGCGTAAGTCGATGAAGATGTTCATGTACTGTGGAGTGTCCACGTTGGTATGGGGTATCTTGTTCGGCGGATATTTTGGAAATGTTGTAGATATCGTGTCAGAAGTATTCTTCGGCAAGTTGGTTACGGTTCCGGCCCTGTGGTTTATTCCACTGAATGATCCGATGCGTCTTCTGGTATATTCACTTGCATTCGGAGTTGTTCATCTGTTCGTGGGACTTGGAATCAAGGGATATATGGAGCTTAAGGACGGTAAGGTGTTGGATTTCTTCTGTGACGTTGTTTTGTGGTTTGCATTTCTGATAGGGCTGCTCTTACTGCTGATTCCGTCAGATATTTTTGCATCCATTGCACAGGCGAAGATTGTATTCCCGCCGTTTTTAAATACCCTTGCTAAGGTGCTGTCAATCGGCGGCACCGTAGGACTGCTTTTGATGTCTGGGCGTGAGAGTAAGAATCCGGTGCTTCGAATCGCTCTTGGCGCGTATGACATTTACAATATTACAGGATGGCTCAGCGATGTGTTGTCTTACTCACGTCTGCTGGCGCTTGGTCTTGCTACGGGAGTTATCGCATCCGTAGTAAACCAGATGGGAAGTATGTTTGGTAAAGGAATCGTAGGTGTGATTGGGTTCATCGCCGTATTTATCGTTGGCCATGTGCTGAACCTGGCAATCAACCTGCTTGGTGCGTATGTACACACGAACCGTCTGCAGTTCGTAGAATTTTTCGGAAAATTCTATGAAGGCGGCGGCAAACCATTTGAACCATTCAAATCAGATACAAAATATGTAGATATTAAGGAGGAAACTTTATCATGAGTATTTGGAGTAATTTAGGACTTGTTTATGCGTTACTTGGCGCAGCAGTAGCAGTATTTCTCGCAGGAGCAGGCTCAGCAATCGGAGTTGGCGTCGCAGGTCAGGCAGCGGCAGGAGTTGTAACAGAAGACCCAAGCAAATTTGCAAAGGTTCTGATTATGCAGCTTCTTCCAGGTACACAGGGTATCTATGGTCTGTTGGTTGGATTTATTACTTTGTCTAAGGTTGGACTTCTTGGCGGCGGCGCAGCTACGTTATCTCCTGAGACAGGACTTCTGATCCTGGCAGCTTGTATGCCAATCGGTATCGTTGGTCTGATTTCCGGTAAGTATCAGGGAATGACATCTGCAGCTTCTATCGGTATCGTAGCTAAGAAGCCAGAGCAGTTCGGTAAAGCTATGCTGTTCCCGGCGATGGTTGAGACATACGCAATCCTTGCACTTCTGATTTCTATCCTGGCCGTAAACGCAGTACAGATCTAATAGGTAAAGGAAATGTGTATCATGCGACTGCGGCGCGGGAGAACCTCGCTAAGTTGCAAGTATAGGAGGAGCAAATAGCTATGGCTGGATTAGATAAGATGAAAAGTCAGATCCTGAATGAAGCGAAGGCGGCTGCTGACGCAAAGACAGCGAAAGCGAATGCTGAGGCAGAAGCGATTCTGGGCGACGCGAAGGCAGAGGCCGAGAAGAGACAGAGCAGCATCTCCAAAAAATCAGCAGCGCAAGTGGCTAACTATAAGGACCGTGTCGTATCATCCATCGACCTGCAGCGCAGAACGAAGATTCTTGGCGCAAAGCAGGAGATGATCGCGGCGGTGCTTGAAAAGGCTTATGAGACAGTGGCAGGATTTGGTGACAAGGAATATTTTGACATGATCCTTAAACTGCTCGGCAAATATGCGCTGGCACAGGAGGGAGAGATCTTCTTCTCATCTGCCGATCTTAAAAGGATGCCGGCAGGATTTGACAAAGAAGTAGAGAAGAGTGCGAAAGCCAATGGCGGAAGCCTCAAGGTATCCAAGGAAGGAAAGAATATTGAGAATGGCTTCGTCCTTGTCTATGGCGGTATTGAAGAGAACTGCACATTGAGGGCAATGTTTGATGCTAAGAGAGATGAATTGTCAGATAAGGTTCATCGTATGTTATTTTCGTAGGAGGCGCTGATGAGTGAACAATATACCTACGCGGTTGCGCGCATACGTGCTTTGGAGGTGTCTCTGTTCTCGAATGCTGTCATTGACCAACTAATCGCATGCCAGGACTATGGGCAGTGCCTGCAGTTCTTGGAGGAGCGTGGATGGGGCGACAGTGAAACCTCGGGAAATGCGGAGGCGATACTGACAAGGGAAGAGGAAAAGATCTGGGAGGTTGTAAAAGAGTTGTCCATCGATATGGATAATTTTGCAGTCCTTTCTTATCCGAAACTTTTCCATAACCTGAAGGCCGCAATCAAGGAAGTGTGTACGAGCGACAGCGGACGCCATATCTTCTATGATGATGTGGAGATTTCCGGTAAAGAGATGATAGAGATCATCGAAGAGAAGAACTTTGGAAAGCTTCCGGCGAGTATGCAGCATGCGGCAGAAGAAGCATATGAGGCGCTTCTTCATACCAGGGACGGGCAGTTGTGCGATGTGATTATCGACAAGGCAGCGCTTGATGCAGTCTATGCGGCCGGAAAAGCGTCGAAAGCGCCGATTATCCGTGATTATGCGGAGTCTACGGTAGCAGTTGCCGACATCAAGATTGCAGTGCGTTCACAGAAAACCGCGAAATCAATAGAATTTATGAAGCGGGCGATGGCTGAATGCAGCAGTATCAGCGTGGATCAGTTATCCAAGGCGGCGCTTAGCGGTCAGGATTCGATTCGGGAGTATCTTACTGGAACTGCTTATGCAGAAGGGGCAGAGGCGCTTGCCGATTCTCCGTCAGCATTTGAGCGTTGGTGCGACAACCGTATCATCCAGACGATCAGTACGCAGAAATATAATGCATTTACCATAGGACCGGTAGTGGCCTATGTAATTGCAAGACAGAATGAGATTAAAACGGTACGAATCATACTTTCCGGGAAATTAAATGATTTACCCGATGATTCAATCCGGGAAAGGGTAAGGGAGATGTATGTATAGGATTGCAGTATTAGGCGACTATGACAGTATCTATGGGTTCGCGACGCTGGGTCTTGACACATTCCCAGTAAGTACCCGGGAAGAAGCGGCAGAGAAGCTTTCACGGCTCGCCTCTGGCAAATATGGGGTAATCTATATTACGGAGAAGTGGGCGGCAGAGCTGAAACATGAGATAGGGAGATATCAGGAGCAGCTCACTCCGGCGATTATCCAGATTCCAGGTATTGCGGGCAATACCGGAGCGGGAGTTGCAGGAGTCAAGAAATCGGTGGAGATTGCCGTAGGCTCAGATATCGTATTTTCACAACAGTAAATGAAGAAAGAGGTGATTCGTTCCAATGAGTAGTACAGGTACGATTAAAAAAGTAGCAGGACCGCTGGTCATCGCATCCGGTATGCGTGATGCGAACATGTCTGACGTTGTACGTGTCAGCGAGCGGCGTCTGATTGGAGAGATCATCGAGATGCATGGGGATGAGGCGTCTATCCAGGTATATGAGGAGACATCAGGTCTTGGACCTGGCGAGCCGGTAGAATCTACAGGCGCGCCTATGTCCGTTGAACTTGGACCTGGCCTTATCACAAGTATTTATGACGGGATTCAGCGTCCTCTTGATGATATTATGAAGATTTCAGGAAATAACCTTCAGCGTGGTGTTGAGGTTGCTTCCCTGAAGAGAGATAAGAAGTGGACTTTCGTTCCGGTTGCAAAGGTCGGAGACGAAGTAGAAGCAGGCGACGTACTCGGTACGGTACAGGAGACTCAGGTAGTTGAGCAGAAAATTATGGTTCCCTACGGAGTATCCGGTAAAGTGAAGGAGATTAAGTCCGGAGATTTCACAGTGGAAGAGGTTGTAGCGGTAGTTACGACCAAGGATGGCGACAAAGAGCTTACCATGATGCAGAGATGGCCGGTTCGTAAAGGACGTCCATATGTGAAGAAGCTTCCTCTGGATGCTCCCCTTGTTACAGGCCAGAGAGTCGTTGACATGTTCTTCCCGATTGCAAAGGGCGGTGTTGCGGCCGTTCCAGGACCATTCGGAAGTGGTAAAACAGTTATCCAGCATCAGCTTGCAAAGTGGGCTGAGGCTGACATCGTAGTATATATTGGTTGTGGTGAGCGTGGAAATGAGATGACGGACGTTCTGAATGAGTTCCCGGAATTGAAAGACCCGAAGACAGGACGTTCCTTGATGGAGAGAACCGTTCTGATCGCCAATACCTCCGATATGCCTTTTGCGGCACGAGAGGCGTCTATTTACACGGGTATTACAATCGCAGAGTATTTCCGTGACATGGGATATTCTGTAGCGCTGATGGCAGACTCTACATCACGTTGGGCAGAGGCGCTCCGTGAGATGTCAGGACGTCTGGAAGAGATGCCTGGTGAGGAAGGTTATCCTGCATACCTTGGTTCCCGTCTGGCAGAGTTCTACGAGAGAGCAGGCCGTGTGGTTTCCCTTGGTAAAGATGCAAGAGAAGGCGCGCTGTCTGTAATCGGTGCGGTATCTCCTCCGGGTGGTGATACTTCTGAGCCTGTATCTCAGGCTACCTTGCGTATCGTTAAGGTATTCTGGGGACTGGATGCGGCTCTGGCATACAAGAGACATTTCCCGGCAATTAACTGGCTGACCAGTTACTCACTGTATCTGGATAATATGCAGGGCTGGTTCAATGGAACCGTATCTGAGGACTGGATGGAAGGACGCCAGAAGATGATGAGCCTTCTGACAGAAGAGGCTGCATTGGAAGAAATCGTGCAGATGGTAGGTATGGACGCGCTGTCGCCTGGAGACCGTCTGAAGATGGAAGCGGCACGCTCTATCCGTGAGGACTTCCTGCATCAGAACTCTTTCCATGAGGTAGATACTTATACACCGCTTAGAAAGCAGTATTTGATGATGAAGCTGGTTCTTGCGTTCTATGAGCAGGCGACAGAAGCGCTTTCAAAGGGCGCATCCATGAAGGTTCTTCTTGGAATGGACGTTAGAGAGCGTATCGGCCGTTATAAATATACGACGGCAGAGAATATCGAGGCAGAATACGAGAAGATTATGAATGAATTAAGCGCAGAGGTTGCTGGTGCGTTTGGGAAGGAGGACTTCTAATTATGCCAAAAGAGTATAGAACCATACAGGAAGTTGCCGGACCGCTTATGATGGTAAAAGGCGTAGAAGGCGTCGCATTCGACGAGCTTGGAGAAATCGAGCTTGCCAGCGGCGAGAAGCGTCGTTGTAAGGTACTGGAGGTAGATGGAGAGGATGTTGTCGTACAGCTCTACGAGAATGCTGCCGGTATCAACTTGAGTAACAGTAAAGTACGTTTCCTTGGACGGAGCATGGAGCTTGGAGTATCCGGAGATATGCTGGGCCGTGTCTTTGACGGATTGGGACGTCCCATTGACGAAGGTCCGGAGATTCTTCCGGAGGAGAGAAGAGATATTAACGGTCTGCCTATGAATCCGGCAGCCCGCGTATACCCTGAAGAGTTTATCCAGACGGGTGTGTCCGCTATCGACGGACTGAACACTCTGGTACGTGGACAGAAGCTGCCTATTTTCTCCTGTTCTGGTCTGCCACACTCACAGCTTGCGGCTCAGATTGCAAGACAGGCGAAGGTTCGCGGGACAGACGAGAACTTTGCCGTTGTATTTGCTGCCATGGGTATTACCTTCGAGGAATCCAACTACTTTATTGAGTCCTTTAAGGAGACGGGAGCTATCGACAGGACAGTCCTGTTTATCAACCTGGCGAATGACCCGGCGGTAGAGCGTATCTCTACTCCTCGTATGGCGCTGACCGCGGCTGAGTACCTTGCTTTTGAGAAGGATATGCACGTACTGGTTATCCTGACTGATATTACGAATTATGCGGACGCTCTTCGTGAGATTTCCGCCGCTAAGAAAGAGGTTCCAGGACGCCGTGGATATCCTGGATATATGTACACTGACCTTGCGACCATGTATGAGAGAGCCGGACGTCAGAGAGGAAAGAACGGTAGTATCACTATGATTCCGATCCTGACCATGCCGGAAGACGATAAGACGCACCCGATTCCTGACCTTACCGGATACATCACAGAGGGACAGGTAATCTTAAGCCGTGAGCTGTACCGTAAAGGCCTGCAGCCGCCAATCGACGTACTACCTTCACTTTCACGTCTGAAAGATAAAGGTATCGGAGAGGGCAAGACAAGGGCAGACCACGCAAATACCATGAACCAGTTATTTGCAGCTTACTCCCGTGGTAAGGACGCGAAAGAGCTTATGACCATCCTTGGCGAGGCGGCTCTTACCGAGATTGACCTTAAATATGCAGAATTTGCCGAGGCTTTTGAGAAAGAATACGTTTCTCAGGGATATACAAACGACAGGTCTATCGAAGAGACACTGTCAATCGGCTGGAAACTCTTGTCCATGCTGCCAAGAGCAGAGCTGAAACGTATCGACGACAAGTTCTTAGATGAATATTATGGTAAGCAGTAAGCCATGCGCATCTGTGTAAAAACAGGCATGTATGCTTGCATACAAATGACTGTTTTTATGCAGATGCATAGGGCGTCAGCCCGCAGTGAGATGAAGCGGAGCGGAATCGAACTGTCATGGCGGGAACTTCCCAAAACATGCATAGGGCGTCAGCCCGCAGTGAGATGAAGCGAAGCGGAATCGAACTGGCATGGCGGGACTCCCCAACAAAATGCAAAGGGCAAAGCCCGCAGTGAGATGAAGCGAAGCAGAATCGAACTGGCATGGCGGGACTCCCCAACAAAATGCAAAGGGCAAAGCCCGAAGCGAGATGAAGCGAAGCGGAATCGAACTGTCATGGCGGGAACGCCCAATATGTAAGGCATAAGCCCACAGCAAGAAGAAGCAAAGCAGAATCGAGCTGCCATGGTTAAAACTGTAACATCTGCGCCGCCAGGTCCGAGAAACTTCACCAAGCCGGCGAGATGTATTATGCAGCTAAGGCTAGAAAGAACCTCGCTAAGCTGCAAATATAAGGAGGCATATAAATGGCATCTAAACAGATAACTCCTACCCGTATGGAGCTGACGAAGACCAAGAGGAAACTCGTCACAGCCAGAAGAGGACATAAACTCTTAAAGGACAAACGTGATGAGCTGATGCGTCAGTTTTTAGACCTGGTTAAGGAGAATATGGCGCTTCGCCAGAAAGTAGAAGCCGGAATCCTCTCTGCAAATAAGAACTTTGTCATTGCCAAGGCCGGAATGGACGAGGCGACACTGAATACAGCACTTATGACACCGAAGCAGGAAGTCAATCTTGAGGTGGGACAGAAGAACGTCATGAGCGTTAATATTCCTGTCTTTGAGACAAAGACAAGGACTGCGGATGCGAACGATATCTACTCATATGGTTTTGCATTTACATCCAGTGATTTGGATGGTGCCGTAAAATCTCTGGCAGATATCCTGCCGGATATGCTGAAACTTGCGGAGACAGAGAAAGCATGCCAGCTTATGGCGGCTGAGATTGAAAAGACCAGACGCCGTGTAAATGCATTGGAGCATGTGACAATCCCGGAAGCTCAGGCAACAATCAAGTATATCACGATGAAGCTGGATGAGAACGAAAGAAGCTCACAAATTCGTCTGATGAAAGTAAAAGATATGATGCTGGAGGAAGCGCATCATTATAGTGAGAAAGAATAAAAACGGAAATAGCGATAGAGGCAGATGAACAAATCATCTGCCTCTATCCGTTTAAGTGATCTTGCATAAAATAAGAGTCATCTTCTTTCCCGGTCTTCTGCCAGAGAAGCAAAAGCTTTTGCCCTGTCTCTGGTATAAAATCTACATCTGAGAGTATTTATGATATCCTGCTTCTTGCTGTTAGAAAGCGGCTTTTTTTTGTATATGGATTGGTACATTGCCTTTAAATCAGCCATGGAATATTCCGCTATAATAACCCTATCATCTTTTTCGGAAAAAATATCAGATATTATCGTCTCATCAAACACCTTTTTGGCTGCTTCTGCCGGCTGTACATGCTTCTTATGGGCCTTAGGAAGTTTACTTTTGTTTAGGCTCTTCAATGTGCCTAATAATAGTGAAACATCTTCTACGGAGTTATTTAAAAAAGTCGTCTTCTCTTCCTCGGTATCCAAATTGTTAATATTTGTAATAACTTCATTAAGGATGGTAATATTTTCTTTTGTTAAATACATACGAAACCACTCCTTTCTGACGTATTGTATGTATTTAGAGCTTCTTAAGGATTTCTTTAGCAATATTTTTAAAATCATCTTTGCTTATGCAAACATCTCCGTTTTGTGTATCTCTGGCGATTGAAATGTAATTATTTACAATAGTTTCAAATATACAGACGTCCTCATAACGGGCTTCTTTTAAGGAGTTTTTTAAATCGCCCTGTGCAGTTCCGTAATTTACCTGCCCACGTATTAAATTAAAAAATATGCCCAAAAGTATTGGCTTATCGCCAAAGTAATGCCTCATTAATCGGGCGTCTTCGCTGTGGTAGCAATACCTATCATAAATTTCATTTACAGTGTTAATATAATGTATGACGCCGTTAGTGCTGAGTCCGTCTAGGATAGTAGGGATAATATAATAATCTGACATTAAAAACGCGGATCTTGTTATCAGGTTATTTGCAGGCGGACAATCAATGATAATATAATCGTAATCATCTTTGATCGTATCAACAAATTCCTTTAGTATAGAAAGATATTGGATATCGTCTTTCATCCGGATAGCCAATGTATCTAATCCCTTGTTATCAGGATAAAAAAGGCTTGACGGTATGAAATCAAATGATTCGCAAGTTTTAATCATGTTTTTGCCGAACGTTACGACTATATTAGGATATTTTTCTATCTTAGAAATATTCAGGTCAAATATATAATTTAATGTTTCGCTTTCGTTGAGTTCGCTCAATGTCTTTTTTTCACTCTTATGAACTAAAATTTCACTCAGTGAACTTTGAGGGTCAATATCCAGAACTAAAACTCTGTTTTTTCTGTCAGGATAATTTTTATTATTTTCTTGTGAAAAAATTCCCGCAAAATTTAATACACTTGTTGTCTTGCCAACACCGCCTTTGTAATTTCCAACAAATATTATCTTAGTATCTGATTTTTTGTTCATTAATATACCTCTTACACTTTAAATGGTATATCAACCTTACATTTTCTCTTTGAATATATACTAACATGGTTAAGCATTGTTTTCAAGATTTTAGTAAAGAGTTACTGGCCGTGGAGTGAACAGTAACTGAACAGTAATGGGTATGACGCCTACCGCGCTCTCAACGACTAATCCGGCACATATCTCCATTCTACGCATATGATAGGATATATACTTATCTTAGGAGTGGAGATTCCATGGACAATCGATTACCTTTTTATATGACGCATCCAATGCCGCTGCTGTATGACGACGAAAGAATGATGAGGCGCGACTTGGACTATATGAAGAGCATTTACCCCAAAGCCGCAAAACAGCTTCTCCCTTACGTGGAGGAGGAGTGTGACCGGATGGAATATGACGGCAGCATGATGTATGATGAATTCCCGGATCAGCTTCAGCTTCGGATGATGTGCAGGAGGATTTTCAGCCGGATGGAGGAAGAGGAAGAAGAGGAGGCCGGAGAGTGGCTGATGGAGCTGGTTCAGGTAATGACATACCATGAGCTGTGCCAGAGAAGGTGCGAGTACAGGAACTGCAGGAGAAGGTTTTACTAACCTGTCCGGCTTCCCCGCCGGCATTAACAAAAAGGCGGAGAAGGCGGATAAAACGGCCAATATGAAGGAAGCGTATACCGCCCGTATCTGCCGATAATTTACAAGGGGTGGACGAATCGGAGAAGATATGGTAAAATATTGAGAAAATGCATGAAGATACGGTGGATAAGGGAGGAAGGCGGATGGATAATCTTATATTCATTGGCATGCCTGCAGTTGGAAAAAGTACGGTAGGAGTGATTGTGGCGAAGCGGCTTGGATATGGTTTCATAGACACGGATCTGCTGATACAGGAAGCGGAAGGCAAGTTACTAAGGGATATCATTCAGGAAAGAGGGATAGACGGCTTTCTGGAGGTGGAGGACCGTGTGAATGTGAGCGTGGATGCTGAGAAGACAGTGATCTCGCCGGGCGGCAGCGTGATCTATTGTGAAAATGCAATGAAACATTATAAAGAGATTGGGAAAGTGGTATATTTACAGGCTTCTTTTGAGACAATAAATAAGAGATTAAGCGATGCCAGAAACAGAGGGGTTGTATTGAGGAAAGGGCAGACTTTAAGAGACCTTTACGATGAGAGAGTCCGGTTATTTGAAAAATATGCGGATATCACCATCTGCGAAGACGGGTATACGCTGGAGGATACGGTGGATTCCGTCCTTGCTTCTGTGGCTGTTTCGCAATAAATATTACGAATAAGTTACATGTTTATTAAAAAATATTTTACAAATCCGAAATCTGTGGTATAATATCCACGCAGGATATATGTACATAAGGATAAAACAGAGAGAAAAACCAGAGATTTCCGCGTTTAATATATTTGAGAATACGGATAATAAAGTATATAGATAAAAGATGAGAGTAATAAATTTTAGACATTGAGGTGCAGCACATGGAACAATATATCATAAAAGGAGGCCATCCACTTGTAGGTGAAGTGGAAATTGGAGGAGCGAAGAACGCCGCACTTGCGATTCTTGCCGCGTCAATTATGACGGACGATACGGTATTAGTTGACAATCTTCCGGATGTGAACGATATCAATGTATTATTGGATGCAATTACAGGAATTGGTGCGAGTGTCCGCAGGGTCGACCGCCATACGGTGAAGATCAACGGGAAGAATATTAACAGCGTTGACATAGAATACGACTATATTAAGAAGATTCGGGCGTCCTACTATTTACTGGGCGCGCTCCTTGGCAAGTATAAGCGTGCGGAAGTGGCGCTTCCGGGCGGGTGCAATATCGGCAGCAGGCCTATTGACCAGCATCTCAAGGGATTCCGCGCTCTGGGTGCGGACGTAGAGATTGAACACGGGAAGATTATCGCAGAAGCAGACCGGCTGGTAGGCAAACATATTTATTTTGACGTGGTAAGCGTCGGCGCGACCATTAATGTCATGATGGCTGCGACGATGGCGGAAGGGCTTACAATCATGGAGAATGTGGCGAAAGAGCCGCATGTGGTTGACGTGGCTAATTTCCTGAACAGCATGGGAGCGAATATCAGAGGCGCGGGGACGGATGTGATTAAGATACGAGGGGTGCAGCATCTGCACCGTACTGAGTATTCTGTCATTCCGGACCAGATAGAAGCGGGTACATTTATGTTCGCGGCGGCTGCGACGAGAGGGGATGTCACGGTATTGAATGTGATCCCTAAGCATCTGGAAGCGACTATTGCCAAACTAGTGGAGATCGGATGTGAGGTTGAGGAATTTGACGATGCTGTGCGTGTAGTTTCCAAGGGAGATCTGACCAGCACACATGTCAAGACACTTCCCTATCCGGGATTCCCGACGGATATGCAGCCGCAGATTGGCGTTACTTTGGCTCTGTGTAAAGGGACAAGTACGATTACGGAGAGTATTTTTGAGAACAGGTTCAAATATCTGGATGAGCTGGCAAGGATGGGCGCGTGTATTAAAGTCGAAGGCAATTCCGCGACCATTGAGGGGATTAAGCGTTTTTCCGGTGCCAGGGTAAGCGCGCCTGATCTGCGTGCCGGGGCGGCTCTGTGTATTGCTGGACTTGCGACGGATGGAATTACGATTGTAGATGATATAGTGTATATCCAGAGAGGATATGAGCGGTTCGATGAGAAGCTTCGGGGGATTGGCGCGATTATTGAGAAGGTCGGCTCGGAGAAAGAGGCTCAGAAGTTTCGATTGAAGATTGGATAATGGGAAGAGCGGCAGATTACAGTTTGTAGTCTGCCGATTTAACGTTAAAGAGTTTTTGGCGGGGGATATTGTATGAAAAAAGGCTTCATATGGTTAGTGATCGTTTTCTTGCTGTGCGTAGGGTGTTCCGCGGAAAATAAAGGAGCGTCTGCTGCGGATAAAAAAATTCAGGAAGATGGAGCGGCGGAGAATAGCACTTCAGATAAGGAAGGAGTGGAACGCGAGGACGTATCGGAGGAAGAGGCTAAGAACGGGGATTCGTCTGCTTCGTCTTATCCGCCGGGTGAACGGAAGGACGAGCCGGCGGGTGAGCAGGAGGACGAGCTTCTAGGGGATATGGATTCCGAAGGAGCGGACAGCGGGGAAGCGTCTGAGGCAGATAGGAATGGATATCTTGTCGCGATTGACGCGGGACACCAGATACGTGGAAACAGCGAACATGAGCCGGTCGGACCGGGTGCGGCGGAGACGAAGCCTAAAGTGGCGGGAGGAACCAGCGGAGTAGTCACGGGGATGCCGGAGTACGAGCTGACTTTGCAGGTTTCACTTAAGCTTAGAGATGAGCTTCAAAAGCGGGGGTATGAGGTTTTGATGATCCGTGAGACGAACGAGGTGGATATTTCCAATGCAGAGCGGGCGCAGATGGCGAATGATGCCAAAGCGGATGCATTTATCAGGATTCACGCCAATGGCTCGAACGACGGAAGTGTGAACGGGATGATGACCATTTGCCAGACGCCGGAGAATCCGTATAACGGGGCGATTTATGCCCGGAGCAGGGCGTTGGCAGACTGTGTGCTTAATTGTGCGTCGGCGTCTGCCGGGGCGCGTTATGAGCGGGTGTGGGAGACGGATACTATGAGCGGCGTTAACTGGGCGCAGGTTCCGACAACGATTCTGGAGATGGGATATATGACCAACCCGCAGGAGGATCAGATGATGGCGTCGGAGGAATATCAGATGAAGATTGCTGCGGGGGTCGCCGATGGGATTGACCAGTATCTATTGTGGTAAATCATTTTTTTACCAGACAGCTTTTATGGTAAAACGCCATCCCTAACCGTACTATATTGCCGTATCCGGCTCGTTCTATCTTCTGTGCATACTTTCGTTTTTCAATCTGAGACAGGGCTTCCTCACATACTGAGGCCAACTTTTCGCCGGCTTTTGCAATCTTTGCCTCAATGACCACGGCACGGCGGTTTGTGCGGTCTTTAATCACAAGATCGGACCTGCCGAGACCGTTCTCATAATTAGACTCCAACACGTATTCGGTTCCGGAAAACAGGCCTGTCAGAAAGGCATGGTAAAAACTTTCCGAATAGTCGTGGTAACTGATGGTATCAAACAGCAGATCGGACAACTGGCGGCCTAGATCTTCGGTATCTGCGCTCCATAGGCTTTGCCACAGTTTCCTGTAGTTACAGGACGCCGATTTGGCGCTGAACCATTGATCAATACTGTTTTTAAAGATTTCTTTTACCTCCGCATTGGGAAGTTTCAGCCCACATTTTTTCTTTGACCGTACTTCTATCACGTGAGAGAAAACTGCCGATAATGCATTATCACTTGTATGTTCCCAGAAATTCTCCGGCTCTGTGATGTGAGTTGTTCTGACTTTATTTACATCATTCAGTACGTCCCATGGACAATAGATATCAAAGGCTCCAAACCGGTATCCGACGTACCATAATTTTACCAGTTCAGCATGTTCTGTACAGCCGGTGTCTTGTAAAATATTCTTAACCTCTGTTTCGGTAAATCCAAAATATTCATTCGACCTTATCACTGTCCAAAAGATATAGATGATCTTTATATAATTCGGAAATAACTGCGGCGAGCTGCGCATAGGCGTCTGCATAGGTCAAACCGTCAATAGATTTGAAGGATACGAATACGGTGGGATATTGATTCATCCATTGTCCGCAAAGTTCGTGCTGATAGGATATTTTTAATCCTTCAAATAATTTCCCGCTCTCTTTTCGGATATTGAAGAAGGATTCTAGCATGGTCATTGCAAGCGTCTTTCCAAAACGGCGCGGTCGGGTAATTAATGTGACTTGCCGATTGGAAGATTAATTGGTCTCATATTCATCCTGCTCCTTATCGTGAAGAGATTTCCGTATTGAAGTGTTTATGTGGATTTTATCATAAATATTGCGTATTAACAAGGCGAGGGAGATATTATTCTAGGGAAATAAAATCTTGTAAATAAATACGATATAACGTATAATTATAACGATAATAAGTAATTGCGCGCTATTTGGAAAGAAGGAGTGTTTCAAGGATGAAGTTAAATTATTTTCATGCGGCAGCTTTGGTTCTGGCAGGTATCATCGGCGGCGGTTATTTTTGCTGCGTATCCGCCGTACTGTCTGTGGCTTTTTTTGCAATGATAGTGTATATGTTCCTAAGGTCCAATACATTTTACATAACATGCGACCTTAATCTTGCGGCGGTCGTATGCCTGACGGCAGGGTATTTCCTGTCCGGCCTGTGGGCGGTAGATTCCGGGATGGCTTTTATGGGCGGCATCAAATTCCTGCCGGTTTTTTTATTTTTCTTTATCCTGTGCCAGACGCCGGATCAAAAGGAAAGACTTATCCGTCTCCTGCCCCTTCTGGGAAGTTTGATGACGCTGTTTTCCTTTATAATGATGCAGTTCTCCGTATTTCAGATATATGTCTCCGTTGCAGGAAGGCTTGCCGGCTTTTTTCAATATCCCAATACGTATGCGCTATATATGTTAATCTGCATGGTGATTTCGATCTATATGATCGATGTAAAAAAGATAGATTGGATGTGGGTGGTTCATATATTTGCCGCTTTGTTTGGGATATATCTGAGCGGAAGCCGTACGGTTATGGTTCTGTCTCTATTTACCGTTTTTCTGGTCTTTCTATTAAGAAAAGAATTACGAAAATATGCCGTTTTGGGATTGGGATTTTTTGTCGTGCTGGTACTTGTTCTTGCATTTTGCGGATTGGGTGCGGGAATCCTCTCAAGGCTTACGTCGATGGCGGAAAATGCAAGTACCTTCTGGGGAAGGCTTCTCTATGACAGAGACGCGATAAAGATGATTGCGGCCCATCCCTTTGGCATGGGATATTACGGTTACTACTTTGTACAGCAGGAAATGCAGACGGGTGTGTATTCTGTCGTCAACGTCCATAATGAATTTTTTCAAATAATGCTGGATATTGGAATCGCGCCCGCATTGTTAATATATGGAGCGATTATTCGGTCTGTCATATCGAAAGAGATCTCTGAGAGAAACAGGCTGATTTTGATTATAATGACGCTGCATAGCTTGTTTGACTATGATTTCCAGTTTTTGGTAATGTGGTTTGTGCTGCTGCTTTTTCTGGATTTTCGAAATATACGGAAGGTACGGATCGCCCTATTAACGAAGGCGACGGCAGCGGCCGCGTTTCTTGCGGCGGTATGCGCGCTTGCCTCTATCGGCGTATCGGATTTCTTCTATATAAAAGGGGATCCTCAAAAGTCGGTGCAATATTACGGCGGAAACACGATGGCGAAGATTGAATTGATGAAAGAAGCTGACAGCATGGAGGAAATGGAGATGCTTGCAGATTCGATTCTGGAATGTAACCGGCAGGTGTCCGTTGCATACAGTGCAAAAGCAAGGGCTGCATTTTCAAGAGGAGAGGTGGAGGAATTGATTCATTACAAGCGGATGACGATCCAATTGGCACCCTATCAGTATGATGAGTATACGGATTATCTGGATTCGTTGGCATATTGTACGAGGCTCTATCTGCAGGCGGACGACAGGGAGAGCGCGGAATTCTGTGTGGAGGAGGCGGAGAAGATTCCGCATATGTTACAGGAAGTGGGAGAGAAAACCAGCAGTTTGGGTTGGAAAATTAAGGATCGGCCGACGGCGTCGCTGTCTCAAAAGGATTTGGAGAAAATTGAGGAACTGAGAAGTCTGATTGACAAATAAAAAAGCTGAACTGTTACAGTATGAGGCCGGACAATTAAGCGAGGTGTGAAGAATAGAAATGAACAGAAAAAGAATGATTGGTATAGGAGGGACGATTCTGGTTTGCGGGATTCTTGCATTTATGGGACAGGCTCTGAGTAAGGAGAAAAGATGCAGGGTTCTGGATGCTGACGGGACAGTGATAGCTGAAATTATATATCGGGATCAGACGATACGGTATGAATGTAAAGAGGGATATGAATCTTATGTCGACCTTGCTTACAGAGAAGCGGCGGCAATCGTCGGAGAACAAGAAGAGATAGAGGAGCCGCAGGCGTATCGGAGGCTTGCGGATGAAGAGATGCATATTAGAACTGCTTTCCGGAAGGATGCGGAAGAATGTCTGTTAAAGATCTGTGAGGGAGATACGGACTTGAGTTTCAGCAGGCAGATTGTGGAAAAGGCTGCGGCTGTCAGCGACACAGAAGGGCATATACTGGCAAGTTACAGTTATTCATTGACGGATCCCTTCCGTAATTATATTTCGTATCCTACATATGCGGGATCAACAATAAAGCCAATCAGCGTCTATGGGCCGGCAATAGAAGAGAAGGCGATCTGCTGGTCATCCCTTTATCAGGACAGCGCCTATAATCAGATTACAGGAGAGGACGGGGAGCTTAAGGATTGGCCCGTAAATACGCATCCTTATTCCAATACTATGTGGACGGCTCAGGAAGCGCTGCAGAAGTCGAATAATTCCATTGCAGTCAAAGTGTTAAAAGATTACGGTGTGGAAAAGGCATGTAAATTTCTTCAAAGTGAATTTGGAATAGGTACGGATGAAGAGCAACAATCAATCGTTGAAAAGGGGGAAGACAGTGTTCTTTCCAATATTGCATTGGGGTATCTGGAAGAAGGCGTTACGATGCAGGAGATGATGGGGGCCTATCAGACATTTGCCAACGGAGGAATGTATACAAAGATGCATACGGTTACGGGTATAGAAACCGGAGGGGGAGAGGTTTACTATCAGGAAAAGGCAAAGTCCGGACGGGTATTTTCACCGGAGACGGCTTATATTATGAACCGCATGATGAAAACAGTTGTGGAGGAAGGCGGAACCGGGAAATCGGCGGGAGTGGAAGGAGTGGATATCTGTGGAAAGACCGGAACCAGCGATGATTTTAAAGATAACTGGTTTATTGGCATGACGCCGGAATATGTCTGCGCCGTATGGTATGAGGATCGAGGCGGGCTGGCAGGCAATGAATCGGCAGCAGTGTTTCGGGAGATTATGAAGAAGCTTGAACATAACAGGGAGATTGTTTATCCGACGCCGGAGAATGTAGCAGAGGAGTTCTATTGTACTGAGACAGGGCTTTTGGCAAGTGAGCATTGTGAAGAGAAAAGGGTTGGGTATTATAGAAGTGGGGAAATTCCTGAGAAATGTAATGTTGAATAATGCATATTTGTTTTTATCAAGAAGCATACGTTTCTCTTATAATATAAAAATATATGTTTAATGTAAAATAAGCGTATATTTCCGTTGAAATACAATATATATTAGCGTATAATTATAACGACTAAAAATATTAAATTAAAGGAGGAAAATATGGTCACAAGATTTGAGAAACGAACGGTTGCGTGGATGCTTGCTGCCGTGATGTGTCTGTCTATGGTATTATCCGGTAAGACGGTTGCGTATGCAAAGGACAATAGCCAGACTGATGTGTCCGGAGGAGCGGCAGCGGAAAGCAGTGAAGGTACGGAAGAGGACGTAGAAACAGAGGAATCAGTACCTGTTATTGCAGAGAGTCCGGATTATGCGGAGGAAAACAAGGAAGTAAAAACTGAGGAAAATCAAGAAACAAAAGAAGCGGAAAAAGAGGCAAAAGCAACAGAGACTTTCGGGGATTATGAGTATAGAATCCTGGACGGGGGCACAGTAGAGATTGTAAAATATAATGGCGCAGGCGGAGAAACTGTGATTCCGGATTCTATAGATGGAAAAGAGGTTAGCCGTATAGGCTGGAGCGCCTTTGCAAATACTCAAGTGACGCAGGTAAGTATTCCTTCTACGGTAACTGAGTTGGAGTACTATATATTTTTGAACTGCTCTGATTTGAAAAAAGTAATCTTGCCGGAGAATGGCAAGTTAGAGACCATTCATAAGTTTGCATTTAGCTCCTCCGGTTTGGAAGAAATAAATCTTTTGGCAGTAAAGAAAATCGATGACAATGCATTCTGGGATTGCCCTAATTTACAGTCTGTAACGTTGGGGAATCAGTTGACGGCTATTGGAATGGGAGCGTTCGCAGATACTGGATTGCGGAAAATTGACATTCCGGATTCAGTTGCAAGCATAGGATCAAGCGCATTTGGCGGCTGTGTTAATCTGGAAGAAGTGAAGATTGGAAATAAGTTGGCATATATTGCGGAAAATGCATTTAGTGGGTGCGGCCTGACTTCCATTACTATTGGAAATCAAGTGAAGAAGATTGGACAAAGCGCCTTTGCAAGAAATAACAAATTGACAGAAGTGAATATTCCTGAGAATGTAACGGAGATAGAGTATGCCGGATTTTTAAATTGTTCGAATTTGAACAATGTCCGTATTCCGGAATCGCTTGAAAAAATCGGGGGACATGCCTTGGATCTTACGGCTTGGTATAATGGCAGGGAGAATGGAATTGTGTATGCCGGAAACGTACTCTATGACTATAAAGGCGATATGCCATCCGGTACGGTGATTGAAGCAAAAGAAGGAACTCTTGGTATTGCCGGTTATGCGTTTGACGGTGATAAGAATCTGAAAGAAATCAAGATTCCGGAAACAGTTACGAATATCGGGGACTTTGCATTTCACGACTGTATATCCATGACCTCCGTAGTGATACCGGAGAATGTAACCGAAATCGGTAAAATGGCTCTGGGATACAAGACGAAGGAAGCCGCGCAGTCAGGCAAGGCTTCCCGTATGGCCGGCGATAACAGTGAAAAAATATCAGGTTTTACTATCTATGGAAAAGCGGGCTCAGCCGCGCAGACCTATGCAAAGGATAACAGCTTCACCTTTGTTACACAGAATACCGATAATCCGATGCCGAGCGGTCTCAGAATCGTACCGGAGGTTACGGATACTACCTATGTAATCGGCAGCGGCGAAGATGTGACGATTACCTGTACGGGAGAACTGAAAGATTTTGTCAATGTTATGATGGATGGCCAAGTGGTGGAGAGCGGCAGCTATACCGTGCGGGAAGGCTCCACGATTCTGACCTTTGTATCAAAATATCTGGATACACTTTCTGTTGGCAGACATACGGTTACGTTGAATTATACTTATGGCTCTGTGAGTACGGAATTAAAAGTAGTGGAGAAAGGTACAAGCGGTGAGACAAACGGTACGGCGGGCACGGGTTCCGGGAGTACGGCAAATAGAACAAATGGTTCGGGAAGCCTTGTTTCTCCGCGGACGGGAGACAGCGCGCCGGTAATGCTGTGGGTACTGGCGGCGATGTGTGCGGCAGGTATTGGAGTAATAATTATAAGAAAGCGTTTGGCATAATGGAAAGCTGCCATTGCAAAAGGACATCTGTTCTTTGCAGTGGCAGTTTTTATGTACGTATAATGACATATTATTATCTTATAGTTAAATTAAATATTGAAAATCAATATTTAATAACGTATAATAAAAACGATAATATAAAACCCGATAAAAAATAGGAGGAAAAGATGATTACCAGATTCGAGAGACGGGGAATAGCCTTGCTGCTTACCATGATAATGTGTATATCAATGGTATGTTCCGGCAGTATGGTTGCATATGCTGAGGATGGAACCCAAGCCGAGGCAGCGGAAGGAACAACAGAAGAGACAGAAAAAAGCGCCGGAGAACAAGGTGCAGAAGAAGCAATTTCTGAGGAAGGAGACGATCAGACAGGAGAAGAAGCAGAAACAGAAACGATTTCCGAAACAGAAAAAGCATCGTCACCAGAGGAGACCAAAGACGGTAATGAAGTGACTGAAGAAGAGAAAGACGCCGAAGCAAAAGCGGCGGGAAGTTTCGAAGATTTCGACTATCAGGTTTTAGAGGACGGTACTGTGGAAATTACGAAGTATCACGGGGCAGGCGGCGCGGTAGTCGTTCCGGATACAATCGAAGGGAAAAATGTCAGCAGTATCGGCAGGGAGGCGTTTGTCAGCAATGACAGTGTAACGCAGGTAAATCTTCCTGCTACAGTTACAGAGTTGCAGTATGCGTCATTTGGCGCATGTCGCAATTTGGCAAAGGTAATACTGCCTGAAAACAGCCAATTAAAAACTATTGGAGGGTATGCATTTTTTAGAAGCGGTCTGACAGAGATGGATTGTCCTTCCGTACAGGAAATAAAGGAGCTTGCGTTTCGTGAATGTGAACAATTAATATCTGTTACGCTGGGGAATAAATTAACATTTCTGGGAGTAGCAGCCTTTGCGCATTCAGGGATACAAAAGATAAACATTCCCGAGAGTCTTACAGGTATTGAAGAATTTGTATTCTATGGATGCAAAGACTTGAGAGAGATTGCGCTTCCGAACAGTATTGTCAGCATCGGGGAGTATGCCTTTGCAAGTAGCGGTCTTAATAATATTGATCTTCCTGATTCTGTTACAAGTATCGGAGACAGAGCCTTTGAGAGATGTGAGAATTTAAATACGGCAAACATAGGAAATAAACTGGCCTATATCTCCAACTATGCTTTTGCCGACTGTGATTTGACTACGATAAAAATCGGAAATCAGGTAGAAAAGATTGGAAATTATGCCTTTAATGGAAACGAAAGGTTAGCGGAGGTAGAACTGCCCAAGAACGTGACGGCTCTCGAGTACGCTGCATTTAGATACTGCAAGTCGTTAGGCAGGATCAGTTTTCCGGATTCGCTCGAGAAAATCGGAGGAATTGCGCTTGATAACACAGCTTGGTACGCAGCCCAGAATGACGGAGTCGTATACGCAGGAAAGGTTCTCTACAGATATAAGGGCAATATGCCGGCCGATACAGTTGTGGATGTTAAAGATGGAACAAAAGGAATCGCTGCATTCGCATTCGACGGATATCAGAATTTGAAGGAAATAAATATTCCGAACCGGGTAACCAATATAGGAGAATTTGCTTTCTACGATTGCGGCGCAATGACCTCGGTCGTTATTCCTGCAAGTGTAACGGAAATCGGACAAATGGCGTTGGGTTACCGGGCGTCGGAAAACGGTACAAGGTTTGAGGATGAAAGTGAATTCTATAATGTTTCCGGCTATTGCGAAAAAATACCGGATTTTATGATTTACGGTGTGGAAGGTTCTGCCGCGCAGACCTACGCCCAAGGAAATGGTTTCGAATTTACGGCGCTGAAGGCTCTCAAAATCGTTCCGGAGGTTACGGACAACACCTATATTATCGGCAGTTCCGAGGGTGTGACCATTACCTGTACGGGAGAACTGAAAGATTTCGTAAGTGTGTTTATGGATGATCAGGAGGTAGACAAGAGCAACTATACTTTGGCAGAGGGCTCAACAATCCTGACGTTTGCCACAAAATATCTGAATACGCTTTCCGTCGGCAAGCATAAGGTAACGATGAACTATACTTACGGTTCGGTAGATACTGAGTTGAATGTTTTAGATTCGAATGAAGAGCAGGGCGGCGGGAAACCGAATCCTGACGACGGCCCGGGGGAAGGAAGCGGTTCTCAGGGCTCAGGATCCGCAGGCAGTAATAATAGTCAGTCCGGCGGAACCAATACTTCGGGAAGGTTAGTTTCTCCCAAGACCGGAGATACGTCGGCAGTTATGCTATGGCTTATGGCGGCTATGTGCGCCGCAGGTATGTGTGCCTTAGTAATTGTGAGAAGACGCCGCGCTTAAATAAAAAACTGTCGTTGCGAAAGAACCAAGATTCTTAGCAGCGGCAGTTTTTTAATTCTATTTCAAAAAGAAAATATTGCGGAAAAATATAATATATCGTATAATATTAACGATAAAAAGAACTAGGAGGAGAAAATGGAATTACTATTTTGGGGCGGAATAACAATTACAGTATGTACAGTGATTCTGGCAGCAATCTATTTCACATTGTCGCACCTCCGATGGATTCGCATGAACGCACAGATGGACGAAGAGTACGGCAAAAAAGAGAAGTAATAGGAGCGGCGGAAAAACGATATGTCACAGATGGACGCATATAAGATCATAAAAAAACTAGGCTCTGGCGGGGGCGGCAACGTATATCTTGCCCGGCATCTTCGGCTGGACAAAAAGGTAGTTTTGAAAATAGATAAACGTAAGATCAATACCAGTCAGGATTTATTACGCCGTGAGGTAGATATCCTAAAGGAGCTAAGCCACCCATATATTCCCAGAGTATACGACTTTTTCATCGAGGATGAGAATGTCTGCACTGCCATGGACTATATTGAGGGGGAAAGCCTTGACAAAGCATTAAAAAGAGGAGAGAGATTCCCTCAGGCTCAGGTAATCAAGTGGGCAGTCCAGCTTCTTGACGCGCTTACTTATCTCCATAACCCTGTCCACGGGGACCCGCCCAAGGGATATGTCCACAGCGACATTAAACCGGCGAATCTTATGCGCACCCCGCAAGGCGATATCTGTCTGATAGATTTTAACGTAGCCGGAGCTTTGGGAGAGGAGAATTCCATCGGATTCAGCGCCGGATATGCTTCGCCGGAACATTATGGGCTTGATTTTTCCTTACGGTATGAAGAAGCGGAATTGTCCGCAGATTCAAAGGCCCGTCAGGCCGAAGGGCCGGCGGATGAAGAAGAGACTGTTTCCGTGGAAGATTTAGTTACGGTAACGCTGGCAGGAAAATCGTCAGAAATTTCCGTTACGCCTGATTCGTCAGGAATTTCCGGACATTCGCCGGGATACTACAATTCCGCAGGCCCCTCTCAAAGAAGGAAAATAATTCCGGACATCCGTTCCGACGTATACAGCGCCGGTGCGGCCCTGTATCATTTGCTCAGTGGAAAACGGCCCGCTAAACATGCAAAAGAAGTGATTCCGCTTTCGGAAAAAGAGTTTAACCCTCAGATTGTAAAGATCATCTCGAAAGCAATGAACCCAAACCGCGACCTGCGCTATCAGACGGCAGAGGAGATGAAAGAAGCTTTTCAAAAGCTTCGGGAAAACGACCCTCGTATGCGCCGGTGGAGAAGAAACAGGCGCATAGCATACGTTCTTTTCCCTGCTTTCTTTGCGGCAGGCAGCCTTCTTGCATTTACCGGGTTAAAGAGGATGCAGATGATGGAGAACTGGCTTAAACGTACCGAGTACTCCCGGGAGGCGTTGGAGAAAGGGGATATAGAGGAGGCCATAGGGGACGCCCTTTCCGTACTGGAGGATTCCCGATCCCAATGGATGCCGGAGCATGTCCCGGGGATTCAGCAGGTTCTCACTGAGGCCTTAGGCGTATATGACCTGTCCGACAGCTACAAGATGTACAAGACCGTAGATCTGCCCGCGGCTCCCCACTATCTGGCGATTTCTCCGGAGGGAAAGACTGCGGCGGCGTTGTGCGGACAGACTGTGGTTATCTGTGATACCAATAGCGGGGAGGTTCTTGCAGAACTTCCTGTGGGAAAAGCTCCCATATCACAGATAAAATACATGGACAAAGATTCCATTATCTATGGAGGAAAGGGCGGTATTACGGCTTATGACATTAAGGCCGGCCGTGAATTGTGGAAGGGAGAGGCCGCCGCGGTCATTCACGTTTCCGCAGACGGAAAACGTGCCGCAGGCGTCGGTGAGGGAGAAACACATGCCGCAATATACGATACGGCGACCGGGGAGATCGTGCATAGGGTCGACTTTGGCGGGAGGAGTCAGAGCATCGGAATTAAGGATAATCTCTTCGCCTTAAACCATGACGGCTCAATGCTTGGAGTCAGTTTCAGCGACGGCTCTCTTGAGGTTTTTTGTCCGGAACAACCGGAGAAGAACTTGATTATTTTCCGAAATGATTCCGGGTACGTTCATTTTGAAGGAGGATTTTCAGGGAAATATTTTGCATTTCTGGCGGCAGACGGTGAGAAATCTACATTTGGTGCAATCGATACGGAGAAAGGCGAGGAAGCGGGCGGCTTCCGGTCGGAAACAGCCTTTGGAGTACAGGCGGACGAGAACGGCGTCTATGTGCAGTCTGAAAATATTCTGGTGAAGATTGACCCGGTTACAGGAGGGCAGACGCCGGTGGTAACCATGGATGAAGAGATATTGCGTTTTGCGGTAAATGGAACGGACGCAGTTGCTGCTTCAAAGCAGGAGATTTCCTTTTTTGACAAAGACGCGAGACAAACAGCCTGTTACAAGAAAGAATACCAAAGCGATCTAGTCTGTCTGGCCGGGGGGACGTCGGTCGTCGGCAGCATGGACAGACCCGTGTTGCGTATCATGAAGTACGAAGAGAATCCGGAAACGGAGCGGTTTACATATGATTCAGGCTATGAACACAAAGAGGCGAGAGTCAGTTCGGACGGCAGTACGGTTATGCTGTTTTCCTACCGGCATTTTCGGGTTTATGACCAAAAGGGAAAGATGATCAGGGAAGTAGTCCTTCCGGATCCGGATCATATATTGGATCAGCAGTTTATCAGAGAAAACGGCGAATCCTATCTCGAGGTAACCTATGACAACGGGAAGGCGGACGTTTATTCGGCAAAGGACGGAAGCCTGCTTTGGGAGGAGAAAAAAGAAAGACCGGCGGCGGATTTGGACGAGGAATTTTTGATTGGTCATTTACGGATTGAGTCGCCTCTTCATGGAACGCCCGTAGTATATGACGCGGAAACGGGTAAAGAGCTTGCGCGTCTTAAAGAGGACACATATCTTGCTTATGCAGAAAAAGCAGGGGATTATATAGTGGCGCAGTATATCACGGCAGACGGCTATCGTTTTGGCCAGTTATTGAATATGGACTGCGAGGTGTTGGCAGATCTGCCCTACCTGTGCGATGTGGCGGGAGAGAACTTAATCTTTGATTATCCGTCAGGAAGTATACGTGAGTCCAAGATTTATGATGCGGAAGAGCTTAAGGGTTTGGCTCATGACAAAATAAGAAAGGAGCCGTCATTTTTCGACAACTCCATACAGAGCAAAACACCGGAATTACTTCCAATCCTTAGCATTTAGAATCTTATATTAGTTTTAGAAAATGCAGCAGCGCTTCATATTGCTGCGGACTCAGCTTTGCGGCGTGATGCAGCAGTTGCCGCTGCTGCTCATTAATAAGAATCACATTATCACCATCTTCGAGAAAAAATTGAGATAATGTGATTCCAAACGCATCGCATATTTTTGTGAGAGAAGGAATAGTGGGAAGCATATTTTTACGGTACCAAGAAGAAATTGTTGACTGTGTTAATCCGGATTTTTCAGCCAATTGATATTCTGTCCAATTGCGTTCCATACGGAACTGAGTTATTTTATCTAATATATCCATAGTTAGCCTCACCTCCAGAAATGAATATATATTTGAATTATACGGGAATTAATATTGCAACTTACTACGATAAAGCGTATAATAAAAACTATAATAAGTAATAAAGAGGTACTCTGATGCGAATAAGATTAGCGATTTACGATTCTAATATAGAGTTTATGACCAGACTTTCCCAAATATTCCAACAAAAATACGCTGATAAGATTGATCTGTCTATGTTCACCAATGAAGACGCACTGTATGAAAACCTGAAAGAGGCCCATGCGGATGCGGTGTTGTTTGACCAGTCGGCCAAGATCAGATCGGAGCTGATTCCGGAAGGAATCACGATAGGATATTTCAGCCATATACCGGAGGTGGAAGAGGTGGAAGGATATCCGGCTATCTGCAAATATCAGAAAGCCGAAACGATCTATAAGATGATTCTTGGATTATGCGCGGAAGGTTCGTCGGAGGTAAAGCTCAAAAAAAGCGAGGGAGACGCCAGAATCGTCTTGTTTACGTCCGTGCAGGGCGGAAGCGGAACTTCAACGGCTGCGGCGGCATACGCATTGAGGTGTGCAAAGGAAAAGAAGCGGGTATTCTATCTTAATCTTGAACGATTCGGGGACTCGCTGCTCTATTTCAGCGGAGAAGGGAGACTAAGCTTTTCCGATGTGATATATGCGCTGAAAAGCAGGAAGGGAAACCTTGTGATGAAGATAGAAAGCGCGGCAAAACGCGATCCGTCAGGGGTGGATTTCTTTCATTCATGCAGAAATGCATATGATATGTTTGAATTGACCGATGACGAAATAAGGAGTTTAATTCAGGGGCTTATGCAGACCGGCGGATATGAGGAGATTGTGATCGACCTTTCCGGCGAACTGACCGAGCGTATGGTTATGCTGATGGAAGATTATGCGGAGAAGATTGTCTATGTGGCGGACATAAACGAGACCGGAAAGGGCAAATTTGAACGTTTTTGCGAGGCGGCCCGTGTGTTGGAACAGAGACAAGGGTGTGATATTTTAAGTAAAACATGTCTTATCTATAACCGGTGCGGTACAAATGCGCATATTCCGGACGGGTCCACGGCCGTTCCGGCGGTTGGCGGTATCAGCCGGTTTCAGGGGATTAAGAGTAGAGAGCTGGCAGGGGAAATCGCGGGAATCCCTTTGATGGGCATGATTTAGCGGCGGGAGAACAGGATGACGGAAGAGAAGAAATCCCAGATAATCAGAAAATTAAGAAAGAGTCTTTTTGATAAATTCAATCTCAATACAATTGATAATGACGCTCTGGAGGAAGTGATTAAGCAGTTGATTTCTGATGAAGTCAAAGACGAGTATATTACTATCGAGGAGCATATAGAGTTTTCGGATCGGCTTTTCGGCGCTATCCGGGGATTGGGGATTCTGGATTCTATTATCAAAGACGAGAGTATTACGGAGATTATGATTAACGGGCCGAAGGACATCTTTGTGGAGAAGGCGGGAGCATTGACCAAGCTGGAGCAGACCTTTGACGACGAGCGGCAGTTAGAGGATATTATTCAGAAGATTGTAGGACAGGCGGGACGGGAAGTAACTCAGGCGAGCCCGATCGTCGATACGAGGCTGCCGGACGGCTCCCGCGTCAATGTGGTACTTCCGCCGATTTCACTGAACGGCGCGACAGTTACCATTCGTAAATTTTCAAAGACGCCTATGACCGTACGGCAATTATTAAAGTATGGTTCGATTACCAGTGAAGTCGCCCATGTATTAGAGCTTCTTGTGAAAGCAAAGTACAATATTTTCATTTCCGGCGGTACGGGTTCAGGAAAGACCACCTTTCTGAATGCGGTATCACACTTTATTCCCCATGATGAGCGTGTGATTACCATAGAAGATTCCGCGGAGCTTCAGATAGAAGGGGTTGATAATCTGGTAAGGATGGAGACCAGAAACGCCAATGCGTCGGGAAGCGGTGAGATTACCATACGCGACCTGATAAAGTCCTCTCTGCGAATGAGGCCGGAGCGTATTGTGGTGGGCGAGGTTCGCGGCGGCGAGGCGTTGGATATGCTTCAGGCTATGAATACGGGGCATGACGGTTCTCTGAGTACCGGCCATGCCAACAGTACGACCGATATGTTAAGCCGTCTGGAAACCATGGTACTGCAAGGCTCCGAGGGGCTGCCGCTGGAAGCCATCCGCCAACAGATAGCCTCTGCAGTGGATATTATCATCCATCTGTCCAGACTTCGGGATAAGACCAGAAAGACCATGGAGATCAGTGAGATCACGGGATATGAAGGCGGCAGGATTCAGGTGAATCCAATATACCGGTTTGTCGAAGACGAACATTCCACGCTGGAAAAGGTCTCCGGAAAGCTGGTACGTACGGAGAATCCGTTTCAGAATGATTATAAACTGAGATTATCAGGGATTAATGAGGTTATATAGCTATGGGCCGAAAGAAAAAAGAGATAGAAGAGTACGTAGAAATGCGGGGACTTTTGGGAGACGGAAAAGATTACCACGTCTATCATATGACGAAGAAGGATTTCCTGATTGCCTGTGCCTTAGGCTTTGCGGGAGCCTTTGGCGTGCTGTTTGCATTTTTCGACAATCTGATCGTATCTTGCGCGGGAGGCTTGGTGTGCGGGAAGATCTTGCCGAAGCACTATCGCGAATACAAGAAAAGGAAACAGATCAATGAACTGCGCACACAGTTTAAGGATCTGCTGGAATCGCTGACCTCATCCTATTCCGCAGGGCAGAATACGGTGGAGTCATTCAGAGACGCAGCCGGCGATATGGTTTCCATCTATGGAGAAGATGCGGATATCGTCCACGAAGTTCAGATAATCAGCGCCGGATTAAAAAACAACATTAATATAGAAGAGCTTCTGCTTGATTTTGCAAGAAGAAGCAGTCTGGATGATATTATGAGCTTTGCAAATGTATTCGAAATCTGTAATCGTCAGGGCGGCGACTTGAAGAGAATCGTATCGGAGACAAGAGAGATTATAAACGATAAGATTGAAGTAGAGATGGAGATTGAGACTATGATTTCCGGCGCTAAGAATGAGCTGAACATTATGATGGTTATGCCTGTAATCGTGGTGGTGATGCTGAGGGGATTAGGAAACGCAATGGCGGGTTCGAATACGCTTCTTGCCATTCTTGTCAAGTTAATCTGTATAGGTATATTTATACTTGCATACATAATGGGAAGGAAGATTATAGATATCAAGATCTAAGGTGGGATTGTTATGGATACAGGCAGAATCGCAGTTCTGGTACTTGCGACGGGGCTGGTACTCTTATGGAGCATATTGGCGGTAAGATATGAGAAAGCTTATGAGTCGATGATACGGACGATCGACCCGAATCGGTATAAGTATCCGGAGTTATTTTGCGTAGGATTTGCGTTAATGAAGATATTTAACATTAACAGCAAGAGTAAAAGCGCGAGAAAAAGAATCAAAGAAATTGCCGAAGTACAGGGAAAAAGATATGCGGAGTATTATTTTTATGTAATCAACGGGGCCAAGTGGACCTATGGGTTTACGGTTCTCGTATTACTGACGCTGCTGGGAGCCCTGGGCAACTCATTTCTGGCGGTACTTATGGGAATTGTACTGGCCGGTCTGCTTATGTGGTATGTAGAAGAGCTGATGAATGATAAGTTGGAAGAGCGGCGGGACGAACTGCTGGCAGATATGCCCCAGATGCTTTCAAAGCTGACGCTGCTTGTTAATTCCGGAATGGTTGTGCGCGAGGCTTGGAAGAAGGCTGCCGACGGAGGACAGCGTGCGCTTTATAGAGAAATGCAGGATATGGTGCAGGAGGTGCAAAACGGGGTTGCAGAGATAGACGCTTATAGGAATTTTGCCGAGAGATGCTCGATTAAGCAGATTCGAAGGTTCACCTCTACGATGATTCAGAATATGCAGAAGGGGAACGCGGAGATGTCATATTTCCTGAAAGAACTGTCGGACGAGATGTGGGAAGAAAAGAAGCATCTGGTGAAGCGGAAGGGAGAGGCGGCCAAATCAAAACTGTTAATACCTACGACGATGATTTTTATCGGGATTCTGATTATGGTCATGGTACCGGCATTTTTGGGAATGAGTTTGTAAGCAAATGGGAAACCGGTTGACTTAAAATATATGAAAATTTGTAAGCAAACGGGAAACCAGTTGACTTAAAATATATGAAAAAGGGAGAAGAGACAATGAGAGAAAAATTAGAGAATGTACGTTTAACATGGGAGCTAGAGGTAACAGACCGGCTGGAGTGCGCATACCGGACATGGAAGGATAAGTTTATCACAAAGTTTGCGGAGGATGAGGAAGGCGATTCCAATATGGTAGCCGTTATCGTACTCATTGTGATTATAATCGCGGTGGCAGGAGTCTTCCGGACTTCGCTGATGGAGGCCGTGACAAAAATCATGGAAAAATTGACGGAATTTATTGGGTAGCATAGATAATCATATGAAAAAACAAAAAAATGAAAACGGCGCCATCATGGTCGAGGCGGCGCTCTATATGCCGCTGGTTATTTGTACTGTGATGGCGCCCATTTATCTTGCGGTATTCAACATGCAGGAATATATGTTGATGTTTCAGGCACAGAAAGCGGCGGCGGTGGCGTCCAGAGAAGAGGCGTACTTAGGATACGGGGAATTCCGCATGGGAAGCGGTAAAGAGATCGACTTTTCGTGGGGGGACGGGAATATGCCCTCCGAGGATAAAATAACCGCATATTACGAGGCTTACCATACAAGGCTTAAGGATCTGTATCGGGGAATAGGCAGATTTTTTTCAGGGGGTACAAGTCCGGACTATTCCTCGCGGTTCGCGGATATGGCAGGCGAATCTGCATTGATCGCGCTTGGAAGGATCAGCAGCCCTGAAATTGAGGTGGACAGAGGATTTTTGGGAACGGAGATCAAAGTGACCATTACCCATTCCTTTCCAATCCCGGGGGTTCTGCGGTATCTGGGTTATGACAGGAGCACGACGATAAAAGCTGCGGCCTACAGCTATTCCGTGAATCCCGGCGAATTTGTGAGAAACGTAGATTTGGCGGCGGATTTTATCGACTATGTGATGAAGAAGTTAGGTCTTGCGGACAATTATAATGAGTTTTGGGAGAAAACAAATAAAATTCTCGATGTAATACTGTGACGGGCAGGGAGGAAAGAAGTTGAATATTTTCTATAAAAATAAGGGAACCATATCTGTATTTTTAACGTTAATACTTCTTCCCGTACTAATGATAGGAGGTCTGACAACAGACGCTTCCCGTATCTATATGTCAAAGGCTGTGATTTCGGACGCCGGGGAGATGACGATGAATGCGGCGCTGGCTCAGTATAATGAGAAGCTGCATGACGAGTATGGGCTGTTGGTAATGGACAAGACGCCGGCGTCCATGAAACAAGATTTAGAGAAGTATTTTAATGCTTCTTTAAATGGAACCGGTATATCGGGGACCGAGGATTATGATAAGATTCTGGATTTGACGGCCAAAAGCTTTGAGGTTCTTAACGCAGCCGGCTCAGAGATTTACCGTACGGAGGTTGAGAAGCAGCAGATCCTTGAATATATGAAGTACCGTGCGCCCGTGTGTCTGACGGAACTGGTAGTTGAAAAAGTCAAAGAACTAAAAGATACCAAGCTGATGGCGGAAGCCATGGAAGCGGAGATGGATTTCGGCGTGGCCATGGAAGAATGTCAGGATGCCTTTCAGGAGGCGAAGGAAGCGCTGGAGGCGCTGAATGAGAAAATTAATTCTTTTCATGAAAGCGATGTGGAACGTGAGCTGTCGAATACGGAAAAAGATTATAAGCAAGAGGTGTCAAGGAGCTTATTGATGTGGGCGGCGGCTCAGAACTACCGGGATAAGTTATCCCAATCTGAGTCGAATATCCGTGAATCGGTGAAAATGTTTGTCTATCTGGCGGAAAAAGTGAATCTGTCGGCCCCCGGCGACCAGAGGACGTACGACGGTTATATCAGTTGTATGTATTACAAGAATACCATCGAGTCTCTGGGAGGGATAAACAGGCTTCTTCAGGATTATGATGAAGAACAGGCAGAGAAAGAGACGGAAGACGAGGGGGAAGAGGACCCTGCAGAGAAGGATGACACGGAGCGGAAAGAACTTGAAGAGCTGGTTGAAGATTACCATACACAGGTAAGGCGGATTGCAGGCTATCCCGATACCTTGCTCTCTATGGCCAAAGAGAAGGTCGACAGTCATTCCAACGCGCTGAGTATGTATTGGAATTTAGCTAAGTCGGCGGAGGATGCGTCAAATACTGCTGACGGCAGGCTAAAAAAAGTAGAGAAAAAGATAAAAGCGGCAATGGAGAAATATTCCGTATGGGAAGGCAAGAACAGCGAATTGAAAGCGGCGGGAAAAGATACGGAGGGGATGGAGGAAGAGGTAGAAGAGTACGGTCAGTTTTTTGCGAATAACGGGAAGTCCGATTTAAAAGAGTTGGAGAAACTCATGAGCGCCGTACAGCAGGACAAAAAATTTTTTAAAGAATGGAAGGAGACGCTTGAGAAGGAGAAGTTTTTCAAGCAGTCTATTGCAAAGGTACAGCCTGATACACAGATAGAAAAGTATAAGAGTAAGGCAAAAGCTTCCGTGTCCGGAGTGGAAGCAAGGTATTCTGACTTAGAAAGAGTAAGAGGAGAATATTCTGCCAACTATGAACATTCGCCGGGAGCTTACAGCTATACCAAGATACAGATTGAGAACTATCCCTTCTATATCAAGCTTAAAGAGTACTGTGAGGAGAAACAGGACACGGAATCACAGCAGGAAAAGGATAAAGCGAACAATAAATTGGAACAGAGTAAACAGGCGGGAGACGAAGCCGGCAAAGAAGACGACAGCCTTTCTTTTAACTGGGCCGATATAGGAGAACGGCCGTCTGCCCGGGCGGAAAGCAGCGCTTCACAGGCGAGGGACAGTCTGACGGATCTGAACGGAGACGGCGGCGTAGACCGGAACCGAAAGAACGTGGTTGCGAAGTTCAAAGATGCTATCAAGGAGGCGACCTCCTTTTTGGACGCTTTGGACAGGATTGTGGAAAAAGGCCTTGAGAATCTGTATATTGCAGAGTATGCAATGCAGATGTTTTCCTATTACACGGTGAATATGAAAGACGGAGAAGCCAGAGCCGAGGAAGATATAGTCAGCATCAGCGGCTATACGCTCAAGGAGCCGAACCATAAAGCATACCGGGCGGAAGGGGAATACATCCTATGGGGTAAAGACCAATCAAAGACGAATGTAAAGAATACGGTTATGATGATATTCGGAATTCGGCTGCTTTTTAATTCATTTTTCGCTTTTACCAACGATGCGATTAACGGCGTGGCGGAAGCTGCGGCCCTTGCCATTACGGGGGCGGCACCTTATCTTAAGCCCATCGTAAAGATTATTATTAAACTCGGTTTTGCCGGGGTGGAGTCTCTCGACGACATCTCGAAGATTAAGAAAGGGTATGGAATCACTATCTTTAAAAATGCGAAGACTTGGGCCACATTTCCGGCAGACAGCGGAAAGACCGGGGATAATACAAAAGGAGTGACATTTGATTACTCGGAATATCTGCGGGTATTTCTCAATGTGTCCATGGTAGCCGGAAATGAGGTGGGTATTCTTGGACGGATTGCCGATTGTATTCAGGTGAATACGCCGGATATAGATTTGTTTCAAGGATATACTATGGTGTCCGTTCAGGCGAAGGTCAGTTCCCGGACGACGTTTATGAGGAAGATCTCGGATTTCGGAGGAAACGGCGCATGGGGATTCCCGGACGATACGTATACCATTTCTTATCAGAGCATATTGGGCTATTGAGGGGTGGAAGATGTTAAGCAGAGAAGTATTTTTAAAAGGCATTTTTAATAAGAAGAGGGAAGAGGACTTAAAAGGTTCCCTGACAGTAGAGGCCCTTTTGTTTTTGATTCCGTTTATCATGGCTTTTTGTACGCTGATCAATGCCGCGAGGTTTGTTCAGGCGGAGATGCTGATCCATCATGCGGTTACACAGACGGGAAAGCAGATTTCAACCTATAGCTATGTGCTGACAAAAGCCGGGATTAGCGAGAGGATGCAGGAGACGAACGGAAAAAGCGAGGAGTTTGTGGTGACGGTAGAGGAGGCGGCCGGCTCCGTCGAGGGATTTATTAACGCCGTAAGCGATATGAACGGTCTGGTGGAAGGCGTGTTCAGTCTGGCAAAGAGCAAGGGCCAACAGGCGGTTATGACGGCGATTGTAAGCAGGTTGACAGAGGAAAATATTGAGAATGAGCTTTCTCTTATATCGGATGATCCGGACGAATTTTTGGAAAATATAGGGATAGTAGGCGGGATGTCAGGACTGGACTTCTCCAAGTCCGAATGGATTTCCAATACTGGAGGAAAGGGGAATATTCAGATTGTGGTTACTTATACGATGAAAAATATCCTTTTTCCGGATTTTGATTTCGGACAGCATGAGTTCTGTCAATGTGCGTCTACACTAATTTGGTAGAGACGCGGCAAAAAGAGGGATGGAAGAGAAGCATGGAGCAATGGCAGAATAAAAAGTTCAGGGTATTTTTCATTCTTACGCTGGCGGCAGGTATCGGTCTTGCGGCGGAAGGGATCGTATTTTCCTATAGTATATGGAAGATATGCCGTTATCTAATCTTAGTTATGGCTTTGTTTCAGATTGCATGGATAGACCAAAGGAGTAAACGCATACCCAATAAGATTTTAAAAATATTGCTGGCAGTAAGAGTGATGATCCTGTTACCGGAATGGCTGGCTGTCCCGGAGCTTGGAATGGCTATATTAATTTCTTCAGTCTTTGGGGCGCTGATCGGAGGAGGAATCTTCCTGCTGGCACATTTTATTTCCAAAGGCGGCGTAGGAATGGGAGATGTAAAGCTGTTTGCGGTAATCGGGTTCTATGTAGGAAACGGCAGTATTATGGCGGCCGCGTTTCTCTCGGTCATGGCGGGGGCCGTCTATAGTATTACGATGCTGCTGTTTAAGAAAATAAAGTTAAAGGAGGAGATACCGTTTGCCCCGTTTATTTTTGTCGGAACGATACTGACAATGGCACTTGGTATGTAACGTACAGATGAAGAAATATATCATACTTATGTTCGCGGTTTTGCTGGGATTGTCCTGGTATTCGGCAATCTCTGATATGGTGAACCGACCGAAAAATGCGAAAGCGCATATCGAAAAGGCTGCTGAGTTTGAAGAGAAGGAAATATATGTGGACGCGGCGCTTGAGTATGAGCAGGCATTGGAATACTTTCCGGATGACGCGGACATTCGGGTCAGGATGGCTAAGGCGTATCTAAACAGCGGAAACAGCAGTAAGTTTACCTCAGTCTGCGCAAAAACCGCGGAAGCATATCAAGAACAGACGGAAGCCTTGGATCTTCTGATGGACTACTATCTGGAGAACGACTATGAAAATAAAGCGGTAAAATATCTGGAAGGATTTGTTAAGTCTTATCCGGACAACGAAAATGCGAAGGAATGGTTTGCGAAACTAAAGGGAAGTTACAAGGAATTGTATTGTCATTATGACGAGATGGGCGGGATTGTCAACGATTCCATGGTGGTTAAGAGGGACGGGCTCTATGGGGTTACGGACGCTAAGGGGCAGGAAATCATCGCCTGCGAGTATGAGGAAATACATCCGTTTTCAGAGGATGGTTTTGCATTAGCCAGGAAAGAGGACGGCTCATACATTTACATAGATGAGGACGGACAGACGCGAAAAGCGCCGGATAAGGGCTATACGGAGCTTGGAATGATTAGTTCTGACCGCGCGGCGGCATGTAAGGAAGGTAGATACGGTTATCTTGATGAAAATATGGAGCCTGCGGGTAAATTTTCATGGGAAGGGCTGACAGGAATTAAGGGCGGCACAGGAGCGGGCTTCATAGATGAAAAATGGGTTTTGGTAAATAAAGAGGGGAAGGCCAAGGAAGATAAGAAGTACAGTGATATTATTGTGGATGAGAATGGATTTTGCGCGGAGCAGAAAAGAATTTTTGTGAAAGAAAAGAAAGGGTATTATCTGATTAATACGAAAGGTAAAAAGAAGGGGAAGCTCTCGTTTGACGATGCTAAGGCATTTACGGAGGAAGGCTATGCCGCCGTTTGCCGCGGCGGAAAATGGGGGTTTGTGGATACGGACGGGGAACTGGCCCTTGATTACGCCTATGAGGATGCGGAATCGTTTTCTAATGGTCTGGCTGCAGTCTGTATAGATGACAAATGGGGCTATATCGATACGAAAGGAAATATGATCATAACGCCCCGATTCAGCGCCGCGACGCATTTTTCAAAGGCGGGAACTGCGGCCGTGCAGATTGAGGAAGACAAAGAGAAAGTTTGGAAATTGATTCAGTTGAACATTTTTTCATAGAAGATTTATGAAAAGTAAAAAGAAAGAGGGATAGGAGCAGGATGTGTTCATTTACATATGAGGAACAGGGGAATAAGAGATTTCTGGTATATGAGAAGCAGGCAGACGACCGTATGGACCGCACGGCGCTGGAAATGATTTCTATTAATAGAATCGAGGGGGTTGCAGCGTCAAGCCATGTGCAGATTGACGACTGTTTTTATATGAAATATGATATTACGGGACTTGAGAGTCTTTGTGAGTATTTCCGGAAACCGGTAAACCGAAAGAAATTTTTTACTATTTTTGAGTCAATTCTTGACACGGCTATGCTGGCGCAGGAATATATGATCAATTTGTCCTCTTATGTATGGAACCTGGATTATATGTATGTGGATCCGTCTTCAATGAAAGTCTATATAGTTGTGCTGCCCATTGTGCGAAGCGAGGTTTCTATAGAGAAGTTTTTAAAACAGCTTATTTTTGAAGTTCAGTATGATCCGGCGGAGGACTGCAGTTATGTTGCGAAGCTGTCCAATCTGCTGGGGAGCCTGAATCCATTTTCAATCAGCGCGTTGAAAGGCCGGCTTGCACAGATTAAAAATGAAAAATTTTTACAGAAGCCTGAGCAGATAAGGCAGACCGTTTCGGCAGTAAAGCCGCAGGAGACGGGGAATCCGTCTAAGAAGCAGACTCAGGGAACCCCGGCCCAGTCAGGCGACAGAGGCAGACTGAATATTTTTAAGAGGGGAAAGGACTTAGCTCCGGAGAAGAAGCAATTTCTTGATATTATATATTCGGATGAGGAAGAGGCGCAGGCAAAGGAAAAGAGGAAGCCGTTGTTTCCTAAAAAGGATAACGCTGAGAAGGCTGAAAAAGCCGAAAAAGCGAAGAAGAAGAAGGAAGAGAAAAAAGGGTTCTGGGGAAAATGGAAAAAAGAGCCGGGGACGATCCCGGAAATGGAGGCGATTCTGGAAGGAATCCGTGACAATCAGTCTATGGAGAAAGATTACCCGGAACAGAATATTGCGATCCCTGTTCAGAAGGTGGAGATGAACCGGGTCCCGGCAGAGATACAGGACGGGGGAGAAACGGTGTATATGGATGCGGAGGAGGACGATACGGTTTTGATAGGGATGGAAAATTCTGCGCCGGAACCGGAATATATACTGACCCGCATCAGTACGAACGAATGTTTTAAGATTATCGGAACGGGCGTAAGAATCGGGAGAAGTCCCTCTACGACAGAGATATGCATTGCAGGGAATAAATGTGTGGGGAGGGTCCATGCGATCTTATATGTGCAGGATGGAGAGGTGTTTATTACGGATAACCATTCGAAGAATAAAACCTTTGTGGACGGGACGCTGTTAAGGCCGGAAGACCCGCCCTGCCGGCTGATCTCCGGTTCCAGAATCCGGCTCGGGGATGAAGAACTAGAGTTTCGGATACAAGAATAATGGAAGGATTTGTGATGAAGTTTTTACTAGCATGCTATACGAATAAGGGGAGGATAAAGGAGGTCAATCAGGATGCACTGTTGGTTAATAGGGAACGGTATCGGGGAAAGGAGGCCGTTCTTGCGGTAATCTGCGACGGGATGGGCGGTTTGGAATGTGGAGAAACGGCAAGCGCTGAGGTGATTCGGGCATTTGATTTATGGTTTCGCGAAGATTTTCAAGATCTGGCAGATCAGGAAGAGTTTGAAGATGAATTATATGATTCATGGGAAACGCTTTTTCAGAAGGTTCATCAGAAAATAAGAGAGTATGGCCGGATTCGGGGGATACGGATCGGGACGACGGCTACGGCGATGCTTTTGTGGGAGGAGCGTTTTTATATTGCCCATGTGGGAGATTGCCGGATTTATGAGATAAAGGAGCAGATCAGGCAGTTGACGAGGGATCAGGTTCAAGGGGAGCTAAGGAGAAGGGACGGGGAACCGGGGACGGCCGGCGTGAAGGCGGGGGAACATATTTTACTGCAGGGAGTGGGAGCCTCTCAGACTCTCCGGCCGGCGTATCACAGCGGGGACGTGAAGGCGGAGGCGGTTTATCTGTTGTGTACCGACGGGTTTCGGCATAAGGTCAGTGAACAGGAGCTGCGGGAGGCGTTTGCTCCGGAGGAAATGGTGGATGAAAAGGTAATGAGAAGCCGGGGAGGGAGGATCGCTGAGGTGGTTATGGAGAGAGGGGAGAGAGATAATCTGTCGGTGATTTTGCTTCGTAGTATGAAAGGGATGGGAGAGAAAGGGAGGGAAACGCATACTGGATTAGACAGGGATAAGTGAATCGGTTTGGCAACGGTCATGGTTGGAGTCGGCAGCTGTGGCTGTTTTTTTATTGCTGTTAAATCATTCTGAAGGAGCGGGGTAAGTAAATTTCGGAAAAGTACATAACATAGGATAAAGAAGCTGATTAAAAGAAGTTAATAAAAAAAGGTAATGAAAGAAAACGGATTAAAAGAAGATAATCAAAAGAGCTAATGTAAGGAACTGATAAAAATATCACGAAAAAGTATACTTTTTCGTAATATTTTCCATGGGAAAATTTTTAGACATATATTACAAAAAAAGAGGATTAAGTTTATTGACTTATTGTCGATAGTATATTAGAATGATTAAGAATTTGCAGCAGATTTCTCATTACGAAAAAGTATACTTTTCCGTAGTGCCTTTTAATAATTAATATTTGTATTCTGATAGTTTTTGCTGCTGCAAAGGGAGCGTGTCCTATAGATACGTCCGTAATTATCATTCGGATGAGGGTGTAAAAATGCCGTCGGACAAAATATGTAAGACTGTTCATCAGTACAGTAAAGATTTGATTTCAGGCGAGGATATGCAGAAGCTTCTGGATATCGCACAGGACTACAGGAAAGTAAAGAATTACGTGTATGTCCGGTTTGGCGGAATAGGAAATCTATCGAAGATCTACCCGGGATATACCGTACAGAATGAGATGACCGGAAGCGGATATCGGGAAAAGTTAGGTATGCCGGCTGTTTACTTCTATCTTGCCGTCTTTGATGCATTGTCAGATATCAAGAGTCAGTGGTCGAGGACAAAAACAAAGATTGTGAAGCTGGTCAATAAGAATGAAAGCTTTACGGAAGAGGAGAAGCATTATCTTCGATTTATCCTGAAAGTCAGCAATGCTTTTGAGGCGGTATTGAATCAAAGGCCGATAGAACTGGCTGCGAAGATTAAGCGGCAGTATCAGGAATTGTCAGAACAGGTGGACGCAGAAAAGATGCACCGCTATCTGTGCAGGCAAGTGAGAAAGTATCATGTCAGGCTGCACACGGACGCGGCTGACATATTTTCTATAACAGAGCGGGCATATCGCTATGCGGATCATGGGATCTATATTTCCATCAAAGAAAAGCGGAAACGCGTCTTTATACCATTGACGGATAACAATCAGTATAAGTGTCAGCTCAAGATTAAGCTATATCCGCGGGAGCACAGGCTTGAGATTAAGGTTCCGGTAAATGTTTCCGTCCGAAGTCATGCGGATTACCACAATCAGGTCGGCGTGGCAGTGGGAATCCACACAATGCTGACAACAGAAGAGGGACATCGGTATGGAGAGAAGCTTGGGGAATACCAGATAGAGTATTCGGATTGGGTGCGAACGCAGTCCGGCATTTACAGACAGAATAAAGACGATAATCCGGGGCGGAAAAAGTATTACAGGAAGAAACGGAGGCTGGAGGAACAGCTTCATAGTTATATTAACCATGAGCTGAACCATTTTCTTGAAAAAGAGAGGCCGAAGACAATCTATATCGTGAAGCTTCCGAAGCCGCAGGCTGGAGGACACAATAAGAAGATTAATTATTCCGTTGCCCGGTGGCAGAGAGGATATATCCGGAAACGGCTGGAGCAGAAGTGCAGGGAACAGTCGGTTGAAATCGTGGAAGTGCTTGGGAAAGATATTAGTAATGAATGTAGCAGGTGCGGAGCGATTGGGAGAAAAGTAGAAGGGGAATTCATTTGTCCGGCTTGCGGGTATCGGGAAGAGGAAAAAACCAATACTGCCCGCAATGTGAAAAAGCGGGGGCAGGGGGATGGAGTGTTATATTAGGGCTGGTAAGTTAGAATTTTATTAGTTTATATATCTTATTTATTTAAAGTATCATAAGAATGACCATTTAGATAAGTTCTGGTGATGAGCCGGGATTTTACCGTAACGGGCTGTTTGAGGAACTATGGAAATTCCCGGATAGTTTTAAGGACTAAAAGGTACGTTCATGATAAGGCGGGCGAAGGCGCTTGCTATATAAAAAAATTTACGGCATTAGAAGGCGGATGCTTTGGCGTCTGCGTATTGGGTATGCCAAGACCTTGTGAACATGCGGGAGTGATTGTGCGGGTGCGCAGGAAGGTCGTTAAGCTGTGGTTTGGCGGCATAGCATGACGTAGCGGGGAGCGAAGCGGAATAGACCGCATCATCCGAGGGATAGGGTGACCAATATACTTTATTAAATAATCAATAAAGTATATGTATTATATTTATTTAAATTTTAAGGAAAGCTTTGAACATGCAAAAGAAAGAAAAGCCGGCAGTATTTCTTGACAGAGACGGTGTTTTAACAGAAGAGAAAGGGTATATTTGCTCGGAAAAGGACTTGGTTATATTCCCGTATGCGGCAGAGTGTGTCAGGAAAATTAAAGAAAAAGGATATTTCGCGATTGTAATTACAAATCAAAGCGGAGTGGCGAGAGGATTATTTTCAGAAGAAACTTTGGAAAAAATTCATGATCGCCTGATACGGGAGACCGGGGTGGATATGGTTTATTATTGTCCTCATCATCCGGAAGGAAAAGTGTCGGTTTATTCAAAAGTATGCCGGTGCAGAAAGCCTGGTATTGGATTGCTGGAAAGGGCTTGCAGAGATTTCATGATTGATATGAGAAATTCTTACATGATAGGAGACCGGTCGAGTGATATCAGAACAGGTCAAAATATAGGAATTAAGACAGTTTTATTAGAATCCGGATACGGAACAGCATATATGGAAGAAAAAGTGCGGCCAGATTATATCTTGAATGATTTGAGAGAGGTTGTACAAATTTTGTAAATATTTTAATCAGGAGAGGAATAGGAATGATTTCATTAGTTACAGGCGGGTGCGGGTTTATAGGTTCGCATATGGTAGATCGATTGTTAGCAGAGGGGCATAGTGTCAGGGTAATTGATAATTGGACGACCGGACGGCCCGAAAATTTGGCGCATCAGAAAAACAATCCGAATCTGAAAATATATCATATGGATATCAGAAATCAAGAAGAGATAAGGCCGGTATTTGATGGGGTGGATTATGTTTTCCATTTTGCGGCTCTTGCTGATATCGTACCGTCTATTCAAAGACCGTGGGACTATTATTCTTCTAATGTATTGGGAACTTTTAATGTGGCAGAGTGCGCGAAAAATGCGGGGATTAAAAAGTTGGTTTATGCGGCCTCTTCATCCTGTTATGGTATCCCGGAGGAATATCCGACAAAAGAAACGGCGGAAATTCGTCCTCAGTATCCATATGCTTTAACGAAACGGCTGGGAGAAGAAACGGTTCTGCATTGGGGACAGGTTTATGGGCTTCCGGTTGTAACTTTAAGGCTGTTTAACGTATACGGGACCAGATCAAGAACTTCTGGTACGTATGGAGCTGTTTTTGGAGTGTTTTTGGCACAGAAACTGGCGGGAAAGCCCTTTACTGTGGTGGGGGATGGAAATCAAACCAGAGATTTTACTTATGTGACAGATATTGCAGATGCGTTTTATACAGCGGCCGTATCGGAGGTGGCTCAGGAAACTTTTAATGTGGGAAGCGGCGGGACGTATTCTGTTAATAGGTTATGTGAATTGTTGGGGGGAGAGATTACTCATATTCCCAAGCGTCCGGGTGAACCGGACTGTACTTTTGCGGAAACGTCGAAGATAGAAAGTGTTCTGGGATGGAAGGCCAGAGTTTCGTTTGAGGATGGCGTGCAAAAGGTTCTTGACAATATTGACTATTGGCGGGAAGCACCCGTATGGACCCCGGACAGCATCGGCGAGGCGACAGAAGATTGGTTTAAATATCTTGGAAGATAAATTGTGATAAAAGAGGCTGATTCAAAAATGGGAAAGATAATTAGCAAAAAGGAATTTAAGGAAGCGTTAAGGCCAAAGCTAAAAAAAGAAGGAAAGACCATTGCTCTCTGTCACGGTGTGTTTGATTTGGTACATCCGGGACATCTCATCCATCTGCAGCAGGCAAAAGCGATGACGGATATTCTTGTTGTGTCCATTACGGCGGCTGAATATGTTCGAAAAGGCCCGGGACGACCTTATTTTAATGATGATATGCGGCTGAATTTTTTGAGCGCGTTGGAATGTATTGATTATGTGATGCTCTCGGAATGTTATACGGTAAATGACATTGTAGAGAGCGTGGAACCGGATCTTTATATTAAGGGGCAGGAGTATGCGGCAGAGGACGATGACATTACGGGTAATATAACGCCGGAGCGAGAGCTCGTTGAGCGTCACGGAGGTAAAATTGCATATACGGCGGGAGATGTTTTTAGCTCAACCAAATTAATTAATACCGTACTTTCTGCATTGCCGGAAGATGTGATGAAGTATATGGAGCAGTTTGTTAAGAATTATTCTATGTACGATATCAGGAAGTACACGAAAAAAGCAGAAAAGTTCCGGGTGCTTGTGGTCGGAGATGTAATCATTGACAAATATACATATTGCAATATGCAGGGGCTGATGAGCAAAGATATGGGGTATTCGACACGACTGGGTTATTCGGAAGAGTATCTTGGAGGTGCGGCTGCGGTCGCAAGGCACTTGTCAAGCTTTACGGAAAATGTAACATTGATGTCTATTGTCGGGAGCGAAGATTCTGTCCGGCTAAAATTCATGGATGAGATAACGGATAAAATGCGGCTTAAGCTGACTTACAGCGGAAAATTTCCAACGATCGTAAAGCATCGGTATCTTACAAGAAATGCGAAAAGAGAAGAATACAGGAAAATTTTTTCTGTCAGTAATATTCCGGATCCGATGGGGTATGAGACGGAGGTAAAGGAAACGTTTTATAAGGATCTGGAAGATAAGCTAAAGGAGTCGGATGTAGTATTCCTCTGTGATTTTGGACATGGGCTGGTTGATGAAAAAGCTCGCGGGTTGATACAAGAAAAAGCAAAATATCTGGTCTTAAACTGCCAGACAAATTCGAGTAATTACGGATTGAATATCATTACAAAGTATAACAGGGCGGACGCCTTTACGTTAGATCAGAAAGAACTAAAGCTTGCATATCCGGCGTATTTGATTGATGAACAGGCGGCATTGAAAAAACTGGCGAATCATTTAGGGGGGAACGGATGGCTGACACGGGGATCAGAAGGGGCTTACGGGATAGCAGGAGACTGTATTTATAAATGTCCGGCTTTTACCCTGAATGTAAAAGATACGATCGGTGCAGGCGATGCATTTTATTCGGTAGCAGGGCTTTATCAAGCCGCAGGGGCTCCTGCGGAGCTAGGAACTTTCATGGGAAATATTGCAGGTGCGCTAGGAGCAAATATTGTGGGAAATAAGGAATCGGTGGAGAAAGTAAATGTACTAAAATATGCGGGGACATTGCTGAATATTTAGATTTAAAATTACAGAACCTTGACAATGTCATACTTTGCATCAGAGTATACTTGGAAAAAGCGCTTATTTTGCAGTAAAGTTGAAGTTAAGAATCTGATGTAAAGGATGGAATCGCCTATTTTACATCGGATTTTTAATTTGTATATTTTATGGAGGAGAATATGAAAAAGCTGGAGAAAGGCAATATTCCGGAGGAAATAAAGAAGCATCGGGTTTACCTGTATGGAGCCGGATATACGGCGAAGGTATGTCTGAATACTTTGAAGGATTCAGGTATCACTATCAAAGCGCTGATAGATGATGACAGTTCTAAAATTGGAACGAAGGTAGAGTCATTTGAAGTGATTTCTTATGAAGAATTTAGAGATATGTGTAAAGACGAAGTATCTGCCAATGTGATACTGACATCAATTTATGGGAAACAGATTTTAAATAAACTTATAGATATTTCTAATATCATAATATGGGAAATGTATGAGTGGTATACGGAGCTTTTAAATCAGCAGGATGTTGTTATTGATAAATATTGTGAGGGCGAAAGGTTAAGGCGATACAAGGAGAATACAGACAAGTTAAAGAAGTATTTGGCAGATGAAGAATCGAAAAATGTCTTTGATGGGGTTTATCAATACTATAAAACAAAAGATATTAATAAGCTTGTTGATATTTGTACGGAAGAAGAATGTTATTTTACAAAAGAAGTAAGAGAATATTTTAAAGACAGGGAGATATCGTTAATTGATGCAGGCGCTTATGAAGGCGAGCTGTTACGGGCAATTATCAGCTCAGGGTTAAATGTAAAAGACTGGTATTGTTTTGAATTGGAAAAAATGAACTTTGATAAGCTTAGAGGAAATCTTAGTAAAGCAACGCTGCCTAAAAAGCTTAACTGCATCTGTGAAAATCTGGGACTTTGGGATGAAAAGGATGAATTTTCCATAACAGGGAATGGCGCCGGTTCTAAGATCGCAGAAGGAACAAATGATGAAAGGGTTTGTATGGTAGATACCATTGACCATTATTTTCAGGATATACATGTTGATCTAATTAAGATGGATATTGAAGGTGCGGAAATGAGAGCAATACGAGGGGGAATTCAGACAATCCGGAGAGATCATCCCTTACTTGCAATTTCAATTTATCATTGTGCAGAAGATTATTACCGAATTATGCAGTTTTTACTTGATAATGTGAAGGGATATAATTACTATATCCGACAACATGCACTGATTTACGGAGAAACAGTACTGTACGCAGTACCTTGCTGTTGAGGTATGGATAGATAAATATTTTAGAAATGAAAGGGAGAGAAGATGGCAGAAAATATCAGAATGGATTCTCATAAATTAATCTACCATCCGGAGACTGTGGCAAGATGGATTAAGGGAGAGAATATTTACCCAATAGAGATAGAAATTTCGCCAAGCGGTACCTGCAATCACAGATGTATTTTTTGTGCAGTGGATTATATAGGATATAAACCATATTTTCTTGATAAAGATATTGTACTTCGAGACATTTCATGTATGGCGAAAAAGGGACTTAAAAGTGTAATCTGCTCCGGTGAGGGGGAACCTCTGCTAAATAGGAATATGCCGGATATTGCAAACGGAATCAGAGAATGTGGCGTCGATGTGGCGATGAGCACAAACGGGGCATTGTTTACAAAGGATAAAATCAAAGCATGTCTTGGGTCGTTTTCTTGGGTGCGTTATAGTATTGCCAGTATGGAATCAGAATCCTATAACAGGATACAGCGAGGTAAAGAAGGTGATCTGGAGAAAGTGAAGGAGAATCTATACGAGGCAGTACGGTATAAGAAAGATCATCAATTAAAGACAACACTGGGCGTACAATGTTTGTTATTACCGGATAACAAAGACTATGTGTTTGATATGGCAAAAGAGCTTGGGCGGATAGGTGTGGATTATTTTACGGTTAAGCCGTATTCGCAGCATCTTCACAGTGAAAATACATTTAGTGTAGATTATGGGGAAATGCTGGAACTGGAGAAAAGTCTGCAGGAGTGTAATACTGCTGATTTTTCGGTTTATTTCAGAGTCAATGCTATGAAAAAAATGCACCATGAAAAATGTTACCGTCATTGCCTTGGCCTTCCGTTTATGACACACATTGACTCGCAGGGGAATGTATGGCCATGTGTAGCACACATAGGAACCAGGGAATTTTGTTATGGAAATATTAATGAACAGACGTTTAAAGAGGTTTGGGAAGGAAAGAACCGGCGGGATGTGGTAGACACGCTGAACAGGATGGATATCAATAAAGTGTGCAGGGAGGCCTGCCGTCTGGATGAAATAAACAAATATCTGGATGAGCTCAAACACCCGGGAGGGCATGTGAATTTTATATAAAAGAAGCGGTTTGTTAGAAGGTTTTGAATATAAAGAGGGAAATACGTATATATGGAAATGATAAAGGCAACCAGACCGGCAATGCCGGATTACGGGGAATATGTAAAAGAGATTGCGTCTATATGGGAAACAGGTGTAATGACTAATAACGGTGACAAGGTTCGCAGGTTTAGAGAACTTTTGTCTGAATATCTGCAAATAAAAAATATTGATCTGTTTGTAAACGGACACTCTTCTATGGTGATTGCTTTACAGGCATTACAGCTAGAGGGTGAAGTGATTACTTCTCCATTTACATTTGTGTCGACAACAAATGCGATTGTGCAGAGTGGATTAACTCCGGTATTTGGCGATGTTGATGATTCGTATAATCTGTCGCCGGAGAGCATTGAATCACTTATTACGGACAAAACATGTGCAATTGTGACGCCACACATTTTTGGAATCCCTTGTGATATAGAAAGTATAGAACGTATTGCTGAAATATATGACTTAAAAGTACTCTATGACGGAGCACAAGCTTTTGGAACAAACATAAATGGAAACTCAATAGGCAGATATGGCGATATTACTATGTTCAGTTTTCATGCAATTAAAGTATTTAATTCCATAGAAGGAGGGATGCTCACATATCGCGATGAAAGTCTCCACAGACAATTCGAGCTGTATAGAAATTTTGGAATTACTTATGGTGAAAGCAGCAGTGATGTAGAAGTTGTTGGGATGAACGCTAAAATGAATGAGTTTCAGGCGGCTATGGGAATCGTTAATCTGCCTTTACATAAAAATGAAGTGAAAAAAAGAAAGCGGATTGCTCAGATTTACTGTGAGCGTTTAAAGGACATTACGGGGATTAATCCATACGATTACAAATTGAATATTGACTATAATTATGCATATTTCCCAATCAAGGTGACAGAAGAATATGGAATAACAAGAAATGAATTGTGGGAGAAATTGAAAGAATACGGGATTGGGACACGTAAGTTGTACGATAAACTGACATGTGATTACTGTTATTATAAAGACAGGAATTATGTTAGAAAAACAAAGTATGCTGATAAAATCAAGGATATTACTTTAGATTTGCCAATATATGGGACGTTGACTGAAAAAGAGGTTGAATATATTTGCGATACAATCAAGAAAGTGGGGAAGGCAAATGCGTTTAGGAATAAACCAGCCTAATTTTTTGCCATACTTAGGGTATCTATCTTTGGTAAAGAATGTGGATATGTTTATTATTTTTGATACGGCTCAATTTGAGCGTCATGGATGGATGGAAAGAAATCGCATTCTAAAGCAAGTCGATGGAGGATGGCAATACGTGTCGGTTCCGTTAGAGAGGCATAGCCAAAAAACAGTTATTAAGGATATAAAAATTAATAATAATGTAGATTGGAAAAAGCGTATTTTTAAGCAGTTACAGATTTATACAAAAGCACCGTACTACAAAAATGTAATTAATATGATGGAAACAATTCTGCTTAAAGATTATGAAAGTTTGGTCGATTTAGACAAGATTTGTATAGAAGAGATTTGCAAATATTTAAAGATTAGCACACCTATAACTGTACTTAGCGAAATGGAATTAAATATTCAAAAGGTGACTTTGCCGGATGAGTGGGCATTAAATATTTGTAAAGCCCTCCCAGAAGTTACCGAATACTGGAATCTCCCGGGAGGGCTCAGTTTTTTTGATGGAAAAAAATATAAAAACGATGGGATCGAATTAAAATTTATTGATATAGAAATAACAAAGTACAAGCAGTTAAGAAATAAGTTTGAAGAAAGGTTATCAATTTTGGATATAATGATGTTTAATAATGTTGAAACAATTAACAGTATGTTGAATCGATATAAATTAATTAATGCCGGGGGGGGGGCTAAGCATTTTTATATTTGCCGGATTGTTCAGCTTGCCAAAAACTATACCAGAGTGGAAGTGCGCTAGATGAAAAATTTTGAGGTATGGAATTTGGCTGATGATAGGCAAAGGTATAATAAGTGTTTAGAAAAGTGTAATCCCAGAACAGTGTTTCATTTGACAGAGTACTTACTGGCAGAGGCAGAGGCAGAAAATGGCATAACCGTGGTTTTTTATTATGAAGAAGATGGGATGTTTGCGTTAATTCCAGAAGTGCTCAGAAGGATTAATGATTTGCCATATATGGTTGAGTTGGAGGAAGAACTGTATGATATGATCACACCGCATGAATATAGTGGAATTATCTCTAATAGTTATGATAATGCTTTAAAGAATAAGCTTTTAAAGAATATTTTATCATATTGCAGGAAGAACAATATTATTTGTCAGTTTATTCGATTAAATCCGTATTTAGCTGAATTACCTTTAATTTATAAAGAAAATGGGTTTGATGTGTTTCATAGTAATGAGCAGGTTTATGTAAATCTGGAACAAACAGAAGAGAATATCATGAAACAATACAGGTCAAATGTCAGAAGAAACATTAAACGCGCGAAAAGAGAAGGACTAACTTTTGAAATTGCAGAGAAAAATCTTTTCAATGTGAATGCATTTCAGGGAATGTATCGAAAGTCAATGTATTTATTAGGCGCGCGAAATTTTTTTTATTTTAATAACAGGTATTTTAATAAATTGATAGAGTGTGATTGTAGCAAATTAGCTTTTGTAAAAGAAGAGACAGGTAAGATAATTGCAGCAAGTATTATGCTTCTGGATAGAAATACTGCATATTATCATCTGGGGTGTTCTGACAGGGAATATGCACTAAAAAGACCTATGAATTACCTAATGCACTCCATGATTTTGTGGAGCAGAAGGATGGGAAAGCAGATTTTTCATCTCGGAGGCGGACATAAAAGCCTTATGCAATTCAAAGAAGCATATTCGGAAACGAGGATTGATTATTATGTGGCCAGTCAGATATGTGATCAGAAAAAATACCTTAATGTTTGTAAAAAGTGGAAGGAGCAGTTTTCAGAAATTGAAGATGAAAATTACTATCCGCTGTACAGATATAATGAGTGACGGATAAGAGGGGAGAAAGATGATGGAAAGATTAGGGGCAGAAAAAGTTATCTATAATGCAGAGCGATTGGTGGATATTAAGGAAAAGGGCGATACATATCCGGTTCATATGGTAATTGGTCTTACAGACTATTGTAATCATAAATGCATTTTTTGCAATACTGAGTATGCAACTGCAGATTCCCGGAGAGTAAATACAATCGATGCGAATGTTTTGATAAGGTTTCTGAAGGAAGCAAAGGAAGCTGGGCTTAAGGCTGTTACTATTTGTGGGAGTGGAGAGCCGTTGCTGTATTCAGGAATTCCGGATTTATTATACAATTTACATGATATTGGTTTAGATATTGGCATATTTACAAACGGTGCTAGGATGATGAAGGATGTACGAACGGCAATATTGGAGACCTGTACATTCGTTAGGTTTTCCATTAACGCAAGTAACAGTGCGGAACATGAAATGGTTCATCAGGTGAAAGGTGAGTTTGAAAAAGTAGTAGCGAATGTACAGGCTCTTGTAAATGAAAAGAAGCAGGGAGGGAATGTATTACCTACGATTGGAACACAGTTTGTGTTCTATGAAGAAAATTGGAAATCTATTTCGGCTGCCGCTAAACTATGGAAAGAGATTGGCGTTGATTATTTTGAGATCAAACCCCTTATAGAGGGAGAAGGCAGTTCTGTAGGAACGAAGGTGTTTTCGGCAAAAGATATAGATGGTGTAAGGGAACAGATGAGGCAGGCAAAAGAAACAGAGGATGTTTCCTTTCAGGTTTACGCAAAATATGGGCAATATATGAATACGTTGTCGGAAGAAGGACGAAAATATTGCGTATGTTACGGACATGCCTTAGATCCGAGTCTTTGGTCGGACGGAAATCTTTATTTGTGTTCAAATCATGAGAAGGAAGAGGATATTCTTGGAAATATTTATAAAGAATCATTTTTAGAAATCTGGAATGGTGAGAGAAGAAAAAAAAGAATTCAAAGAATCAGAGTAAATGAATGTCCTAGAGGGTGCAGATGCGATTCATTGAATGAAATCATATGGGATTACCTTCACCCGGATGTACTGGTTCATCCTAATTTTATTTGATGTACCATTGTCCACGTGATTGAGGGGAGATATTAGGATGATACGATTTTGGGAAAATATAAGTTGTATTGAATATAAAGAGCTAAAAGTCGATGATGTATTGGAATGTTTTCGGAATACTTTTTTAGAAAATGTAATATGTGTTACCCAAAATGGAAAGTATGTTGGAAACATTACATTTAATGCAGCACAAGAGAGTTCAGATATATATGGATGTATTAGTACAGAGTATGTATATTTAAATCAAACGGTTTGGGAAAATAGTAGACAATATTTTTCTGAGTATCCGAATGTGTTTTTGCCTGTATTAAACGATAAACATGAGGTGATTTGTTATGCATGGCAGGATGATGAAGCAAACAGAGAAGTGAGAATGCTAAGAGAGTTGGAAGAACTCGCGGACGGTGTGGATTTTAGGGGGTTATATTCGGACTATCAGGGTGTGACAATTTATGAATGCAATGAGCTTGCATGGAAGCTTGCGAAGTATCTGCTTCAGAAAGGAATTATGGTAAATGTACAAGGAAAATATTGGGATGACTTTCAAGCATGGGATAAATATGAAATACTTTCATATCAGAATTATGAAATATGGGCAGAAGGAGTTCAACAGAAGTGTAGAGATTGGAGACAACATCGATTAAGGTCAGTGTCTGTAGAATTTGAATGTTTGGATAAAATATACGAAGCAAATATCGAAAGTGGAAAAATAACAGATGCAGCAGATTCAGGGGACTGTTTTTTGGATAAATTGCGCGGCAATAAAGAGATTGTAATAAGGGGAATTGGAACAAAAGCGCAGGATGTATATGATTGGCTATTAAGTAATATGATAGATATATGTGCGTTTCAATCGGATCGGAATACGTGTCAAGGGATATTATTTGGGAAACCTGTTATGAAGAGAAAAAGTATTTTCAAACGATTTCCTAATGCAATTATTTTGGAGTGTAGTGCAGTGCACAGTGCATGGGGATTTGGTGATGTAGATTTCTATGATTATGCAGGGTTTAGGAGAAACCAGCAGTATTTTTTGATTAGAGATTATGTGGATGTCCCAGAGAATAATTTGTGCCATATTATGAAAGGGAAAGAGCTAGTACTGTTTGGGGATCCATATTTGTGTAAGAGGGCATGGAAATGGTGGAATGAAAATGGAGTAGCAAAAACACTTAATTATTGTGATATATCTGGTGAACATAAAGATACAGCTATAGAGATGGGATTAACGTGCATTGAGCCAGATAAACAAAAAGAAGGCTGTAGATATCTGATGTATGTATCTGAGTATGATCCTGCTAAAGGCGGTCCCTATGGAAGAGAAGGAATTGAAAAACAGTATGCAGATTATATAAAAATACTTGAAGCACATGAGATTTATGATTATACAGATTATTTTTCAGATGTGGAAAAGTCTATTTTGTTGACTACGGAAAGAGGTAAATATACACATATAGAATTATGCCCGTCTAAAATTTTGTTAGGAACGATTGAAACACGCAGTGGAAATTTACTGTTTAGACAGATTTTATCGGGACATCCGCAGATTATCATGATTCAAGAATATTGTTTCTTTAATAACCGACTGTATGATATATGTATACGTTTAGCCGAAGAAGTGTCAGATAAAATTTTAACAGTTTTTTGGCAGATTTATCAGTCAGAAAGTAAATCTGGAACGATAGAACAGGATTTCCCGTATAAAGATAGATTTGATGAAAAAATGAAAGAATTGCTTCAGTTGAGTTTGCATTTTACATCTCAGGAATTATTTGTAATGTTTCATCTTGCATATGAAGCGATGTATGGACGTGAAAATTTGGATTTGAAAAATATAGTAATTTATTGGGAGCCTCATAATTGGCCAGTCCAAGTTGGAAGAGAATGGGCAGGATGGCTTTCTGACGAAAAAGTACCAGGTATTACGATTCAAATATTTAGAAACAGGTGTACACATGCAGGCGCGTGCATCAGAGGGTATGATCTAACAGTGAATAATTCATATTGGGGAATCTTATATAATCCCTATACAGGAGAAGGTAGGCATTATGCTAATTGGAAAACGTACAAGATTAGATTTGAGGATTTGAAATGTCAACCGGAAAAGGCGCTTTCTAAATTGTGTCAGAAAGTAGGAATTGCTTTTCATAAATGTCTTTTAGAGACAACTTACCATGGGGAAAAAGCATCATCCTATATGGGTATTTCCGGATTTGATTTAAAGCCAGTATATAATTTATATGAAGAATTTTATTCGGGTTTTGACCGGGCGCGTATCAGTATATTGGCAGCGTCTTATCAGAAAGAACATGGTTATCCATATGTGGACATCCTGGACTTTAGTAGGCGGGAATTACAGGAAATGTTTTTGAAAAATTTTCGCTTTGAAGCATTGTTGGATTGGACGGATGCAGTACAAAAAGATTATATTGATATAATCTCAGGGATAAGAAGGGATCTCAGTAATAAGTTATGGGCAGAACGTTATGCGGCATTTATGAAGAGTGAAATGAAAGAGAAATGTTAATTTTTATATAAGATATGGATGGGATTGGCATGTTGAAACTTGGTACAAAGGCGGAAACCTTAAAAATTCTCCGAAATAAATTAAATTATGCAAAAATTCTTCCCCTGCTCTCCTTTACTGTGGCACAGTGGCAGGAGGGAGAGTCAAATGTTTTATGGAACCAGTGCCAGAAGATATTTGGTGGAAAAAAGATTATTGTCCGAAGTAGTGCATTAAATGAAGATTCCAGTGAGGAATCGCAAGCGGGGAAGTATAAATCTGTAGGAGATGTGGAAGGAGAAAAGTCATTTACGGATGCTGTAAATACAGTGATTGCCTCATATGACAGCGGCATCAGGGAGGACCAGATACTAGTACAGCCTATGCTAGAAGATGTCAGGGCATGTGGTGTTGCATTTACGATGGATCCGAATTCGCTTGGAAACTATTATGTGATTAATTTTGATGAAAGCGGTTCGACTTCCTCTGTTACATCAGGAAATGAACAGAAAAGTAGGCTTTTATATGTGTTTAAAGGAATGGAAAAAGGTGTTGAACCTGATTATATTTATAGGTTGTGTCTCGCTTTGCATGAACTTGAAATGCTTTTCGGGCAGGGGAATCTCGATGTGGAATTTGCCGTTTCCAAAGACAGCGAACTATATATTTTGCAGGTGCGTCCATTGTGTATAAAAGGACAAGCGGCTGATTATGTGAGACAGCGTGACGCATTGAAAAGAATTGAAAGAAAAATTCACCAGGGAGTGGGAAAGAAGCCATACCTATGTGGAAAGAAGAACATATATGGAGTAATGTCGGACTGGAATCCGGCGGAGATGATAGGAATACATCCCAAAGCGCTTGCCATGTCACTTTATGAAGATGTGATTACCGATAGTGTATGGGCGTACCAGAGAGATAATTATGGATATCGCAATTTGCGTAGTTTTCCGCTAATGGTAGACTTCGGGGGATTGCCATATATAGATGTGAGAGTCAGCTTTAATTCTTTTATTCCAGCAGGACTTGACGAAGATATCAGTAACAAATTAGTAGATTATTATCTTGACAGGCTTGCAGAGGATCCGTCGAAACATGATAAGGTGGAATTTGATATTGTATTTTCCTGCTATACTCTGGACCTTCCGGAACGGATACGTATTTTGGGCGAATATTCCTTTACAGAGGCAGAAATAGAAAAGATACTTGATTCGCTTAAAGAGATGACAAACGGTATCATTGACTGGGACGGCGGTATCTGGCGCAAGGATGTGGAAAAAATAGGACGGTTAGAGGAGCGTTATGAAACGGTTTTAAGTAGTGATCTGGATGAAATAGAAAAAATATATTGGTTGATAGAGGATTGTAAACGTTATGGAACGTTGCCATTTGCAGGACTCGCGAGAGGAGCATTTATTGCGGTACAGATGCTTGGTTCTATGGAAAGGACCGGAGTGATCTCAAAAAAGGATTATCAGGATTTTATGGGAGATATGGAAACCGTCAGTACAAATATGAACCGTGATTTTGTGTCCCTGTCCAAGGAGGAATTCCTACATAAATATGGACATCTGCGGCCGGGGACCTATGATATCAATTCGCTGCGATATGATGAAGCTGATCATCTTTATTTTGAGTGGGATAACACAGAAAAAGGCAGAGGAGAAACTTTAGAAGAAAAAGGGAAGTTCAGCCTGTCAATTGGCCAGCTGCACAGGTTAAAAGAGCTTTTGGAAACAAATGGGCTATGTACTGATATTTTGGGATTGATGGATTTCATTAAGGCTGTCATAGAGGGCAGAGAATATGGAAAGTTTCTATTTACAAGAAATGTGAGCAAGGCGCTTCAGATGATAGAAGAGCTTGGCGGAAAATACGGGTTGTCACGAAATGAGTGTGCACATCTGGATATTCAGGCGGTGAGAAGCCTGTATGCTTCTACATGTGACGTGGGAAAGAAACTGAGGGATTCTGTTAGAGATGGGAAGTCAGTATATGACATGTCAAAAAGTCTTGTACTTCCACCAGTGATTCTAAACGCTGACGATATCTGGAAATTTTATTACCCGGATGCAGAACCCAATTATATTACATTAAAACGGGCGCAGGGAAAAACGGTAGAAATTGGTGAGACGATAGTAGAAATTGATATTAACGAAAAAATTGTATTGATTGCAAGTGCGGATCCGGGGTATGATTGGATTTTTTCACATGATATCCGGGGGTTTATTACGATGTGGGGAGGAGCCAATTCACATATGGCTATACGTGCTGGGGAGCTGGGTATTCCGGCCGTGATCGGTGTTGGTGAGAAGCAGTATGAAAATTACCGCAGGGCGCGGATGTTGGAGATTGATGCGGCAGGGCGGAATGTGAGAAGCTTATAAATTATGAAATTATGATGAAAAATGATAGTGAAATATGGAAAGATAAGGAGAAAAGATATGAATACAGAATGGGATTACACGGAGTTGGCAGCCGCCTATTTAAAGCGGCCGGATTATGCGCAGACAGCGATTGACAAAATGTTGGAAACAGCTCAGATAAGAAAGGGTGATTTTGTATGTGATGTAGGAGCAGGAGCTGCACATCTGACATTAAAGCTGGCAGAATATGGTCTGCGTGTATGTGCAGTGGAACCAAATGATGCGATGCGTGCAAATGGGATTAGGCGGACGGTACAGTATGGAAATGTAGAATGGTTTGAAGGCGTCGGAGAGCAAACCGGTATGGAGGATAACCAATTTGATTTAGTGACATTTGGATCGTCTTTTAATGTCTGTGACCGCCAGAAAGCTTTGGTAGAGACAAAACGAATCTTAAAAAGCAACGGATGGTTTGCATGCATGTGGAATCACAGAAATTTGGATGATCCCTTACAGAAAGAAATAGAATATATTTTGAAAAAGGAAATAGAGGACTACTCATATGGGACACGTAGGGAAGGACAGGAAGAAACGATTAATCAAAGTGGCTTGTTTGGGAAGGTAATATACATAGAGGGTATGGTGACACATGAAATACTGGCAGAAGATTTCATAGAAGGATGGAAATCGCATGGAACTGTACAGCGACAGTCCGGAGGAAAATTTGACCAGATTAATGTGCAGATACGGAAACTGGTAGAAGCAAGAGGACAGGAGTATATCAAGGTACCGTATACGACCAGGATATGGATGGCTCAATTAAAATAAGGAAAGCATTATAGATGATGAGGATGGGATATGTTTATTGGATCACAGGATTGTCCGGTGCAGGGAAAACAGCTATAGGTCGACAGTTATATGACAGAATGAGAGAACAGTATGCGAATCTTGTTTTTCTTGATGGAGACACATTAAGGGAAGTATTCGGAAATGACCTTGGATATACACGAGATGAACGTATAAAGTGTGCAATGCGGTATGCGAGGCTTTGCAGAATGTTTCAGGAACAGGGATTAAATGTGCTATGTTGTACAATTTCCATGTTTGACTGTGTCCGCAGTTGGAACCGAAATAATATTCAAAACTACCGTGAAATCTATATAAAAGTTTCTATGAAAGAGTTGGCAAGGAGAAACCAGAAAGGGTTGTATGCATCAAAGACGGAAAATATAGCGGGGATACAAGTGGCAATTGAGGAGCCGACGAATTCCGATTTGATCCTTGAAAATGAGGGAAGTCAAAGCGTAACAGAGATGGCAGAGCTGGTCATAGAGCATTTTGGGATTATGGGAGATAAACGTTCATGAAAAGACTGGTTTATTCGCAGCGAGTAGAAATTGTTACTGGTTACGGGGAACGTAGAGATTGTGCAGATGTTGATGTGGCAAAGTTGATATGGGCATGTGGTTATATTCCCATACCGATCAATAATATTCCGAAAAAGACCCGGATATTTTTGAAAAGTACAGACCCGGACGGGGTTATTCTTACCGGTGGAAATGATCTGGCCAAATATGGCGGTAATGCACCAGAGCGTGATGAGACAGAAGAAATATTAATTGGATATGCTATGGAAAAGAATATTCCATTATATGGATTTTGCCGAGGCATGCAGATGATTGCCGATTATTTTGGCGCGAGGCTAAAAAAGGTAGAAAACCATGTGGCTGTAAAGCATGTACTGGAAGGCAACCATATGTGGAATGGACGGAGAGTAAACAGTTATCATAATATGGCGGTAGATAATGTGACAGAAAATTTGATTGTAGAAGCGAGGGCACAGGACGGTGTGATTGAGGCTTTTAAGATCAAAAACAGAAAAATATATGGAACTATGTGGCATCCGGAACGGGAAAATCCCTATGATATTGCTGATATTGCGTTTATAAAAAAGTTATTTTTGTAAGGAGCAGGAAATGAAAGCGGTTATTTTAGCGGCAGGACAAGGAACGAGATTGAAAAAATATACGGAGAATCTACCAAAAGGAATGCTTACGTTTGCAGGAAAGACAATTATAGAAAGACAGATCGAAACATATAGGCGATGCGGAATAAAAGATATTATTATCGTAAGAGGATTTGCGGCAGATAGAATAGGATATAGGGACATAAAATATTATGAAAATGACGACTATGAAAATACCAATATGGTAGTTTCTCTGATGACGGCAAAACAAGAGTTTGATGATGATATTATTGTCAGCTATTCAGATATTTTATTTGAAGAAGAAATGCTTCGGAGAATGATGGAATGTACGGAAAAATTTGCAGTGGCGGTAGATGTCAACTGGCAGGAATACTGGAAGTTGCGATATGGAAGAGTGGATTTTGATACCGAAAGCCTGTCGATGGATGAATATGATAACATTACGGAGTTGGGACGCGAAGCGCCGAGACTTGAAGATATTGATGCAAGATATATTGGACTGTTAAAATTTTCCAAATCCGGAGCAGAAGATATTGTAAGAATATTTGAGAAGGATTTTGATGAGAATTCGATTAAACCTTGGAAACAGTCTGGAAAAACAATACAAAAAGCTTATATGACAGATCTGCTGCAGGCTGTAATTGAATCGAAAAATTGCGTAAAAGCGGTCAAATTTAAAAACGGGTGGATTGAGTTTGACACGGATGGAGATTATGAAAAAGCAGTAGAATGGGTTGAAACCAGGAGTTTAGAAAGGCTCATTAGATTATGAATCGGAAAAGTGGTTTGTGATGGTAGAGGAGAGAGACTGAATGCATATTTTAATGGACAAGTTATATAGGGAATTGGTTAAAGCTCATAAAATATTTATTTATGGGGCAGGCGGTTATGCAAACATGATTTATCCATTATTGAAGAAGGCAGGATTACATGATCGGATTAGTTCATTTGTAGTTTCAGATTTATATTCAATAGACAATATCGACGGGATAGAGATAAAACCTGTACACAAAATAGATTGGCAGATAGAGGATAGTATAGTTTTAGTAGCAGTAAGCGAAGACTATGAAAATGAAATTATTCAAACATTACATGAATATCAAACTGGAAGGATATTAAAATTAACAGATTATGTGGTTTCTGAGGATAAACTGAAAAGCTGTTCGGATGAACAATTTTTGGATTGGATAATAGAAGGGCATGTATGGAGGGCAATTAATTCTCTGGAACAGTACAGTATGCAGAAAAATCAGATTTTGGAGAAGCTGGAAGAAAGAAACGACAGAATTATTGATAAAAAAACAATTATATATATTACAGAATTTTTAAAACCAAGGACGATTAAAATTATTAGAGCATTAACAAAGAAAAATTTTAATGTGATAGTTTTATTAAGAACTTATTTTTTGGAAAATTTAGTAATGGGCGATTTACTAGCTCTCAATGTAAAGGTTATTCCCTGCGATGATAGTATGGCAATATATGCTAAAGCTATACAGTACAAACCATTAGTTTACTTTTATGAGCCTGAGTGGGGGAATTGCATTTGGACAGAAATTATGATAAAGCATAAAAATATCTTTGGGAAGATTGTCTTTTCCTCATATGATGTTTTGAATGATGGATATGTTCAAATAACAGAAAATAAAAAATTATCAGAACGTTTTTGTCTTGAAAATGCAGATGGAGTAGTATGGAGATGGTTTTCAAAAGAATTTTTGGAAAAGGAGAAAAAATTTGTATATAAAGGAAAATCCATACAATTTTTGGATTACTGTAATAAATATGATTATAAAAAAAGAGAGAGTCAAGATGCTGTATTAAAACTTTGTTGTGTCGGGGGAAATCTAATTGAGGTGATTAATGAAGAACGCTGTAGAAATGAAGGCGAGTATATTGAATATGCAAGGTTTGATACGATTATGCGTGCTATTGGAAAAAGACAGGATTGCATATTTCATTTATATACAGGAATGCATACGAAAAATATACATGAAGAGAAGTTGTGTGAGCTGGAAAAAGAATACCCCAACTTTAAGATTTTTTATGGAATAAAACATAGTGAATTAATAGGAAGAATAGAAGAGTATGATTATGGGTGCCTATGGTATACAGAAGGTAAGGATGTACCTGAATTGTCAAGTGTAGATGGCTATATTTGGGGAAGTACCCTTGCAAATGCAACAACAAATAAATATTTTGACTATCTGGAGGCAGGTATTCCTGTTATTGCTATACGACCTAAAAAGTTGTGTGACTATTTAAATGAATTGGGTGTTTTAGTTAAGATGCGGATAACAGATTTGAACATTGATTATTTAAAGGAGAATAAGAAGAAGTACAAGGAAAATGTTGAAAAGGCGCGAGCTCAGATATTGATTGATAATCAAATAAATAGGCTCATAGATTTTTTTGAAGAACTATAGTATTCGTTCTATATGATATACAGGAGAGAATGGAATTTCAATGGAAGAGAATTTAGAGGGAATTATGTGGAGTGACAATTGGTGGATTGAATGCGATAAGGCATGGTTTGTTGATGGCAGGCAAAACATATTATGTCGTATTGATTTAAATACAAATGAATGTGAAATAGTAGCAGGTATACCAGATTCCACTATTAAGAACTTTCGTTTAAACTCGCGCTGTATTAAGTGTGGAAAAGATGTTTTTTGTATGCCTCAATATGGAAATAGCATATGGGTATATGATACAAATAATAAGATATTCTCGGGAATCACTATAAGTAATCCAGATATGGTTTGTCTATTGATGTATGATTTCTGGAAACATGGAGATAAGATTTTTGCTATTTCGGTAGGTTTAAAAAAAATAATTGAAATAGATATCCAATCCAAAAAAATTGAGAGTCAGTATACTATCTGTGAAAAGGGAAATATAGCAAAAAGCATAATGATCGAGAATGAGATTTACATTTTAGAATTAGAAAATAATGATATTTATAGATTTTGCTTAAACAGCAAAACTTTTCAAGTATATTCTATACCGAATATACAGGAGAGAATGTATACATTATGTTTTGATGATGATAAATTCTGGATGAGTGGATATAAAAAGAAGATATATGTTTGGACGAAAGATAATGTAGTAAGGGTTATTGACAATTTCCCGTTAGATTTTGGCATTTATGATTTTTCAGTTGATACAGTTGGTAGAGCAGATTGCATAATAGATGAATATAAAACGCCGACATTTTTATATTCGGTTATGGTTGGAGATTATATTTGGTATATACCTTTTTTGACAAACCAAATTATATATGTAGATAAAAAGACATATAACCTTTATACGTTTGATGTCAAAGAGGAATGTGAAACGAAAGCAAGTATTTTGAAAAATGAAATGAGACAGAAATACTTATTGGAATACGTAAAAGATAATCGGTATATAGGTGTTTTCTCTTTTATGAACTCTTCTATTTTAGAAATTGATGCATTAAATCTTGTATATCAGTATAAACAATATTATGTCCAGGAGGATCACATTAATAGGTATGCCCAAATTTGCCATAATACTTTTAATGAAAAAATCACATGGCAACGGCAAGTATACCAAAAAAAATTGTGTATCGATAATAATATTAAACAAGGAGAATGTAAGTGTAGTATAGGACAAGCAATATACAATTTATTTATGAAAACAAGGGATTGAATAAAATTCTAAAAATATTAAATTTGTATCAAGTGTCTCGCTATATTAGAAAACTAAAATAGATTTTTTTATTCGTGCCGAAGGATAGGATATTATACTTAGGAGAATTTGGAGGAGGAATTTTGTAGTGATTTATATTACATATGCAAATTTATATGGACTTGAATATTTCGGTGTAGTAACAAAAAAATATATGACAAATCGAAGTTTTTAAAAACTGTTTGTTGTCTTATGTATAGCGGCTAATGTGATTTTAAGCGAAGAGGAGAGAATGTAGCAATGGTTAATGTAATAGGATTAGGGTATATAGGTCTACCGACAGCTCTTATGCTGGCATCACATGGTATAGAAGTGCAAGGAACAGATTACAATAAGAATCTAATTAATACATTGAAAGAGGGGCAAACTACATTTAAAGAAGAGGGATTAGATGAGCTTTTTTCTTCGGCAGTAAAGGCAGGAATTCTTTTCTCGTCAGAATATCAAGTGGCCGATATATACATTGTATCGGTATCAACACCATATGATAATGTTAGTAAAAAAGTAAATGCAAAATATCTAAAAAAGGCAGTGGAATGTATCCTGAATGTTTGTCCTAAAGGTGCGATAATCATTATTGAATCTACTATTTCACCAGGAACAATAGATAGACACGTACGCCCGTTGATAAAAGAAAGAGGTTTTATAGTTGGAAGTGATATACATCTTGCACATGCTCCTGAAAGGATTATTCCAGGGAACATGATCTACGAGCTTTTACATAACAATAGAACAATTGGGGTTGATAGTAAAGAGATTGGAGAAAGAGTAAAGAAATTATATGCTTCTTTTTGCCAAGGCGAGATTGAAATTACAGATATTCGTACTGCGGAGATGACAAAGGTAGTAGAGAATACTTTTCGGGATATCAATATTGCATATGCAAATGAGTTGGCTAAGATTTGTCGGTTTGACAATATGGATGTTTATGAGATTATACGTATAGCAAATAAACATCCGAGAGTAAATATTCTTTCGCCAGGTCCGGGAGTTGGGGGCCATTGTATTTCTGTTGATCCGTGGTTTTTGGTGGGAGATTATCCAGGACTTGCCAATATTATTTTGGCAGCAAGAAAAATTAATGATTCTATGCCGGAGTTTGTATTAGAGAGAATTTATAATATTATGCAAGAAAAAGGAATGACAGATGTTAGCCGAGTAGGATTTTATGGTCTTACATATAAAGAAAATGTAGATGATATAAGGGAGTCTCCTACTTTGCAGATGTTGAGGATTATGGAAAAACATCTTTGTGGATGTTCTGTAAAGGTGTATGATCCGTTTATTAAGGAGAATATTGTTCCTAATCAGATACATAATTTGGATCAATTTCTTGCAGAGATTGATTTGGTAGTACTATTAGTGAGACATAATGAAATTGTAAATAATATAGAAAAACTGGAAGGGAAAATTGTGTTGGATACAAGAAAGATTTGCGAACTGGAAGAAACCTACAGACTCTGAAAAGAGGTATATAAATATGAAAAAGATTATGCTGATTTTTGGAACAAGACCAGAAGCAATAAAAATGTGTCCATTAATAAATCAATTAAAAGCCAATACAGCTTTTGAAACGATTGTATGCGTAACAGGGCAGCATAAAGAAATGCTATCTCAGGTCATGGACATTTTTCAACTCAAGGCAGATTATGATTTGAGCATTATGAGGTCAAGGCAGACATTATCCAGAATTGCAATAGATATACTTGAACGATTGGAGAAAATACTAAAAAAAGAAAATCCTGATTTAATTTTGGTTCATGGAGATACTTCAACGTCATTTATTGCTGCTTTGGCGGGATTTTATGCAGGTATTTCGGTGGGGCATGTGGAAGCCGGACTTCGTACTTATAACATGCAGTCTCCCTTCCCGGAAGAATTTAATCGTCAGGCGGTGGATCTAATTACAGACCTGTACTTCGCCCCTACAAATACAGCTCAGGATAATTTGTTAAAGGAAGGAAAAAAATTAGAGAAGATTTTTGTGACTGGAAATACAGTAGTTGATGCATTACAGATGACTATTAAGTCAAACTATGAAAATGTACATACTAGATGGGCAGAGGATAGCAAATTAATTTTACTTACTGCACATCGACGAGAGAATTTGGGACAGCCTATGCGTAACATGTTCAGGGCGCTAAAAAGGATATTACAGGAGTTTTTAGATGTTAAAGTTATTTATCCGATACATAAAAACCCAGCAGTTCGCGAGATAGCAAACGAGGTGTTTGTCGACGTGGAACGAATTAGAATAATTGAGCCTTTGGATGTGGTTGATTTTCATAATTTTATGGCAAGAAGTTATCTGATTCTTACTGACAGTGGAGGAATCCAGGAAGAAGCCCCTTCATTAGGAAAACCCGTTTTGGTAATGCGTAATACGACAGAACGTCCAGAAGGAGTTGCAGCAGGAACTTTAAGACTTGTTGGAACAAAGGAAGAGAATATTTATAAAGAAATAAAGAATTTGTTGATAAATGAAAAAGAATATCAAAAAATGAGTAGGGCAGTTAATCCATATGGAGATGGACATGCATCAGAAAGAATAGTCCAGACAATAGTGCAGTATTTTGCGGATATTTAGGTTAATACAAAAATTGTTATGATAAATGGTTGAGTACAAAAGAATTTGTATAGTAATTGGATAAGAAGGGGTAGATTAATGCAGATTATTTTATTCGGGGCATCAAACACTGGTAAAAAGGCATTTCAATCATTAAAAACGCAATATAAAGTTATAGCATTTTGTGATAATAATATTGATCTTATAGGAAAAAAACTATTTGATATTCCTATAGTTTCACCGAAATCAATTTTTTTGTTTCATTCTGATTTTATTGTAATTGCAAGCCGGTATCATGTAGAAATTGTAAAACAACTGTATGCTATGGGAATAAAAAACGTGAAATTATATCAATCAACAAAAGACGAAAAAGACTGGTTGTTATTAGAGCTTAATTCTGGGAAACCTTTTAAGGATATAATTTGTAAAAAGCCTAAAATCAAAACATGTGGCCCAACGTATAGGAGTGGCTCAGAACTTAGTTTTACAAAAAAGAGGAAGGTATTAGTTATAGCATACTTTTTTCCGCCCGCAGGAGGCTCTCCGATTCAGAGAACGTTAAAATTTGTTAAATATTTAAGAGAATATGGGTATGAACCAATAGTTTTAACTACTGAAATCAATCCGGACCTTAATAAATATTCAATAGATCAAACATTATTAAACGATATTCCTGAAAAATTACAAATTATCAGGATAAAAGATGATTATGCGTGGCCAGATGTAATTTCTAAAGAAAAAGCACAGGAAGTCATTGAGTTTCTTTATAGTGTATCAGGCTCTAAAGAATGGATAAGCGGATATATAGATGCGCAGAATACCCAGAATGAATATATCCTTCCGGATAATCTTATTTTATGGGCGAATGAGTGTATACGGCATATAGATGAATATATTGATATGCGGGATATAGACTTAATTTATTCTACAGTACCTGAGTGGAGTCCGCATTTGATTGCATATTTTTTAAAACAAAAGTATGGCATCAAATGGATTGCAGATTATCGAGATCCTTGGGTTTCTAATAGAGACTATATAAATCTATACTACCCATGGATGACGGAAAAAGAGATATCAGTGAATCAATATCTAGAAAGAAAATTAGTAAAAGACATGGATTTGATTGTTGTAGCCGGCGGGAAATGGATATCAGATTTTGTAAATGCCTATGGGGTAAAATCATCCGGAATAAAAGAAATTACAAATGGATATGATGAGGAAGACTTTTTGGATTTACCTGTAAAAACAGAGAAGAATAAAAAATTTACTCTTTGCTATAATGGAGGAATTGCATACAATAGGAATCCTGTCCCGGTTCTTAAAGTAATAAATTTTATGATAGAACAAAATGAGGTGGAAAGAGATGAAATCCAATGGATTTTTAATGGACTTATATCGAGCGATTATATGAAAAAAATAAATAAAGAAGATATCCACCGCGTTACAGTGCAAAATGGTATATTGACGCATACGGACAGTATTAAAATTGCAATGGAATCGGATATTATGGTAATGTATGGCGAGTATGGAGAAAAAGGATATTTAAACTACCCGGGTAAATTTTATGAGTATTTGAGGATTGGAAAACCAATTCTTTGCTTTTCTTCCCATGAGAGTTTTCAGGCAGATGTTTTGAGAGAAACAAAATTAGGAGTTAATATGGATTTATATGATTTTGAAGGTATTAAGAATTTTTTGCGTAGTCAGATAGAGTTTTGGCGAACGGATAAAAAATCCAATATTGATCATAAAGAATCTATACAAAAATATGAAAGAAAACTTCTTACTCATAAACTAGCGAAAGAATTTGATCATGTACTTAACTTATAGAGGTTAGAGAACTATAAATATAAAGGGATTAGAATTTGAAATCTAATTATAAAAATGAAAAAAATTGATATTTCCATTATTATACCTTTATACAAAGGGGAAAAATTTTGTAATCGTTTATTAAAGTTAATAGAAAAAAATTGCTTATATAAAAACTTGTACAAAAGTTGTTTTGTAGAAATAATTTTTGTGAATGATTATCCGTCGGAAAAGATTGAGATAAAAAACGATAACGCAATATTTGATATACAAATTATTATACATAAAAAAAATCAAGGAATTCACGGGGCGCGTGTGACAGGGATTAAAAATGCACGCGGTCAATTTATTATAATGTTTGATCAAGATGATTTAGCAAGAGATAATTGGCTCTATAATCAGTGGAATTCGATTCAAGAAAATCAATCTGAAATATGTATTTGTAATGGGTGGAATGGAAGATTTCACTTATTGACATCAAGTGATGAATTAGAACAAAGAATAGAGAATCACCACGATTTTGTTGCAAAAGGTAATCCTATAATGTCTCCAGGACAGGTAATTATAAAGAAAAAATGTATTCCTATTGAATGGATAGATAATATATTGAAAAATAATGGAGCAGATGATTATTTATTATGGATCATGATGTTAAAAAAGGGATATCGTTTTGCTGTAAATAGAGAATGTCTCTATTACCATTCACCGGAAAGAACAAAAGACTCTGTGGATGATCTATATATGATAAAGTCTTTAAAGGAAGTTGTGCAAATCTTATCCGAAAGTGGACCGTTTTTGTCTAAACAAGAGATTGATGACTTTAATGAATACATAAAATTTCGAGAAAATTGTGAGATATCTGCACAAAATCATAAAGATACGAAAATACTTCAAATTATGAAAACTTGGTTGGATTTAAAAAATCAGGGGGCGAGTATTTCTGAATTTTTTGATAAGTACCAGTATAACCGTATTGTAGTTTACGGATTTGGATGTATTGGAGAAAGTCTTTATTATGAGCTATGTAATAGCAAAGTGAACATTGATTATGTATTAGATATGAATTATTGTCTAAAAGATTTTAAGGATGAGTTGAGTATTTTAGGGTGGAAAGATGAATTGTGGGACGTGGACGCCGTAATAGTGACATTGGTGTCTAATTATAATGATGTTATAGAGAGATTGCGGAAAATATTCACTTGTCCTATTTTCACTATGTACGAATTGCTTTTGGATATACAATCCGATTGGATGTTAAATATTGTAGAAAAATAAATATTCTATATTGGATGATAAAAATATTTCAAAATAAAGATGTGAGGAAAAGAAATGATATGGAGAAATAAAGGCCATGAATTTGATGTCTATGCAGAAACCTTGTTAGCTGCGAATCCCCGGATGAAGTATTATATTTTTGGCGCAGGAATACTAGGAAAAGAACTTATGCTTGTTTTGCGGAAGTATGGTTGTTTGTCTGCTTTTATTGATAATAGTACGGATAAACAGGGAAATAAGATAGACGAATTTGATATTATTTCCTTTGAGAAATATTTAGAAAAACGAGACGGACAAATTATAATATCAGCATCGAAAGAAAACAGAAAAGAAATAAAAAATCAATTGGAAGAGAATTCATTAAAATATAGAACCGATTTTTTTATGTATGATGAGTTTACTTATTCTATTTTTCCAATTATTTCCGTATATTATTTTGACAAATCTTACGTGCCTCTTGCTCAGGTTTCCGTTACAGAACGTTGCACGCTAAAATGTAAGAAATGTGCTCATGGATGTTTTGCCGTAGATAATTCATCTAAAGATTTGACATTAGATCAGGTTTGCAAAAGTGCGGATTGTTTTTTCTCGAAGGTTGATTTTATTAAAGAATTTGTGTTAATAGGCGGAGAGCCATTGCTATATAAGGAGTTAGCGCAGGCAATACAATATATTGGTGAACATTATAGAAATCAAATAGGTACTTATGCAATCACCACGAATGGAACGATAGTTCCTGGCGAAGAAGTGATGAAGGTGTGTAAAAAATATAATATTTTATATCGTATATCTAATTATTCGCGCCGGATCCCAAGACTAAAGAATTCCTATCAGAAGTTAAGGGATGCGTTAGAGACATATGACATTTCTTATATCTTTAGTAATGAGGATGATGAGTGGATGGACTATGGTTTTGACTATGTTGACAGAGGCGGAGATGAGAGTGAATTATTAAGGGTATTTGATGCATGTCAGGCTCCATGTAGAGAGATCAGGGAAAACCGTTTCTATTTTTGTGTAATGGCAAGAAGTGTTTCTGAAAACTTGAAGTTTAATATTGGAGAAAATGATTATTTGGATTTGAATAAGTTGGATAGAAAAAAATATAAAAAAGAATTATTAGAATTTACATTAGGATATTCCGAAAAGGGGTATTTAGATATGTGCAGGCACTGTAATGGGGCGGAAGCAGAGAATATTCCAATCCATATGGCAGAACAGATGGAGAAAGCATGATACAAAAAATAGTTTTATATGGTTCTGGAAAACGTTGTAGGATATTATGTAAAATTTTACTTCAATCAAATATAGAAATTGTTAGGATCGTAGATACCGACTCGAGTAAGTGGGGAGACAAAATTGAAGGATTTGAGGTTGAAAATCCAGATATAATAGAAAGACTTTTAAGCGAGAATTTGTGTATTACAGTTGCAGATGTTGATGCAATAAAGCAGATACGGGATAAGATCCAAAGTAAGTATAAATATGATTTGAATAAAGAAATACATTATCATCAGCTTATTCTTGAGGCATATAAACATTGCTTGGCGCTTAAAAAGCATATCATGGGAAGAGCAATAAATACAGGCAGAAAACAAAGTATATTATTTGATTGTTACAATGGACTCATATTAGGCGGTGTTGAAGCATGGACAATGGAACTTTGTAAAGAGTTGATTAACGATGGAAGAAAACATATTTATATTATTTCTGATGAAGGAAATTATCATGTCCCGCTTATACTAGGAAATCATATCGTCTACGCTGATATTAATCATGAAGAGCAGTTTTCAATAAAATCTATTTTGAATTTGGTTGATGCTATTATTCAAAAGGTACCCTGTAAAGTGATTACATGTACAACTAATGAAGTGATGTTAGCGGCATATTTAGTGAAGTATTATTATCCGGAGGAGATAGAGATTATATCAGTTATTCATAACAGTAATGAGAAAGTTTATGAAGAATATAGAGATTTCAGAGAATGTTCAGATCTTTATATTGGCGTCAGCAAGGATATTCGGAACCATATGATAGAACAGGGTGTGAGATCAGATATGATTTATTCAATGACTTGTCCATTTGAGTGTGAACCTATGTTGGTACGTTCATATTCAGAGGAAAAATCTCAGTCTATCCGCATTGGATTTGCCGGCCGAATGGAATATCACCAGAAAAGGATGGATTTATTGCTTAAGTTAATCGGGACGCTTATAGAAAAAAAGATTAATTTTCGAATGGAATTTGCCGGAGACGGGATAGCAAGAAAAGAAATGGAAATGGTCGTACAGAGTAACCAGTGGGAAGATAAAATACGCTTTTTAGGAAGATTAGACAGGTCAATGCTTTCGGATTTTTGGAAAAGACAGGATATCTGTGTTAATTTAGCAGATTTCGAAGGAAGAAGTATTAGTATTATCGAAGCTATGGGAAACGGGGCAGTTCCAATTGTAACTGAAACTTCCGGGGTAAGGGAAGATATTACGGACAGTGTAAATGGTTTTATTGTTCCTGTGGGTGATTATCAAACCGCGGCAGAACGGATAGAATATCTGTCAAGGTGTCGAGAACAGTTACGAAAAATGGGAGAAGTAGCACATGATGCTGTTTATCCTAAGAGTCTTATGAAGCCACACTTTGATTTTTGGAAAAAAATTCTATTTTACACATAACAGTTGGATTTGAAACTCCTTCTAATATATTTAAAGTTAGTTTAACGGTAGTAGTGAATAACGAGAAGTGTGTACACGGAGAAGGATCAAAGATATGAAAGCAGCAATTTTTGGAACCGGAAAATTTTATTCTATATATAAGAAATGGTTTACAAATATTAAAATCGTAGCTTTTCTAGATAACGATAGGAAAAAACAAGGAAAAATTTTAGATGGCGCTCCAATACTTTCGCCCAATGAGGCGTCGAATTTGTCAGCAGACAGAATCTATATCATGAGCCATTATATTAACGAAATGACTTTACAATTAAAAGAATTGGGCATCCCTGATGAAAAGATATTCTATACCTTCGATTTGGCGGAACTAGGTTTTATGCCAGATGTAACCGTTCCGGAGAAGAAAACGGCAGATTCGGAAAGTGCAGAAATCCTGCTTATTTCAGATGATTTGAAACTGAGCGGAGCACAGTATGCATTATTATATGCGGCTCGATTTTTAAAGAAAGCCGGCTATAATGTGTTGGTTGCTTCGCCGATTTCCGGAAAAATGGAGCAGTGTCTTGCGGAGTACGAGATACCTTTGATAATTGATGAAAGGATTATGACAGGAAAACTTATGGATCTGTCTTGGGCGCAAGGGGTTCATCTTATTTTTGTCAATACAGTGACATATTACAACTTGCTGTTAAAACGGGATTTGAGAACGCCGGTGGTCTGGTGGCTGCATGAGCCGGATTGTTTCGTAAAAAACTGTCTTGTGGAGGGATTGAAAAATATTGCCTGTAAAAATCTGCGTATTGCTGCCTCTGGTAATATCGCAAAACAGGCGTTATTGAAATATAACTCTAATTTTAATATTGATATACTTCCTATATCTATTCCGCCGGCTCCATATTTAACAAAGAAAGGCAGTTTTGAAAAGTATGTTTTTTCGGTAGTTGGGGGAGTTTGTGACATAAAGGGACAAGATCTTATAGTGGAAGCAATCGAATTGCTTTCAGAAAGAGAACGGGAATCCTTGGAAATCCGGTTTATTGGAAGGGTAGATGAAAACTGTGACACATCATTTTTAGATTCCGCAGTGATAAGCGGAGTTGTCAAGATGACGGGCGAATTAGACAGGGAAGAAGTACATATGGAATATGCCCAATGTGACGTTTTGATCTGTGCATCCAGAGAAGACGTATGGCCGATGGTTGTAATAGAGGCAATGCAGTATAAAGTGATGTCAATTGTTTCAGACGCCGCCGGGATTTCGGAATATCTGACAGACGGGAAGGACGCGTTGATTTTCCCTTCGGAAAATGCAAAGGCCCTTGCCGAGAAGATGCGCTGGTGCCTGAACAACAGATCTCTGGTAGAGAAAATGGGGGAGCAATCCTATAGAATCTACGAAAAATTCTTTACAATGGAAGTTTTTGAGAGAAATCTTTTATCAATAGTAGGAGGTTACCAATGAACCCAAAAGTAACAATTATTCTGCCCACTCTAAACATGGAGCCATATATCCGTCAATCAATGGACAGTGTTTTAAACCAGACATTAAAAGAAATAGAAGTATTTGTAGTCGACGCCTCGTCAACAGACAGAACCAGAGACATTGTAGAAGAGTATGCCCAAAAAGATCCCAGAGTATCTCTCCTCGAAGACATAAAGAAAAGCACCGGATATGCGAAGAATATCGGTATAGAAAGATCCTCCGCACCCTACGTCGCCATTGTCGAGCCGGACGACTATATTGAACCGGACATGATGGAAAAGCTTTATAAAGCGGCGGAGGAAACGGGAGCAGATTTTGTGAAGGGTGATTACGGCGCATTTTTAGGAGAAGGGGACGAGCGATTCGATTTTTTAAAATCTACGTCGACTCTGTCAAGCGACTATCATAGAATTATTGATCCGCAGAAAGATAATCATTGCTTCGGGTGGATGATGTACGAGTGGCTGGGACTTTATCGGAAATCCTTTTTAAATAAATACCATATCAGACACAATGAGTCGCCGGGAGCGGCATATCAGGATACGGGATTTTGGTTTTTGACATTCGCATATGCCGAAAGTATCTATTTACTTAAAGAGTGTTTTTATCATTACCGATGCGATAACCCATACGCGTCAATCAAAAACCCGAACAATGTATTTAAGATTTGTAAAGAGTACGACTATATTCGGAATGAACTGGAATCAAACCATACCGTATGGGAGAGAGTTGCTCCGGCATATTATAGGGGATATTTTTATGATAATTGCGCGCTTTACTTAAGGCTTTCCGATCAGGGGAGGCAGTCTTTAATCACGGAGACGAGAAAAACGATGACAGAAGCCGGGGAGAAGGGGCTATTGGACAGATCGCTGTATTCAGATAGCGAGTGGACAGATTTATCAATGCTTTTAAGAAGCGGGGAGGAATTTTATAACGCGAAATCAGAACTGTTTTCAAAAAGTAAAATTTGTTCGGAAGAGTTAAAGAACAAGATATCAGGGAGCGATTACCTTGTAATCTATGGGGCGGGCAGTTACGGATGTAATCTGCATTATCTGCTTGCGTCCAATGGAATTAATGTTGCTTCTTACGCCGACGGGGATGAAAGAAAATGGGGAAGAAGACAAAACGGAATCGGCATATTATCTTGGAAGGAATGTGAAGAGAGATTTAAAGCCCCATGTTATCTGATCGCGAATAAAAATTATGGAGATGAGATTGAAAAATTGCTGACAGATAATCATGTGGACTCAGGGAGAATCTGTAAATGTGATATTGATAAACTTATTCCCCAAATGATCTGAGGAGGAGCGGAAGATATGAGATACGTAATTTTAGGAGGAGGATTATCCGGGATCAGTACGGCGTTTTTCCTGCAGGACAGGGCGGATACGGAAGAAATCTTAATATTAGAGAAGGAGGACGTTCCCGGAGGATTATGCAGAAGCATCGAGAAGGACGGATATACCTACGATATAGGCCCGCATATTTTATTTTCCAAAGATAAAGAGATGCTTTCGCTGATGTTGGAGGTGCTGGAAGAAAAAAATGACTTAAGGCGTTCCAACCAGATCATCTATAAAGGGAGGTATGTCCAATATCCGTTTGAGAATGATTTGTCCAAGCTTCCAAAGGAGGATCTGAAATATTGTCTAACTCATTTCCTCAATAATCCTTATGAAAACTATGAAGCAAAGAATATGCTTCAGTTTTTCCTAAAGACTTTTGGGGAAGGGATAACGAATACCTACCTGAGACCTTACAATGAAAAGATCTGGAAATACGATCCAGGCTTTATGGATACCCAGATGGTGGATCGTATTCCGAAGCCGACCCGGGATGAGATCATGAGAAGCGCCGCCGGCGAGACGGTAGACGGTTATGTGCATCAGCTATATTTCAGCTATCCTTCGTCGGGAGGGATAGAGGCGGTAATCAGGGGATTTCTAAAGAGACTTAATGCAAAATGTACGGTACGGTGCGGGGAACAGATTACGGCGGTACAAAAAACGGCAGAAGGTTTTATGGTCGTATCTAATGGAGAACAGATAGAGACAGATCAGGTCGTATCCACAATACCGGTTCAGGAACTGGCGAAAATCTATGATACATCGCCGGAAATCGCAGAACGTGTCGGCAGTCTCAGATATAATTCGATCATTATTGCGTTTGTGAAAACCAGAGAGGATTTATGCGGTGATAATTTTGCGTTTATGAATCCGGAAAAAGATGTAATCTTTCATCGTATTTCAAAGATGGATTTTCTGGGGGAAAATTATCGAAGCGAGAGCGGAGCTTCCTATATGGTGGAAGTGACTTATCGAGAAAACGACTACGTTGACGGCCTGACGGAAGAGGAACTGAAAGCAGAAATTTCGCGGGGAATGAAACAGATCGGATTTGCGGAGGATGAGAAAGACGTAGAATTCATCAATCTTACGCGGCATCCCTACGCATACGTAATCTACGACGTAGATCACAGGAAAAATATGGAAGCTATCCGGGCATATTACAAATCCAAGGGTATTTTATTAAACGGCAGATTCGGCAGCTTTGAATATTGGAATATGGACCGGGTTCTCAGGGAAAGTAAGAAGCTGGTGGAAGAGAGACTGTTTACAACGTAGAGAATGGCCAAGAGAGGGATATGGAATGATAATAACGAAAACTCCGTTCCGCATCAGTTTTTGCGGGGGCGGAAGCGATATATCAGATTTTTACAGGCAGCACGGAGGCTGCGTCTTAAGCAGTACGATCAACAGATATATGTATTTGACGATTCATCCATATTTCGATGAGTCAAAGACTGCTCTGCGTTATTCAAAGATAGAGATCGTAGACGACTGCGATCAGATTAAACATTCTATTTTTCATCAGGTATTGAAGGATATGGGAATCAGCGGCGTGGAGATCAGCAGTACGGCGGACGTTCCAAGCGGAACGGGGCTTGGTTCTTCAAGTTCCTTTACGGTGGGGCTTTTACATACGTTATGCTGTTACCGCGGTAAATATGTATCAAAAGGACGGCTGGCCCATGAGGCATGTAAGGTAGAAATAGAGAAACTTGGGAATCCTATCGGAAAACAGGACCAGTATGCCGCGGCATACGGCGGTTTAAATTTTATAGAATTTAACCGGGATGATTCGGTGACAGTCTCGCCGCTTATTATGCGGAAAGAGACGAAAGAAGCGCTGGAAGAGAATCTGCTGATGTTTTACACAGGAATTACCCATGATGCGAACGCCATTCTGGCGGAGCAGCGTAAAAATATTTCACAGGAAGATAAGATGCAGAACCTAATCGAGCTGTGCAGTCTGGCCAGATGCATGAAGACTTCTCTGGAGAACAATGAACTGTCGGATTTCGGAGAGATTATGAATGAAGGATGGGTGAAAAAGCGTGAGTTGGCTCATGGCGTGTCTAATTCCGGAATCGATGAAATGTACGACTGTGCGATGAGGAATGGAGCGGCAGGCGGAAAACTTCTGGGAGCAGGAGGAGGCGGATTTCTGCTGTTCTATTGTGAGAAATATAAACAGAGACGTTTGGAAGACGCTTTGGGACTGAGACGTTTTGATTTCCGCTTTGAGCATGACGGCACTTCTGTTGTCTATATAGGGAATAAATACTGGTAGGGGGAAGGAAAATGAGAAAAGCATTGGTAGTCGGCGGCGCAGGTTTTATCGGAAGCCACCTGTGCGGCGCACTGTTGGCGGAGGGGGCAAAGGTTATCTGTGTGGATGATTTTTCCTTGGGAACCAGGGAAAATATTTCCGATTCACGGAAGAATGAAAACTTCAGGTTATATGAGGCGGACGCCTCAAAAGAAGATGTACTGGAACAGATCTTTGACAAGGAAGCGCCGGACTATGTATTTCATCTGGCGGCAAACTCGGATATCCAAGCCAGCGCATCCAACCCGGAGATAGAATACAAGAATACATATACGACAACGTTCAGGGTTTTATCATGTATGCGCAGATTCGGGGTGTCGAAGATGTTCTTTGCATCCACTTCCGCGGTATACGGAGATCAAAGGGATGTATTGCTGGATGAGAATACGCCGAATCTTTCCCCGGTGTCCTATTATGGAGCGGCAAAGCTTGGGAGCGAGGCGCTGATCAATGCGTTTTCCTATATGAATGATATACAGGCTTTGGTATTCAGATTCCCGAATGTGATCGGGCCGAGGCTCACCCATGGTGTGATTTATGATTTTATCCGTAAATTGAAGAAGAATCCGCAGCGTCTTGAGATTCTTGGAGACGGGAAACAGACGAAGCCGTATATCTACGTGTCGGATCTGGCGGAAGCGATTTTGAGATTTAAAGAGACAGGACGGCAGGGAGTAAGTCTGTACAATGTGGGAGTAGAAGGGGATACCAGTGTTACGCGTATTGCAGATATAGTGTGCGAAGAGATGGGTTTATCCTCTGTCCAATATGATTATACCGGCGGCGAAGGAGGCTGGAAGGGGGATGTTCCGAGATTCCGGTACTGCTTGGATAAGATTCATGGAGCGGGCTGGAAGGCGGTCTATACTTCCGATGAAGCGGTCCGCAGAACCGTTCGGGAGATTGCCGCGGGGGGAGACATCCATGTATAGGAATTATACGGCGGTCATTCAGGCAGGGGGACGGGGAACCCGTATGAGAGAGCTGACGAAGGACTTGATACCCAAGCCAATGCTGCCGCTAAACGGAAAGCCCATGATTCAGCGGCAGATAGAGAATATATCAGGATATGGCGTCAGTGAATTCATTATTATTACCGGACATCTGGGAGAGAAGATCAGAGAGTATTTCGGAGACGGGAGCAAGTTCGGTATAAATATACATTACATAGAAGAAAGCACGCCGTTAGGTTCGGCGGGAGCTTTCTATTACCTAAAAGATTTAATCCGGACGGAGAATTTTCTGTTGGTCTATGCAGATGTAATGTTCTGTCTGGAATGGAATAGGATGATAGACTTTCACGAGCGTAATCAGGGGAAAGCAACTCTTTTGGTTCATCCGAATGGGCATCCCTTTGATTCGGATCTGCTGATTATGGATGAAGAAGCACATGTGAAAGGAATTGATTTTAAGTCAAATGAACGTAGTTACTGGTACGAAAATTGCGTGAATTCAGGTATCTATATATTGTCAAAAGATATTCTTGAAGGAATGTCCGCCGCGGAGAAATTAGATTTAGAGAAGGATATCTTAAGTCCTATGATGGCAGAAAATAATGTGTATGGATATCGGACTCCGGAGTATGTCAAAGATGCCGGAACACCGGAACGTTTTCATAGGGCGGAGGCAGAACAGGCGGCGGGTATATGGGAGCGCAGGTGCCTGAACCAAAAGCAGCGCTGCGTGTTCCTTGACCGGGACGGAACGGTCAATCAGTACAGAGGGTTAATTTACCAAGAGGAGCAGTTCGAGCTGGAGGAGCGCGCCGCGGAAGCGGTCCGAAGGCTCAATGAAGCCGGATATCTGGCGATTGTGGCGACAAATCAGCCGGTGGTGGCCAGAGGGCTGTGCGATATAGAAGAGGTAAAAGAGATACACAGAAAAATGCAGGTATTGTTAGGAAATCAGAGGGCGTATCTGGACGACATAGTATTCTGTCCCCACCACCCGGACAAGGGATACCCGGAGGAGAATCCGAAGTACAAGATTGTATGTAATTGCCGGAAGCCGGCGTCAGGAATGATTGAGGAGACGGCGTTGAGATACAATATAGATCTGGCAGAATCTTATATGATAGGGGACAGTACCGCGGATATTCTGGCGGGGCGTAACGCCGGCGTCAGGACGATTCTGGTTCTTACCGGACAGGCAGGTAAGGATGGCAAATACGGCGTGAAACCCGATAGTATAGCGGAAGATCTATTGGACGCAGTTATGCAGATTATTGGAAATGGGGATTTTCATGATGAATGATTACAGGGCACAAATAAGACAATATATTGAGATGGAAAAACAGGTATTAGATTCTCTTGCGGAAAATGATATCAATAAAGTCATGAATGTTCTGGAACAGGCGCGGCTTTCAAGAAAGAGAATATTTATCTGCGGTAATGGGGGGAGCGCGTCTACGGCGTCCCATCTGGAGTGTGATTTTAACAAAGGGATCAGCTATGAACAGGAAGTGAAGTATGATATTGAATGTCTGAGCGATAACGTCCCTATGATGATGGCGATCGCCAACGACATAGGATATAACGATATATTTGTAGAGCCTCTGAAAAATAAAATGAAACAAGGAGATCTTGTTATCGGTATTTCCGGAAGCGGCAATTCGGAAAACGTCGTAAGAGCGTTCGAATATGCGAATAAGATCGGAGCCGATACGATAGCGTTTACCGGATACAGCGGCGGGAAATTAAAAGAAATCGCAAAATACAATATCCATGTCCGGATAGATAATATGCAGATTGTGGAAGATATTCATCTTATTTTGGATCATATGATGATGTTTATCCTTTCCGGAATGAAAGGCTGCTGATATGTATTACTATGCAAATGACATAATTGAGGAAATGAAAAATTCCCGTCAGCTTGTAGTTTTCGGAGCGGGGGATATCGCATATCTGGTGATTAACTGCCTTCAAAAAGAGTATTATCAACTGCCCGTGGAATATTGTATGGTGTCGGATAAGAAGGGGAATCCGGCGCGGGTAAACGGTGTTCCGGTTATCGATTGCACGGAGGCAGAGAGGCTGGTGTCCAAAGACGCCATGATTCTGGTTGCCGTCATAGAAAAATATCTGGATTCCATAATGAAAGAATTACCTCGGCATGGGTATTGTAATATTATTCCGCTTACCTTTGAAAATGATCTCTGGAGCCTGCTTCGCGGGAATTATTACAGGTCTTACAGGCGATCCCGGAACAGGCCTTATCTGACTCTTGAAGAAGAGCTTAAGGACAAAAAGCCGTTCGGACAGGCATATAACGTCAGTATCTATACGGCGAGATGCCATGCGGACCGAGAATTAAAGGAGGATACGGAACGGTTCTCATGGGAAATTCCAATTCAGGCAGGAGCGGCGCTGACAAGCCGGCGTATCTGTGGTATCTGCGATAACGCCGGCGGGGACCATATATCGGATAAGAATCACCAATACTGCGAACTGACTGCCCTGTACTGGATCTGGAAAAACGACCGTTCTGATTACGTAGGGCTTGGACATTACAGAAGACATTTTGAATTGGATGAAGAGCAGTTGAATCAATTGGCCTGTTCGGATATAGACGTTGTTTTGACGATACCGATTATGGATATCCCGAGCGTGGAGGCAGTATACCGCCGCGATCACGTCGGCACAGATTGGGATGTAATGCTGGAAGCAGTTCGCAAGCTGTCTCCCGACTATATGGACGCGGTCAGAGAGATGCAGAGCGGGAAGTTTTACTATGCATATAATATGTTTATCATGCGCAGAGAGATTCTGGAAAGTTATTGCAGTTGGCTGTTCCCTATATTGTATTACTGTGAGAGACATTGCGAGGAGAAAAAAGATCATTATCAGAATCGGTACATAGGATTTCTGGCGGAGCATCTCATGTCCGCTTATTTTCTTCATCATGAAAAAGATTATAAGATCGTTCATGCAAGAAAGCATTTTATTATATGGTAAAGGCGTGTTGCGGACGGCGGCAGGGAAAGGGAATATGGAGGTGAAGTATGGACTTAGCCATATACGGAGCGCAGGGAACGGCCCTCGGGGCCTGCGAAGCAATACATAATCTATATCCGGTCAGAAACATCCGCTGTTTTCTGGTAACGGAGAGAGGGGACAATGCGGAACGGCTCTGCGGCCTCCCCGTTTTGGAGTTAGGCGCTTTTTCTAGCTCATTGTCAGCGGAGGAAAAAGAAGATATAGAGATTCTGATCGCCACACCGGAAAATATGATGCCCGCAATAGAAGCCAGTCTGGAAGAACACGGCCTGCGCTGCCACGTTCGGCTTACGTCTCCAAGATGGTCGGACCTTATGCGCTGCCATTATGTGTGCGGCAAGGAATATATGCCCTTACGCGCGCTGCCGGTTGGATACCATAGAGCCGATATGCATGTATTTATGGCCAAATTTTATAAGGACAAGCCTCTGTCCGGCCGGTATGACCTGCCGGAATGGGTCACGCCGATTCAGGTGGGAGCCGTCCTGTGCAGGGAGAGGGTGGCGAACCTTCTGGATTGCGATGGAGAAAATATTTCCGCTAAGAATGGGAATTATTCTGAACTTACGGCCCTCTACTGGATGTGGAAAAACCGTCTTGTACAGCCCTCAGCCGATTCTGTATATGAATATTACGGACTGATGCATTACAGAAGAATTCTGGAGCTTACGGAAGACGATATTTTAAGACTTGCCGATAATGATATAGACGTGATTCTTCCGTATCCGATGCCCTACGAACCGAATATGGAGGAGCATCATAGAAGATATCTGAAGGAGGACGACTGGGAGGCGGTCAGGGAGGCGGTCAGGGAGAGCCGGCCGGAGTATGCCGAAGTATTTGAGGATATATTAAAACAAAAATTTTTTTATAACTACAATATCATAATTGCGAGAAAAGAAATACTTGCAGAGTATTGTAAATGGCTGTTCCCGATCCTTGAGAGAGTGGAAAAGCTCAGCGTCCCCAAGGGGGAGGAAAGGTCGGACCGGTATATGGGGTACATAGGCGAGACTTTGGAAACGCTGTATTTTATGCATCAGAAGGAGCGGCTTAACATTATGCATACAGGATGTAAATTTTTAACGTGATTAAGGGGAGAATAGATATGCAGTTTGAACTGATGGCATCCATGATGTGTGCCGACTACGGAAATCTGGAAAAAGAAGTAAAGAATTTAGAAGAAGGGGGGATTGATTCCTTCCACATAGATATCATGGACGGGCGTTACGTTCCGAATTTTGCTATGTCTTTGAATGACCTAAGCTACATAGCCGGCGCTACAAAGAAGCCGGTAGACGTGCATCTGATGATCGAACATCCTAACAACCGGATCCACCTTTTTCTGGATCATCTGCGCAAAGGGGATACGGTCTATATTCATCCGGAAGCGGAGTATCACCCGTCGACTACTCTGTTAAGCATCATCAATGCGGGAATGATTCCGGGGATTGCAATCAACCCCGGGACATCCGTGGAGACCGTGATGGAGATGCTGCGTATTGTGAAGAAAGTCCTTGTAATGTCAGTGAATCCGGGCAATGCGGGGCAGATGTATCTTCCCTATGTTGGGAAGAAGATTACGAAGCTTTTATCCATCAAGGAAGATATGGATTTTGAGATTTATTGGGACGGAGCCTGCAGCGCGGATAAGATCATGGAATACGCGCCCAAAGGCGTGGCAGGGTTCGTGCTTGGCACCACGCTGCTATTTGGAAAAGAACAATCTTATGGGGATACTCTGCAGAATATCCGTGAGTTAAAATTTTAATTCGGAGGTAAGCATCCTTCCGCAGGAAGGCTTATGGTCACACAAGTACCGTAACCGTGTTCGCTGGTAATCTGAAAACTGTTTTTACCCGGATAGAGCAGCGCAAGCCGTTCCCTGATATTAGCAAGACCGATAGAGGTTACGGATTGACGGGGAGCCGGACGTTCCCATATCCGGGCAAGCTGTCCCTCCGTCATACCGTCGCCGTTGTCAATGACTTCACAGGTGAGCTCATCCCCCAAGCGGGAGAGGAAGATTCTGACCTGACCTTTTTTCGTGGACTGGAATGCATGAAAAAATGCGTTTTCTACCAAGGGCTGAAGAAGCAGGTTCGGTATTTTACAGGTCAGGCAGCCGGGGTCGGCAAAAACGTCCGCAGTAATCAGTCCCCCATAGCGCGGTGCGATAATAGAGATATAGTTTCTTATATTCTGCACCTCTTCTGCTACGGTGACTACCATATTCGTTTTCTGCAGAGTACTGCGCAGTAAAGAAATCAGCGCTTCTATAGTCTGGCATGCATCGAAGGGGTTATGCATTTCAATCAGGTGTTTTACACTGTCCAGTGTATTATAAAGGAAGTGAGGGTTAATCTGCATCTGTAATAGAGCCAGTTCATCCTGCCTTTGTTTCTCGTGTATCTCATTCAATTCTATCAGATATTTGTGAAGAGTATCGGTCATTTTGTTGTAAGAACCGGTAATCATCTCAAGTTCGGCCGAGCCGGAAATTATTGCGGCAGGCGTAGGGACATCTTTTACGCTGGCCATGTGGTCTGCAAGTTTTTGCAGCGGAAGCAGGTTGCGCCGTATAATACAGAAGATTGATAAAAGCAGTATACCAAGCGTCAGAAGGATGATGGCAATCGTCTGAATACGGGGGAAAAAGTCCCTGTGGAGAACGGCGGGAGTAATCCTGCTGATAATATAGGCGTCACAGTAGGAGATATACTGCGATAAGATTAATTCCTTTGCTTCCGTTCGGGTATAGGCGTCTCCTTCTGCACGGTTGATTTGCGCATACTCGAGAAGAATTGTGTCATGCGTTCCCACGTCTTTTAGAATATTGCTTGACAGAACCGTTCCGTCGGAAGAAAGTAAGAGGATGCTTGTACTTTGGTTAATAAAATTCTGGTAGAATTTGCGGAGGCTGCTTTCGCGTATGGAAATGATAACGCCGCCGTAAACAGAGCCGTCCTGCTTGGTCAGGGAACGGCAGCCAAGAATAACGGCGGAATCAGCCGTAGAAGAAGAAATTCCTCTTATACGGCTGTCATACACAATTTTGCTGGTTTCAAGAGATTTCTTAAAAACAGGAAGCTCCATAATCTCTTCGGAGGTAAGGATTGGCGCGCCGACGCCAGAGCTTACGGCAAATCCATTTGCCCCAAATACAAGTATTTCATAGTCTATCATTGCATATGGATTATCTGAAAACAGGGCTCCGATCTGATGGCGTCCCCTCCATTCATCCTGAATGTTATCCATAGGCTCGGATAAAATGTCAGCCAGATAGGGTTTTTGGACAATATTTGCAAGAATCTGTGAAACATGGCTGTGTACGACCTGCATACTTGCATCGGTCTGCCGAAGAATCTCCAGATTGGAGCGTATGGCGCTCTGTTCTGTTTGACGCGCATAGATAACGGAAAGAGTGGCGGCTGAAAATATAAGCAGCAAAAAGGTTGCGGTCAAAATGGGTATCAGCAATTTATACAAAATAGATTTCGGTGATTTTAAACTTTTCATAATCTTATTCGTTTACTTTCTGTTTTGGTAGTTTCTGTATTGCAGAGGTGTCATTCCGACGGTTTTTTTAAATATTTTCCCAAAATAACTTTGGTCTGTGTAACCAATCGATTCGCTGATAAAGCTTATGCTGTAATCCGTATCGGCCAGCATCTGTCTGGCATGCCGTATACGAACATGATTAAGATGCCAGCTAAAGTGTTTTCCGGTATTTTGGCTAACGTAAGCGGAGAGGTAAGAATAGTTCATATGCAAATGTTCTGCCGCATCATATAGAGTAATCTGTGAGGCGTAATTTTTTTCCAGATATTCATTCAAGGCGCTTATAATGCTGTCGTCTTGATTCATGGCCGTACAAACGGAAGCCAAATCACAGAAAGCGTCTGACAGGGCCTCAAGGATTTGAATATAAGTGATGGAATTGTCTAGGCGTTTAAAAAGCTTTAGTTCAATCCGGCTTATCATAGGAGAATGTTTTGCGGTCTTGCGCAGTATCCGAAAAGTTTCATAAAGAGTGTGGTCTAAAAATTTTCGGAAATGAAAAGGATGAACGGAGTTTGTATTTTTTACGGTATCAAGGCAGGAAAGCAGGCAGTCTAAAGCTTCTTTTAGCCTTGTGGCCCTTACATAGGAAAAATATCGGTCCGACAAGGAAAAATCCATAGGAAGGGTTTCCGATTGCATATCAGCTTCATAAAATATCAGTTTATCTTCATATAAAATTGAATATTTTGTCAGTTCATAAAGATTTTCTATGATTTTACGTATGTCAGAAAGGCGTTCAAACGGACGGCCAAGGACGCAGCTTGTATGGCGGATACGTTTCTTTAGGCGGCGCAGCAGAGACGAAGTATCAACACATGGGGTATCGCCCGTAAGTCCAATCAGGCATACTGCGTGATGCTGAGTCGTGCTTGCGGCGCAGACCTGCAGCGGGGAAAGCTGCTGCAGCATATATTCTTCTAAGTGCGGCTCATTTTTAAAGTTCGGCTGCAGAGAATCCAAAAATAAGACCATGAATGAAGATGCGCACAGCCGATGGTTCAGATAAGAAGAAAGCTCTGTATAAGGCTCTACTGCATAGCCGTCCAGCGCCTGTCTTATTAAAATCCCGAAATTCTTTTGGGGAAGAGTATTCCGGGTTTCAGATTCCGTAGAAATGGTCTGCTCCAGACAGGAAATCAGGAGCTCCTTTGATATCTGGTTTTTAAGTATATAGTCAGAGGCACCGTATTGAAAAGCTTTTCGGACTTTATCATATTCATCAAAATTACTCAGCATAATAACCGGCGGTCCGGACATCGAATGAATTTCTCTTACAAATTCCACGCCGTTTAAAACAGGCATAACAACATCACAGAGTATCAAATCAGGCTTTAGCGTCCGGCACAGTTCCAGACCTTCCTGACCGTTGGAGGCTTCACCTGCTATTGTGTAGCCGCAGGCTTCCCAGTCCATCATGTAGCGAAGACCCTGGCGGACGATAAATTCATCGTCGATGATTAGGATTTTTTTCATAAAGGGCACCTCCATTTTCTGCTGTTTGGAGAAGATATATCATGATTATGACATAACCATAAAAACGAATCAAGGAAGGAAGAATAATTATTTTAAGTGGCAAAATAATTACCAAAAAGCACAAAAAAAGTACGAAAAATGTCGGATATTATTCCGGATTGAAAATAATCACCAAAAGAAACATAATATTTTCTATCATTTATAGAATAAATTTTATACAATTTTCAGAAAGAACATGGAAAGAATCCATGAATAAAAATGAAAGAAGGAAAGTATATGAAGAGAAGAGTGGTGTCCGTTATATTGACGGCGGCAATGGCGGCAGCCTTGACTGCCGGCTGCGGCGGCGCAGAGGAAAGCAAGGAGAAAACGTCTGCCGATAACGGCGGCAAGAAGAAGGTTACCGTTTGGGCATGGGATGTGGAGTATAACATCCCGGTAATGGAAGAAGCTGCAAAGCGTTATGAAGCAAAACATTCGGACGTAGAGATTGAAGTTATGGAATATGCTTACGATGACATTACACAGAAGATTAACACGAATCTAAGCTCCGGAATCACGGAGGGGCTGCCGGAAATTATGTTAAGCGAGGATGCGAATGTTCAGAAATATCTGCAGTCATATCCGGGAGCGTTTCGAGATATGAAGGGAGAGGTGGAGTTTTCGGATTTCGCAGATTATAAAGTAAAGGTATTAACATTAGAAGACGGTATATACGGCGTTCCGTTTGATATCGGTACGGAAGGTTTATTCTACCGCAAGGATTACATGGAAGAGGCTGGTTTTTCAGAAGAGGATCTGACGGATATTACGTGGGATGAATTTATTGAAATCGGGAAAAAGGTAAAGGAGGTAACAGGAAAGAGCCTGATGACGCTGGATCCAAACACGATGACAATTATGAGAGATTTTATGCAATCTTCGGGAACTTGGTATTTCACTCCGGAGGGGGAGCTGAATATGGAAGGCAATCCTGTCATTGAAGAGGGAGTAAGAATCTATAAAGAACTCATGGACAGCGGCGTTGTGAAGCTTACGACAAGCTGGGGGGAGATGGCTGCAGCCTTGAATAACGGGGATGTGGCAACTATTACCAGCGGCTGCTGGATCGTGCCTACGATTACCGCACAGGAAGAGCAGTCCGGCCTGTGGAGAGTAACAAGGATGCCGCGTCTGGAGGTGGAAGGCGGTACGAATTACGGCAACCGGGGAGGCTCTAACTGGCTGGTGTTAAAGGATTCGGAAAATGCGGATATTGCGGCGGATTTTCTTAATGAAATCTTTGCAAAGGACGTTGAGTTCTATGAGACGATTCTAAAGGATATAGGAGCAATCGGAGCCTATATTCCGGCGCAGAAAAGCGAAGCTTATAATGAACCTGTGGAATATTTTGGAGGAGAAGCTATATGGGCGGACTTTGCACAGTGGGCCCAGAAGGTTCCGCCGATCAATGTAGGCGTGTATTCCGATGAGGCTGATACGGTATTAATCAATAATATGGAAAGCGTCTTGAACGGAACAACGGATATTCCGGATATGCTGAAAAAAGCAGAGGAACTTTTGGAAGCACAGATCCGCTAGATTTTCGGAAGAGATGGAGAGACAAGCAATGGAGAAAAAGAAAAGAGCCGGAGGCTTCCGGCTTCAAGTCAATGGTTGGGGATTTGTAATCCCCTCCATCGTATTGTTTTTGTGGCTGACTTTATGGCCTATGATACACGCGTTTATCATGTCCCTGCAGAAAGGTAAGGGAATGGTCACAGAGTTTGCAGGACTGGAAAATTATATAAGGCTGTTCGGTGATCCGGTTTTTATCAGTAGTACGAAAAATACCATTTTATATTTTGTGATACAGGTTCCGATTATGCTGGTTCTGGCATTGGTGATTTCCTCAATGCTGAATAATCCTAAGCTGCGTTTCCGGGGATTTTTCCGTACCGCTATTTTTGTGCCCTGCGTGACGTCGCTGGTAGCGTATTCGCTGTTATTTAAAAGTATGTTTGCCGTAGACGGAGTGGTAAATAAAGCCCTTGCGGCGCTTCATTTGATTCAGGAACCGATTCCGTGGCTTCTTGACACATTCTGGGCAAAAGTAGTGATTATCATGGCCATAACCTGGCGGTGGACAGGCTATAATATGATTTTTTATCTGTCCAGCCTGCAGAATATTGATGAAGGAATCTATGAGGCGGCAAGGATTGACGGCGCAAATGCATGGCAGAACTTCCGTTATATTACCATTCCCCTGCTTAAACCGGTGATACTGCTGACGGCGATCATGTCAACAACAGGCACGCTGCAATTATTTGACGAGGTAGTAAATATTACAAGCGGAGGTCCGGGCGGAAGTACGACGACGATATCACAGTACATATATAACCTGTCCTTCAAATATGCGCCTGATTTCGGATATGCGGCGACCGTATCCTATGCAATCTTTATTATGGTTGCAGTGCTGTCCCTGATTCAGATGAAAGTGAGCGGTGATAAAAATGACTAAAACAGATACAATTTATACGGGAAAAGGGAAAAGACGAATCTCCTATGCCTTTCAGTATCTCTTTCTCACGGTAATTTCCCTGATATCCATATTTCCCTTTTTGTGGATGATAATTGGAGCGACAAACCGTAGTATGGATATTACGTTGGGAAAGCTGTCGGTGGGGAATCAGTTTTTGGTGAATCTGGAAAATCTGCTAAATGCGGGAGACCTTCTTACCTGTATTAAAAATTCGGCGGTACTTAGCCTGATTATGACGCTGCTTAGTATGCTGGTCTGCTCAATGGCCGGCTATGGATTCGTTATATTTAAAAGTAAGGTGAAGGAATTTTTCTTTTCGGTCATACTGCTTTCCATGATGATTCCCACATCCTCTATCGTAATTCCGATGTTTAAGATGTTCAGCAAAATGCACTTGCTTAACACAAAGCTTGGCGTCGTGCTTCCGGCAATCAGCACGGCATTCTTGATTTTCTTCTTTCGGCAGAATACGAAAAATTTTCCGGTTGAAACAATACAGTCCGCGAGGATTGACGGATTAGGAGAGCTTGGAATATTTTTTAAGATTTATATGCCGATGATGAAGTCAAGTTACGCGGCGGCGGCTATTATTACATTTATGTCAAGCTGGAATAATTATATGTGGCCTTTAATATCCCTGCAGACGAAAGAACAGAGAACTCTCCCGTTGATGATTAGCTCTCTGGGTACGGCTTATACGCCGGATTATGGTATGATTATGGTCGGAATTATTATTACCACAGTTCCGTCGGCGCTTATCTTTTTCTTGATGCAGAAGAGCTTTGTCGACAGTATGATGGGTTCTGTAAAGTAAGAAAAAGGAGAAAAGCGATGACGTTAGAAAAGAAATTACAGATGTTGACAGACCCGCGCTGTACGCAGGAGAACAGACTTGCTCCATGCTCGGATCATCGGTGGTATGAGAGTTGGGAAGAGGCCTATGAGGGAAAGGAAATGCGTCTGCGCCATAGTCTGAATGGCGTATGGAGGTTTTTGTGGGCGCCTAATCCGTCGGCGGTCCCGGAAGGTTTTGAAAAACCGGAGTTTTCCTGTCAGGGATGGCAGGAGATTCCGGTTCCCGCGCATATGGAGTTAAGCGGTTACGGAAAGCCCCAGTATACGGACAGCAGTTATCCATGGGATGGTGTGGAGGAGGTAAAGCCTCACCAGGTGCCGCTGGAGAAAAATCCGACGGGATGTTATGCGGCGTATTTTCGTATACCGGAGGAATTAAAGGAGAAGAGGCTGAGACTGCATTTTGAGGGAGTGGAGACCGCCTTTCACTGTTGGCTGAACGGGCGTTACATTGGTTACAGCGAAGACAGTTATACTCCGGCGGTGTTCGATATAACGGATGCGGTCGGACCCGGTACGAATAAGTTGGCGGTAGAGGTTTACCGGTTTTCTTCCGGAAGCTGGCTGGAAGATCAGGATTTCTGGAGGATGGGCGGCATTATCCGGGAGGTGGCGTTGACTGCTCTTCCTAAACGTCATATCTGCGACGTATCTCTTGCGGTTGATGTGGCGGAGCGCTATACAAAAGGAATTTTGTCTGCAAAGGTTATGACGGACGGTATAAAGTCAAAAGGAGATTTATTGAAATGGCAGCTTTTGTCGCCGGAAGGAAACGAATGTGCGTCAGGAGTTTTGCCGGCAGAAGGGAACGAAAGCTTTTTTCGTATTGAGCTTTCGGAGGCGAGGCTTTGGAGTGCGGAGCTTCCGTATCTCTATAAACTTATGGTGTCTATTGAGAATGAGGATGGACAGTGCGTAGAAGCAGTTTCGCAGAATGTGGGTTTTCGGAAGATTGAGATACGGGATAGTGTTTTATATCTGAATGGAAAGCGGATGCTTCTAAGAGGAGTCAACCGCCATGAATTTTCCCCAAGGAAGGGACGGGCCATTGGCAGAGAAGAGATGGAGTGGGATATTCGTTTCCTAAAACAGAATAATTTTAATGCGGTTAGAACTTCTCATTATCCCAACCAGAGCTATTGGTATGAATTATGCGACAGGTTTGGAATCTATGTAATGGACGAAACGAATCTGGAGACACACGGGACATGGCAGATGCAGGAATATACCTATACGCTTCCGGGGGATTTTCCGCAGTGGAAAAAGGCCTGCATGGAGCGTTGCGAGGCTATGCTTGAACGTGATAAAAACCATCCTTGTATCTTTTCATGGAGTGTTGGAAACGAATCCTGGAGCGGACAGACGTTGTACGATATGAGCATGTATTTTCGGAAGCGCGACCCGTCGCGGCCGGTACATTATGAGAATGTGTGCCATGACAGAAAGTGGGGCGGTACGACGGATTTTGAAAGCCGAATGTACGCAACGCCAAAGATGGCGGAGGAATATTTGGAAAATAGTCCGCCGAAACCATACCTGCTCTGCGAATATGCGCATGCTATGGGTAATTCCTGCGGTAACCTAAAAGAATATACGGAGCTTGCAGACCGGTATCCGCAGTATTGCGGCGGTTTTATATGGGAATATATCGACCATTCGCTCTATGGAATAAACCCATATGGCAAAGAAGCGCTGGTATATGGAGGGGATTTTGGGGACCGTCCCACAGACTATAATTTCTGTACAAACGGGCTGCTTTATGCAGACAGAACGCCGTCCCCGAAAATGCAGGAGGTCAGATACCTTTATCAGCCTTATCGTATATACCCGCAGGAAGGTAAAATCCTTGTGGAGAGCCTGCAGCTTTTTGAAGACGGGGAGGCGTACCGGCTTGAGTGGAAAGTGGAAAAAGAGGGAAAGCTGTGCGGCAAGGGAAGCCTTCCTTTTCAGATAGAGCCGGGGACGAAAAAGGAGTTTCTCTGCGATATGAAGCTTCCCAAAGAAAGGGGAGAATATATTCTGACGGCGGCTTTAGCTTTGAGAGAAGACACGGCATGGGGAAGGGCCGGTATGGAGCTTTGTTGGGGACAAAAGGCTGTCCGGAAGGGAAATGGCAAAAAGAATCTGAATAGAGATGAGAATGAAATAGACATTATTAACGGAGATACGGTTTACAGTGTCAGAGGGGCGAATTTTTTTGTGCAGTATCAGAAAAAGAGCGGAAGAATGACTTCTCTGAAAATCGGCGGCAAAGAGCTGGTGTATGATCCGGTACACACACTGATGCCTAATTTCTGGCGTGCGCCGGTTGACAACGATGAAGGGAACAATATGAAATCCCGCTGTTCTGTGTGGAAGACGGCGTCGTTGTATCCTGAGGCAGAGGAGGTGACGTGCCATAAAGTGGGGAATACGGCAGAAATTTGCGCGAAATACCGGGTTGCGTCAGGCATCGTCTGTGTGCTTTTGCATAAGGTATATGCAGACGGAACCATAGATATTACCGAAAAATATCCGGGGGCGGACAAAATGCCGGAGATGCCTTGTTTCGGATTAGCCTGGAAACTTCCGGTAGAATTTGCTAAAATCACATGGTATGGCAAAGGGCCGGAGGAAACTTATGGGGACCGCTGTGAAGGCGGCAAAATCGGCGTCTATCATACCACGGCGGAAGCAGAAATATCGGGATATCTTATCCCGCAGGAATGTGGGAATCACGTGGAAACAAGATGGGTTACCGTATCCGATGCAAACGGCGCAGGAATACGCCTTGAAAGTGAGGAATTATTCGAGTTTTCGGCGCTTCCGTATACATGCCATGAACTGGAGCATGCCAGACATTGGTATGAACTTCCAAAGCCCTATGCGGTTGTTTTGCGTTTAAATCAATATCAGACAGGAATTGGAGGCGATAATAGCTGGGGGGCAAAAGCCCATGAGCAATATATCCTAAAGTCAGATGAACCAAGAGAATTTCATCTGACAATTCATCCAATCTAACCATTTCCGGGCCGGTTGAACGGCGGCATATTTCATTCAAAAGGCTGTCGGGAAGCTTTTTAAGGATAGAAGGGTTCCCGGCAGTCATAAGAATTTCTTTTTTTCTGACCGAACACTTATCACGGAAGTAAAAATATCCGATATAAGCATTATCATTGCTATGTTTCTGGAAGTATTCTAACATTATTCATATAATTCCGTACATCCCATGGACAATAGATATCGAAGATACCCTTCTGATTCGATAGCAATAAAGGAGGAAATAACTCACATGAACGCTGTGGATATATTAAAAAGATACTTCGGATATGCCGCCTTCCGTACAGGACAAGAGGACATTATCCGGTCAATCCTATCCGGAAGGGATTCTTTGGCAATTATGCCTACAGGCGCAGGCAAATCCATCTGTTATCAAGTCCCTGCGTTACTTCTTCCCGGTATTACTCTGGTAATTTCACCGTTGATTTCTTTAATGCAGGATCAGGTCAAATCATTAAATGAAGCCGGAATCCGCGCCGCATTCATCAATTCCTCCCTGACGGAGACACAGATATCGAAAGCTCTTGATCTTGCGGCAAAGGGGGTATACAAGATTATCTATGTTGCGCCGGAGAGACTGGAGAGCGACCGGTTTCTTCGTTTTGCGATAAACGGAGAGATTTCTATGGTTACGGTGGACGAGGCGCACTGTATCTCCCAGTGGGGGCAGGATTTCAGGCCCAGTTATCTGAAAATCGTAGATTTTATCGGCCGTTTGCCGAAGCGCCCCATTGTAAGCGCATTTACAGCAACGGCGACGGCGGAGGTAAAGACGGACATTGAGTGCATCTTAAAGCTTGATCATCCCAATATTACCGTGACTGGATTCGACAGAGAGAACCTGTATTACCGTGTGGAGCATCTGGCCGGGAAAAAGAAGGATGAATTCGTGGTAGACTATATCGACAAGCACCCCGAAGAGAGCGGCATCATATATTGCGCGACGCGTAAGAATGTGGATTCCTTGTTTGAGACTCTGTCCGGACGGGGCGTGCCTGTAACAAGTTACCATGCGGGGATTGACAATCAGACGCGTAAGAATAATCAGGACGATTTTATCTACGACAGGGCGTCCGTGGTAGTGGCGACCAATGCGTTCGGCATGGGAATCGACAAGTCTAACGTACGGTACGTGATTCACTATAATATGCCTCAGAGCATGGAGAACTACTATCAGGAAGCAGGGCGCGCAGGACGCGACGGGGAGAATTCACAGTGTATTCTGCTGTTTTCCGCGCAGGATGTTATGATTAATAAGTTCCTGCTTGAGAAGAAGGAATTCGAGGAGATGGACGCCGAGGACGTCGAGCTGATCCGCCAGAGGGACGCACGCAGGCTTCAGGTTATGGAGGGGTACTGCAAGGCAACGTCCTGCCTCAGGAATTACATACTGGAATACTTCGGCGAACGGGCGGCCGTCCCTTGCGATAACTGTGGAAACTGCCACCGGGATTACGCCGAGGTGGATATGACTACTGAGGCGAAATGGGTCATTAACTGTATCGCGGAAACAAAGGGCCGGTTCGGACAGAGTATTGTAATCGGTACGCTGCTTGGAGCGAACCGCGCCCGTATAAGGGAAGTGGGGGCGAATGGGTATCGGTCCTACGGCGCGCTTGAACATATGAAGGAGAAGGATATTCATCTGCTGATCGACCAGTTAGAGCGGGACGGCTATATTGTCCGGACAAGCGGGGAATACCCTGTTCTCCGGATGGGCGACATCAGCGGGCTTAAGAGGGAAGACGCGCGGGTTATGATTCGGAAGGCAGAGGAAAAGGAGACGCCGGCGTCCGGCGGGAAGAAGGCAAGGAGTACGGATTCCCTCACAAGCGCGGGTTATAAGCTGTTTGAAGAGCTGCGGCGGCTGCGGCTTACGATTGCAAAGGAGACGGGAATGCCGCCGTATATAATATTTAATGACAAGACTTTGATTGAAATGTGCGTAAAGATGCCGGGGAACAAGCAGGAGATGCTGGCGGTCTCCGGAGTCGGGGAAAATAAGTTCCATAAATACGGGCAGAAGTTTATCGACGCGATTACGGCATTTTCCGCATCGCACCCGAACTCCGCTACTTCGTCATAATAGTCTATTGATATGCGGCGTTTTTTTTGTTATGATTGATGGCAGAAACAGAGGAATAGAGGGTGACTGGTTTGGAAACAAAATATCGAATGACGCGGGAAGAGAATATTTTTGTTGCAAAACGGAATATAGTAGATTATATCTGGAAGAGCGCTAGATTGGAAGGGCTGGCTGTGACCTATCCCGATACGGAAGCGATTTATAATGGAATGAGTGTTCAGGGAGTTAATGTGTCGGATATTGTAGCTGTGAATAATCTGAAGCATGCATGGCAGTTTGTGCTGGATACGCTGGACTATCCCACAGATTATCCGTTTGTATGCAAAATCAATCAGTATGTGGGCGGTGATAATCTGATTATCCGGGCCGGATATCTGCGCAATGTGCCAGTGAGTATCGGCGGTACGACATGGAAGCCGGATATGCCTATCGAATCACAAATCAAAGAGGAGATGGCAGAAGTTAATTCGATAGATAGCCCGACAGACAGGGCGCTTACTATGATGCTGTATCTTGTGCGCAAGCAGATGTTTTTGGACGGCAACAAACGGACGTCCATGTTGGCGGGAAATCATGATATGATTGCAAACGGATGCGGGATTATCTCGGTTCCTATCGAATTACAGCCGACTTTTACGAAAATGCTGATTGAGTTTTATGAATCTAATGACATGGGCGAGATTAAGCAGTTTTTATATGAGAACTGCATTGACGGCATTGAGTTCCCGCCCTTGCAGGAATAGAAGAAAATTTTCCCATTTCTTTATCCTATATTGACAACTTCCTTTAAATAGGTTATATTCATATGTGAAAACAGACAATTAAATCATGCAGACTTTCTCTTATTCAGAGCAGTGGAGATACAAAGGATCTATGAAGCTGCGGCAACCCCCAAGATGGGAAGGTGCCAACCTGAGCGAGTAATCGAACAATAAGAGGATTGGTTTATAAGATATAAAACAGTCCGCTTAATGCGGGCTGTTTTTTACATGCAGCATATGCGCAGATAATCTATCTTATATATCATTCGCAGCGAAAGAAGGAGACGCCCGCAGATTCCATGCGGCCGTCGGCGAAGAGAAAGTACGCTGTCATGAAGCAAAGAAAAGGAGCGGAACAAAATGGAAAGACATTTATTCACATCAGAATCAGTAACAGAAGGGCATCCGGATAAGATGTGCGACCAGATCTCGGATGCGATCCTTGACGCACTGATGGAGCAGGATCCTATGAGCCGCGTGGCATGCGAGACAAGTACAACTACAGGAATTGTCCTGGTCATGGGCGAGATTACGACGAAAGCATATGTAGATATCCAGAAGATCGTAAGAGATACGATTAAGGAAATCGGCTATGTGCGGGGAAAATACGGATTTGACGCGGAGACCTGCGGCGTACTTACGGCGATCGACGAGCAGTCAAGCGATATCGCCATGGGCGTGGATAAGGCTCTGGAAGCAAAGAATAACGAGATGTCGGAAGAAGAGATTGCCGCTATTGGAGCAGGCGATCAGGGTATGATGTTCGGTTACGCGTCTGACGAGACGCCGGAACTGATGCCTTATCCGATTGCGTTGGCGCACAAGCTCTCCAGAAAGCTTGCGGAGGTGAGGAAGGACGGCACGCTGCCTTACTTAAGACCGGACGGCAAATCACAGGTAACGGTGGAATACAATGAGGAAGGAATCCCGGTACGTCTGGATGCGGTAGTTTTGTCTACCCAGCATGACCCGGAGGTTACTCAGGAGCAGATTCATGAGGATATCCGCAAATACGTCTTCGATGCTGTAATCCCGGCGGAGATGGTGGACGAAGGCACGAAGTTCTTCATCAATCCTACCGGACGTTTCGTAATCGGCGGGCCTCACGGCGACAGCGGACTTACCGGCCGGAAGATTATCGTAGATACATACGGCGGTATGGCGCGCCACGGCGGCGGCGCATTTTCCGGGAAGGACTGCACGAAGGTAGACCGTTCGGCGGCATATGCGGCGCGCTATGTTGCAAAGAATATCGTTGCGGCCGGTCTGGCGAAGAAGTGTGAGATCCAGTTGTCTTACGCAATCGGCGTAGCACACCCGACCTCGATCATGGTTGACACATTCGGAACCGGCAAGATCAGCAATGAGAAGCTGGTAGACATGATTCGTGAGAATTTCGACCTCCGTCCGGCGGGAATTATAAAGATGCTTAACCTGAGAAGGCCGATTTACAAGCAGACGGCCGCATACGGGCATTTCGGACGTACCGATCTGGACCTGCCGTGGGAGAAGACGGATAAGGCCGAGACCCTCAAGAAATATCTGTAGAATTTGTTATGACTTGTTGTCAGACTATTTATAAAAATTTTATAAAAGTTTATGGACGCTTTGCTGTAAAGCGTCCTTTTTCATGCTATACTTTCTATATTGCTGTGCGGGAGGCATGAAGATGAAGTTAAAGACAAGGTTAATTATAGCTTTTCTGACGGTTATTTTGATCCCGATTCTACTGACGGCTACCATAGCATGCCTGTTTGGCAAATATCAGATGAGCGCAATAGAGAAGACTTACGAGATTACCGGTATGACGACGGAGAGCCTGTCGAATTCTGTCACGGTTTTGGCAAGGCTTACGGAAAAGTTTTACCATGAACTTGACGAGATGGTAGAGGATAACCCGGGGAAGATGGAAGACGCCAGATATCTCGAGGAGTTTAACCAGAAGCTGAGAAAAAGGCAGGCGTATCTGCTGGTGCGCAAAGAAAATATGCTGATCTATGTCGGGGCGGACATGGAGGAGGCAGAACCTGTAATTGCCAACCTTCCGGGATACGGGGCTTCCGAGCTGGAACCCGAGAACGGGCTGTATCTCGGCGGAGATGTGCAGACGCTTGTGAAGCAGGTGGATTTTAGCTATCCTGACGGGAAGGAAGGGAGCGCTTTTGTGGTCGTAAATGTACGCGGCGTGATTCCCGAGGTCGAGAGGCTCTATATGGAAGTAGTCGTCGGAATTATCGTGGTGCTGGTACTGACGGCGGCTGTGTTGATTCTCTGGATTTACCGGGGCGTAATGCGTCCGCTTGTGAAGATGCAGGCGGCGGCGCAGAAGATTAAGGAGGGCAATCTGGATTTTGAACTCAGCGCGGAAGCGGACGATGAGCTTGGAAAACTGTGCCGGAGCCTTGAAGACATGCGGCAGCGGCTGCAGGACAACGCGGAGGAGAAGCTGAGATTCGACAAGGAAAATAAAGAGCTTATCAGTAATATTTCCCATGACCTTAAGACGCCTGTCACGGCGATTAAGGGGTATGCGGAGGGGATTATGGACGGGGTTGCCGACACGCCGGAGAAGATGGAACGTTATATCCGGACGATCTACAACAAGGCCAGCGAGATGGACACGCTGATCAATGAGCTGACGCTGTATACCAAGATTGACACGAACCGGATTCCCTATAACTTTAATACGCTGTCTGTAGATGCATATTTCGAGGACTGCGCGGAGGATCTGTCTCTGGAACTGGAATCCAGAGGCGTGGAGTTCGGATACTTTAATTATGTGGAGGCGGGCGTGAAGGTTATTGCAGATGCGGAACAGATCAAGCGCGTGGTTCACAATATTGTAAATAATTCTATGAAGTATATGGATAAGCCTAAGGGAAAGATCAACCTTAGGGTGAAAGACGTGGGGGATTTTGTGCAGGTCGAATTGGAGGATAACGGAAGAGGCATTGCGGCGAAGGACCTGCCTAATATATTCGACCGTTTTTACCGGACGGACGCTTCGAGAAATTCATCCAAGGGCGGAAGTGGTATCGGGCTTTCGATCGTGAAGAAGATTATCGAGGAGCACGGCGGCAAGATCTGGGCGACCAGCAGGGAAGAGACGGGGACGACGATGTATTTTGTCCTTAGAAAATATCAGGAGGTACCGGTGTATGAGTAAGATTTTGATTGTGGAAGACGAAGAGGCGATTGCAGATCTTGAAAAGGATTATCTTGAGCTGAGCGGTTTTCAGGTAGAGGTTGCCAATGACGGTGAGACCGGGCTTGAGAAGGCGCTGAAAGAAGATTATGATATGTTCATTCTGGATCTGATGTTGCCGAAGGTGGACGGGTTCGACATCTGCCGTCAGGTCAGGGATGTGAAGAATACGCCGATTATTATGGTTTCGGCAAAGAAGGACGACATTGACAAGATACGGGGACTGGGGCTTGGAGCGGATGATTACATGACGAAGCCGTTCAGCCCCAGCGAGTTGGTGGCCCGGGTGAAGGCGCATCTGGCAAGGTATGACCGTCTGACAGGGAGCGCGGTGGAGGCGAATAAGGTCATTGAGATCCGCGGGCTTAAGATCGACACGACGGCGAGACGGGTATGGATTAACGGGGAGGAGAAGACGTTTACCACGAAGGAATTCGACCTGCTTACTTTCCTTGCAAGCCATCCGAACCATGTGTACACGAAGGAGGAGCTGTTCCGGGAGATCTGGGATATGGAGTCCATCGGGGATATTGCCACGGTGACGGTGCATATTAAGAAGATCCGGGAGAAGGTGGAGATGGATACCTCCAATCCTCAGTATATTGAGACGATATGGGGGGTTGGGTATCGGTTTAAGGTGTAAACCATGCAGTGTGGTTTATGATAAAATAGTGTCCTATAAAGGTATGGCCCAAGGAGGCTTGGAGATATTCGGTATCCATGCTCGCCGCCGGGAAATATGCCGGGACAGACAGGAGGAAGTCACATGTTAAAAGGGAAGGTTGCCGTCGTTACGGGCGGCACGAGAGGAATTGGTTACGCAATCGTGAAGAAGTATCTGGAGAACGGCGCAAAAGTCGTATTGTTCGGTTCCAGACAGGAGACGGTGGATAAGGCGCTTGCTTCGCTTAAGGAAGAAAACCCGGACTGGGAAGCAGCGGGAGACTGTCCGGATCTTTCGGATGCGGAGGCTGTGAAGGCCGCAATCGCAAAGATTAAGGACCGGTTCGGAAGGATTGATATTCTGGTAAATAACGCGGGTATCTCCGACAGCACGAAGGTCGAGAACTATGCGGAAGGACAGTTTGAGAAAGTAATGAAGCTGAACGTCAACGCGCTGTTTAATACGATCCAGCCGACGGTTGCCATCATGCGGGAACAGGGCGGTGGATGTATCCTGAATACAAGCTCTATGGTCAGCATTTCCGGGCAGCCGGGCGGCGTGGCATATCCGACCAGTAAATTTGCGGTGAATGGTATGACCCTTTCCCTTGCAAGAGAGCTTGGGCCAAGTAATATACGGGTAAATGCGGTAGCGCCGGGGATTACCAAAACGGATATGGTCGCGGCGCTGCCGGAGCAGATGATTCAGCCTATGATCGGGGCGATTCCGCTTCGCAGGATCGGCGAACCGGAGGATGTTGCCAATGCGTTCTTGTTCCTTGCAAGCGATATGGCAAGTTATGTGACAGGAGAGGTTCTGTCCGTAGACGGGGCGATGAGAGCGTAGGCGTCGGATGCGCTTAGAGAGACTGCTCTGTCGGATACGGGCAGGAAAATAAAATTAAGACGGGGCTGCCGGATTAGGGGAAGTAGATTTTTCCTTAATCCGGCAGCCTCGTCGGGTTTCTTTTCATTTTATAACGGTTGTATTCATTATTAGTATGGGATATAATATAGCGTAACTTAAAAATATTGCCGAAAATATTTTTGTATTTTTTGTAAATAGACGGCAGGAGAAAGGGCAGGAATGGACAAGATCACAAGTACATCCAACGCGAAAGTAAAACGTTTGGTGAATCTTAAGAAGAAGCGGAAGGCAAGAGACGAAGAGAAGGTATTTCTGGTGGAGGGAATCCGGATGTTCCGGGAAGCGCCGCCGGAGATGATAAAGGAAGTCTATGTGTCGGAGTCGTTTTATAAAAAAGACGGGGGCGCGGTGCGGCGGTTTCCGGACGGAGGAGGGAAGCAGGCCGTCGTGGAGATATTGTCGGACACCGTATTTGACTATGTGTCGGATACGAAGACCCCGCAGGGGATCCTTTGCGTTGCAAAGCGGAGGGAGTATGGGCCGGAGGAAGTGGCTCATGGAGAGTTCCCGCATATTATCGTGTTGGACCGCCTGCAGGACCCCGGCAACCTTGGGACGATTTTCCGAACGGCGGAAGGCGCCGGCGTGACAGGGATTATCATGGGGCAGGAATGTGTCGATATTTATAATCCCAAGACGATTCGTTCCACTATGGGTTCGATTTACCGGATGCCTTTCTGCTATACCGAGAATCTGGCGGACGCGGTCAGGGCGCTGAAGGCGAGAGGAATCCGGACTTATGCGGCGCATCTGGATGGGAAGTGTGATTATGACGAGGAGGATTACCGGGGAGCGTGTTCATTCCTGATCGGGAATGAAGGGAATGGTCTTACCAAGGAGATTGCGGAGTTGGCGGATACTTATATAAAAATACCGATGAAAGGGCAGGTTGAGTCGCTTAATGCGGCGGTTGCGGCTTCGGTGCTGATGTTTGAGGCTGCGAGGCAGAGAAGGAGAGACGGCGTCCGTATATTTGACGGCGCAGGCAGGAGAAGGTAGAAGAGAAGCTGGCGGGCAGGAGAGAACAGCGGACAGGTAGGGTCAGTTAGAAGAGAAGCTGGCGAGCGGGAGATGACAGCGGACAGGCAGGAGAAGGTAGAAGAGAAGCTGGCGGGTAGGAAAGAACAGAAGACAGGTAGAGTCAGTTAGAAGAGAAGCTGGCGAGCGGGAGATGACAGCGGACAGGTAGGGTCAGTTAGAAGAGGAGCTGGCGGGTAGGAGCAGGTAGGAGAGAAGTGGACAGGAAAGGTGTGAGGATATGGAACCGGTGATTGATCTTTCTAAAGAGTACGGGTTGGTACTGGACGGCGGCGGAGCGAGGGGCGCATACCAGATCGGCGCTTGGAAGGCTCTCGTGGAAGCGGGAGTGAAGTTCAACGCCGTGGCGGGGACTTCCGTAGGCGCGCTGAACGGGGCGCTGATCTGCATGGGAGATATCGGGAGAGCCGAGGATATTTGGCGGGAGATGACGTTTTCTTCGGTCATGGATGTGGACGACGAGTGGATGGAGCGTCTGTTCAGCAAGCAGACGACCATAAAGGAATTTCTGAACGAGGGCTGGAAGATGCTGAAAGACGGCGGCGTGGACGTCACGCCCCTGCGCCGGTTAATCCATGATACCGTGGATGAGGAGGCGATCCGCAGATGCGGTAAGGAGTTCTGCCTGCTCACGTTTTCGCTTTCCGAATTCAAAGAACTGGATCTGAGTATAGACGATATCCCGAAAGGGCTTCTGGAAGATTTCCTGCTTGCAAGCGCATACCTCATCGGATTTAAAAATGAAAGGATCCGGGGAAAGAAATATATTGACGGCGGCGTGGTGAATAATGTACCATTAAAATCACTGGTGAAGCGTGGATATGAGGACATTATAGCCGTGCGTATCTACGGCCCCGGTCGGGAGCCACGCGTGCGTATGCCTGAGGAGAGCGAAAAGTACGAGATCGCCCCGAGAGTGAAGCTTGGGAGTATCATCGAATTTTCCGGAAAACGCAGCCGGCAGAACCTTTTGATCGGCTATTATGATGCGAAGAGGATGCTGTATGGGCTGGACGGCACTATTTACTATTTGGAGCAGACTCATGACGACGGCTATTATGATGAGCTGTTTTCGGATCTGCGGGAGATTGAGAAGGCGGAGATTGGCTTCGTCCTGAAGCTGGCGCTTGGATTCAAGAGCAAAGATTTATTTATGGGCATGCTGGAGGCGGCGGCCAAGCTTCTTCAGATTCCCAAGTATCAGATCTACACGGTTGACCAGCTATATGATTTGGTCATAAAAAAATACGAAGGGTTAAGCGATCAGATGAACCTTCCGAGGTTTGTGCATGTGCTTATCGGATTAAGAGAGGGATTGGCGATGAATTTAAAAGGAAGAAGTTTTTTGACATTGAAGGATTTTACGCCGGAGGAGATTACGTATCTTCTGGATCTGGCGGCGGATTTGAAGGAAAAGAAGAAGAACGGCGTGCCGGTTGACAAGTACAGGGGAATGAATGTCGCCCTGATTTTCGAGAAGACAAGCACCAGAACCAGATGCTCTTTCGAAGTGGCGGCGCATGACATGGGCATGGGGACAACTTATCTTGATCCCAGCGGTTCCCAGATCGGTAAGAAGGAGAGTATTGAGGATACGGCGAGGGTGCTGGGCAGGATGTATGACGGGATCGAATACCGCGGATACGGACAGGAGATCGTGGAAGATCTGGCAAGATATGCGGGCGTGCCGGTCTGGAACGGTCTGACGAATGAGTATCATCCCACGCAGATGCTGGCTGACTTATTGACCATCCGTGAGCATTTCGGATACCTGAAAGGGATCAAATTGGTCTATATGGGGGATGCAAGGTACAATATGGGCAACTCCCTAATGATTGCCTGTGCGAAGATGGGAATGGATTTCGTGGCATGTACGACGGAAAAATATTTCCCCAATGAGGAATTGGTGGAGGTCTGCCGTGGATATGCGAAGGAGAGCGGCGGGTCGGTCACTCTAGCCTCGGACGTTGCGCAGGGTACGAAGGACGCCGACGTGATCTATACGGATGTGTGGGTTTCTATGGGCGAGCCGGACGAGGTCTGGGAAGAGCGGATCCGGGAGCTTACACCGTATAAGGTGACGAAGGAGGTTATGGAGAATGCGAAGGAGGAGGCGATTTTCCTGCACTGCCTGCCTGCGTTCCATGACTTGAAGACGAAGATCGGCAGGGAGATTCATGAGCGGTTTGGCATTGAGGATATGGAAGTGACGGACGAGGTGTTCGAGTCGGAGCAGTCTAAGGTATTTGACGAGGCGGAGAACCGGATGCACACGATCAAAGCCGTGATGGTGGCAACGCTGGGCGAGAGAGAATGAAATCAGAGATTTTGCGTTTATTAAAGGAAAATAAAGGTTATCTGTCGGGACAGCAGCTTTGCGACCATTTTCAGGTATCGCGGACGGCTGTGTGGAAGGTGATTGATCAGCTGAAAAAAGAGGGTTACCGGATCGAGGCTGTGCGCAACAAAGGTTATCGCCTGACGGGCAGCCCGGATGTGATGTCAAAGGCCGAGATCGAGAGCCTGGTTCAGACGAAATGGGCGGGCAGGCATGTGGTTTATTATCAGGAAACGGATTCCACCAATATCCGTGCCAGAGACGCAGGTGAAAAAGGCGGCGGACACGGAACCCTGTTCGTGGCGGAGCGGCAGACGGCGGGCAAAGGGCGCAGAGGCAGGGGATGGGAGTCGCCTGCCGGAACCAGTATCTATATGACGCTTCTGCTGCGTCCGGATTTTCTGCCGGGAAAGGCTCCCCAACTGACGCTTCTGATGGCGGTCGCCGTGGCGGATGCGATTCGCAGGACGGCGGGGCTTACATGCAGGATTAAGTGGCCCAACGATATTGTTTCCCATGGGAAAAAGCTGTGCGGGATCCTGACGGAGATGTGTACGGAGATCGGCTTCATTAATTATGTGGTGGTCGGCGTGGGGATCAATGTGAATCAGGAAGCATTTCCGGAGGAACTGTCGGACAAGGCGTCGTCGCTTAAGATTGCGGCGGGGAAGAGCGTCCGGCGGGCAGAGCTGATCGCCGCCGTAATGGAAAGGTTTGAGACACATTATGAGACATTTCTTAAGACGGAAGACCTGTCCGGAATCAGGGACAGGTATAACTGGCTGCTGGTGAACCGGGATCAGGACGTCAAGGTCTTAGAACCGGGGAATGAATATGAGGCGCACGCGGTCGGGATCAATGACACGGGAGAGCTGATTGTCAGAACCAGAGACGGAGAGAAGGCGGTCTATGCCGGAGAAGTGTCTGTGAGAGGGGTATATGGCTATGTATGACGGGAAGGTTGTGCTGTGCGGTGCGAATTCTTATGAGGAGAAATATTATCTGAACCCGGACTTTGACCAACTGCCGGTGGATGTGAAGAATGAACTTAAGATTATGTGCGTACTCTATGTAAACGACGTCGGGGGAATCCTCACGCTGGTTTACGGGGAGGACGGCGATCTGTGTTTTGAAGTGACGTCGGAGGAGTTCGATCCGATGTTTGACGAGATTGGGAGCCGGTTGAAGATAAAACAGATTCAACGGGAAAAGAGGGAGCTGTTAGAGGCTTTGCAGATGTATTATAAGGTATTTTTTCCGGAGAGTTAGACCGGCGGTTTGGGGCGCGTGCCGAGTTAGAGAGAGGTTTCGCTGGCGACATGGAATAAAATGCGGCGGCGTCGGATGGAGGATAAGATGTTATTAGTCATAGATGTAGGAAATACGAATATTACGATGGGAGTGTTCAAGGGGAAAGAGTTGTCGGGGACATTCCGGATGACGACGAAGCTGCCAAGGACGTCGGATGAATATGGAATTACTTTGAAGGAACTGATTGAACGGCAGGGGAATCGAAGCGGGGATATTGACGCCGTGATCGTGGCGTCGGTCGTTCCGGATATCATGCATTCACTTGGGAGCGCGCTGATCAAATATTTCGGGATCAAGCCGATGGTAGTGTCGGCGGGGATTAAGACGGGAATCCGGATTGTGACGGAGAATCCGAAGCAGGTAGGCGCGGACCGGATCGTAGATGCGGTGGCGGCTTATACGCTGTACGGCGGCCCCGTTATTGTAATCGACTTCGGGACAGCGACGACATATGATATCGTAGGCGCTGACGGAACTTTTGAGGGAGCCGTGATTGCGCCGGGAATCCGCATTTCGGCCCATGCGATGACCGAACAGGCGGCAATGCTTCCCGCAATCGAGATTAAGAAGCCGGATTCTATCATTGCGAAGGAGACGGTGTCAAGCATGCAGGCGGGACTGGTGTTCGGTCAGATCGGACAGACGGAATATATTGTGAAGAAGATTAAGGAGGAATCCGGCTACACGGATGCGAAGGTGGTTGCCAGCGGCGGTCTCGGGAAGATGATTGCGGCGGAGACGGACGTGATCGACATCTACGATGCGCAGCTTACGCTTAAGGGGCTGCGGTTTATCTATGAGAAGAATAAACGGTGATTGCGCAATATACCGGATGAGCGTATACGGTCGTATACGCCCATGCCGGGATAGGAGTTGGCCTGCCGTGTAAAGTAAGGGGTGCGGTTGAGATGAGGATTGGAAATGTTGAGCTTTTAAACCCATATATTCTTGCTCCCATGGCGGGGGTTACGGATCTGCCGTTTCGGCTGCTATGTAAGGAGCAGGGGGCAGGTCTTTTATGTATGGAAATGATCAGTGCGAAAGCGCTGCAATATAAGAATAAGAATACGAAAGCGCTGCTTGCGATCCACCCTGATGAATATCCGGTGTCCCTGCAGCTTTTTGGTTCGGATCCGTATATTATCAGCGAGATGGCGAAGCAGATCGAAGAGCTGCCGTTCCAGATTCTGGATATTAACATGGGATGCCCGGTTCCAAAGGTCGTGAAAAACGGTGAAGGTTCTGCTTTGATGAAGGATCCGAAACTGGTCGGACGGATTGTCGGACAGACTGTGCGGGCAATCCAAAAACCGGTTACCGTAAAGATACGGAAAGGGTTTGACGACGCCCATGTCAATGCGGTTGAGATTGCCAAGGCGGCGGAAGAAGCGGGCGCTGCCGCCGTTGCCGTACATGGAAGGACGCGGGAGCAGTATTATTCCGGAAGGGCGGATTGGGATATTATCCGGCAGGTGAAGGAAGCTGTTGCGATCCCGGTGATCGGAAACGGAGACGTGGTTTCCGGGGAAACGGCGCGGGTTATGATGGAGCAGACGGGATGCGACGGCGTGATGATCGGCAGGGCGGCTCAGGGGAATCCATGGATTTTCAGTGAGCTTGCGGGATATTGCCGGACGTGTGAGGGACAGGCGTTGGAGTACTGCCGGACAGGAGCGAAGCAGGAAAGACCCCCGAGGGATGTGGTAAAGGCAGCAATGCTTAGGCATGCCAGATTACAGATTGAGTTTAAGGGAGATTATATCGGAATTCGTGAGATGCGTAAGCATGTGGCGTGGTATACGAAGGGTATGGACGGCGCGGCGAAGCTGCGGGATGCGATTAACCGGGTGGAGTCTTACGAGGAATTAGAGGAATTGCTGGATGCCCATCTGTGAGGAAAACCGGTTGTATGAAAGCGGAAGATTGTGCATATACTGTAACGGATTCAGCGGGTTTACATTTTTTGCCGGATAAGGAAATGCTTAAAATTGTTGACAGGGCTTTACTATTTGGGTATAATTATAAAATTGTGAAAGTTTCTTTATTTTTATATAATTTACGATATTACTGAGTGGTAAGAGGAGGCCGGCAATCCGAGTCAGAGGAATGGACGCCGGTATTGCAGTTGGAATGGCAAGCTATCTATATATGGATGAAAAATAGATTTTGGAAAGGAAGTAAGACACATGGAAACAAAGAAGAAATTACTTACTTATGCAGGCCTGAAAGCACTTGAGGATGAACTGGAGAACCTGAAAGTCGTAAAGCGTAAAGAGGTTGCCGGCAAGATTAAGGAGGCAAGGGAGCAGGGAGACCTGTCCGAGAATGCGGAGTATGATGCGGCAAAAGACGAGCAGCGCGACATCGAGGCGCGCATTGAGGAGCTGGAAAGTATCCTTAAGAATGCGGAAGTCGTAGTTGAGGACGAGGTAGACTTTGATAAGATTAACGTCGGATGTACGGTTAAGGTCTATGACAAGACTTTTGACGAGGAGATGGAGTTTAAACTGGTAGGTTCTACAGAGGCCAACAGTCTGGAAGGCAAGATTTCCAACGAGTCTCCGGTAGGGCAGGCGCTTATTGGATGTAAGGTAGGCGATCAGGTGCAGGTAGAGACGCAGGCGGGAGTTATGGAATACGAAGTATTGCATATCAGCCGTACACTATAGAATATATTCAGGGGGTACAGGAGATCCCCCTTTTTAGAAACGGGAAGGAGAGGAAAAGGTGGCCGAGCAGCAGAATAAAGTACAGGAACAGGACGTAAACCAGTTAAGGAAGGTTCGCCGTGAGAAACTCGCGGATTTACAAAGCAACGGAAAAAATCCATTTGAGATCACAAAGTTTGACGTGACATGCCATGCCGTGGACATTAAAGAGCATTTTGAGGAGATGGAAGGGAAGCAGGTGACGCTTGCCGGACGTGTCATGCAGAAGCGTGTCATGGGAAAAGCTTCTTTCTGCAATGTTCTTGACCAGAGCGGGGATATCCAGTCTTATGTTGCGAGGGACAGTATTGGTGAAGAGGCTTATAAGGATTTCAAGAAGATGGATATCGGAGATATCGTTGGCGTGGAAGGGGAAGTTTTCAAGACGAAGACGGGCGAGATCTCTATCCATGCGTCGTCTGTGAAATTATTATCCAAGAGTCTTCAGATCCTTCCGGAGAAGTTCCACGGGCTGACGAATACGGATATGCGCTACCGCCAGAGGTATGTGGATCTCATTATGAACACGGAGGTAAGGGATACATTTATCAAGCGTTCTAAGATCATAAGTGCAATCCGGCGGCATCTGGACGGACAAGGGTTCCTTGAGGTGGAGACGCCGATGCTTGTGAGCAATGCAGGCGGGGCTGCGGCAAGGCCTTTTGAGACACATTTTAATGCGCTGGACGAGGACTTTAAGCTGCGTATTTCTTTAGAGCTGTATCTGAAGCGTCTTATCGTGGGCGGCCTTGAAAGAGTGTATGAGATTGGGCGCGTGTTCCGCAACGAGGGCTTGGATACCCGTCATAACCCGGAGTTTACGCTGATGGAGCTTTATCAGGCATATACGGATTATAATGGGATGATGGATTTGGCGGAGGATTTGTACCGCCATGTGGCGAAGGAAGTTCTCGGGACGGCGATGATTACGTATAATGGCGTGGAGATGGATCTTGAAAAGCCGTTCGAGAGGATTACCATGGTGGATGCCGTGAAGAAGTATGCGGGCGTTGATTGGAATGAAGTGGAGACGCTTGAGCAGGCAAGGGAACTTGCGAAGGAGCATCATGTGGAGTTTGAGGACAGGCATAAGAAGGGCGATATTCTGAGCTTGTTCTTTGAGGAGTTTGTAGAGGAGCATTTGATTCAGCCTACGTTCGTTATGGACCATCCGATTGAGATTTCTCCGCTTACGAAGAAGAAGCCGGGGAATCCGGAGTATGTGGAGCGGTTTGAGCTGTTCATGAATGGATGGGAGATGGCGAATGCGTATTCCGAGCTGAATGACCCGATTGACCAGCGGGAGAGGTTTAAGGCGCAGGAGGAATTGCTGGCGCAGGGGGATGAAGAGGCGAATACGACGGATGAAGATTTCCTTAATGCGCTGGAGATTGGGATGCCTCCGACTGGGGGAATTGGATTCGGGATTGACAGGATGTGTATGCTGCTGACGGATTCGGCGGCGATTAGGGATGTTCTTGCGTTCCCTACAATGAAAACGCTTGGCGGAAAAGACCAGTAAAATCAAGGGTTTGCGGTACTTGGACTTGTAAACTACAACAAATTTACAACAATTTTACAACGCATAACAAAGAATAATGAGCGTTAATGAATAGTTGTACTCATAAATCCAATTCAATATTTTGTACGATAAGGACATTTTTCTAAAAGAAAATTTTAGGGAAGTGTCCTTTTGTTATGGTCAAAACAAAATAAGAAATGGAGGAAATGAACATGAGTAGTACAGCGTTAGGAGCAGAGAAAGCGATTATTTTTATCAGCGATGCACATGAAAAATTCTACTACGAGAAATTGAAAGAGGTCAGGTATCAGGACGTATACCACAAAGCGCTTGTATATTGTCTTGGTATCAGCGATGACACAAGAAGGAACATTTACAGTATCTATGATTTTAAGACAGGCTGTGTAAAAACGGAGTGCCTGCATGAAGGCTGGCAGACCAGCGGGAGCGTGAAAGTAGTCAGGATGGCGTATAACCTTTACTGCAACGGTACGCCGAGTGTCCTTGATTACGATGATGCGGAGGAACAGGTGGACGAGTGCAGACGGTACACAGTGGAAGAACTGTTCTGCTGTGCCTATGCGCCCTATTTTTGGCAGGCGGTACAGATACGCTATCCGGAATACGCAACGTATAACCACGATCTGTACGCCATGTTCGGAGGACGGGATTGATGTTAAAAGTCAGGCTTATGGGAACAAAGAACGATATTAAGTGGTTCGGGAAGATTTTACAGAGGAACCCGAAAATCGAAGTGACGGAGTTTTCCGATATGTTCCCAAACAAAGGGACAAAGAAATATTACAGGACTTATGTGGAAGTCAGGAAAAGCAACGTAAAAGAAAACCAGTAGAAAGCAAAGGAGAAATTATCATGTGTAAAATAATCGCAATCGCAAACCAGAAAGGCGGAGTCGGCAAGACCACCACCACAAGCAATTTAGGCATAGGACTGGCAAAACAGGGAAAGAAAGTGCTTCTGATTGATGCGGACGCACAGGGCAGTCTGAC